>CAYOXX010000014.1:0-48638 GCA_964408025.1 uncultured Acidobacteriota bacterium | reverse complement strand
GCCAGCAGTTGGTGCTCCACCATCTGCTGGCGCTCGGCTTCGTAATCCTGCCGCCCGTCGGAGGGAGCGGGGGTGCAGAGGGCGGTCAGGAGGGCCAGCGCGGCCGCGGTCAGGAGGCTCGGTAGCGATCTCTTGCCGGTCATCTGCCTACCGCTTGCTCTTCGGTTATCCGATTAACTTTAAGCCCGCGGCGCGGTGCGGTCAACGCGCGGCGGTTGCGACTACGCGCTACCAGAGCGGCTCTTGCGCGCCGGGGCTCTCGGGCTCGTCTCCGCTGCCCTTGAGGTGTTCGTAGGCGCGGCGTGTTGCGCTGCGGCCGCGCGGGGTGCGCTCCAGGAAGCCGATCTGCATCAGGAACGGCTCGTAGATGTCCTCTATGGTGTCCTTGTCCTCGTTTACGGCGGCCGCCAGTGTGCTGAGGCCGACCGGCCCGCCGTCGAACTTATCTATGATCGCCAGCAGGATCTTGCGGTCCAGGTCGTCGAAGCCGAAGCGGTCCACCTCGAGCATCGCCAGCGCGTCTTCCGCCACGGCGCCGCTGATGACGCCGTCGGCGCGGACCTGGGCGAAGTCCCGCGCGCGCCGCAGCAGGCGGTTGGCGACCCTCGGCGTGCCGCGGCTGCGGCGGGCGAGCTCGGCCGCTCCCTCCGGCTCGATCTCCACGCCCAGGATCGCCGCCGAGCGGGTCACTATCGCCGTCAGCTCTGCGGCTGTATAGAATCCTATGCGCTGCACCATGCCGAAGCGGCCGTGCAGCGGGCTGGTGAGCATGCCGGCGCGGGTGGTGGCGCCGACGAGTGTGAACGGCGGGATGTCCATCTTGATCGAGCGGGCGCTGGGGCCCTGGCCGATGATGATGTCGATCTGGTAGTCCTCCATAGCCGGGTAGAGGATCTCCTCGATGGCTGGCGGCAGCCGGTGGATCTCGTCGATGAACAGCACCTCGCGCGCCTTCAGGTTCGTCAGCAGCGCCGCCAGGTCGCCCGCCTTCTCGATCACCGGCCCGGAGGTGGTGCGGATGCCGACGCCCAGTTCGGCGGCGATTATGTAAGCCAGCGTCGTCTTGCCCAGCCCCGGCGGGCCGAACAGCAGCACATGGTCGAGCGCCTCCTCCCTCCCCAGGGCGGCCTCGATCGCCACCCTGATGATCTCCTTGTTGCGCTCCTGCCCGACGTAGTCGTCCAGGATTCTGGGCCGCAGCGTCTGCTCGTAGCCGATCTCCTCGGCGCGGGCGAAGCCGGAAACCATTCGTTCCGCCACTGGCTGGGTCCTCCCGAATCCCGCTTGCATTATCCCGGAGGAGCGGAGCGGATATCAAGGTGATAAACACATAGCGGCGCGGGGACGCAGTGCGTTATAATTATTCTTAGCATTGTTAGCAGGGACGACCAATTTTTGTGGGTTTCGCAAATGGCAAGATCGTACTACTCTACCGCTGACGTCGCACGGCTGTGCGGCGTCCATATCAGCACCGCCATCCGCTGGGTGAACAAGGGTAAGCTGCGGGCGGCGCGCACTCCGGGAGGTGTGCGGCGCATCGCCCGACGCGACCTGGCGGCTTTCATGCTGGAGCACGGCTACCGGCCGCCGGCGGAGCTTGGCGCCAGCGATGCGGGCGCGGGCGGGGAACCGCGCGCCGACGCGGCCCTCGAAAGCCTCCGCCGTGAGATCTTCGACTACTGCCCCGCGGCCGTGGTGCGCCTCGACGTGCGGGGGAGCGTGCTGTACGCCAGCGAAAAGAGTACGCTGTTCCTCGGCACCGGCGTGCCCGAGGGGGAGGGGCTCGACGGACGGCTGGTTTTCGAGCTGCCGGCCATAATCGAGGCCGGCGCGGAGGAGCCGCTGCGGCGTCTGGTGTTCGATGGCGTGCCGATCCGCGACGCCTTCGTCCGCTTCGCCTCCGACGGCGGCCTCAAGGTGCGGGCGATCGTCAACGGCATCCCGCTGCACGGTGCCGGGACCGAGGGCGCCCTGGTCTTCTTCGAGGACGTGGGGCCGGCGCTCGAGCTCGAGCGCGAGGCCGGGCGGGCGCTGGGATTCCTGCGCACGGTCATCGACACGGCGAACGTAGCCATCTTCGGCTACGACTTTACGACGCGGGAGGTGATCTTCAACCGCAAGGCCGAGGAGCTGAGCGGCTACACTCGGGCCGAGGCGCAGCGGCCCGGATTCCTAAAGAAGCTGCTACCGGACGAGGTGGTGCTGGCGGGAGCGCGCAGCGCGTTCGACTCTCACCTGCGCGGCGAGACCCTCGAGAACTCGCTCTGGACGGTCCGCACCGAAGACGGGCGGGAGCGGGTGGTCGACGTCTCTACGTGCACCTTCCTCGCCGACGACGGCGGCCTGGGGGCGGCGGTAGGCTTCGGCATCGACGTCACCGACCAGGAGCGGCTGCGCCGCCAGCTCCAGGAGTCCAACGACTTCCTCAACTCGGTGATCGAGCACTCGCCTTTCAGCCTGCAGATAGTCGACCGCAACGGTTGGACGGTGAAGATCAACCGCGCCCTGGCGCGGGCCTTCGGCGTCGCCGAGGAGGAGATCGTCGGCGAGGGGGTGCACAACTTCTTCACCGACGAGCGGCTCATCAAGGCCGGCATCTCCACAGCCGTGGAGAGGGCTTTCGACGGCGAGATCGTCAGCATCCCGTTCGCCGAGTTCTCCGCCGGGGCCGACGAGAACCTCTACGGCCAGAGCGACGTCGTGGTCAGTGCCGTTGCCTTCCCGATCACCCAGGGCGGGCGGGTGCGCAACGTAGGCATAGTCTACGAAGACATCACCGAGAAGGCGCTGCTGCAGCGCGACCTGCTGGCCAAGAACGCCGAGCTCGAGTCGTTCGTCTACACCGTGGCCCACGACCTGAAGTCCCCGCTCGGTGTAGTAGCCAGTTGCTGCCAGAACCTCGACGAGATGATCTCCGAGCAGGTGCCGCACAAGCAGGTGGGGATGATCCGGCGCAGCACCGAGCGCATGCGGGAGTTCATCGACGGCCTACTCTCCCTCTCCCGCGCCGGCAGGTGGGACGACGAGGAGGCCTACGACACCCCGTCGGCGACCGTAGTCAAGGGCATCTTCCAGGACCTGCGGGCGCGCTTCCCCGACCAGGAGATCGACCTCAGCGTCGGCGAGCTGCCCGGCGTTAATCTGCATCCCGACGCCGCCGCGATGCTCTTCCAGAACCTGATCACCAACGCCCACAAGTACCGCCACCCCGAGCGCGCGCCTCGGGTCTCCGTCCGCTGCAAGACCGGCCCCCACTCGCACCGCTTCGAGGTGCGCGACAACGGCGTCGGCATCCCGGCCGACGACCTCGAGAAGATTTTCGATGTCTTCTACCGGTCTTCCGAAACCTCCAGATCGGGGACGGGGGTCGGGCTGGCGATCGTGCGCCGCATCGTCGAGCGCGCCGGCGGCAGGGTCTGGGTTGAGTCGCGACCGGGCGAGGGCAGCACCTTCTACTTCACTATCCCGAAGTAGTGCCAGGTCGGTCGCTCCCGGGAGCGCGGGATTTCGCTTCGGGGTCTCCCGACGTTGAAATTTGCTAGGGGCTGGAAGAAATCGGCGGCGTCTGCTTAAGCATTAAACAGACGCCGCCGTGGTCGCTCTGTCTTGCCGATACTGGCCTCAGCGCACCCTGATCCGCTCGGCCTGCAGCACGCCGCCGGCGTCGAGTTCACCCCAGACGTCGACTGTCATGCCCTCGGTCAGGTCGGAGAGCGAGAGCGCTCCGTCGCGACCGGATACTTCAGTGTCGGAGGTGGCGACGACGTCGACGCCCGCGACCACGAGCGCCGCGCCGTCACTGGTCGGAGTGATGCTGGTAATCTCGCCGCGGACGTGAACCGTGTCGTCATCGCACGGCTCGATCTCGGCGGCGACCAGCGTCCCGTCGGGCCAAAGCAGGACCTTGACCTCGACTTTGTCGCCCGGAAGCAGGTCGGCCAAAGTGGTGTCGGGGGAAGGGAAGCCGCTGAATTCCGTCCACTCCGTCACGTTGATCACAAGCCCGAGCAGTGTGATGGAGTCGGTACCGACGGCCTCGATCTCTGCGCAGTACTTATAGACCGGGAGCACTACTCGCACCCATACGGCTCGCACCCATACGGCCACCCTGTTGCCGTCGGCATCGGCTCGCCACTTGACGATTACTAGGAGATCGACCACCAGCTCGTCGGCGCTGAAGGGGCCGTCGTAGCCGGCTACCATGAAGGAGGTATTCTCGTCGATCAGGTATTCCTGGCCGCCGATGCTGAAGCCGGTGACGGAGCCGCTCCCGTTGGTCAGGCCGGTGATGAGGCCGCTGTCGCGGTTGGGCCCGCCCCCGGACGCGTTGTTGGCGATCACCTTGTTGGCCAGGTAGGAGCCGTCGGCAAGCGGATTACAGAGGACCGCCACAGGCGTTTCTATCGGCAGATCCGCGGGATCGTTGACGCCCTCGCTGGCACCGATGACCCTGGTAAGGTCGTCAAAGTAGAAGATCATCGAGCTGACAGTGATGCTCCCAAGGCCCAAGTCGTCCGGCGCTGAAACCGCCTCTACGGTTCCCCTGATATTCTCTCTCCCGAGAATCATGAGAACGGCAACGCGGCCGCTGGGGCCGGTGCTGACGAACTCTCCGTAGGGATGATAGAGGACGCGCAGCGTGAGACCCACGACCAGGTCGCTCGCCCGGGCCCTGAGGCCGTGGCGGCCGAAGAGCCTGGTGTTGCCATCGACTTCGAGGGTCAGCTCGCCGTCGAGAGTCACGATCAGGGTGTCGCCCTCGCCGGCGTCAATGGCCGTTACGACGCCGGTGACGGCGGTCCTGGGACCGTGGCTGCCGTCGCCATTGTTCCTTGCCAACTTGATCTGTAACGCTTCGACTGTGCCGTCCCCGAGCGCGCGGCCTCGCACCTCCACTTCGACGCCCACGGCCAGGTCGTCGAAGGAACCGCGGGCGACCCTGGTGTTGGCGGTGATGGCGAAGGTGGTTCCTCCAACGGTGATCTCGGTCTCCGTTAGGACGTCGATCAGCCCCTCGGCTACAACGCGTTCACCCTTGTTTCCGCCTCCACCGTTTTTTCCCAGGAACTTGATTTCAGTCGCCGTCAGGACGCCGCCGACGATCTCCCCTCTCACTTTCACCCTGACATCGACCGCAAGGTCGCCGCTGGAGCCGTGCTTATACGCGGTTTCATCGGTGAGTGCGAAGGTGGTATCGCGCACCGTTATACTGTCTGCCGTGACAGCCTTGATAATGCCTGTGACATTCACGCCGCCCGCCAGGGCAGGCGGGACGAGGGTTAGGAAGAAGAACCCTATTGCGGTGAATGTGCAGATCTTTGGAAAGATTTTCATTTCTCCATCCTCCCTGAAAACAAACCGATACTATTTTATACGATTGGATGAATTCTATGAAAGGCCCCGCGATCTTACGGTGATTGACATCACGGCAATACGGCGCCGCCCCGCAGCGATCGCGGGGCGGCGCCTTTGCCAAGGATGGCAAGTAGGGAGGGATGGGGGGTGGTAGGGGTAGCCTGATTATCTCTGTCCTCATCCCGACGGCCCGCAAGGACTTCCTGCTCGCGGCCCTCCACCGACTCGGGATGCTCCGCGTCTGCGCTGTTTTCCTATGCTCTTAGACACCCTATCGGCTGTAATGTTCGCTCTCGCGTCCAGGCGCGAGCCGTATACACCGTCCCCCGGCGTCGCTATACTTGGTGTTCCCCAGGGGGGGGAGGAGGTATCGGAAGAGGCCATGCCGGAAGCCGGAATACCTTACGTCGCCGGCGATCCGTGGGCGATCTCAGCGTTCGCGCTCTATTTCCTGGTGGTGATTCTGATCGGGCTCTGGACCGCCCGCTTCAGCTCGCGGGAGCAGGCGAACTTCCTCCTGGGCGGGCGCCGCATGAAGACGCTGGTGGTGGCGCTCTCGGCGGTGGTCAGCGGGCGCAGCGCCTGGCTGCTGCTGGCGGTCTCCGGCGTCGCCTTCGTCCGCGGCGTTGGTGCCATATCGATGGTAGCCGGCTACACCGTTGTCGAGCTGGTGATGTGCCTGACCGTCGCCCGGCGGCTGCGCCGTGAGACCGGCGCCGCGGGCGACATCACGATTCCCGACTACTTGGCCAGCCGCTTCCGCGACCGCGTGCACCTGCTGCGCGGCGTCGCCTCGCTGATCATCATCGTCTTTCTGATCACCTACGTCGGCGCCCAGATCAAGGCCGGCGGCAAGGCGCTATCCGCCGGCTTCGGCATGCCGGAGTGGTTCGGCGCCCTGCTTACGGGCCTGGTGATCCTGGCCTACACGGCGCTCGGCGGCTTCCTGGCCGTCAGCCTCACCGACGTGCTGCAGGCGTTTTTAATGATCTTCGCCCTGGCTGGGCTGCCGCTGCTGGCCATGGCCAACTTCGGCGGCCCAACGGCAGTCGTCGCCGCGCTTGACCCGGCGATGTTCGATCCCCTGGCCTTCGGCCTCGGGGCGATAGTCGGCGCCCTCGGCATCGGCCTCGGCTCGCCCGGCAATCCGCACATCCTGGTGCGCTTCATGAGCATCGAGGACGAGAAGAAGCTGGTACCGGCCGGCTGGATCGGCTTCTTCTGGAACGTCGTCATGGGGATCGGCGCCGTCGGTATCGGCGTCGTCGGCCGCGCATTCTACACACTCGAGCAGCTACCGGGCGCCGACCGCGAGACGATCTTCCCCACACTCGCCGGCCAGCTGCCGCCCTTCCTCTTCGGCCTGGTGATCGCCGCCGTCTTCGCCGCCATCATGTCGACCGCCGACAGCCAGCTCCTGGTCGCCGCCTCCGCCGCCGTCCGCGACCTCTACCAGCGGACCTTCAAGGGCGGTACCGGGATCTCGGAGCGCAGGATGGTGGCGCTCAACCGCGCCGCCGTCGTCGCCCTCTGCGCCGCGGCGCTGCTCATCGGCCTCTTCGCGGAGCGGTACGTCAACTTCCTGGTACTGCTGGCCTGGACGGGACTCGGCTGCAGCTTCGGGCCGCCGATAATACTCGGGCTCTACTGGAAGCGCTGCAACCGCTGGGGAGCGCTGGCCGGGATGCTCGCCGGCGCCGCAGTTACCTTCATCTGGGGACTCAACCCGCAGCTCAAGGCGATCATCCACGAGATCATACCCGCCTTCGCCGCCTCAGCTTTAGCAACGTTTGTAATAAGCTTGTTTACCCACTCTTTTTGCAAGACCAATGAGAATTAAGTATAATTAGAGACCCAAGCGATATATATTCGTGGTGGGAATGGAAGGTCGGATTAAATATCGGATGTATGTTGATGAAGTCGGGAACTCCGACTTGGAAGCATCAACAGACCCGAATCACAGATATCTAAGTCTAACAGGAGTAATCATAGATCTTGACTATGTTAGGTCAACTCTGTTTCCTACGATTGAGAATATGAAACAAGAATATTTTGGTTCCCATCCTGACAACCCTATCATATTGCACCGCAAGAGAATTATTAATAAGAGGCATCCTTTCGAAATCCTTCGAAACAATAAAATAGAGCGAAAATTTAACAAAAGTTTATTGAATCTAATCAGTGATTTCGAATATGTGATAATTACTGCTACAATTGATAAACTTGAACATCGGCAACGATACAAGAAATGGAGATTTGATCCGTACCATTATTGTTTGGCTGTTATTGTGGAACGCTTTGTGATGTGGCTGAAAAAAAGGAACTTTATTGGCGATGTTCTAGCTGAATCGCGCGGAGGTAAGGAAGACCTTCGGTTGAAAAACTCTTTTAGTTCATTACTTTCGAGAGGATCTACTTACATGACACCTGATGAGTTTGAAGAGGTACTAACAAGTTGTGAGCTAAAGGTTAAACCAAAGAGTAACAATATTTCCGGACTTCAATTAGCGGACTTGCTTGCACACCCAAGTTTCCGTGCTTCTCTTGCGCGTCGCCAAAAGCGTGGGCTACCAAATAACTTCGGCGGGAAGATCGCCAAGATCCTCGAAGATTCGAAATACGACCGAAGCCCAAATGGGAAAGTAGACGGATTTGGTCGAAAATGGTTACCGTAAAGAAAAACGACCCCGAAGGGTCGCGAAGGCAAATACCTTCCACCTCCGAATAATCGGATTAACTATAATGTACTTCGATAATCAATAAATGTCAAGAACTTCCTGTAAATTAACTGTTCAAGCCACTTGGACTCAGAGTTAGCAACTAGCAAATTCTTGCTAGACCTAGAAGCTGATCTTGATGCTTCGGATCTCGTTGGCGCCGATCTGGAGTAGCAGGCGGTCGCCTTCGAGCCGGACGGGGCCGATCTCCTGCTCGAGGAGGTCTACCTCGACGGCGGCGGTAGCCTCGCGGGGCAGCGCGACAGTCACCTCGGCGTCCTCGCCCAGCGTCTCGACGAGGCGCAGTATGATGTCGTCGGAGTCCTCGCAGAGCTTTACGGAAGCGATTACCACGCCCTCGGCATCGACGCCGAAGAAACCGGCGGCGGCGGGCAGTCCTCCCTCACTCCCGCCTTGGTCGAGCAGATGTGGAACCATCGGCAAGTTGAGCTCGCGGCCGCGGCGCGGAGTCTGGCCCTGGCGCCAGTCGCCGGCGTGGGGGTAGATCGAGTAGGTGGTGACGTGGCTGCCGCGGTCGGCGGTCGGGTCGGGCCACAGCGGCGAGGTCAGCAGCGTCAGGCGCATGACGTTCCCTTCGATGTCCATGCCGTACTTGCTGTCGTTGAGCAGCGATACGCCGCGCTCGCCGTCGGACACGTCGGCCCAGCGGTGCACCGGCACCTCGAATCGGGCCCTCTCCCACGGGTTGGAACGCGTTGTCGGCCTGGCGACCGAACCGAAGGGGATCTCGTAAGTGGCCCTGGGCGCGGCGACGGCGACGGGGAAGGAGACCTTGAGCAGCGTGTGGTCTTCCCACCAGTCGGCCTGCAGCGTCACGTCGAGGCGCGGGATGCCGGCGTAGAGGGTGATATCTTGGACGAAGAACGACGATGGGAACCCCTCGGTCGGCGCGCGGTTGGCCTTGGAGAGGCCGAGAAAGCTTTTACTCACCCTGATGACGGCGCGCGCCGGCCCGCTCTCGATCAGCTCGACCGAGTCGGCGGTGCTCAGCGCCCACGAGCGGCCGGTGTAGCCGATGTTCCAGGCGTCCCAGTTCAGTGGGATGTTCTCGTGCAGCTCGAGTATGTTGCCCTCGTGACCCTCGGCGAGCAGTTCCGCGCTGCTAGTCTTGTCGAGGATGCTGACGATGTTGCCGCTCTGGCGGTTCACCTCGACGCGCAGGTACTCGTTCTCGAGCACGAACTCCTCGGCGCGCAGATCGGTTGTGAGCGCCGACGGGGACTCTTCATCGAGGATGAATAGCCTGTAGCCGAGCGACGGGACCGCGCGGGCGACGAAGATCAGCTCGCGGTCGAGGCCGTCCTCGCTCAAGACGATCTGGCTCGGTAACGCCGTGCCTTCGTTGTCGCGCACGGTGATCGCCTCGGGAGAGTCAGGGGGCAGCGTGAGGCGCACGACGCCGTCGCGTTGCCACGACAGCGGATTGAAGACCAGCAGCCTTCGCCGGCCGTCGTCGGGGAAGTCCAGCCGCGAGGCGATAGTCTCCAGCGAGTCCCTCAGCGCCCGCTTGGCGAGGCGCAGGGCGAGTGCGTAGTCTTGCGCTGCGTCGTGGTAGACGGGGGTGATGCTGGAGCCCGGCAGGATATCATGGAACTGGTTGAGCAGCACCAGCTCCCAGGCTCGCTGGAAGCGCCCGCGCGGGTAGTCGCCGCCGAGCAGGGCAGAAATGGTGGCCGCTTTCTCGGCAGTCTCCAGCAGCGACTCGCAGCGCCGGTTGCCGCGCTTGGTGGCCGCCTGGGTGGTGAAGGTGCCGCGGTGGTACTCCAGGTAGAGCTCGTCGCGCCAGACCGGCAGGTCGGAGAGGTCCCGCTCCATCAAGCGCTCGATGAAGTCGTGGGCCCTGGTGAACTCGATGCGCGGGTAGAGAGGCTGCCGCGAGAGCATCTCGGCGCGCTCGAGCATCGGCCGGTTGGGGCCGCCGCCGTGGTTGCCGAGGCCGAAGAGCACCAGGACCTCGCGGAATCCGGTGTTGTACTCGAAGCGCATCAGCTGGTCCACCATGCGCAGGGGATCGACCCGCTCGGTGTAGCTGCCGGTTGGGAAGTAGGTGAGGATGCGCGAGCCGTCTGGCGCCTCCCACCAGAAGAGGTGGTAGGGGAAGATGGTGGTGTCGTTCCAGTGGATCTTCTGGGTGATGAAGGCGCGGATGCCGGCGCGGCTGTAGAGCTGGGGCATGTTCCAGTTGTAGCCGAAGGAGTCGGGATTCCACCCCAGCCAGGGCTGCATGCCGAAGTGCTCGGCGAAGTAGCGCTGGGCGTAGAGCATCTGCCTCACCCAGCTCTCGCCGCTCGGCAGGTTGCAGTCCGGCTCGGCCCACATGCCGCCGACCACGTCCCAGTTGCCCGCCGCGGCCGCCTCCTGCATGCGCCGGAACAGCTCCGGGTCGTTCTCCTCCACCCAGCGGTAGCTCTGCGCCTGGCTCTGAGCGTAAGTCAGGTGCGGGTACTCCTCCATGTTGTCGAGCACCGAGCGGTAGGTGTTGGCCGAGATCTGAACCGACTCCCGCGTCCGCCACAGCCAGGCCAGGTCGATGTGGGCGTTGCCGACCAGGTAGACGGTGAAGCTTTTGGCGTATTCCGACACCGGACCCAGGAGGCCGAGCACCTCGCCCATCGAGGCCCGCAGCCGCTCGGAATCGCCGGCCCGCAGCGCCTCGAAGTCGAATCCCGCGGCCGCCCGCTGCAGGAGATCCCGCAGCCGCCTCCGCTCCCTCACCCTGATGCGGGAGCGGTTGGTCATCTCGGGCCAGAAGACCTTTTCGCTCTGCGGCGGCCTCCAGGGGCGCAGCAGCCGGTCGGCGGTGGCGAGGTTGACTGCGAACTCCTCGAGCTCACTGCGCATCGGCTCCGCCCGCTCGAGCCGCAGCAGCGCCGAGCGGAGGAGCGTGTTGCGGCCGACATCGAGGAACTCCTGGGGCGGGTAGATGTTGGAGTTGAATACGAACACCTCGATGTCGAAGGTCTCGCCCGGCCGGGCGTCCTCGGACAGCAGCAGCGTGACGATACGCGGATTGCGCGGCACCGGGTCGTCGCCGGGGACAGAGGCGACCGGCTCCCCGTCGAGGAATATCTCCGCACTGATGTCCGCCGGGCCGTATAGTTGCAGTTCCAGCTCCGCACGGCCCCCGCCCCCGTCTATCCTGCTGCCGGCGAAAACCTCGGGGATTCGTACCTCGGCCCGGTACCTGACCCGGTACTCCCGCACCGAGAGGTGGGGCAGGCGGACCTCGGACCACGGCCTGGCGTCTTCCTCGCCCTCGGCGGCGCCGCTCTCGATCCGGTACTGCCAGTTGCGCAGCCGGTTGTCGGTGGCCTCCGTGATCGCCGAGACGACGTCGGCCACGGGATCATCGTCAGCCTGCATCGGCACTAATGCGGCGAGAAGCGCAGCGAACATCAAGACATACATCGTTATCCTCCGTCTTTATTGCGAGGCGTGAACCGCCTCACCTCCACGGGCAGCCAAGGCTACCACCTCCAGCCCATCGGCGGCGGGAGGCGTGGAGACCAGGAGTACCTTCCGCCTCGCGTCGTACCGCCACCCGCTCTCTCCAGCGGCCAGGTCCATCTTCGAATCTAGTTTCCGCAGGGGCGCGCCGTCGCACAACACTGCCGACGGTTCCTCCGCGCCGATCAATTTGACCAGATATGTGCGGCGCTCGAATCGCCCCGGGAAGTCACCCTCGGCGGCGCCGATGGCGATCCTGAGGCGGTCCTCCGATTCCGCGTAGACGATTTCGCTGGCCGCGAACTCGCCGGTGAGGTAGGCGGTGGTCATGCCGTCGTCCTCGTAGAGGAGGAAGCGGCCGTCGGCGCCAGTATAGACCTCCAGAATCAGGTGCTCCCAGCGGCGCTCGAGCACGTGCTGAGTCGGCTCGATCCGCGGTACGATCGCCCCGGCGCGGGCGAAGACCGGTATCCGCTCCAGCGGCGCGCGGGCCAGCGTTCCACGGCCGCCCTCGAGACGCTCGCCGGTCCAGAAGTCGTACCAAGTGCCGGCCGGCAGGTAGATTCCCCGGTCTCTCTCGCCCGGTTCGGTAACCGGAGCCACCAGGAGCGCCTCGCCGAACATGTACTGCCCGCCCCTGTTGGCCAGCGCCGGGTCATCGGGGAAGAGCGCAAATGTCGGGCGCATCAGGGGCGCTCCGGTCCGGTGCGTCTGGTAGAGGCAGCTGTAGATGTAGGGTAAAAGGCTGTAGCGCGTCCTGATCGCCTCGCGAGCCGCCCGCTCGACGTTGGCGCCGAATTGCCACGGCTCGCGCGGCGCGTGGGCTGTGTGGGCGCGGCAGATCGGGGCGAAGAGCGCGAACTGCAGCCAGCGCAGATAGAGTTCCGGCGAGGGGCGCCCCAGGAAGCCGCCGATGTCGCAATTCCAGAGCGGTATGCCGGCCAGCGAGCAGCTCTGGCCCAGCACCACCTGGCTGGCGAAGGCATCCCAGGTGGGTGCGACATCCCCGCTCCAGACCGCGGCGCCGTAGCGCTGCGAGCCGGCGAATGCGGAGCGGCTGAGGACGAACGGTCTCATCTCCGGCGCGAAGCGCCGCTGCGCCTCGAACACCGCCCGGTGCATCAGCAGCGGCTGCAGGTTGTGCTGCCCCAGCACCGGCCCGCCGGCGAAGACCATGTCGTGGAAGTCGGTCTCCGGCTCGTTGAGGTCAGTCCACCAGCCCCCGATGCCCCAGCCGATCAGCCGTTCGTGCAGCGCGGCCCACCAGCGCCGCGCCTCAGGCTTGGAGAAGTCGACCAGGGAGGCCATGCCTTTCCACATGCGGAAGATGTACTGCTCGCCCGAGGCGTCCATGGCAAAGACGCCCTCGGCCAGGCCCGCCGCGTGATTGGGGGAGGCGCTGGTCACGTAGGGCTCCTCGATGAGGATGAGGTGGAAGCCGCGCTCGCGCAGCTCGGCGATCTTTTCGGCCGGGTGCGGCCAGTTCTCCTCGTCGAACTCCAGGTCGCCCATCTCCTTGAACCAGTAGAGGTCGAGGGCGATGCCATCGCACGGTATCCCCTTGCCGCGGAACGTATCGGCGAGCTCGTCGACCTCGTCCCAGTTGTGGTAGCCGAACTTCGACTGGATGTAGCCCAGCGCCCAGATCGGAGGCATCGGCGCGCGGCCGGTGAGCGCCGTATACCTGTCCATGATCTCGAGGGCGTCGCCGAGGAAAACGTAGTAGCGGATCGGCCCGCCGTCCGCCTCGTACTGCAGCAGTTCGGGGAAGGCCTCGCCGGCGTCTACGCAGGCCCGCCAGGGGTTGTCGAAGAATAGGCCGTAGCCGCGCGAGCTGAGCACGAAGGGGATCAGCATCCGGCTGGGCGGGTAGTGGTGGTTCCAGATCGGGTAGCTGCGGCCGCGCAGGTCGAGCGGCTGATCCCGGCCGAGCTGGTATGGCTCGCCGAGGCCGTAGAGGTGGTCGTCGCCCAGGCGGAAGCGCAGGGCGTAGTGGCGGCCCTGCCACTCGACGCCGCCGTCTGCGACCTGCTCCAGCGCCGGCGCAGACGGGCCGGCGGAAAACGTTAATCCGAAAGGTTCCTTGCAGATCTTAGCCCGCAGGCCGTCAGCAGTTAGCAGGTAGATCCCGCCCTCATCCCGCAGCTCGATGTCCAAATCGGGCGGTTGTGGCTCCACAGTCATTTCCGAAGGCGGCTGCGAAGCGCTGCCGCCGGGGAATACCTGAACGCGGACGACGCCGGGAGCGACTGGTGTCAGAGTGCAGAAGCCGTTTTCGCAGCGGACGAGCAGCGAGCCAGCGTCGACAACTGCCTCGAGGACCCGCCCTGGTGTGCCGGCCGGGCACGGCGTCGCAGCCTTCGAGAAACTGGCGAAGAGGGTGGATTCTTCCGGATCGGCTCGCTTCATCTCGCTCGCACCCGGTTGTTGCCCTGATAGCTTACCCGATTAACCAGCGAGGTGCATTCCTGAATTGTAGTCAGGACTTGTAAAAATTGCTCCTCCACCAACCCGGTGGAGGACTCTTTGACGTTGACGCTGAGGCTCGCGTTTCACTAGAGTAGTCCAGGGGGGCAGCCGCTACGCGGATATCCAGAGAGAGAATCGGCAGCATGAGCTCCCCTCGGCTTGCGATTCGGGGGTCCAGATGAACGAGTTCCCGGTGCACGAGTATTTCGGCTTCGAGGTGGCGTTCGAGGCGATCGACTGGACCTGGCTGGTGCTGTTCCTGCTGGTGATGGTCGGGTGCGGGGTGCTCTTCTACCGCCTGGGCAAGCGCAGCGAGGCCGACTTCTTCCTGGCCGGGCGCGGGCTGCCGTGGTACCTGCCGGCCGCGTCTGTCTACGCCACCCACACGGCCACCGACACGCCGATCTGGGTGGGGGGAGTCATCTACGAGCACGGACTGCGGGGCATCTGGATCACCTTCTTCTCGGCCTGGTGCGCGATCAGCGCGCTGGTCTCGACCCGCATCTTCCGGCGCTCGCTGGCCTACAGCCAGGCGGAGTGGCAGAGCCTGCGCTTCGGCGGCCTGGGAGCCGAGCTGTTGCGCGGCTGGCTGGCCGGCTGGCAAATCTTCATGAACATGTTCATCCTCGGCTGGGTCGGCATCGCCATGGGCAAGGTCTGCAACCTGGCCTTCGGCTGGCCCGAGTGGGTGGGGCTGGTGCTCTTCAGCTCCATCTGCGCCGTATACGTCCTCAGCGCCGGCTACTGGGGCGTGGTGATGGCCGACCTGCAGCAGGGAATCATCGCCTTCCTGGCCATCGTCATCGTCTCGGCCTGGGGGATCGCCGCCGCGGGCGGCCCGGCCAACATCGCCCAGTGGCTCGCCAACAACGGCCAGGACTGGCGCCTCAACCCGTTCGCCTTCACGGGCCTCTTCGGGGGTGAGTTCCCCTTCGCCTGGTTCTTCACACTGATCTTCATGGCCCTGCTGGCCGGCTTCGGCATGGGCACCTACATCGACTGGTACGCCGAGTCGCAGCGCATCCAGAGCGCCCGCACGGTGCGCGACGCCTCCTACAGCATCTGGAGCGGCTCGGCCCTTGTGCTGCTGCGCAACGGTATATGGGCGGTAGCCATACTCGGCTTCTTCATCCTCTATCCGAACATCGTCGGCGACTTCGCCGCCTTCTCCGGACAGACCGTCGAGGCCGCAGGCGAGCAGGCCAAGGGCGTCTACGAGGTCGGCTGGTTCGTGCTCGGCTTCAAGGTCCTGCCGGTCGGGCTGCTCGGCTTCTTCTTCGCAGCCATCGTCGCCATTCACTTCTCGACCATCTCCACCCACCTCAACCTCGGCGCCATGTACGCCACCCGCGACATCTACCACCACTACATCGACCCGGGCGCCAGCGAGAGGCGTCTCGTCTGGGTCGGCCGCATCTCGACGCTGATCCTGCTGCTCGGCTCCTTCGTCTACGGCCTGATGATGGAGTCGATCACCTCCTGGCTGATCTTCGCCATCTGGATCATGAGTGCCGGCATCTGGCTGCCCAGCCTGCTGCAGGTGATCTGGTGGCGCTTCAACGCCTGGGGCTACCTCAGCGCCTGGATCGCCAACCTGGGGATGAGCTGGCTGGTGGTCTGGATCCTGCCTGCCTACGGCATCCTGGCCGGGCTGGAGGACTACCACCGCTTCTGGATCCTGATGGCCCTCGGCATTGTCGTCTACCTGCCGGCCACCTTCCTCACGAGGCCGGAGAGGATGGACAACCTGGTGAGGTTCTACGTCATGAGCCGCCCGATCGGCTGGTGGGGACCGGTGCGGCGCGAGGCGGAACGAAGGGGCCTGCTCGGCGCCGAGCCGGGGCAGGCGGCGCAGGAGGTGATGCGATGAGCTGGATCCGCAGGAGCTGGACTCCCGAGGCCGCCGACGAGTGGACGAAGGAGGATTACATCGGCATGGTCCTCTCGGTGATTTCCTACCTGGGCATCGCTATCGGCGTGCCGCTCGCCTTCTTCGGCTGGCTCGGTCTCGTTATCCTCGGCGTCGCCGTCGCCGCGCTGCTGCTGATGTACTACGTGGTCGATCCGAAGCTGAAGGCAATCTCCAGCGAGTACGAGAAGCGGCAGAAGCGCTACCTCGAGGAGCTGGACAAGAGCGTCAGGTGGGAGGACTGAAGGTGGACAGGTCGCTGCACATCGTGCTGGGCATGACGATAGCCTACGCGGCGTCGTTCCTGGGGCTGATTATCGCCTGGATAGCCTACCGGCGCCGGGCGAAGAAGGATACGGAGGAGACCGGTGATAAACGCCGCAATGGCTAGTAGTTCTGCGGAAGCATCGGCGGAGTTCTCACTCCTCTGGGGTATCTTCGTTCCCGGCGCGATACTGTTGATCTCGGTGGTCGTCACCTGGCTCCTCTACCGCCACTTTAGCAAGGGCGAACGCTGACCGCCGCCCACCGCTCGACAGCGTATCCCCTAGCCCAGCCGCCACTATTGGATGTGGTAGCGCTTGATTTCGGCCTAGGAAAAGCGGTAGGAACGGACGGAAGTCCTGATGAGACATCCGACGATGAGGACAGCCTTCAGTCCGGCGCTGCTGGCCGTGGCGCTCCTAGGCACCGCTCTCTTCGCCGCTTGCGCCTTCCACGGGCCGCTGGAGGAGCCCAGGTCGGTGGTGTCGTACTACCCGATAGAGAACGTCGATTACTACATCATTTCGTTCGACAGGGAAGGAAGAGAGGTGCCGACCGATGAGGGCGAGTACCTGAGCAACAGGGTGATGGCCCAGCTCGCCGACGAGAGCAGTCCGGTAGCCAGCATCTGCATCTTCAGCCACGGCTGGCAGTACGACTTCCGCGAGGCCCGCATCGGTTTCAGGGAGATGCTGATGCAGGTAGTCCACATGAAGGCCGACAGGGCCGCGGTGCGGCAAAGGCAACT
The DNA here is from genome assembly GCA_964408025.1 of uncultured Acidobacteriota bacterium. Classification (GTDB taxonomy): domain Bacteria; phylum Acidobacteriota; class DATKUA01; order DATKUA01; family DATKUA01; genus CAYOXX01. Next base: position 31,708 of record CAYOXX010000014.1, on the reverse strand, counting down.
CGCCGACTCGAGGACGATTCTGATCGGCCTGCACTGGCCGAGCGCGGGCAGGACTTACCTGAACTTTTGGTACATGAGGAGCCGCGCCCACCTGGTGGGTGAGGTGGGGGGCCACGACCTGCTCCTTAAACTGCAGTCGGCGGTGAGGCCCGGCTCCGACGTCCGCTTCCATCTCATCGGGCACAGCCTCGGGTGCGTCGTGGTCGCCGGCATGCTCATGGGGCCGCCGGAGAGCGCTTCCGAAGTGCGGCCCGTAGATTCCCTCGTCCTCATCCAGGGTGCGATGTCCCTGTGGTCCTTCTGCTCCCGAATACCCGAGCCGCCGAATCCACTGCCCACCGTGGAGCCGGACGTGGGCCCCGGCTATTTCTACCACGTAGTGCGGGACGGGCTGGTGGACGGACCGATAGTGGTCACCTATTCAGAGCACGACGGAGTTCTGCGATCCGGTTTCAGGCTGGCCAATCCGAGCCTGGGCCAACCGGTCCACTGCCGCGACGAGCCCCCTTACGGTGAGGGTCCGAACCCGACGGCCCTCTACCCATTCTTCGGCGCTCTCGGCAGTTATGGCGCACGCGGTCCGCTTCCGTACGTAATCGACATGATGATGCTGCCGACCGAGGCGCCCTACGACTTTGCCCGCGGCGTGATCTACAATATCGACTCCGGCGAGTATATTGACGGCCACCGGAGCTACGTCAACCGGGAGACCGCCCACCTGATAATGCAAGCCCAGTTGGCGGTCGACTCCCAACACTGAGAGCGCCGCCCGGGCCGACTTCGCCGCGACGGCAAAGCGGACTGCGGATTACCTGTCACCGCATTCCAGGGCTCCGATGTCGAGTTTCAGCAATACCGTCAAGTCGGGTCTGCGCTCGTCTGCCCGCCCGCGAATCAGGTAGGCGGCTATCGACTCGCCGTCGGGACCCCAGTCGCAGTCGGCCGCGACGACTCCGCCCTCGATGTACTCGGGGTACTGCGGGTCGTTGAAGTGGGTCAGGCGCCGCTGGCCGGAGCCGTCGGCGCTCATGATCCAGTAATCGAGCCTGAGCCTGCTCACCTTCTTGCGCTGCGGGATGCCCTCGCTGCTGGCCCAGACGATCCGGCGCCCGTCGGGCGAGAAGTGGGCGTGCTCGTCCCACTCGTCGTTGTCGGTCAGCTGCGTCAGGACCATCGTGTCGAGATCGAGCGTGTAGATCTCCATGTCGTAGAAGTTCCCGCCCACCGGAACGCCGGAGAAAAGGATCGTGCCGCCGTCGGGCGAGAAGCCGTGGGTCTCGTAAAACCAAAGCCGGTTCGGACGCAGCGTGCGGATGTTCGACAGCCGGGGCTTGCCGGCCTCGAATGAGAAGTCGGCGATCTTGATCGCCCAGCGGCCCAGCTCGCCCGTCTTTTTCTTGATGATCTCACTCCAGAGCAGTTGCGTGCCGTCGTGCGAGAAGTGCGGATGGAGAACCCCGCGCCTCGATTTCACGTGCGTGAGCTGCCAGAACCTCCTGCCGTTGGAGGTCATCAGCCAGAGGTTGTTGTTGAGGCCCCCGCCCGGAGCGGTGACCAGCCAGCGGAGGTCGTAAGGAATCAGGCGCAGTCCCCCGAGTTCGGGGTCGAGCGACTGGAACACGATGTACTTCCCCGAGGGGTGCCAGGCCGGCTGCCCGTTGTGGAGCTGCGGTAGGACTATGTCGCGCACCCCGGTCAGGCGGCGCAGGTGGGTGCCGTCGGGCCGGATGCTGAAGACGTCGTAGAAGCCGTCGCCGCCGATCCTGTCCACGGCTATCAGATTGCGCCGGCTTGACCAGCTAACCCTGCCGCCGCGGTCCAGGAGCGTCACGACTTCTACTAAGACTGCCCCCTCATCATCTTCCGCGTTCGGCGCCGATAAACAGAGCGGGGGCATTATCGGAAGCGTCAGCAGTGCTGCCATAAGGAGTGTTCGAAATCTCATCGCTGCACCTCATACGTTGCGGCCGCTCGGCCGGGAGGTCCAAAAGAGTTACTACATTCGTTAGAAAATACCGCTTAGCTGAAGTTAAAATCGTTCGCCGGGGTGCACAGTGTCTCCGCCCGGAGAAAAGAGAGGCCGCGAGGAGGAGAACATGGAAGTCAGCGAATTGGGTGGCAGGAAGATTGTATCAACGGGAACCAAGTGGGAGCCGGTGGTCGGCTACAGCCGCGCGGTGCGCGCCGGCAACTGGATCGCCGTCACCGGGACGATCGGCACAAATCCCGACGGCAGCTACCCGCAGGGGCCGTCTGCCCAGATGCGGCGGTCGCTGGAGATCGTGATCGCCGCCATCGAGGCTCTGGGCGGCCGGCGGGAGGACATTATCCGTACGCGGATCTACGTCACCGATATCTCGGCCTGGCGCGAGGTCGGCGCGGTCCATGCCGAATTCTTCGGCAACGTTCTCCCGGCGACGACGATGGTCGAGGTCAGCAGGCTGGCCGACCCGGAGGCACTGCTCGAGGTCGAGGCCGACGCCGTAGTCGGTAACTAGTAGTAGTACGTTTGGGAAGATAGGGACAGCGGGGCTGTTTAAGAATCACCTTGTCCGCCTTTTTCACTTGACATTAGTTCTATATAGAACTATACTATATAAAACAATCATCGAGGGAGAGGCAACGATGGACGAGAATGAAGCAAGGCGGCAGAGCCTGCAATTGATGAGTATCGCTGAGGCGGCTTTCTTGACCACCGTAGACCGAGAGGGCTTTCCGCAAACTAGGGCTATGGTGAATCTGAGACAGAGTGATCAGTACCCCGGGCTGACCGGACTGTTCGACGGGCATCGGGATGACTTCCTGGTTTATCTTGGGACCAACAGATCCTCGAACAAAGTGCAGCAGGTTCGGGAGAACCCGAAAGCGTCGGTCTACTACTGCGTGCCTAGCGAGTGGCGTGGATTGATGCTGGGGGGAAAGATCGAGATCGTGACCGATCAGGCTCTGAAGAAGGCGATTTGGCAGGACGGTTGGGAGATGTATTATCCCGGCGGCGTCACCGATCCGGAATACACTATTCTCAGGCTCCTACCTGAAATCGCCAAGTACTATCGCAGCATGGACACCGCTGAGTTCTCATTTTGAGGTACGAGTATGAAACGGCTACGCGAGGGCGGCTTCCTGATTGCGAAGATACACCACCTGGCCGGCCGGATATTTGCCAGGAAGTTAAAAGAGTATCGTCTCGATGAGATAAATCCCGGTCAGGGGAGGATACTCTTCGCACTCTGGAAGAAGGACGGCGTCTCCATCCAGGAGTTGGCCAAGAGAACGTTGCTGGGCAAGTCGACACTAACGAGCATGCTGGACAGGCTCGAGGAAGCGGGCTTCGTTGTGCGCGTGCCGTCCACTGAAGATAGGCGCAAGATACTCATAAGACTGACTGAAAAAGATAAGGCTATGCGGGACGTGTATCTGGAAGTTTCGGAAGAGATGAAGGAGCTGTTTTATCGAGGATTTGAGTCGGGTGAAATCGACGAGTTTGAGAAGTCCCTGAAACGAATCCTCGCCAACCTGGAAGCGTTTGAGCAAAAAGGCCGAACTGATGAGCGGCCGGGCTGAAAACGGTTTCGACGGTTTCCCGGCGCAGACGGTCGAGTTTCTCACCAGTGTGCGGGCGAACAACAACAAGCCTTGGTTCGAGGCCCACAGGGGGGAGTACGAGAGGTATCTGCTATCGCCTATGCGCGCCCTCGTCGAGGAGCTGGCTACGACAATCTTGATGATCGATCCGCTGCTGGAAATCAGCCCGCGCATCGACAAGACGATATCGCGCATCCACCGCGACGTCAGGTTCTCGAAGGACAAGTCGCCATACAGGACGACACTGTGGATCGCCTTCAAGCATAACCGAAAAGACTGGCAGGATACTCCCGGATTCTTCATGGAGTTCTCCGCCATCAAGTACAGATACGGCATGGGATTCTATAGCGCCTCGAAGCGGACCATGGACAGACTCAGGGATATGATCGACCGGGAGCCGCAGGCTTTCATCGAGACGGTTGCCTTCATCGATTCGGGACCCTTCGAGCTGGAAGGAGAAACCTACAAGCGCGTCCTGAACCCCTCGAAAACGGGAGTTCTACTGGACTGGTACCAGCGCAGGAACTGTTACGTAGTCCGCAACAGGAAAACGGATCGCCTGTTCTTCAGCCGCAAACTCGCCGACGAACTATCCGGCGCCTTCAGAACCATGAAGCCTCTGTATGATTTTCTCTGGAAGGCCAAGCAATAGAAGAATAGTCACAGGCCCAATTATTCACCATAAGTCCTTTAATGCAAGCAGGATGTTAATTAGAAAAGTGCCAGTCGCTACTTCTCTCCCTTGTTGCGGCGGTCGATCTGGCGGATTTTGAGGAACAGTAGTGCGGCGAAGAAGAGGATGATGAGGCTCGAGGCGGCCAGGCCGATATGGCGGAAGGTCAGCTCGCTGAGGGCTTCCTCACCGATATTATAGGCCTCGTAGGCGAGTAGGTGCCCCGGCGCGGCGGCTTCGCGAATCGGCTCGATATCGAATGTGTGGATCTTGGCCCGGGCTGTGATGAGGGCCGTGTTCAGCTCGGCGAGCCTTTCGCGGCCGCTGCCGACGTCCATTCCCTTGCGCTCAGCCTCGGCGATGATCGCCTCGGCCCGGTCGCGCGCGGCGACGAGGCTGTCGATCTCCTCCCTGATGGCGACTATCGTGTCGCCGCCCTCGAGCCCCTCGTCGGGATCGGCGTGGCAGCGGGCGCAGACGCTGCCGTCCTGCAGGCCTACCATCTCGATGGAGGTCCCCACGATGCGGTGGTTGGAGTGGCAGGCGTAGCAGTCGCGGTACTCGGGATCGTCGAAGAACTCCGCCTTGGGGCTGGCGCCGAAATCGGTATAGCTCTGCACGTGGCAGACGCCGCAGATCGCGGCGACCCGCGTCGAGCCCAGGGCTCCTGGCGGCGAGGCGGCGTGGTTGCCGTGGCAGTCATTGCAGGTGGGGGCGTCGAGCTCGCCGCGGTCCTCGAGCGCCTGACGGTGTACGTTCTCCTCCGCCGCGTAGTCTTGCAGCGCGCCGGCGAGCAGGACAATCTCCTCGTCGCTGCGCGCCAGCGAGGGATCGGCTTCGGCCAAACCTCGAGAATAGGTTCCCATCGCCTCGATGTTGCCGTGGCAGACGCCGCAGGTGGCGGCCACGTTGCGGGGGAAGACGGGAGCAAAGGGGTTGTCGACCCGCTGGATGCCGTGTGCGCCGTGGCACGAGGTGCAGGTGGCCACCTGGCGCGCTAGATCAACCGCTGCCTCGTCGTCCAGGACTTCGTCCCCCGCGAGCGAGCGGATGCCGGCCTGGGCCTCGCCGTGCCGGCTGGTCCAGAAAAACTCTTCGGCCGTGATGTCGGGCGCCGGATTGAAGCTCCTCATGAGCAGCGCCTCGCTGTGGCAGCGGCCGCAATAGGCCGGCTGCTCCCACGGGCGCGGCGGTCGGTCGGCATCGCTGTGCGGATCGCCGTCCTCGAGGTGCTCGGCCGAGATGCTGTGGCAGTCGTAGCAGGTCATGCCCCGCTCGGCGTGGACGCCGCTGGCGAAGCTTTCCGCGATCGCCTCGAACCGCTCGTAGTCGCCGTGGCAGCCGCTGTCGACGCAAGTGGCTACGGATTCAGTACCGAAGTTTACTCCTCCGGCATCCTGGAGCGAGGCGAGCGCCGTCGTGGCGGCGAGGCCGAAAACGATTGCCAGTGCTCTTCTCATCCTCTCTCCCTCCTCACTGCAGATAGCCGATGGCGGTGGTGGCGGCGATGTAGGCGATGGCGAACCAGCCGATGGCGGTCAGCAACGGCGAAGGCTCCCCCCCACGCGCCTTGCGGTCGATGAACGGCATCAGGAAGAGCAGCATGCCGAGGATCCCGAACAGCGAGACGACGATCATCTTGTTCGGGATACCGAATACCGAGAAGGTGAACGCCTCGAGAGTGACGTACATGAACATGAAGTACCACTCCGGGGCCACATCGGGCGGAGTGGGCGCGAAGAGGTCGGCCTTGTTCCCCAGCTCCCAGGGAAAGAGCGAGGCCACGGCCGCCAGTATCCAGAGGGCAATCAGCCAGGCCAGGACGTCGCGGTAAAAGAAGTTGGGGAAGAACTTCATCTGCCTGCGCTTGCGCTCCTCATCCTTGAGGCTGCTCCAGCTCAGCGGCTCGCTCATGCCCTGCACCTGGACCAACACCAGGTGCAGAAGCAAGACCACTGCGCTGGCGGCGGGCAGCAGTGCCACGTGGAAGCCGGACATGCGGGTGAGTGTGGCGCCGGTGACGTCTTCGCCGCCGCGCAGAAACTCCTTCAGCAGTTCACCGACGAAGGGGACCGATCCGGCGATCTCGGTGCCGACTTTAGTGGCCGCCAGGGCGAGATCGTTCCAGGGCAGCAGGTATCCGGTGAAGCCGAAGGCCATCATCAGCAGCATCAGCACTACGCCGCTCATCCAGGTCAGCTCGCGCGGCGGCCGGTAGGCCTTCATCAGGAAGGTGCTGAACAGGTGGATGAAGGCCATCAGGATCAGGAGGTTGGCGCCCCAGCTGTGCACGGAGCGCACCAGCCAGCCGAACTCGACCTCAGTCATGATGAACTGCACGCTCTCGAAGGCTTGCTCGGCGCTCGGCTTGTAGTAGAGGAGGAGCAGTATGCCGGTGAGGAGCTGGATCGCGAAGAGGAAGAGAGTGACGCCGCCGAAGTAGTACCAGACGGTGCCGCGGTGGCGCGGGACCGTCTTCTTGGCGAAGAAGCTGACCGCGGTCTCGAAGTGCAGCCTCTCCTGCAGCCAGCGATAGCAGCGGCCGGTCCACCCAGTCGGAGTGTCGACGGCCATGGTCATCCCTCCTTGACGATCTTTATCGTGTCGTCGACCACCTGGACGTTGAACCGCTCGAGCGGGCGCGGTGGTGGGCCGGCGATGTTGTTGCCGTGCAGGTCGAAGCGGCCGTTGTGGCAGGGACAGAAGATCGTGTTGCTCCCGGGCTGGAACTCGACGACGCACTCCAGGTGCGTACAGACGGCGCTGTAGGCCAGCAGCCGCTTCTCTCCGCCCTCCTCGACGCAGATGGCCAGGCCCGGCTTGTTGCCGAAGCGGAAGATGAACCAGTCGCCGGGCTGCAGCTCGCTGAATCTGCGCTCGAGAGTGACGCTGAAGCGCGAGTGCTCGGCCCGGCGCGGTGGTTTCAGGAAGGAGACGACCGGGAAGGCAATCGATCCCACCGTCGCCAGCCCGCCCAGGCCGAGCAGCAGGTTGAGGGCCGTTCTCCGCGAGGTCTTCTCAGCAGGCATGTCCACTCCTTGCTGCCGGCGCTCCCCGCTCTCAGGGCTCCAGGTTCGGCCGGCCGCGGCGAGCGCAAGACGCAGGCTATTCCGGTTCGAGGATGTCGAGTAGCGAATCGGGGTTGCGGACCGCGATCCGATTCCCCTTCACTTCTATCAACTCCTTATCCTGCAGGCGACGCAGGGCGCGGGAGAGGGTTTCGGGGATCGTGCCCATGTAGGATGCCAGCAGCGACTTCTCGATTCCGAGTTCGATTTCAATCCCCGGTTCAAGCTTGCCGTGACTGCTCCGGCAGAGCTCGAGCAGGTAGGCCGCCACCCGCGCCTCGACGTCCTTGAAGGCCAGCGAGGAGATGATGTCGGTCATCCGCCGCAGCCATACCGCCAGCGCCCCCAGCATCCGCCGACAGAGGTCGGGGCACTCGTCCAGGAGGACCGTGAAGCGCTCGCGGGGGACGAACAGGACCTCCGACGGCTCGACCGCCTCGGCGCCGGCCGGGTAGGCCGCGAAGCCGAAGATCGCCGCCTCGGCGAATGTCTGCCCCGGTGCGGCCAGGTGCAGCACCTGCTCCTTGCCGCTCACGGAGAGCTTGTAGATTTTCACCAGGCCGCTCAGCACCAGGTAGAAGCCGGCCACCGGGTCTCCCTCGAGGAAGAGCGTCTCGCGCCGGTCCAGCGGGCGGACTGAGCAGCCGCCGGCCAGCCGCTCCAGCTCCTCTTCGCTGAGGCCGGCGAGCAGAGGGGTGGCGCGTAGGGCATCCAGCAGGTCTCGAATCATGGCGAGAATGATACCACCTGGTGGCGCGGAGCACTCCACAATTATGCGATTCCGACCCACCTTTTCCGCTGGTTTGTCTATATGTTGCAGGAACGCCGAAATAGATTTAGCGACGCCCTTCAGGGCGTCCAGACCGGCTGAAGCCGGTCGCTACACGGCTTGCCGGCGAGCCGCCTCCCGACTCACTGCTGGTAGCGCCGCCTATAGAACTCCTCGATCCTGCGACGGTCCTCCTCGCTGAGCCCCTCGCGGAACCAGCGGTGATCCTCGCTGGAGAGAAACTCCTCGGTGACGCCGGGCAGCAGGTGCTCCGCCTCGGGGACGAACTCGATGTAGAAGCGGTGCGCGACCTCGTAGAAGCCGTGCCACTGGGTGTAGTCGGGTCCCATCATCGAGGCGCCGTGGCGCGCCCTGCGCCCCTCGTGGTGCCAGAGGAAGAAGTAGGTCCACTCGATCTCGTCGTCGAACGGCGTCGGCGTGATTGCCTCGGCTTCGCGAAGCCGTCCCATGATGGCTGTGGCCGGCTCAGCAAACTTGGAGTTGTAGAGCTCGACGGCAGCGTCGAACTGTGTGTAGAACGCTCGCACGTAAGCGGGGCTGTGGCACTGGGCGCAGACCTGCTGCATGCGGCCGCGGCGCTCCTCCCAGTTCTCCAGCCGCCTGGAGATCGCCGGGCGCAGTGTCCAGCTTATGCGCTCGCCGATGTCGTGGCTGACCGGCAGCTCCGGGGTGGCGCTCATGTGGCAGGTGGCGCAGGTCGGCGCGGCGGTGTAGTCGCGCCCGAGGACCCACTCGAGGCTGTCGAGGTTCATCTCGTCTACGGCCCGGTAGAAGGCGATGCCGTGCTTGCTCTCGTCGTAGACCTCCTTCTGCGGGTGGTCGGGGCCGAGGTGGCACCTGCCGCAGCTCTCGGGTCGGCGGGCCACCGCCACGCTGAAGCGGTGGCGGCTGTGGCAGGCAGTGCAGCTCCCTTCGCTGCCGTCGGTATTGATGCGTCCGATGCCGGTGTTCGGCCAGGTGGTCGGATCGAGGCGGCCGTTCTCCAGCACCCGCACCCGCGAGCCGTGGCACTGCCGGCAGCCGCTGGTGGCCGCCGGTATCCCCTCGACCACTTCGCCCAGGACGTTGTCGAGGCTCCCGAGGATGCGACCGGCCTGGGCGTGGTGGCTGGTGCCGAACTCGCTCGCCTCGCGCGCGTGGCACTCACCGCAGTCCCTGGGGCTGACGATGATCGCTATGGTCGAGCCGTAGTGCTCGAATGCGTCGGGGTCGTCGGCGCCGGCCCAGTGGCAGTCGACGCACCCGACGCCTTCGGCATAGTGACGGCTGTTGCGGTACTCCGCGATCTGCGTCGGCGCGATCCCCTCGACCTGGTGGCAGGCGATGCAGTCCTGCCCCCCAATCCGCGCCGCCGTCGCAAGCCCCGCCTCAGGGGGCTCGCCGAAGGCGACCAGCGCAGCCGCCAGGGCGGCTAGGCCGGCCGCGCTTAGAAGTCTTGGATTCATGATCGCTCCTCCATCAACAGTGCCGCCAATACTAAACCATGTTGCGGCCCGATTTCAGAACCGCACTGTCGTCTGCAGGTACATGAAATCCGCGTCCTCGACATCCACTCCGGGCAGGGCGGCGTCGAACGCCCCAACGGTTTCCATGCGATCCTATTTCTTGCCGAAGATCAGCGAGAGGAGCGGTTTCCGTTCATTCTCCGGGGGGCCGATGCGCACGTCGCTGCTGCCGTCGGGCAGCGCGTTCAGCTCCGCCAGGATCGCGTCGAGGTCGGCGCCGTGCATGACGGCTCCCATTCTGAGCGGCTCTGTGGCTACAGCGGGGCAGGTGAAGCATCCGTTGCCGAGGTGGCGGCGGATCACCTCGTCCGCGCCTTTCTTGCTCTTGAGCACCTCGCCGATCAGTGTGTCTTTGGTGATTTCAGACATTGTATCATCCTTTCTCAACTGTGTTGTGCCGGCACCAGGCCGCGAAAGATTATGACCATGAAGATGACGAAGCCGATGACGCTCAGCGCCCCACCGACTCAAACATATTCCTTGTCTCGTCGGCTTGGATTGACCGAAGTCAATTCGGGCTAAGGGGGAACGGGACAGGCTCCTGATTTACACTAAGTCCTTTAATAGTATCAGGATGCAACATGGCAAGGAGGTGCCTGTTCTATTTTCACCGAGCCCTAAGATGCATGCGCCCGTCCGGTCGCCCGGATTGTGCCTTGTGGGTCGGCATATAGTGGATTATTCTTGTCTATCAAATATTGTTCGCGTGGCCACGCGGAGCCGCATCAATTGATAGGAGCCGGATTCCGCTGTCAGCTTCCGCGGCCTGAGGTGCAATTCAAGAACAATTTCGGGACAAGAGGGAGGAAATCCATGAGAGCAGCGTTCGCATTATCTTTGTCTTTATTGCTCACCGCCGCTTTGGCATTCGGCGCCGACGAGGCTCGCCTGATGCGCTACCCCGACTACGCCGACGGCATGATCGTCTTCACCTACCAGAACGACCTCTGGGTTGTCTCGGGAGAGGGCGGTCTGGCAAGGAGACTGACCGTTTTCGACGGCGTCGAAGAGATGGCGAGGTTCAGCCCGGACGGGCAGTGGATCGCCTTCAACGGCCAGTATAACGGCGACACGAACGTCTACATAATCCCGTCCCTGGGGGGCGAACCGAGGCAGCTTACCTTCCACCCCGAGGACAACTCGGTGGTCGAGTGGTCGCCCGACGGCGGCAGGATTCTATTCACCAGCCGCAGGAGCTCGCCCGTCCGTTTCTTCGATCACTTCTTCGAAGTCGGAATCGAGGGTGGCGCGCCGGTCGAGCTGCCCGTCGACCAGGCCGGCTCGGCCAGCTACAGCCCCGACGGCTCGCGGCTGGTGCTTAACCGCCACGGCTACCGCTACTGGTGGTGGAAGCGCTACCGCGGCAGCGCCAACACCGACGTCTGGCTCCTCGAGCGGGCCGGCGGCGAGTTCGAGCAGCTTACCGACTGGGAGGGCAACGACAGCTGGCCCATGTGGGGTGCCGACGGCAAGGTCTACTTCGTCAGCGAGCGCGAGGGCGTTGCCAACATCTACGCGCTGGACCTCGAGACGAGTGAGATCGCCAGAATCACCGGGCACGAGACCGACGGCGTCCAGTGGCCGGCCATCGGCAGCAACCGCGAGAAGATCGTCTACGAGTGGGGGGGCCGGCTATGGTTGCTCGACATCGCCAGCGGCGTCAGCAGCGAGGTCAACGTGCAGATCCTCGCCGACCACAACCGCCCGATGTTCGAGTGGATAAATCCCTTCGACGACTACTTCGTCGATGCCACGATCAGCCCCAGCGGAGTGCGGGTCGCCGTCGAGGCGCGCGGCGAGATCTTCAGCCTTCCCGCCGAGAACGGCGAGACCCGCAACCTGACCAACAGCTCCGGCGCGCGCGACCGCGATCCCGCCTGGTCGCCCGACGGCCGGACGATCGCCTACGTCTCAGACGCCGGCGGGGAGTATGAGGTCTATACCATCGACCAGATGGGAACCGGCGAGCCGGCGAGGCGAACCGACTCGGGCGGCTTCAAGTTCGGACTCTTCTGGTCGCCCGACAGCCAAAAACTCCTTTTTAACACCCACGATCACGACATGGTGCTGCTCGACCTGGAGGGTAATGAGGACGCGGAGTCGGGGCGAGGCGCATCGATCGGGACGCTGGAGAGGATTGCCGGCTCCCGCTACGGCAGCATCGACGACTACGCCTGGTCGCCCGACAGCGACTGGATAGCCTACGTCGAGCCGCTGCCGAACGGCTACTCCCGGGTGATGCTCTACAGCCTGGAGAGCGGGGAGGCCACACCGGTGACCGGCGGCGACGCCCGCGAGAGCCACGTCGCCTTCGATCCCGAGGGCAATTACCTCTACTGGCTTTCGCACGGCAGGGCCTGGGGCGGCTCCCGCTACAGCATCACGCCGCAGACGACCGTGATGGCTGTCGGCCTCGTGCCCGAGGAAGCGGAGCCTTTCGTGGCGGATGAGGACGAGGAGCCTGTGGCCGGGGAAGAGGGCGAAGACAGGGCTGCCGAGTCCGATGAGGAAGGTGGCGGAACGGCCGTCGAGCTAGCCGGCATGGCCGCGCGGGTGCGCCGCCTGCCGATTGACCCGGGCGAATACTACTCGCTGGCGGCCACCGCGAGCCACCTCTTCTACATCGAGAGGGCCCCCGATGCCGGATTCCGGCCCGGCGGCAAGCTGGTGGCCTGGTCGTTCGCGGATCGGGAGACAGCCACGGTTCTGCCGAGCGTAACCTCGTTCGAAGTCAACGCCCGCGGCAACAAGATCCTCTACTACGACGGCCGCGGCATCGGCATCATCCCGGCTGGCGCGCCGGCCAAGCCGGGCCAGGGCAAGGTAAGCACGGCCGCCGTGCGCATGCGTCTGGACCGCCGCGCCGAGTGGCGGCAGATATATGCCGAGGCTTGGCGCATGATTCGCGACTGGTTCTACGACGAGGACTACCACGGCGTCGACTGGGGGGCGATCGGTGACTTCTACGCTGAATTACTCCCCCACGTGGCGACGCGGCAGGGGCTCAGCCTGCTTCTCTCGGAACTGGTCGGCGAGCTGAACGCCAGCCACCAGGGCGCCCGCGGCAACCCCGACGTCGAGGATGTGCCGACGGTGAACGTGGCACTGCTCGGCGCCGAGCTGGAGCCCGACTTCGAGGCCGGCTACTACCGCTTCACTACCATCTACCGCGGCGACAACACGGAGCCGCGCTTCCGCAGCCCGCTCGACGCCGAGTACGTTGAGATCGAGGAGGGGGACTACCTGCTCCGGATCGACGGCCGCGATGTTGTGGCCGACGACAACTACCTGCGCCACCTCGTCGGACGCGACAACGGCCATATCACGCTGACCACCAATTCGGAGCCCACGCTGGAGGGGGCGATAGAAACCCGCATCAGGCCGCTCACCGACGAATCACCGCTGCGCTACAAGCGCTGGCTCGACGGCAACCGCGAGCTGGTCGAGCGGGCCGGCGGCGGCAGGATCGGCTACGTCCACCTGCCCGACATGGTCTTCAGCGGGCTGGCAATATTCAACAGGGCCTTCCGCGAGTTCCGCTACAAGGACGGCTTGATCATCGACTGCCGCTTCAACGGCGGCGGCGGCATCGATCCGATACTGATCGACATGCTCGAGCGTCGCGCCTACCAGGTGACACGCACAAGGCACTACGACGCCGCCATGCGCCCCTCCGACGGCTTCTACGGTCACGTAGTCGTCCTCATCAACGAACACAGCTACTCCGACGCCGAGGTTTTCCCAGCCGCCTTCCAGACGCGCGGGCTGGGAACTGTCATCGGCATCCCGACGCTCGGCTTCGTCATCGCCGTCGGCCCCTACCGGTTGGTTGATAACGGCGTGGTTCGGCGTACCACTACCGGCCTCTGGGACGTGGAGGGGAGCCAGCTCGAGAGCCGCGGCGCGCTGCCCGACATAACGGTGCGCAACATGCCTAGGGAGACCTACGAGGGGCGCGACGCCCAGCTCGATGCGGCGATCGAGCACCTGCTGGGATTGATCGAGGAACACCCGGTTCCGCGGCCGGAGGACTACCCGCAGCCGATCGAACCGAGATAGATAAATTACAATTAAGGCAGCCGGCGGGCTCTTATCGCCCGCCGGCTGCTTTATTAATCCTATCTGTAAGAATAACCTCCACCACCTGCGTGAAGATCAATTGATCGTCATCTGCTTCTTGCTCGCCTTCCAGTTATTGCTTGTATTAATGTCGCCGCTGGTGTCGTTCGGGTCGGCCACGGCAATCACATAGTAGTCGCCCGGCGTCACCGTAGCGGGAATCCTGACCATGACCTTGACCTTCTTGGATTTGCCGGGATCCAGCGCCGGCAGATCGACGCTGCCCAGTGTGGCTACGACCTCGGGTGGGCTGCCATCGTAGGTGTTGGTGGTGCAGAGGACGAAGCGTACGATGGTGGCCTCGCTGGTCTCGTTGCCGTCGTTGCGCGCCTTGGCGGTCAGCTTGACTATGGAGCCCGGGCTGATGTTGCGGCCCTTGAATTTGCAGAGAGTCGCGCGCAGGTCGGGGCCGCCGGCTAGGTAGGTCATGATATTCACGCCGAACGCGTCATTATTGAATTTGTGGAAGAACATGTTTTCTAATAACTGGTTGTTGCCGATCACCACCAGGCGGCCATTCCCCAGATTCTTGCTTGTAGAGATTGCGGCTAATGTGCTGCCGTTGCCTATTACGGCTGCTGCTTCGGCGTTGCTGGGATCGATTTGGAGATTTTTTCTTGCGAGGAAAATTCCGGGAGCAACAGCCTCATTGCCGGAGAGCGGCATGTTGCTATATGTAGCACCGATTTTGCTACAGGGAAGAGGACCACTCAGGGGGCTGCCGGCGGGCACGTCGGCGACAAAACCACCTGTCTTGGTGGCGCCAAACCTTATTCCGTAGTCGCCCAGAAAGCTCTCCAGATTCGACAAGTCGGAAATAGGGATGGTGGCCGCCGACACTGTGACTGAGACGTTGTAGACCATCACGAGCAGCCCGCCGCCGTCGCGCAGGAAGTTTCGCAAAGCCGCTTTGTCATCATCAAGCAAGGCAAAAGCCGGCGAGTCCAGGATCAGGATATCCACACCTTCCAGAAACTCATCGGTCAATCCCCACAACATACCGTGATTGGTACGGAAGCCGGCTGCGCGAAGATTTCGCCCGTACGCGGTATATGCTTGGTTGAACGCACACCCGTACGCACCAGAATTGGAATTAAGGAAGACAAGCGGCTGTTCTTCTGCCGCCGGCTCGGCTTGCCGCTCGTCGGCGCCGGCGCCGACGGAAAGACAGACGATTAGTAAGGCTGAAAGCAGAATACTGTTTTTCATGGCGGCTCTCCTATATCCTTGAGTTATATGGTCCGGTGGCTCACATCCATAACATCGGCGTTGAAGCAGCTGTATCGTCGTCGGCATCATAGCACAGAGCATTACTCGTTGGCATAACACTAGCTGATACAAAGGCGCTACTCCAGAGCGACTCATCTCCAATGGTGGGATGATAAACCAAGCACTTCTCCCGAAAAGCCTAGTTGATCGTGATCTGCTTCTTGCTCGCCTTGTAGTTGTTGCTCGTGTTGGTGTCGCCGATGGTGTCGTCCGGGTCGGCGACGGCGATTACATAGTAGTCGCCCGGCGTCACTGAAGTGGAAATCCTGACCTTTATCTTGACCTTCTTGGATTTGCCGGGATCCAGCGACGGCAGATCGGCACTGCCTAATGTGGCTACGACCTCGGGTGGGCTGTCGTTGTAGGTGTTGGTGGTGCAGAGGAAGAAGCGTACAATGGTGGCCGAGCTGGCCTCGTTGCCGTCGTTGCGCGCCTTGGCGATCAGCTTGACTTTGGAGCCCGGACGGATGTTACGGCCCTTGAACTTGCAGAGAGTCGTGCGCAGGTCGGAGCCGCCGAGCAGGTAGGTAAGTATATTCTTGGCCAGATTGGTGTTGTCGTATTGCGCAAGCGCGTTATTGCTAACTACGCCGATTCCGCCAAATACAACCATCCTCCCCAGGCCAAGCGGGCGCCTATTTGTCGAGACGGCGCCCAGTATATTACCGTTGGGTCTGATCGCGACAATCTCGGTCTTACTGGGATCGGTAACCAGATATGCCTTGCTTAAACCCAGATTATTGGTGATCTGATAACAAGGATAAGGGCCGCTGAGCGTGCAGCCGGGCGGTACCGTTGCCTTGACAGTGCCCCATTCGGAAATCCCGAATGTGATTCCGTATTCGCCGAGAAAACTGTCATAGTTTGAAAGATCGACCCAATTCCTGTGAGCGGCCATGAAGAAGAGGCCGCCGCCCCGCTGCAGGAAACGCCTCAACGCCGCCTTGTCCTCGTCGAGAAGGGCGAAACCAGGAGCTGCCAGGACCAAAATATCGACATCTTCAAGAAACTCGTCCGTTATTTCATTCAGATGGCCATGATCGATGTCGAAACCCATGGAGCGGGCAATCTGTGCGAAGCTGGAGAATTGCCTATTGATCGCGACAATAAAGCCATAGGGCGAGTTGGTGTTGACGAAGATAAAGGGAGAATCAGCGCTGGCAGATGTTTTCTCTTCGGCGACGGTACCTACGGAAAGAGAGATGATTAATAAGGCTGAGAGCATAATTGTTTTTCTCATTGCGGTTACCCCCGTATCTAAGATTGAGTAATCTGATTACTCGAATCTATCACGACTGTGGGCAAGGGGTAAACAGGTCTCATGAGGTGGCTAGACGGACAATATTAAGATCCCGCATTGCGCCCGGGCGTGGCAGCGAACGCGCTCAGGAGGCCGATTCGATGGTGTCGTGCACGGCGGCGATCACGTCGTCTGTGTCGGCGTCGCTCATTCCGGGCCAGATTGGCAGGCTGACGATCCGGTGGTAGGCCGCCTCGGCGTTGGGGAAGTCCCCGGCCCGCAGGCCGAATTTGTTCGCGTAGTAGGGCATCCTGTGCAGGGGGATGAAGTGGACGCTGGCGCCTATGTTGCGGGCCCTGAGCTCCTCGACGAAGCGGTCGCGGCCGAACGGCAGAGCCTCGGTGCGCAGGCGGACGACGAACAGGTGCCAGGCGTGCTCGCGCTCCGGCAGCACCACCGGCGGCTCGAGCTGCTCGACATCCGATAATCCCTCGATGTAGCGCCTCGCGATCTCGCGCCGCCGGGCCAGCATCTCCGGCGCGCGCGCGAGCTGGACCAGGCCAATCGCGGCCTGTGGCTCCGGCATGTTGTACTTGTAGCCGGGCGCCTCGATCTCGTAGCGCCAGGTCCCCTCCTTGCGGTAGCGGTACTCGCCTCCGCGGCTGATGCCGTGCAGGCTCATGATCCGCGCCCGCCGCGCCAGCGCCTCGTCGGCGGCGGTCAGCATCCCTCCCTCGCCGGCGGCCAGCGTCTTGGTGGCGTAAAAGCTGAAGGCCGCGGCATCTCCCAGCGAGCCGACAGAGCGCCCGCGGTAGGATGCCGGGAAGGCGTGGGCCGCGTCCTCTATCACCCGCGGGCCGCGCTTGCGCGCCAGCTCGAGGATCGGGTCCATCTCGCAGGCCTGGCCGCTGTGGTGGACCGGGACGATCGCCTTCGTTCTTTCCGTGACGGCGGTCTCGACGGCGGCCGGGTCGACGAGCAGCGTGTCGGGCTGGCAGTCGGCGAATACCGGGCGGGCGCCGAGGTGGATCACTACCTCTGCGGTGGCGGCGAAGGTCATCACCGGCACGATCACCTCGTCGCCGGGCCCTACTCCAGCCGCCTCGAGCGCCAGGTGGAGGGCCGCCGTGCCGGAGTTGAGCGCCAGCGCGTGCGGCGCGCCTACGGCCTCGGCGAACTCCCGCTCGAAGCGTGGCACACGCGGGCCGCTGCTGATCCAGCCCTCGCGCAGGGCCGCGACCACCTCCGCGATCTCCGCCTCGGTGATTGACGGCACGTGGAAGGGTAGGAAATCGCCGCGCCGCCTCATCGCGGAGCCTCCCCTCCGTCCTCGGCCAGGCGCGGTACCTCCCGCTCCTGCGGCAGCCGCTCGGGGAAGAGGACGTTCGAGAGCAGGACGAACTCCCCCAGATCGGCCCTGTCCTCGAAGACAAGCTCGACGTCTGCGCCACCCTCGGACCTGTAGACCCAGATCTCGTGCTTCGGCCCCGCGGCGGGTCTGAAGGGACTGCGGCGGATCTCCGCCGGCGAGCCGAAGAAGACCAGCACCTTGCCGCGGTCGGTGCGCCAGCCCTCCCGGAAGGGGAGCGAGAAGTAGAGGTCGGCCAGCTCCAGGCGGCCCAGGTAGAGCTCGCGCAGCTCGTTGTAGTCGGTCTCCGGGGTCGGATCGAGGTCGGCCCAGAACTCCTCGAGGAAGCGAACGCGCTCCTCGCGCGTGGCCAGGGCGTCGTAAGCCGACCTCTCTGCCGGCGAGAGGAGGTACTCGTATGTGGCCTCCATCTCGATGCTCGACTGCGGCAGGGCCAGCAGGAGCAGCACAAAGAGGGCGGACTTCACGCTCAATTTCTCTGCCCGTCGAAGCGTATGGCGATGATCGTCAGGTCGTCGTCGAACGTCGCGCCACTGGTGAAGCCCTCGACCGCCTCCCCGATGGATGCTAGCCAGGAAGCCGGGTCGCCGGGGGCCTCGCCGCACACCCGCAGGAGCCTCCGGAGTCCGAACTCCTCGCGCTCGTCTCCCTCACCGCGCGCCGCCTCGGTGAGGCCGTCGGTGTAGAGCAGCAGGCTCTCGCCCCCCTCGCTCCCCTTCAGCTCGAGCGCCTGCTCGCCGAACTCGGCGTGCGGGAACATGCCGACAATCGTCCCGGTGGTTTCGAGGAGCCTCGGTTTGCCGTCGCTGAAGAAGACCGGCTGGTTGTGGCCGCAGTTGCAGTAGCGCAGGCGCCCGAGCCTCGGATCGATCTCCACGAAGGCCATGGTGAGGAACGAGGAGGCGAGTATCGAGTCGTGGATCAGCCGGTTGACCGAGGAGGCCAGCTCCGCCGGGCCGCTGTATGAGCAGACGAGCGCGTGCAGGAAGGCGTGCAGCGCCGAGGTGATCAGCGCCGCTCCCACGCCCTTGCCGGAGACGTCGGCGATGACGACGCCGAGGCGGTTGCCCGGGAGAGCCAGGAAGTCGTAGTAGTCGCCGCCGACGGCCCTGCAGGGTTCGGCGCGCACCGCGATCCGCAGGCCCGTCACTTCCGGCAGCGACTGCGGCAGCAGGCGCCGCTGGATGCGGGCGGCCAGCTCCAGTTCCTGGCGTGTCCGCTCCTGCTCGAGACGCTCCAGGTGCGCCTTGGCGTTCTCGATGGCGATCACCATGTGCGCCGCCAGCGCCTCGAGGTAGTCGGCGTCGTTGGACGTGAAGGTGCCCTCGCGCTTGTTCAGCAGCTCCAGCACGCCGATGATCTCGTCCCCCTTGCGCATCGGCAGGCAGAGGATCGACTTGGTGCGGAAGCCGCTGCTGCGGTCCACGTCGGGGTTGAAGCGGGAATCGGCGTAGGCGTCGGGGATGATCAGCGTCTCGCCGGTCTCGGCGACCGAGCCGGCGATCCCTTTACCTATCGGCAGGCGCAGCTCGTCGATCTCGTCGGCGCACAGTACGCAGCTCAAGATCTCGCCCTTCTCGGGATCTAGGAGAAATACGGTGCCGCGCTCGGCTTCGAGTTCATCGAGGGCGACGTCGAGGATGACGTTCAGCAGCTCATCGAGATCGAGCACGGAGGTCAGCTTCTTGCTCGCCTCGACTATCGCCTTCAGCTTCTCCAGATCGCTCTTCATAGCTCGCCGAGCCCCCTGGGACCGCGGCCGCTTAGCGGATCAAGGCAGCGCCTCCCCTTCGCCGCCGAGGGCGGCCGTTGCTTCCGCCTCAGTCTCCATCAGTTCCAGCATCTCCAGGCCCATCATGCGCAGGATCTCGGTCGCCTTGGCCGGGACGTTGGTGTAGAGCAGCCGGCCGCCCAGCTTCCCGACCCGCTTGTGCAGGCCTACCATGACGCCGATTCCGGAGCTGCCTATGTAGTCAAGGCCGCCCAAGTTGACCACGTAGCGCTCGTAGCCGGCCCTCAGGAGCCCCTCAGCCCTCTCCTCGAGCTGCTCAGATTCCGGCAGGAAGAGGTTGCCCCGCGGCCGCAGGATCGCCACCCTACCGCGCGTCTCGACCGTAAGCTCGAACAACGGTGCCCTCCTCTCGCAATAGAAAAGCCTGGGGGTCTTCCCCTACAGCAGGTCGTCGCGGCCCTCGTGCTCCAGAAGCGCGATCAGCTCCCGCAGCTCCTGGCAGCGCTCCTTGGCGCAGACCAGCACCACGCCGTCACGCTCGACGACCACCAGGTTCTCCACGCCGACCATTGCGATCTCGCTGCGGCCGCCGGAGACGATGTTGCCGTGGCTGCCGACCGCGTAGTAGCGGCCGTCGGCTGCGTTGCCGTCCCCGTCTGCACCCCACAGCTTCTCCAGGGCGCTCCAGCTCCCCAGGTCGTTCCAGCCGAACTCGGAGGGGATGCACAGCACCTGCTCGGCCCCCTCCATGACCGCGTAGTCGATCGAGATCTTGGGCAGCGTTGGGTAGAGCCGCTCCAGCCCGGCGGCGAAGTCGGGCGAGTCCGGACCGTCCATCTCCTGCCACAGCGGGCGCCAGATGCGCGGCTGCTGCAGCTTCAGCTCGCGGACGAGCGCGTCGAGCGGCATGGCGAACATGCCGCTGTTCCATAGGTGGCGGCCGCCGCGCAGGTACTCCTCGGCCTTCTGTTGCGACGGCTTCTCCACGAACCTCTCGACCGCCCTGAGGCCTCCGCTCAGCTCGTCCCCGATCTCGATGTAGCCGTAGCCGGTCTCCGGCACGTCGGGAGTTATACCCAGCGTTGCAATAGCCCCGCGCTCCGCCGCAGCTGCCGCCGCGAGGCCCAGCGCGCGGCGGAAGCCCTCGGCGTTGGAGATCGAGTGGTCCGCCGGCAGCGCGGCGATCACCGCCGACGGCGAGCGTGCCTCCAGCACCCGGGCGGCCAGGGCCAGCGCTGGCCCGGTGTTGCGCGGCGCCGGCTCCAGGATGTAATTGTCGGAGGAGACCTGCGGCAGGTGCCGGCGCAGCAGGTCGGAGTGCTCCTCGCCGGCGAGCAGGTAGATCCTCTCCGGCGGCACCAGACCTTCCAGCCGCGCTACGGTATCCTGGATCAGCGAGGTCTTGCCGAGCAGGCGCAGGAACTGCTTCGGGCTCCGCCGGCGGCTCGCCGGCCAGAAACGGGTGCCGGAGCCGCCGCACATAACGACGGCGCTGAGCTCCACTGCTCCGGGCTTCGACACCATGGCGGCCTCGTCCGGTTGCTTTGAGTTGGCAGGGCGCATTCTAGCAGGCGGTGCTATAATCCGCCAGCGAGCGGCACTGCAAGCACGGGGAGCGGGGGAGCGATTTAGGCGGACCGGCGCGGTGGCAGTTATGACCGATAAAAACTCCGATCCCGAGCGCACACAGGTTACGCCCCAGCCAGAGAGCGATCTCGAAGTCCTGCGGACCCACTTGGCGCCTAAGTACGAAGTGGTGGAGAAGCTGGGCAGCGGCGGCATGGCCGATGTCTACCTGGGAGTCCACAACCAGCTGAAGCGTGAGGTAGCGATCAAGGTCCTGCCCAGGATGTTCGGCCGCGACAAGGAGATGGTCGGCCGCTTCATGCAGGAGGCCGAAAGCGCGGCGCGGCTGCGCCACCCCAATATCATAGACATATTCGACATCGGTGTGGCGGGGCCGCTGAACTACTTCATCATGGCCTACATCCCGGGCGGGACGCTCAAGGACCGCATCCGCAAGCATGGGAAGCTCGACATCGGGACCGCATGCCGCATCGTGGTCCAGCTCTGCCGCGCCCTGGTCGTGGCCCACGAGGCTGGGGTGACCCACCGCGACGTCAAGCCGGACAACGTCATGTTCGACGAGCGCGAGGCCGCGGTGCTGACCGACTTCGGCATCGCCAAGGCCAAGTTCGCCTCGACGAAAACCGCCACCGGCACGATGATCGGCACCCCGCACTACATGAGCCCGGAGCAGCTCAAGGGCCAGGCGGTGGACGGGCGCAGCGACATCTACAGCCTCGGCATCCTCTTCTACGAGGCCCTTACAGGGGAGGTGCCGTTCACGGGCGACGACACCTACGCCGTCGGCCTCAAGCATATCCAGGAGGCGCCCCGGCCGCCGGAAGAGCTCAACAGTAAGATACCCAAGCCACTGAACGACATCGTAATCACCATGCTGGCCAAGACCCGCGAGGCGCGCTTCCAGTCGGCCTCCGAGGTCGAGGCGGCGCTGGCCGAGGTGTACCGCGAGGGCGACCTGGTGCGCCGGCTGGGTACGGAGGCGGCCGCCAGGGTGTCGGCGGGAGCGGAGCAGGCGGAGGAGAGCTGGCGGCTGCGGCGCTCGCAGGTGGAGGCCGATTTCGAGCGCCTGCGCGAGACGCTCGGCAAGTTCAAGCCCGACACGCCGCCGCCGCTGGAGAAGGTCGAGGAGAGGATCGCCGGCGAGGCCGGCCGCCGTGCCTCCGCCGGCCCCCGCCACCTGCTACTGCTCCTCGGAGGCATCGCGGTCGTCGCCGTAGTCGCTGCCATCTCCCTCTTCCTACTCCTGCGTCCGGGAGGGGAGAGCGAGGAGGGCGGGGAGCGGCGGCAGCCGCAGCCCGGCAGAGAAGAGAGAGAGCGGCAGCCGACCATCGAGTCCCTCTTCGAGCGTCACCAGCTGGTCTACGTCGAGCGCGACGGGCAGCGCAGCCTGGTGCGGCTGCTCGCGGGGCGGGACGCGGAGCCCGGTTCCTTCTTCGGCGACCGCGCCGAGCTACTCGGCCACGTGGTCGAGCTGAGCTACAATCCTCGAGCGAACCGCTTCCTGGTCGAGTGGAGCAACGGCGGCCTGATCACCATCGACGAGGAGGGCCGCAACGTCCGCAACATCTACGCCGACCCCCTCGGCCGGCGCGCCGGGCCGAAGCGCGCTCGCTTGTCGGCCGACGGCCGGCTCGTAGCTTTCACCCGCAGCGAGGGCGGGGCCCACCGGCTGGTGCTGGTCGAGATCGGCGCCGACGGCTCCGGGGCTGCCCCGCGGACGCTGCTGGAGAGCGCCGATGAGATCGTCAGCCCGGTCTTTTCGCAACCCGACGGGGGCGCGGTCGCCTTCGCCCGCTTCGACCCCGGCCGGGGTGTGTCGACAGTCGGCTCGATCGGCGCCGGAGGCGGCGTGCCGGAGGCGCTATTCAGCGTCGAGGGCAGAATCCTTGGCCTCGCCGCGTCTCCCGACGGCGGGTCGCTGGCATACGCCCTGCGGCGTGGCGAGATGTCGAGTATTTACCTATACGACTTCGGGACAGGCGAGAGCCGCCGGCTGACTTCGGAGAGCGCGAGCGACCCGATCTACTCCCCCGACGGCCACTTCGTGCTCTTCGCCGCCGACTTCGGCGACGGGCGCGCACAGATAGTAGCGGCGCCGGTTGGCGAAGGCGATCCTGTCGCCCTCGTTCGGCGGCTTGGAAGCGGGAGCGAGTTGATCCCCGTCGGCTGGCGCGCAGCGACCGATTCGCAGCAGTAAAGATCTACGGTTCCTCGTGCGGGTCTGCCTTCCCGCGGGAGCGGAGTCTGGCGAGCCGCCGCAGAGAGCGGCGCCGCTTGCGCTCCAGGCGGGCCCGGCGGCGCTGCTCGCGCAGCAGCTTGCGGTGAACGCGCAGCGTCCGCGTGGTGCTCACTACCTGCTCTTTCATTTCCCGGAAGGTACGCCGGCGGCTGAGCTGTTGGCGTCGCTCGGGCTCGAGCTTTACCCAGAATTTCCGGATGTAGCCGATCATCGAGATGATCGCCAGCGCCAAAACGACGTACAGAAGCGCGTCCCCGAGCGGGTGCCTGCGCGGCAGCAGGATAATCACGCCCACGGCGAGGACCTGAGCGAACATCTTGTACTTGCCGAAGCGGCTGACCTCGATGCTGCTGCCCTCGGTCGCCGCTATCAGGCGAAGTCCCGCGACTGCGAACTCCCGCCCCAGGATGATCACCACCATCCAGGCGGGCGCCATCTCGAGCTCGACCAGCGAGATGAAGGCAGCCGAGATCAAAATCTTGTCGGCTATCGGGTCGAGCAGCGCGCCGAAGCGCGTCACCTCGTTGCGCAGTCGCGCCAGGTAGCCGTCCAGAATGTCGGTCAGCGCCGCCACCGCCAGGATCACCACCGCCAGCAGGCGGGCGCTCTGCGTCAGCGTCTCGTCCGGCGCCTGGCCGGTCAGCAGCACAGCCACCAGCACCGGCACCAGGAAGATGCGCAGGAGGGTCAGATAGTTGGAAATGTTCACCGCCAGCCAGCCAGTCGCGTGGGTTGTAATCCGCCTCCGATCTAAAGGGCTGCAGGATCACTGAAGATACGCAGTCTGTCCGGGTTCTGTCAACGGCGCGTTGGCCGACCGGCCGCTCGACCGCGGCGGCCACTTTTCCCGAATCTCCTTGTTGAGGCCGGTTTTGGCCCCTCGAAGTGGCGCTAACCACGCCTACGGGTCCAAAACCACCCCTGCCGCGACCTTCGGGAAAATCAGCTCGCCGGTGGCAAACCGTCGTACCAAAGTCATGTGAAAAGGCGCTGGAAACATCAACACATCAATCACTTAATCCCATTGCCGGCCAAACCTTGTGCAATTTGCGGGCTGCCCGCTGTAACCGGGGTTATAGTCGCCCGGCCGCACGGACCATAGTATCGCCTCAAAAAAGAGGTGATCATGAGAGCGGCCCGGCCATTCATCATTGTCCTCGCGGCGCTTGCCGCCGGCGCGCTTACCCTGGTGCTCCCCGCGGCGGCCCAGGAAGAGCAGGAGAGCGCTTCCACCCGCTACGCCCGCGACAGCCGCGACCTGGAGTCGCGCATAATCGTCCAGGACGAGCGCTACCTGCGGGGCGCCCAGAGGCTCCTGGTGACGCCGGAGCTGCTGCAGGGCTTCGAACCCGACTACGTCGAGTTCTACCTGGACGGCGAGCTGGCGGCCATCGACTCCGAGCCGCCCTTCGAGGCGACTTTCGACCTCGGCCCGACCACCGGCAGGCACAGCATCCTGATCATCGCCACCAGGGAAACCGTGATCCGTCGGCCAGCCGGGGCCGTGGCAGCGCGGGAGCCGGAGGCGGAACCGGAGGAGACGTTCGAGATCAGGATCGCCAACCCGGCCGACGACAGCTACGTGCTCGGCCGCACGCCGATAATGGTCGAGGCGGAGCTGGAGGCGGGGGTGGAGCTCGAGGCGGTGCAGGTGTTCGTCGACGGCGAGCTGGTGGGGACGATCACCGGCGAGCCGTGGCAGCTTGTGCACGACTTCGGCCGCGGCCTCGACGGCCACACGATCCGCGTCGATGCCTTCGACAGCACCGGACGCCGCGCCACCGCCAGCGTGACCACGGCGCCCCTGGAGCGCAGCGACTACTACATCGAGGCCAACGTCGTCGTCCTCGAGGTGACAGTCACCGACGAACATGGCCGCCTCGCCGGTGGCCTGACGCGTGACGACTTCGAGGTTTTCGAGGACGGCGCCGAGCGGGAGATCCGTTACTTCAGCGCCGAGGAGAGGCCGCTCTGGGTGGCGGTGCTGGTCGACACCAGCGGCTCGATGCGGGGCTCAAAGATCCGCCGCTCCGTATTCGCCGCGCAGCAGTTCATCCGACAGCTCAAGCAGGCCGATAACGCGCTGATAGTTACATTCGGGCCGGACGTGCAGGAGTTAAGCGAATTCACATCCGATTTCGAAGCCCTCATAAGCGCCGCTGGGGCCATCGAGGTCGAGCCCCGGGCGATGACGCCGCTGAACCAGGCGATCTACGAGACCCTCGACCGCTTCGAGGACCGCATCGGTCGGCGGGCGATGATTGTCATCTCCGATGGCGCCGACACCGCCAGCCGCGTCGGACCCGACGAGGTTCACGAGGCGGCGAGGCAGGCCGACGTGCGCGTCTACTCCATCGGCATCCGCGAAATCGGCATCGGCGGAGGCCTCGGGGAGCTGGACGATCCGGCAGCCGTCCTGCTGCGCGGCCTCGCCGACGTCACCGGCGGCGACAGCTACTTCCCCACTTCAACCGGCGAGTTCCTCGACATCTTCGCTACCATCGCCGAGGAGCTGCGCAGCCAATACTCGATCGGCTACGTGCCGCCGCCGTTAACCAACGACCGCTGGCGAGAAGTCGAGGTGCGCGTCAAGCGGGGAGGATTGCGTGCCCGCACGCGCGAGGGATACTACCCCGAAGAGCGCTGAACCGCGCTATTCGGTTTGCTTTTTCCTCATGTGCAATCGGATCGCCAGCAAGATTGCCGCGATCCAAAGAACCATCCCGACGGCAAACAGGTCCCATCTGTAGGGGCCGGGAACCTGCCGCTCGTAGACCTTCATGAAGTCGACCATGAAAGCGTATAGCATCAAAGCCCAGCCGAGCAGGGTCAGTGTCGGCGGCAGCCAGCCGGGATCGAAGCGTCCCGATCTCAACTCTGCCAAAATGATCACCGCAGCCGAGAGGATGAGGAACACGGAAATCAGCAAAGGAGCCAGCACGGGACCTGACCACGGTACGGGCACCAGAAAGATTAAGTCGTTGCTGAGCAGCGATTTCGGCCAGCCTTCAAGAAGGTACAAGCCGGCGTAGTAGATGATTTCCCACAAACCGAAGACGTACATGAAGAGTGCTAAGCGCCGCCACGAGCCTCTGGCGGCCATGCAGACTACCACCACGATTACCAGCGTCGCCGCAATCTCCCTCACCATGTCGACGATCAGCATCTTCGTGTGGAACGGGAGGAACGGGTAGCTGAAACCGTCAGGATAGAAGAGGTCGTGGAGGTAGTAGACCAGCGCCGACTCGCAGTAGCCGAAGGTAATAGTAAACAGAGTAAGCCAGATAAGTACCGATCTTAGATTTTGCGTTCCACCCGCGGCGCCTGCCGACTTTGCCATCGTGGCTTTCTTATTGTTCGCCGAAGACCCGCGCGAAGATCGCGTCCACGTTCCCGAGCATCGACTCCGGGTCGAAGAGATCGTCCAGCTCCTCCGGCGTCAGCGCCGCCGCGACCGACTTGTCCTCGGCCAGCAGCCCCTTGAAAGGAACCTTCTCCTCCCAGCAGCGCATGGCGCTGCGCTGCACCGCCTCGTAGGCCGCCTCACGGCTCAGCCCCTTGCGCACCAGGGAGAGCATCACCCGCTGCGAGTAGATGAGGCCGTGGGTGAGGGATAGGTTCTCCTTCATCCGCTCGGGGTAGACGACGAGGCGGTCGAGTATGCCGGTTAGGCGCCGCAGCATGTAGTCGGCCAGGATGCAGGAGTCGGGGAAGATCACCCGCTCGACCGAGCTGTGGCTGATGTCGCGCTCGTGCCAGAGCGCCATGTTCTCCATCGCCGCCAGGGCGTTGGCGCGCAGCAGGCGGGCGAGGCCGCTGATGTTCTCGCTGCCGACCGGGTTGCGCTTGTGCGGCATCGACGAGGAGCCCTTCTGCCCGCGGCCGAACTCCTCCTCCACCTCGCGCACCTCGGTGCGCTGCAGGCCGCGGATCTCGACGGCGATCTTCTCCAGCGAGCCGGCCAGCAGCGCCAGGCTGCCGAGGAAGGCAGCGTGTCGGTCGCGCTGCAGTATCTGCGAGGAGACGGGCGCCGGCTTCAGCCCCAGCAGGGAGCAGACCCTCTCTTCGATCTGCGGTCCGACGTGTGCGAAGGCGCCGACGGCGCCGGAGATCTTGCCGAAGGAGAGATCCTCCGTCGCCGCTGCGACCCTGCGCTGCGCGCGGCCGAGCTCCTCATACCAGAGTGCGAACTTGAGACCGAGTGTGATCGGCTCGGCGTGGACGCCGTGGGTGCGGCCGACCATCACCGTTTTCTTGTGCTCGAGGGCGCGGCGGCGCAGCACTTCGCGCAGGACGTCGATGTCGGCGAGGATGATCTCGCCCGCCTCCACAGCCACACGGGCAAGCGCGGTGTCGATGATGTCGGAGCTGGTGACGCCGTAGTGGAAGAAGCGTGCCGCCTCGCCCACCTGCTCCGCTACCGATGTGGTGAAGGCGATTACGTCGTGCTTGAACGTCTCCTCCAGCTCAGCTATACGCGCCACGTCGATGCGGGCGCCGGAGCGAACCTCATCGGCCGCCTCGGCGGGGATCTCGCCTGCCTCGGCGAGGGCCTGCATGACGGCGATCTCGACCTCGAGCCAGGCGCCGAAGCGGTGCTCGTCGCTCCAGAGCCGCCCCATCTCAGGATTCGTGTAGCGCGCTATCATAGCTTCAACCCTTTCGGTGGCCGCTCAGTCCGGCCGTACGGTCTCGGTCGGCGCGTCCTGACCGGCGACCAGTATCCGCGGGCGCCCGAGCCCGCCGCAGGCCTGCAGGGACTCCTCGCAGGCCGCCCTCGCCAGCTCCGGCAGGTTGTTGTGGCGCGAGATGTGGGCCAGGACGACGGCCCGCAGCTCCGGCCCGGCGACCTCGCCCAGGAGCTCGGCGGCGGCGCCGTTGCTCAGGTGGCCGAAGCGACTGAGTATTCTCTGCTTGACCGGCCAGGGGTAGGGCCCGTCGATCAGCATGTCCCGGTCGTGGTTCGCCTCCAGCACCAGCAGGTGGCAGTCGCGCAGGCGCTCGCGCGTCAGCGCGGTGGCGAAGCCCAGGTCGGTGACGTAGCCGAGCCTGAGGCCGTTGCAGCTTACTGCGAATCCGAGCGGATCGGCTGCGTCGTGGGGGACACAAAATGGCTCGACCGTCAGCTCGCCGACTCTGAACTCCTTGCCCGCACGGATCGGCTCGACGCGGGCCGGGGCCGCCTCGCGCAGCTCCCGCGTGGCCAGCGTAGCCACGGCAGTGTAGACGGGGACTGCCTGGCGGGCACACAGAATACGCAGGCCCTTGACGTGGTCGCCGTGCTCGTGGCTGACCAGCACAGCGTCGAGGTCCGCCGGGCCGCAGCCGACGGCGTGCAGCCGCAGGCAGATCTGCCTGTATGAGAGGCCGGCGTCGATCAGGATCGAGGTGCGCCCGGAGCGCACAAGGGTGGCGTTGCCGGAGCTGCCGCTGCCGAGTACGGTGACCTCAAACATACGGCGATCTTAGTTGCGGCAGCCGGGAGTTTGCAACTTGAATCTACCGGGGGAAGGGGTGCGGGGCCGGCAGCGCCTTAGCCGGCGACCAGCCGGCCGAGCCCCGGCAGACGGTCGCCGAGGTTGCCGATGGCGGTAACGGTAAGCGGTACGCCGCCGATGATCTCAGCGGCCACGCGCGCCACGTCGTCGACGGTAACGGCGTCCAGCTCGGCCAGCACCTCGTCCAACCGCTTGACGTGGCCGAAGTAGATCATCTGCTTCGCCAGGAAGGCCATGCGGCTGGCTGTGCTTTCCAGTCCCAGCACCATGTCGGCTTTGATGAACGACTTGACCCTCTCGATGTGGCCGGGGTCGATCTCTCCGCGGGCGACGGAGCCGAGTTCCTTTCGGGTGATGTCGAGGAGTTTCTCGAAGCGATCGGGGCCGGTGGCGGCGTAGATGCCCAGAAGACCGCAGTCCCTGTAGCTGCTGGTGAATGAGTTGATGGCATAGGCCAGGCCGAGGCGCTCGCGCACGCGCTGGAACAGCCGCGAGCTGACCGACCCTCCCAGGTAGGTGTTGAGGGTCTCGAGGGCGTAGCGGCGGTCGTCGGTCCTGCGGAAGGCGTTGATGCCGACCAGCATGTGCACCTGCTCCATCGATTCGCGCTGCCGCAGCTCCGTGCGCGCGACGTGGACCGGTGCGGCCTCCGCCGGCCCGTCGCCTCCCGGCCCGATGTCCCCCAGGCGCCGCGCGGCTGCGCCGAGGACTTCGTCGGCATCGACGTTGCCGGCCACCGATAGGGTGAGCCGGTCGGAGCGGTAGTGGCTGTCGAAGTAGCTGCGGATGTCGTCGGCGCCGAACGAGGCCACCGTCCGCGCGCTCCCCAGCACTGGCCGCCCCAGCGGGTGGCCGTCGAAGAATGTCTTCACGAAGAGCTCGTGGGCCGACTCGTCCGGGGAGTCCTGCACCATCTTGATCTCTTCCAGGATCACGTCGCGCTCGAGCTCCACCTCGGCGGGGTCGAAGCGGGGCCGGAATACCACCTCGGCCAGCAGCGCCAGGGCGTCGTCGAAGTGCGTGTCGAGCACCTTGGCGAAGAAGCCGGTGTACTCGCGGCCGGTGAAGGCGTCCAGGTTGCCGCCCATCCCGTCGATCGCCTCGGCGATCTCGAGGCAGCCGCGCGAGTCGGTGCCCTTGAACGCCAGGTGCTCGATGAAGTGTGAGAGCCCCGCCTGGCTGTCGCTCTCGTGCCGCGAGCCGTGCCTGAGCCAGAGGCCGAGGGAGACCGAGCGTACCAGCGGGATCTCCTCCACCACGATGTCGACGCCGTTGGGGAGCCTCTCGGTTCTGATAGCCTGCTTCATCGTTCCGTCTATCTAATCTAATGAGCTCACAAGATATTATGGAGTCTAGCACGCTATCCCGGTCTCCGACACTCTGTATATGGCTTGATTATTCCACATTTCTCCACTATAGTTCCGACCCCGCAAGCCGACCGGGAGCACCTCCGATGAAAATCGACGTCGCGCTGGTTGAGCGGATCGCGGCGCTGGCCAGCCTGGAGTTCGTGGAAGAAGAGAAGGAGCGCTTCGCCGCCCAGTTCGCAGGGATAGTCGCTTTCATCGAGCAGCTGGCGGAGGTGGACACCAGCGGCGTCGAGGCCGACGACATCCACGGTCGGCCCCGCAACGTCCTGCTCGGCGACGAGACCGGGGGCTGCCTGGGGCGCGACGAGGCGCTGGCCAACGCGCCCCGCAGCGACGACGAGTTTTTCCTGGTGCCGAGAGTTATCGCCGACCAGTAGCCGCCATGGATGAGCTGACCGCAGCGCCGATCTGGCGCCTCCTGCAGCTGATGGAAGGGGGCGAAGCGAGCGCGGCTGAGGTTTGCCGCGCCCACCTGGAGCGGATCGAGAGGTTCGATCCCGGCCTCGGGGCCTTCATCTCTGTGCAGCCCGAGGCGGCCCTCGAGCGGGCGGAAGAGGTGGACCGCCGGCGCGCCGCCGGGCAGAAACTGGGGCCGCTGGCGGGGGTGCCATTGGCGATCAAGGACGTCATCAGCCTCAAGGGCGTCCCGACCACCTGCGGCTCGCGCATCCTCGAGGGCTACGTGCCGCCTTTCGACGCCACAGCCGTCGCCCGCCTGCGCGAGGCCGGCGTCGTTTTCCTGGGCAAGACCAACATGGACGAGTTTGCCATGGGCTCCTCGAACGAGTGGTCCGCCTTCCGGCCGGCCAGGAACCCCTGGGACCCGGCGCGGACTCCCGGCGGCT
Source organism: uncultured Acidobacteriota bacterium (assembly GCA_964408025.1). GTDB lineage: Bacteria > Acidobacteriota > DATKUA01 > DATKUA01 > DATKUA01 > CAYOXX01. The sequence continues at coordinate 819 of CAYOXX010000014.1, read as the reverse complement.
CCAGCGGCGGCAGCGGCGTCGCCGTGGCCGCGGGGATGGCCGCCGGCGCCCTCGGCTCCGACACGGGCGGCTCGGTGCGGCAGCCCGGCTCGTTCTGCGGCATCGTCGGCCTCAAGCCTACCTACGGGCGCGTGTCGCGCTACGGCCTGGTCGCTTTCGGCTCCTCGCTCGACCACATCTGCCCGATGACCCGCTGCGTGCGCGACGCGGCGCTGCTGCTGGGCATCGTGGCCGGCCGCGACGAGCGCGACTCCACCAGCCTGCCCGACCCCGTGCCCGATTACGCCGCCGCGCTGAAGGACGACCTGAAGGGCCTGCGCATCGGCGTGCCGGAAGAGGTACTCGGCGAGGGCCTGGACGCCGAGGTGCGGGAGGCCTTCGAGCGAACCCTGTTGCTGCTGGAGTCGCTCGGGGCCCGTATCGAGCGAATCGCGATGCCCCGCCTGAGCTATGCCATACCCGCCTACTGCATCGTCGCCTGCGCCGAGGCCAGCTCGAACCTGGCCCGCTTCGATGGCATCCGCTACGGCCTGCGCAGCGGCGGCTCCGCCGACCTGCGCGACCAGTACCGCCGCACCCGCACGGCCGGCTTCGGGCCGGAAGTCAAGCGCCGCATCATGCTCGGCACCTTCGTGCTCAGCTCCGGCTACTACGACGCCTACTACCTCAAGGGCACCCAGGTCAGGGCGCTGATCAAGGGGGACCTGGAGGGCGCTTCCGGCCGGGTCGACCTGATCGCCACGCCGACCACGCCGACGCCCGCCATCAGGCTCGGCGAGAAGCTCGACGACCCGGTGCAGATGTACCTGGCCGATGTCT
>CAYOXX010000013.1:21041-50035 GCA_964408025.1 uncultured Acidobacteriota bacterium | reverse complement strand
CCTATCTGGTGCGGGCGCAGGAGAGCTGCGGGGAGCTGCCCCTAGTACGAGAGGACCGGGGTGGACGAACCTCTAGTGTACCAGTTGTCGCGCCAGCGGCACCGCTGGGTAGCTACGTTCGGATCGGATAACCGCTGAAAGCATCTAAGCGGGAAGCCGGCCCCAAGATGAGCTCTCCCGGCCGCGAGGCCCTCAAGGCCCCTGGTAGACTACCAGGTTGATAGGCGGGGGGTGTAAGCGCAGCAATGCGTTCAGCCGACCCGTACTAATAGGCCGTGAGGCTTGACCGCGTGCCCTACGCCGGGCGCAGCCCCGGCCGCGGCCAGTCAGGCGCATCTCAGCAACGCCGCCGCAAACCGGCGGCGCCGGGTCCAGACTTGACAACCGGTTTCCCGGTGGCAATAGCGAGGGGGCCACACCTGTTCCCATTCCGAACACAGTAGTTAAGCCCCTCAGCGCCGAAAATACTGCGCTCAGTGGGCGTGGGAAGATAGGTCATCGCCGGGACTAAATCGCAAATCCCGACCTCGCCCGCAGCGGCGGCGTCGGGATTTCGCGCGTACGCCGAGCGCCCTCACCACAGACCCGCCTTCGTCCGCCCCGCCAGGGCGCGCCTAGGTGAGCGCGGCTGACTACAGCGGACATAACCACAGAGGAAAAACCGTTTTGATAAATAGCTATGCCTTCGTGGCGGATGCCACTCCCCTCTTCTGCCGTCGTTCAACAGCCGGCTTAGGATGGCGGCCGAACTTGTCGGCCTCTGGCTGAGAACTCCCGCTCTCACATTCCTTTATGTGTTACAGCAGAAGCCGCCGGGCTGTCCGCACGGCGGCTCCACTTTCACCGGCTGCGTGGCTGATCAGTTCGCCAGCGCCGCCAACCCCTGCAGGTCCATCGCCTCGGCGCAGGCAATGCAGGCTTCGGCGCTGTCGACGTTCTGCATGTGGACTGTCACCACGAGGTTCTCGCCCACCAGCACATAGACCATCGCGGTGCGCTCGTCACGGAGCAGGTGCTCGATGGCCGGGAGGCCGTTGACGGTGATCGTGCGGTAGAGCATCTGCTCGTTCTCGATGCTCATATTCCCCATCTGCTGCTGGGTGGCGTACTGCTGCCCGGCGGTGAGGCCGTGGTGGATTGTAATCGTGCCCGACAGGTCGCCCTCGCCGTAGCTGGCCGTGACCATCGACATCGAGTAGCTCTCCGACGTCATCGTGGTCCCCGAAGGCTCGCCCTCCAGCGGCATACCGCCCAGCGTCGCGGGCAGGTAATCGCGCAGCGTCTGGTACGGTATCAGGCCCTCTTGAGCGGCCGCCGCGACGGCTATGGTAACGAGCAGGCCGAGTGCGACCGCGGTTGCCTTTTTCATCTGGTTCCTCCTTTGGCTCTTCTCCGGATTTGTGTGGTGCCCATTATACCCGCGAGGCGACGTTGCCGCTATTCTGGGCGGCGACACGTTGTCGAAACCGCCGAGGCGGTGTTAGCCTACCGGTCAACCGGAGGAGGCGGAACACCATGCGCACACCTGCAGCACTCGGCGCGGGCGCCGCGGCGGCCGCGATGCTGCTCCTGCTCGGCTGCGGCGCGGCCTCCGGCGACGTGCGCTACTCCATCGACTGCTCACTAGATCTTGACTCGCTGCGGCTCGAAGGCGTAGCCGTCATCACGCTTTCCGGCGCCGACCTGCCGGCAGACGACGTCGTCTTCGTAGGCAACCGGTTCGGTGAGGGCCGCTACCTCGAGCTGACCGGCGCCGCGGTCGGCGGCACCGACGTCGGGATACTGACCGGGCCCGGGGGCGCGGCGCTCACGCTGCCATCCTCTGCACTTGGCGGCGGCGAGCTGCGGCTGGAGATCGGTTTCCTGCTCGCGGCGGTGCCGGAGAACGAGGGAATTGTCCTGCTCGACGACAACCTCCGCGACGGCGTCGTGGCCTCCTGGTACCCCCGCCTCCTGGAGGCCGCCTCGCCCGTGGCCCACTACCAGGTGACGCTGACCCTCGATGGCCCCGGCCGCTGCGCCTGCGCCGCCCCCATCCTGCAGGTCGAGGAGCTGGGGGCGCGGCGGGTCTACAGGCTCCAGCACCCGCGCTCCGACTCGCTGGCAATCGCAGCCAGCCAGATATTTGCGCAGGAGCGGGCGGTGGTGGGCGCCTGCGACCTGGGGCTGTTCGTAAGAGAGGGCTCGGAGCGCTGGGGCGAGCTGCTGCTCTCCGCGCTGGCCGAGGTCTACGATTTCTACGCCGAGCACATCCCCGGCTTCTCGTACCAACGGCTCGACGCGGTGCTCGCCAGCGAGGATTACACCCCCGGCCAATATCGGCCGGCGATGGTGGTCTTTGGAGGCGACCTCGACGACTTGGCAGCACGCTTCGGCGGCGTTTTTGTCGGCAACTACCTGCGCTGGAGCGCCTCGGTCGAGCTGGCGCGCGTCTTCTGGGGCGGGAGCGAGGGCATCCGCCTGCCCGGCGGCGCCGTCCCCTGGCTGAGCGAGGGCCTGGCGCTCTACTTCGCCGAGCGCTACTGCGAAGTGGCGCTGCTCGGCGGCCCGGCCTTCGACAACATCCGCCGCTTCTACCTCAGCGCCGCCGCCTCCGGTCTCGATACCTCCCTCGACCAGACCGCCGCCGAGGCTGAGGACGCGGGACTAGATGCCCAAAACGTACTCGCGCGCAGCAAGGGCCTCTGGGTGGTCGGCATGCTCGCCGACGCCCTCGGCAGCCGCGCCTGGAGGCGTTTTGTAACTGCCCTGGTTGAGGGGCCACCCGGCGGCGTGCTGACCGCGGACCGCATCCAGGAGCTGGCCGAGGCGGCCGCAGGCCGCTCGCTACGGCGGTTCTTCGACAACTGGGTTCGCGGCGATGCCCGGCTCGACTACGGCATCGGCGACGTCCGCCGCGGCGATCCGGTCTCCAGGGTCCAGGTGCTGGCCGCCGGCGACGCCCGCTATCCGGTGACGCTGCGCGCCCTGTTCGCTGGCGGCGACGAGGTCTCGCGGGTGGTGGAGGTGCGCGGGCGGGAAACCTGGGTAGAGGTTTCCAGCTCCGGTCCGCTGCGCAGGCTCGAGCTCGACCCCGAGCGCCTTCTGCCGGACATCAACCGCGGCAACAACGTACGCAGCTTCGGCTCGGCAGCCGGCATCGAGCTCCTCTACGCCATCGACCGCCGCTTCGACGTCGGCGAGGTGATCTTCACCGCGCCTCCCGGGCGCCGCGACGGCGTGCGCGAAGGCCGCTTCGAGCTGACGATCACCAACCTCGGCGACGTTCCACGCGCCCTCGGGCTGCGCCTCACCGTCCGCTTTCCCGGCGCGCGCAACCGCGCCGTCACCCGGCTCTTCATCAGCTTCGCGCCGCGGGAAACCGTCACACTGCGCGAGGCGATCGCCTTCCCCGGCGAGGGCTCCGGCCTGGCCGAGGTGCGCGCCGACTACTTCGCGGTGCCCGACCGCGAGGCCTTCGAGCGCCTCGACGCGCGCTCGCGGCCGTCGCTGACCAACTACTACGTCTACCCGGTGGAAGATGAGTGAGCCTGCGGCTGCCGTCAACATCGAGTACAATGAGTGCCTCGTCGGGATCGAAAATGCGGTTGGTCTCGACACGGCGCGGGAGACGATTAATGGGTAGTGGCGCGAGCGGAACAATAGTAGCCATCTCCATCGGCGAACGCAGAGGGACGAAGAAGGAAAACGTCCCCTCGGCGGAGCTGCGCGCCGGCCACGGCATCGAGGGCGACGCCCACGCCGGCGAGCCGCGCCGCCAGGTGAGCCTGCTGGCCGGCGAGAGCATCGCCAAGATGGTAGCCGCGGGCCTCGACGTCGGCCCCGGCTCCTTCGCCGAGAACTTCACCACGTCCGGCATCGACCTGGTAAGCCTCGCCGTCGGCGACCGCCTGCGCCTCGGCGACGACGTCGAGTTCGAGGTAATGCAGATCGGCAAAGAGTGCCACGACCGCTGCGCCGTCTACGAGTTGGCCGGCGACTGCGTCATGCCGCGCGAGGGCGTCTTCGCACGCGTCGCCTGCGGCGGCCGCATTAATGTCGGCGACGAAATCGAACTGATCTCTTGACAAAGCACCAAATATCAATTATTTGATAGCTTTTCGATACGCCTTCTTCTTTATAATATCTACCCTGAGGACATCCATCGCATTCGATTGAGAGGTAGTAGGAAATGAACGTGTTGACAATCATGGCCAGTCCGCACGAGAGCGGCAACACGGCCACGGTCCTCGGCTGGGTCGAGGAGGAGTTGGAGTCCAACGGCCACAACCTTGAGCGCATTGAACTCCGCAAGTTCAACGTCAACGACTGCATCGGCTGCCTCGCTTGCCAGGGAAGCGAGGATTTCAAGTGCGCGCAAACCAGCGACGACGCGAACGAGCTTTTCTCACGGCTCGCCGCGGCCGACGCCCTCGTATTCGCCAGCCCGCTGTATTGTTGGAGCTTCCCGGCCGCCATGCATGCTCTCCTCAACCGGGGCCTCAGTCAGGTGAAGGGTTACGGGATGGAGAACCACATTTCCACGCTCGACGGCAAGCCCACGGCCCTCCTGGTAACCTGCATGGGGCCGATCGAGGGGAACGCCGACCTCGTCGGCCAGGTGTTCGACCGTGTCTGCGACTTCGCCCAGATGAGGAAAACCGGCGAGCTCGTCGTCCCGTTCTGCACAATCCCAGATGAAATCAGCAAGAACGCCCGGAAGCAGGCCCTGATACTCGCCCGCGCTCTGGTTGACTAGTTCTCATTAGTGGCTGTTTATTAGCCACAGAGACTACAGAGCGCGAAGCCGTAAGGGTGTCCTGAACTTGTCAGCCTCGGGCTGAGGACCCCCGTTTTCACCACAGAGACCGCAGAGGATGAGGGAGATAAGAATAATTTTTCTTCGCGTAGAACTCGGCTGTATCAGCGGTTGAACCTTATTCTTCGACGCAGAGAAGAAACCCAGCCTCTTGTGGCTCGCCTTTCTTCTCCTTTACCGCAGCGGTTTCGGAGAGGCACCGGAAGTCAATGAGCATTGTCTCCCCTCTGTGGTTCCGCCGCGGCGGATGCTCTCTGTGGTTAATCCTATCCTTTCCGATAGCCGCGCGGCCCTCCCCGGCGGGATCAGCGGTGTCGTTGAACTGTTGACGCCTCGGCCTCGTAGTACTTAAGATGTAGGTATGACTAAGCACATCCGAAGAGCCCTGATAGTAATCTGTATCGCCGCCGGCCTGGCCGGCCTGGCGAGCGGTCAGGGGGAGACGCGCAACGAGGTCTACCTGATCGACTTCAACGACGTGGTGCACGGCGTCAGCGCCGACTACGTGATCGAGGGCATCCAGGAAGCCAACGCGGCGCGTGCGGAGCTGATCTTGATCCGCATGCAGACGCCGGGCGGGATGGTCAACGCCATGGAGCGGATCATCCAGGCGATCCTGGCCTCGGAGCGTCCGGTGGTCGGCTTCGTCAGCCCCAGGGGGGCGAAGGCGGCCAGCGCCGGCTTCTACATCCTGATGGCCTGCGACGTGGCGGCGATGGCGCCCGGCACCCGAACCGGGGCGGCGACGCCGGTGCTGCTGAGCGGCGAGAGCGACAACGAGAGCTTCCGCACGCTGCTCGAGAAGGCCAGGCGCGACAGCGGCGCCTTCCTGCGCACGCTTGTGCGCGGGCGGCATCGCAACCCCGACGTCCCGATGGAGGAGACCACGGTGCCGCGGGCGATGGCCGCCATCGAGGAGAGCGAGGCCTACACCGAGCGCGAGGCGCTGCGCTACGGGCTGATCGACTTCACCGCCGAGTCGGTGGACGAGATCCTCGAGCGCCTGGACGGCCGCCAGATCCGGCGCTTCGCCATCGAGGACGAGGAGCCGGAGGTGGTGACGGTGAGCACGGCCGGCGCGACCATAGTCCCGGTCGAGATGGACCTGCGGCAGCAGTTCCTCAGCTACCTCTCCAACCCGATGATCGCCCTGCTGCTGGGCACCATCGGCGTCATCGGGCTCTACATAGAGTTCACAAACCCCGGCTTGATACTGCCCGGAGCGGTCGGCGTCATCTGCCTGGTGCTGGCCTCGATCGCCTTCCAGGTGCTGCCGGTTAACTGGGCCGGGCTCCTGCTGATCGGCATCGCAATATTCCTCTTCGTGCTCGAGTTCAAGATCGCCAGCTTCGGCCTGCTGACCCTGGGCGGCATCGTATGCATGATCTTCGGCGCCCTGATGCTGTTCGAGGGGCCGATTCCGGAGATGCGGCTCAGCATCTGGCAGGCCGTGCCGTTCACCGCCGCATTCGCACTGATCGCACTGTTCCTGCTGCGCCTCGTCGTCAGGGCGCACCTGCGCAAGGTGGAGACCGGCAAGCAGGGCATCGTCGGCGAGCGCGGCGAGATTCGAGGCGGTAAGGCGTTCGTCCACGGCGAACTGTGGAGCCTCGCAGACGCGGCGGGGCTCGAGGAGGGCGACGCCTTCGTCGTCGAGGCCATCGACCGCATGAAGCTGCGCGTGAAGAAAGCCTGAGGGCAGAGGGCGGAGGGCGGAGAACAGATAGTGTACTTTCCGGAACCGATAATCATCTGGCTTCCGGCGACGGTGACCGTCGTCGTCATCGCCGCCATACTGATCTACCTGTCGATCAAGGCCCACCGGGGCAGGGTAGAGACCGGCGCCGAGGGGATCGTCGGCGAGGAGGGTGTCTTCCGCGGCGGCAGGGCATTCGTGCACGGCGAGCTCTGGCAGGTCAAGAGCAACGAAGAGCTCGCGGAGGGCGACAGCATCGTGGTGGAGGGCGTCGAGCGGATGACCCTCCGCGTCAGAAAGCTATAGCAGACCCGATCCCGGCTCGGCCGGGACGCGGGGCAAGGAGGCTCGAACAATGGGTACACTGGTTGCCTTTGGCGTGGGACTGGCCATCATCATACTCTACATCCTCAGCTCGCTGCGCGTGCTCAACGAGTACGAGCGCGGAGTCATCTTCCGGCTCGGGCGCCTGATCGGCGAGAAGGGACCGGGCCTGATCCTGGTCTTCACCGGCATCGACCAGATGGTCCGCATCAGCCTGCGGACGATCGCCCACGACGTCCCGCCGCAGGACATCATCACCAAGGACAACGTATCGGTGAAGGTCAACGCCGTCATCTACTACCGCGTCATGAGCCCCACCAAGGCGGTGATCGAGGTCGAGAACTACATGTTCGCCACCAGCCAGCTGGCGCAGACGACGCTGCGCAGCGTGCTCGGCGAGGTCGAGCTCGACACGCTGCTCAGCGAGCGCGAGCACCTCAACCGGAGCCTGCAGGAGATCCTCGACGCCTCGACAGACCCCTGGGGCATCAAGGTCTCGATGGTCGAGATCAAGCACGTAGACCTGCCGGTCGAAATGCAGCGCGTCATGGCCCGCCAGGCCGAGGCCGAGCGCGAAAAGCGGGCCAAGATCATCCACGCCGAGGGCGAGCTAATGGCCTCCTACAAGCTCAGCGAGGCGGCCGCGATCATCGCCCGCGAGCCGGTTACAATCCAGCTACGCTACCTGCAGACGCTGGTCGAGATCAGCACCGAGAAGACCAGCACCATCATCTTCCCGACGCCGATCGACATCTTCAAGTACTTCGCCACCAAGCTCGAAGAGCACCAGGATTAGCACCGCTGAAGGCGCAAACCGGTCGGCAGAGGCAATCCGCCGAAGGTGGAAGCGAAGCGGGGGGCATAAACGCCCCTCCTCCATGTACCTGCCGGGCTCCCGGGACGAAATTGAAGGAGGGCTCCTGGTTGGCCGCGGCGGCCCCGCGAACCTTACTCCGCGCGACCGGCCTTCCTGATCAGGAACCGATAGCAGGGGAGCCCGAGCATCACCGTGACGACGGCGGCCGACGATTCGAGTGGCCTCTCAACGAATGCGAGGACCATCAGGGCCAGCGTGCTGAGGAGAAAGAATATCGGTACGAACGGATATCCCCACGCCGCCGCCGCGGACTCCTCGCCGACGCACCGCCTGCGGGCGATGAAGAGGCCCGCCACTGCCATCCAGGGGAATATTCCGAGCGCGAATCCGACGTAGATCAGGAGCTGCTCGATCGACCCGACGGCAACCATTACAGCCGCCGTCAATCCCTGCACGGCTATGGCGATGCTGGGCACCCCGTAACGCCGATGGACCTGGCCGGCGAAGGGGAAGAACAGCCGGTCGCGCGCCATGGCGTAGTAGACCCTCGGCCCGATCAGCACGAATGCGCTCAGCGAGGAGAGCATCGCCAGGCCGATCAAGCCGCCCAGGAGGTAGGCCACCCAGTTGTCGAAGGCCGAGACTGCCGCCACCTCGACAACGGCGACCACTCCCTGCAGCTCGGCGTAGGGCGCGGAGCGGAAGATGAAGATATTGAGGGCGAGATAGAGGAATATCACGATGGAGGTCCCCGCGACCAGGGAGATGGGCAGCGTGGAACGGGGCCGCTTCAGTTCGCCGGCGATGTAGGCGCTGGCGTTCCAGCCGCTGTAGGAGAACATCACCATGATCATGGCAGCGCCGAGCGCCATTCCCCCGCCCCTCCCGGCCGAGCCGCTCACGTCGAATGAGAGGTTGGCCCAATCGCCGCTCCCGAAGGCCAGTCCCGCGCAGGCGAGCCCGAGGATGATAGCGATCTTCAGGGCCGTCAGCAGGTTCTGCACCCGCGCTCCCAGGCGCAGGCCGACGTAGTGCAGGGCGGTGAAGGTCGCGATCACGGCTACCGCCACCGCCTTCTTGATGAGCCAGAACTGCTGCGGGGACGAGGCCGGGAACCGGTGGGCCAGGCCGGCGAACAGGTACTCGCTGAAGGCGAGTGCCGAGAGCGCGATCGGGGCCGAGAAGCCGATGAAGAAGCTGGTCCAGCCGGTCATGAATCCCAGCGCCGGGTGGTAGAGCCTACGGAGGTATACGTACTCGCCGCCGGCCTCGGGCATTCGGGTTGCGAGCTCGGCGTAGCAGAGTGCGCCGGAGATCGCGATCAGGCCGCAAAACAGCCAGCAGAAAAGCACCCACGCGGGTCCGGGCAGCTGGGCGGCCATGATGCCGGAGGTGGTGAATATCCCGGCGCCGATCATGTTGGCGACGACGATCGCCGTAGCCGTAAGCGGTCCGAGCTTCCTCTGGAGCCCGTTGCCGAAGATGTCTGCCTCGAAGTCGTTTCCCATCGGATCGCCGATCCCCCGAACCAGTATAGCGGCAACGGCGCTCCGCCGCCGAACGCGGAATCCTCCGCGCGAACGAACGGGTCTCCCGGCGGGGCTACGCAAGAGTGCAAAAGATGAAAACGCGGTGACGGGAAAAAAAAGACAGTCAACCTACTTTGGCTCTAGATGTCGTAAAGCGGCCCGTCTTGCCAACTTTGGCAAGACGGGCCGCTTTACGACATCTAGATGCTTTGTGTTAGGCGGATGTGCTTGAGAACCGGCGGCTGTACCATTTAAACGATGTTACCTGTCAGCGCACGTACTCGAACGTCAGGGTGGTTCTTCTGCCGTTGATGATGGTCACCGTTTCGCTCTTGGGCTTTCTCCAATTGCTGATGGTTTTGAATTGAACGGTCACCTCTCCCGGCTCGAGATTCCTGACTGCCGTGCCCGACTTGAGCCATTCTTCCGTGCCGAGGATTCTCCAGAGGGCTCCGCGCTTGCGGGCGGTCCTCGGCATGATGTAGACCTTTAGAGAACCAACGTCGCTGACGGACACGCGGTAGGGAGTATCGCGGGTGCCGTTGAATCCGTGGCGGCCACTGCCGTCGGGATCGGTGGCCCTGATGTAGTACTCCAGCCCGCCTTGAAGAACATCTTCGGCGGGAATTGTAGCCGCGAAGCCGGCTCCTGTAAGCCCCTGCATCGGTAGGGAACGGAAACTCGCGTCACCCTCGCGCCTGTAAAACACCCTGGCCTCGATGCCGTCTTCGTCGTAGTCGACTATTTCGGCGGATACCTCCAGCGGCCTGTTCGGGAACACGCCGAGAATCGGCTCGTGTTCGATGACGGGCGGATTATTGGGGTACCACCAGGTATCGTCTTTGTAGCGATCCTCGGCACCCTCGCTGCTGCCGCCGAAGAGCACCGTTCTGTCGCGCCAACTGTCGTAGGCCGCGGCGCACTCGTGGCGCGCAGATGGGTTGACGGAGGTGTTGATCTCGGTCCAGCTGCTGCCGTCCCACTCCCAGGTCTGGTCGAATCCTTCCGGGCCATCGTCACGGCCCCCGAAGAGGACCACTCGCTTGCGGAGGGAGTCGTAGACCATCACGTGGTCGCGCATGGGAGGTGGGCTGTCCTCAGCCGCCGGGGAGACGTCAACCCACCGCGTACCCTTCCATTCCCAGGTGTCGTTCATGATCGCGTTGTCGGATATCCCGCCGAAGAGCACTATCCTCTTGCGGTCGCTGTCGTAGGCCATGGCATGGCCCCAGCGGCCGCCGGGGGTGTTGCCTTCGGGATTGACCTTAAACCAGTCGGAGCCGTCGTAACCCCAGGTATTGTCGTCCACCCTCTCGCCGCCGAACATGATTACGAGGCCGCTGTCGCTGTCGAAGACCATCGCGTGGTCGCTGCGGCCGGCGGGTGAGTCCTCGGGGACGACCTGCGTCCACACCTCTCCGTCGAACTCCCAGGTGGATTCGTTGTCGATGACGTAGTCGTAGCCGCCGAACATCACCACCACTTTGCGGCGGCTATCGTATGCCAAGGCCGATTCGCGCCTGACCGCGGGCCCACTGATGCGCAGGTTCCGCCAGTCCTCTCCGTTCCAAATCCAGGTGGGATTGCCGGCGTTGTCGCCCCCGAACATCACAACCAGACCGCGGTCGCTGTCGAAGGCCATCATGTGATCGTCGCGGCCCGCTGGCGTGTGCACAGGGGAAAGCTCTTTCCACTTCTCACGAGCAGCTCCGGGGGAGGCGGCGATTACGAGAAGGGCAAGCAGGAGTGGTAGGGCGGTCTTGGTAACTCCGCTGTGGGTATGGCTTCTGGCTTTCCGCATTGGTGATCCGCTCCTTTCCCGGGTCTACTAACTGGAGCAGCCATTATACAAGAATTCTACCGGTGTGCTAACAGGTGCGTAGCCTGCCCGCTTTTCTCGCTGTGGTTTGTCCATCCCGTAGCCCTTTGCCGTGAATCTCAGCGCTGCTATAACTCCACTTTGTTTGCCGCGGTAATAAAAGCTCGGCGAGCCGAGGTGACGCCGGTTAAATAAGATGGGCGGGCCGGATCGGCCCGCCCTCGAACTCTCACAAAGGAATCCTTTAGTCGATGACGCCGAGCTCGCGGCCGATCTTGGTGAAGGCTGCGATGGCGCGGTCGATGTGCTCCCTTTCGTGGCCAGCGGATATCTGTACGCGGATGCGCGCTTGGCCCCTGGGGACTACGGGGAAGGAGAATCCGATGACGTAGATTCCCTCCTGCAGGAGCTTGTCGGCGAACTGGTTTGCCAGCACGGCGTCGTTTTCGAACTTGCCGAACATGATCGGCACGATCGGGTGGTCGCCGGGGACGATGTCGAAGCCGGCGGCGGTCATCTTCTCGCGGAAGTACTTGGTGCTGCTCTCGAGCTTGTCGCGGAGCTCGGTGGTCTCGCTCAGCAGGTCGAGCACCTGGATGGTGCCGCCAACGACGGCAGGGGCCAGGGTGTTGGAGAAGAGGTATGGACGGCTGCGCTGGCGCGCCATCTCGATCATCTCCGCGGGGCCGGCTATGCAGCCGCCCGAGGCGCCGCCCAGCGCCTTGCCGAATGTGGTGGTGATGAGGTCGACGCGGCCCATGACGCCGCGGTACTCGTGGGTGCCGCGGCCGGTCTTGCCCATGAAGCCGGTGGCGTGCGAGTCGTCGACCATCACCAGGGCATCGTAGCGCTCCGCCAGGTCGCAGATCTCATCCAGCTTGGCGATGTCGCCGTCCATGGAGAAGACGCCGTCGGTGGCGACCATGCGGTAGCGGGCGCCCTGTGCCTCCTTAAGTTTCTCTTCCAGATCCGCCATGTCGGCGTGCTTGAAGATGTAGCGCTGCGCCTTGCACAGCCGGATGCCGTCGATCACCGAGGCGTGGTTGAGCGCGTCGGTGATGATCGCATCGTCCTTACCGAGGTAGGGTTCGAAGACGCCGCCGTTGGCGTCGAAGCAGGCGGCGAAGAGTATGGCGTCTTCCATGCCGAGAAAGTCGGCCACCTTGCGCTCCAGCACCTTGTGGATGTCCTGGGTGCCGCAGATGAAGCGGACGCTCGACATGCCGTAGCCCCATTCGTCCAGCGTCTTGTGCGCCGCCTCGATCAGCTTGGGGTGGCTGGAGAGGCCGAGGTAGTTGTTGGCGCAGAAGTTGAGAACCTTCTCGCCGGTCTTGACGCCGATGTTGGCGCCCTGGGGACCCGTGATCACGCGCTCGGCCTTGTAGAGGCCGCCGTCCCTGATCTCCTGCAGCTCCTTCTGTAGGTTCTCCTTGATCTTTCCGTACATTCTCCTCCTCCTCTGCTAAGGGTGGTTAGCGTTGCTTTCTGTGCCTTACCCGATGCCGCTTCGCCGGCGTGCCGCCTCCAGCTCTGCGTGGTCGGGGAAGAGGATCACCTTGGCGCTGGCCCGCGGCCGGGTAATCATCTCTTTGAAGCCCTTTTCGTAGTCCTCGAGGTCGAACATGTGGGTGATGACGGGCGAGATGTCGAGCCGGCCGGAGGAGAGGAAGTTGCGCACGCGGTACCAGGTGTCGAACATGCGTCGCCCGCTGATGCCGTGCACCTGCGAGCCCTTGAAGACGATGCCGTTGTTGTAGTCGATGGCGGCCGGTGTGTCGGCGCTGATGCCGAAGGCGGTGAAGCGCCCGCCCTTGCGCAGGTACTTGAACCCCTCGTCCAGCGCCTGGGGGCTGCCGGCCATGTCGAGGACGATGTCGGCGCCGTAGCCGCCGGTGTGGTCCTTGACGTAGGCGATGCGGTCAACGTCGTCGCGGTTGGCGTAGAGCAGGTGGTCGGCGCCCATCCGCTTGCCGATCTCCATGTTGAAGTCGTACTTGCCGACCAGGAATATCTGGGTGACGCCGCAGACGCGGGCCACGCCGACGGCGAAAAGCGATATCGGGCCGTCGCCGATTAGCACCATCGACTTGCCGGCTACGTCGTTGTCCTCGCCCAGGACCGCGTAGGTGGCGTTTCCCAGCGGCTCCTGCACGGTGGCGAACTCGGGCGGTATCGACTCGTCGTTGACCCAGCAGACCACCTCCGGTACCGCAAAGTACTCGGCGAAGCAGCCGTTCATGTCGACGCCCAGGATCTTCATACGCTCGCCGATGTGCATCTGCCCCAGGAGTGCCTGCAGGTCGCCCGGGTGAGGGATGTGCGTCTCGGCGCTGATGTAGTCGCCCACCTTGATCCGCTTGACGTGGTCGCCGACCTCGAGCACCTCGCCTGCCACCTCGTGGCCGAGGATCTGCGGCAGCGCCGCGGCGCCGATGCGGCCGTCGCTCCAGGGGTCCCATTTGTAGATGTGGACGTCGGTGCCGCAGATCGATGTCGCCCTGACCCTGACAAGCACCTGGTCGGGAGCGATCTCGGGGATTCCAACCTCCTGGTAAACCGCCCCCAGCTCGGGCTTGACCTTCACTACTGCATTCATTTTCTCAGCCAAGAGATACCTCCTATGCGCTGATCGCGAGTGGGATCACAAGAACCTCTCCTCCGGGATTCCCGGCGAAAGAAGGCCACGCCTCACGGTCCGCCCGGGAGAGCAGAATTTACCACCAGGCCTCATGGGTGTCAAGAACGGCGCCTTGGGGCTGGCGAATAGGAGCGGCGGCGAAAGAATCACAGTGGCGCAAGCCACAGCTTCGGCACCACGACGTCCGTAGCCTCTAATACGACAAGTGGGGTTGCACCGGGTCCGATCGCAGTCTCTACATCGACCCGATCACCATCGTCGAGAAGACGTGGATAGTTCCCTGAGAGACGGCACGAGTGCTATGCCAACACGCTACCATGGTCTCAGGGCGGGAGCTGTTCTATACTTTCACCCCGAGTCCCCGGGAGGGCTTCAACCGCAAAGCGAACAGAAATTATGGAAGGAGCGATGATTCACGCTACTACTCCAACAAGGCTTGTTTTGCAGCTTGTAGCTTTCGCGCTACTGGCGCTATACCTCTCTTGCGATTCGTCGGCTACCGAATCAACCGAGGCCGATACTATCCAGGCCGCCATCGAGCGGAACCGCATGGGCGACCTGACCATCGCGGTGACCGGGCCGGACGGCTCGCCGCTGCCCGGCATGAGGGTCCAGTGGCGGCTGGCCGAGAGGAGCTTCCACTTCGGCTTCATCGAGGAGCCGTATAACCCGGCCGTCGTGTCGATGATGAGGGATGCCGGTTGCGACTTCGTCACCGGCCACTTCCTTTGGAGCCGCACGGAACCGGGCGATGACGTTTTCCCCTGGATGCAGATCGACTTCAGGAGCGGCCCCGCAGCGCACAGCGAGGCCGGCCTGGTGTTTAAAGCCCACGCGGTGTTGTGGTGGCTCGAAGAGGCCCTGCCCCGTTACCTGGACGAACTGAGCTTCGCGCAGATGAGGGAGGAGGTGGCCGAGCACGTGCGCGAGCTGGTTAGGCACTACCGCGACGATATCGACATCTGGAACGTCATCAACGAGCCCTCGGCCAACTGGGTCAACCACTACGGCTACACAAACGCCCAGATCATCGAACTGATCAAGGTCGCCACCGCTGTCATCCGGCGCGAGGATCCGTCGGCGCGGATCATCATCAACAGCGCCCTGCCGGCCGACGGCAACTACGGCAACCAGCAGTACCCCCTCGAATTTCTCCGCGAGTGCGAGGCTGCCGGCGTTGACTATGACATTGTCGGCCTGCAGGTTTACTACGACCCCTACGCGCGCCGCTACGGCGTCGGACCGGTGAGCCTCGAGGAGCTGGGCGCGATGGTCGACGCCTACAGCCAGATCGGCAAGGAGATCCACATCACAGAGCTCTCCGTCCCCTCGGCGCCGATTCAGCACAGCCCGAGCTGGACGCCGGAGCTCCAGGCCGACTGGCTCGAGGCTACTTACCAGCTCTTCTTCTCGAAGCCACAGGTGGGCGCCATCACCTGGTGGAACGCCACCGACCGCTACTCCTACGTCGACCACGGCGGCCTGATAGACGCTGGCGGCCGGCCGAAGCCGTCATACGACCGCCTGCGCACGCTGCTGACGCGGCGCTGGTTCACGGAGGGCCGGGGAACCACGGGCGCCGACGGACGCGTGACCTTTCGCGGCTACGGCGGCTACTACGACGTCACTATCAGCGACCCCGATGGCGACGACTCGCTGGAGATGCGGATGCTGGTGCGCGAGCGGCGCTCGCGGATGCGCCGCGTCCGCTTCGATCCCCGGCGGATCGCCGGCATACGGTCCCGTGCGGAGCGGAGGACCGGGAAGCTCGTCGAGGAGAGGCTGACCTGGCTGCGCCGGCTGATCGAGCACCGGGATGCTCAAGGCGAGCGCGACATGGCGAACCAGGGTCGCCTCGGCGCCGAGGCGGTCGAGGAGCACCTCGCGGCCGGTAATGTGGATCGTGCGCTTACGCGGGTTCAGGCGGTTCTGGACGGCATCGCCATCGAAAAGACCACCGTGGTGCGCGCCGTCGAGATGAGCGAGGCCGGCGGCAGCTTGCTCGACCTGAGCGGCAGCTTTGCCGGCTTCCACTCAGTCGCCGCGCTCAAGACGAACCTGAAGCTGCAGTCGCGGCGCGCCACGGTGATGGTACGGGCCTCGGGCGACTTCGCCGGGCCCGATCCGCCGGCGTTCGTCCTCTCTCTCGGCTCCGAAAACAGCGGCGAGGTATTCCTGACGCAACCCGGCTGGCGCATCTACTCACTCGAGTTCGAATACGAACCCGGCCGCCACGAACTCCGCATCCACTACCCCAACGACTACTTCGAAAACAACGCCGACCGCAACCTCTACATCGACACGATCACCGTAGTCGAGAAGTCGTGGCAGGCGCCGCAATAGGAAACCATTTGCAGCAGACTCTGCCCAAGACGTAGCGACGGATTTCCACGGGGCCGGGGCTTGTTCCGAACCACGGAGGACACAGAGGACAAGGAGGACAAATAGTGACAAGGACTATTGAATTCCTATCATGTCGGAAGGCATGCGGAGCCGAACAGGCTCAGGCCGCGCTTTCGGTATGAGGCCTCTGCCTAACGTGGGCGTTGATAGCCGCCAGCTTGGGACCTCTGTTCATGGAGAGGGCGGCTTTGGCGGTGGCTGAGGCCGAATCGCGGTGCGCTGCTTTCGATCGTGCTAGTCTACATAGCTCCAGCCCGCGGCCACCTTGGCTGCCATTCTGTCGGCCCAGACCTGTAGTCCGAGCTCCCTCTGTTCGTTGAGCCCCGTAAACGCGATGTTGCCGTGGCCTTCGAGTTTCTCGCAGGGGAATTGGTCGCAGAAGGCGCACGTATCGATGCCTCTCTCCTGAACGCATCGTTTGACAGCGCAGTTTTGAATGCACGCTCCGCAGCCCTCACGGCAGCTTATGCCGGGTCTGAAGAAGGTAATAATGTTGTCCAGGACGGCCTGGAATTCGGGGTTCGACAGCGTCATCCCGGGGAGATCACTGAAATCGAAACCGTAAGCGTTCATGATCCCCTTCAGCCCGGCGGCGTGGTGCTCGATGTTGCCGTTGTAGATGTCGCACGCGCCGCAGTAGTACCCACAGAACGAACAGAGATCCGTATTCTCCATCGGCCGACCCACCTTTTGCGAGCAATGTGAAAATGCAATTTCAACTTTGTTCACCATCTCATAAACATCTTAGTTATGTCCACTTACGAAGTTACCACGAGTTTATGAAATGCCCGGCGATTTTCGCGCCGCTCGCTATCGAAGCGTAGGCGTTCCGGCAGCGATCGGCCAACAGGAATGCCCTCCAGGGCGCGTCTCCGCTGAAGCGGACGGCGGAGTAGGCCGGGCCTCCTGGAATGGCGATGAGGATTATTGAGGGGATGAAGGCTTCCTTACAGCAGCCCGCCGTTCCTCTACAGGATAATCGGATATCGTAGTTGATGATCAGATATTCGAGGGGGAGGCGATGAGACAGTTCTGCTTTTTCTTCGCTTGCTTTCTACTGTTGACGTTAACCTTCGCATCTTATGTCCAGGCGGACGACGAAGTCCCGATATTGGTCCAGAGGTTTAGCGACAGGGTTATTTTGCTGACAGATGATCCCACTTTTGGAGAAGCCAACTTTGCTATCGCCTCGAGCGAGGGCCTGGTCGTAATCGACACCCCGGCATCGCCTGAGTCCGCTATCAGAATCCGGCGGGCGATTGAGGAGGAGTTCGGTCGCAGCGACTTCGCCTACGTAATAAACACTCACCACCACTGGGACCACACCTCCGGCAATCAAGCCTTCGCAGACGCCGTTATCATCGGCCATGATGCCTGCTACGCCCAGATGCTCAGAGGGGCGGATCCAAAGGAACATATCCTCAACAGCATTAATGCGTCTGTCGCGCAGTGGGATTTGAGTCTTGAAACGCTTGACCCGGAATCGGAAAGAGCCCAACGCATCAGAGCATGGCGGGACTATTTCAGTCGGTCATACTAAATGCTTTCTGAGAACCTGATTGTCACAGAACCGACCATGACGTTCTCCGACCGCCTGACACTCGATCTGGGCGACCTGACATTGAGCCTGGTCTATTTCGGCAGCGCCCACTCCGAAAGCGACATCATCGTTCATCTCCCCGAAGAAGGCCTCTTGATTACCGGAGATATTTTCAGGAGAAGCAGACCGATTAACCTCTCTTATACTGTTGAGAGGGTTGATGTCTCCAGGTGGATTACAGCCCTCAATTTTGTTTTGGACGATGAGAATAGCGTGAGGCAAGTTCTACTGAACTGGGAAGTGATGATGACTCGCGCAGAGCTGGTGTTGCTGCGCGACTATCTAAGTGAGCTGTGGGAAGGGGTAGTCGCCGCCAAGGAAGAGGGTCTCGAACTCGATGCGGCGCTCGAAAGTCTCTCTCTGGCGGATAGATTCTCCTGCTTCCGTTGGTTTGACCTTAGTATTGACGGGCTCCGCAGCTTCCATACGGGATTGATTCAATTATTATGGAGGCAGGAATAAAAACCGTAGTACCGGCACTTAAGCTATCTCTCGAGGAGTCCGGAGTCGAGGCAGCGTAAGAGGAAACAAGAAAAGGCGTTAGCCCAAGATCCTCAGTGCTTCTGCAACATATATCTTCGTTGCTTAAAATGCCGTCCCGATTTCAGATATTCGCTCATTAGATTCTAGGTCTCGATCTTCCCGCCCGCGCTCTCAGTGTGGGGCTTCTGCCTGATGTGGGCGTTTATGGCGGCCAGCCTGGGCTCCCTTCGCAGCAGGGCGACGGCCTCGGCGGTCGGAAGGACCTCGCCGGGGACGTATAGGCGGTCGTATATCTGCCGCATCAGCTCGAAGTCCTCCTCGGTGTCGATGGTGAGCCGGAAGCCACCCTCGAGCTCCTTCGGCGGGCTGATCCAGAGGCAGTCGAAGCGGTCGCGGTTGTCGTAGATATAAGCGGTGACGTGCTCGCGGTGGTGCGGCTCGGTGGCCTCGGCGGCGGCGCGCAGGAGCGTCTCCTTGGTGAAGACTTCGAGCGCGAGCCCGAGCGGCATGTGGTGTGTGTAGGAGACGTACTGGCAGCGCTGCTCGATGATGATGCGCCCCAGGTGCCCGACGGCTCCCTCCCAGACGAGCGGGTTGTCGGCGGTGGCCCTGACGATGTAGTCGACGTCAAGAGGCTCGGCGGCGCGCCGGAAGCGGTCGAGCACGTCGTCCTCGCTGCCGCGGAAGCAGTCGACCTCGGCGGCCTCGCACCAGGAGGCGATGAAGTCGTCGCCGGGGTGGTTCGAGGTGGCGACGACGAGCGGCCCGGCGACCGGCGCCGCGGCGAGGCGGTTGACGACGTGACGCAGCATCCTGCGCCCGGCCAGAGTTTTAAGCGTCTTGCCCGGCAGGCGCGACGAGCCCATGCGCGCCTGCACCACGATGGCGGCGTTTAGCGGGGGATCAGTCATCGGGCAGCTCGCCGTGCTCGGCGGCCAGGAGCGCGTGCGCCGTCTCGGCATCCTCGGGCCGCACCAGCAGCTTGTAGGGGCGCGGCTTGGCGAGACGCCCGAATATCGACTGCTGGGAGAAGAGCATCGTGGAGTCGGTAGCGCCGACGGCGGTGCTCTCGATGCCGGCGCTGGCCAGCAGGCCGCGGATCACTTCGACCTCCGGCAGCGTCTCGCACTCCGCCACCAGCTCCAGGTCATCCGGTTTCTTCCAGACCATCCGCGCCATCCGCTTTGTCGGGATCGGCTCGAGTATAGTGTTGATACGAGGCGATTGCAAAGCGATGGAAGGTTTGCAGAGGGCGCGCTACCCGCTCAGTGGTGCCGGTGTCGCCAGCCACCGGAGCGCGCAAATACCTGTCCGCGATCCATCTCCATAAACAGGAGCGCGGACCCACTCCGCCGCCGCGGACGCGCCCTGGCGGGCATTCTTGTCCGCGGTTGGCCGGCAGGAATGTCGGCCCTCCTACTATGGAGATAATGGAGGCAACACGATCGGCGAGAGGGACGCTACGCCCCTCCCGCCGGCGCGTTTTTCAGTCGCGCAGGAGCTGCTCGAAAAAGTCGACAGCTCGGGCATCGCCGCTCTGGCCAATCCAGAAAATGGCGGCCCTGCGGACGTCCGGGTGGGGATTGGTGCTGGCGACGCGCATGAGTAGTTCGAGGCCGCGCGGGCTGTCGAGCTGGCTGAGGGCGAAGACGGCCTGGGCGCGGATCTCGGCGTCGGGATCGTCCTCGACCAGGCGGCCAAGCTCTTCGGCGGCGCGCGCGCTGGCAAGTTGCCCAAGCCAGAAAATCGCCTGCTCGCGCACCTCGCGGTCGGCGTCACCGCGAGCCATCTCGATCAGCCTCTCGGTCGCCGCTTCGCTCTTCTGCAGGTAGTAGACGAACGTAAGGTGCTCGCGCAAGCCGCTCGGGCGCAGGTTGGCCTCGAGGCGCCGCAGCGGCCCGATATCCTCGGGATCGATGGTGAAGCCGAACCAGAAGAGAGCCTGTTCGCGCAGGTCGACGTCGCGGCCGCTCCTGACGATCCCCTCGAGTATGCGGCCCGGCCTCGGGCCCTGGTGAACGGCGATGGCCGCCAAGGTTTCCGCGCGCAGGCGGTCGGAAGAGCCCGCTTCGTTCAGCGTCTCCTCAAGGGCGTCGAGGCTCCGCTCGCGTGGCACGTCCTCCAGCCAGAGCAGTTGGATGGTGAAGCGGTAGCGCTCACTAAGTTCGAGCAGGCGCACTCGCCGAAGGCGGGCGTCGCCGCGGTAGAGGTAGAGGACGGCCTTGCTCTCGCTGCCGTCCGGCTCGATGCCCTCGTCGGCGCCGCGGCGGACGGTGACTCCGTCGATCACCGTAACCTCGCCGCCGTGGCGGCCGCAGCCGCCGTGGAAACGGCTGTCCCGCATGCGCTCTCTGGCTAGGACGGAGTAGCCGATCCAGACGCAGTCTTCGCCGCTCTGGAGCAGGAAGTCGGAGGCGCGCGAGCGCATCAGGTCGCGCAGTGGCATCGAGGTGTCGTCGGCTACCGTAGTCACCTCGCCGCGGAAGGGCACGTCCTGGGCCGCCGCCGCGGCGCTCAGAAACAGGATGGAGATCAATGCTAACGCGGTCGTTACAAATGTAGTTCTTCTCATTGCTCTATCAGCTCCAGCAGAAATTCCTGAGCCCGCTCGGAGTCGGTCTGCCCGAGCCAGAAGATCAGTTGGCGCTTGACCTCGAAATCGGTCTCGCCGCGGGCGAACTCGATCATCATCTCGACCGCCTCTTCCGTGTCGATCTGTGAGAGCGCATAGGCGATGGTTCTTTTAACATCCCCGCTGTCAGTTGACTCGTAAATCTGCGCGAGGAAATCGATAGCCTCCTCGCCGAGCTGCCCGAGGTGGAAGATCGCTACGCTCTGCAGCTCGGGATCGGGGTCCGAGACGGCCACTTCCCGGAGAAACTCGGCGGCACCCTCCGCGTCGTCGGCCTGGGTGGCGGCGAAGAGAATCTGCTGCCTTATTTCACGGTCTTCATTGGCCCGGTAGATCTCCGCCAGCACCGGAATCGAGTCGAACTCATCCACCTGAGCGAGCCAGAAGATCGCATGGGCCCGCAAAGCGGCACTGTCGTCGCTCTGGGCAATCTCAGTGAGCTTTTCGACCGCCATATCGCCGCCCTGCTGGCCAAGGGCGAAGATCACCATCTCCCGGCTGCCCGCGTCGTCCAGCGAGTCGTAGATGTCGATGAGCACGTCGGTGCTCTCCTCGCTGTCGAACTGGCCCAGCCAGTGGATCGCGTAGCGGCGGATCTCGGGATCGTCGTCGCTGCGGACGACTTGGATCATCCCCTCCATCGCCTCCTCGGTCTCGTGCTGGCTGAGGACGAAGATGGCGCGCTCCTTCAGTACGCTGGGCGGGTCGCTCTGGAGGTAGCGGATGAGGATCGGCACCGCCCTCTCCGAGTCCATGTTCAGCAGGGCGTTGAGCGCGGCCTCGCGGATGGCGTCTTCCTCACTGAGCTCCTCGCCGCGCTCCTGATGTATGCTCACTACCCGGGCGTGACGCTCGGCTCGTTCCTCCTCGCGGTCGGCCCGTTCCGCTTCCCGTTCGGCCCGTTCCTCCTCGCGGTCAGCCCGTTCCGCTTCCCGTTCGGCGCTCCTGGCTGTTCCTACGCCGAGCGCCGCTGCTGGATCGCCATGACGGCCGAGCCTGCTCAGGACCTCGCTGCGCAGTTGCACGGCGTCGTCGCGCCACTGGCTGGAGGGGAAGTGGTCGAGCAGGTCGTCGAGTATCCCAACGGCCTCCTCCAGCTCACCCAGGCGGACGGCGCAATAAGCAGCGTAGTAGCAGGCGTCGTCCTGGTAGGGCGAATCGTCGGCCTCGGCCACCAGCATGAAGATCTCGAAAGCCTCGTTGTAGCTCCCGTCGTCCAGCAGCTCGCGGGCGCTCATGAACTGGCGCCCCTCCTCGCTCTGCTGGGGATCGTCGTAGGCGGTGGCCGGCGCCACCAGCGCGAGCGCCAGCGCGGCCGCGGTTACGAAGCGTATGATTGCCCTTCTCATTGTCAGAGTACCTCCGTTGTCGCGGGCAGCTCTCGCCGCCCATCGTTAAGGTTCACGATTTCGATCTTTATCAGCAGGTCGTGCCTCTCGATGCGGTGCCGGATGGCCGGCAGCATGTCGGTCGCGACCTCGGGATCGAGGTTGGCGATATCCAGCATCACAGTCTCCAGCTCGTCCAGGAGCCCTGAGAGGCGCTCGTTCTGGCGCCTCTCGGCCGCCAGGCGCAGCGAGCGGTTGTCGCTGAGCAGCTCCCCGCCGCGCCTGCGGCTATCCAGAAGCACCTCCAACGGCGGCTCGCCGTTCGAGGCGACGTTCACCAAGTCCTGCAGCAGCAGGCGCGAGCGCTGCAGGTGCTCGCCCGCGGCGCGCTCGAAGAAGCCCTCGGTGCGCCCGATCCTGACCGTGGTGGTCTGGATCATCGGCGTCGGCTCCTGCGGCACCGTGAGGTTGTGCAGCACCACTACTGCGATCACCAGCGCCGCGGCCACAGTGCCGAACGCCGCCGCCGGCCACAACCACCGCTCAAGCGGCATCGCATCGAGTGCGCTCCGCCACCAGCTTCGCCGCCGCAGCCTCGGCTGCAGGCGCGCCCAGAAGCCGCGCCAGTACTCCCCGCCCGGCTCCAGCGGCAGCCGCAGGCGCGCCAGCTCGACGGCCCGACGAAGCTCCTCGAGCTCGCGTCGCAGCTCGGGATCGCGGGCCAGCTCCGACTCCAGCGCCTCGCTTTCCGCCTCCCCCAGCTCTCCAGCCAGGTGAAGCACCAGGCGTTCCCGGTCTTCCCTGTTCATCCTGCAACCTCCCGGCCGAGCAGCGGCGCCAGGGTGCGGCGCACGCTTGCAGTGGCCCGGAACAGCTGTTTCTTCACGGTCCCCTCGGCGCAACCGAGCGCCTCGGCGATCTCGGCCAGTGTGTGCTGCTTGAGGAACCTCATCACGAAGATCATCCTCTGCTGCCGGCTGAGGCCGTCCAGGGCGCGGTCGACGAGCCGGCGGGTTTGCGATCCGATAGCCTTCCGCTCCGGCGACGGATTTTCGTCCTCGGGAGGGCGGACTCCTTCGCCATCCAGGCTCTCGGTACGCGGCCGGCGCGCCGTGCGGCGGCGTCGGCTGAGGCAGCAGTTGACCGCGATGCGGTAGAGCCAGGTGCCGAAGCCGGCCTGGCCGCGGAAGCGGCCCAGAGCCCGGTGCGCCCTGATGAATGTTTCCTGTGCGATCTCATCGGCCTCCTCGTGCCGTCGCGTGTAACGGAGGGCTAGGGCGTAGACCCGGCGGTGGTTGGCCTCGACCAGCTCGCGGAACGCTTCGTCGTCGCCCGACCTGGCCCTGCCTACGAGTTGACGCTCCAGCACCTCCCCGATTTCCATCTCTTCCCCCGCTGTTGACTTTGACCACGACCGCGAAAGATTGGTTGACACAGCGCTCGTTGTGGGCTCGGCGCGGCCAATGGTAACATGCCGCTCAACGGGGATCCGCAAGCCATGGACCTGGACATAGCAGACCTGCGCAAGGTCGACCCGAGGGCGCTCGACGCGCTGATGGGGGAGGAGGCGGAGCTGTGGCTGGAGAGGTTGGGTTGGGATTACCGTCCCACGCAGTCTTTCCTGCGGGGCTACATCAAGCGGCATATGCTGCCCGGGTTCGCCGTTTTCGAGGGCAGCCGCGCCCAGGGCTACCTCTACATCGTGCTGGAAGGCGACCGGGGCATCGTGGGCAACGTCTACGTGGCGCGCGAGCGCTGGGGCGACGGCCTCGAGGGCCGGCTGGCGGCGGCGGCTGCCGAGGCCTTGCAGGCGACTCCGGGGGTGCGCCGGATCGAGGCGCAGCTGCTGATCTTTTCCGGGGCCGACGTCGCGGATGCCCTCGGCGAGGCCGGGTTCGAGATTTTCCGACGGCACTTCCTCAGCCTCGAACTCAACTCGCGGGACGACGTGCGCGAGGCGCCGGATGGCCTCGAGCTGCGGCACTGGGACAACGACAAAATCGGCGAGGCCTCGCGCGTGGTTTTCGAGGGCTACCGCGGCGGCGTCGACGCCTACTTCTCCTCCAGCTTCGGGCGCGCCGACAGGTGCCGGGAATTCGTGGCCAACCTGGTTAGGCGCGCCGGCTGCGGACGCTTCCTGCCTACCATGTCCACCGTGGGCTTCGGGCCCGAAGGCGAGATGGTCGGGGTCGTGATCGCCACACAGCTCTCGGACGCGGTCGGGCACCTGCCGCAGATCTCAGTCGCCCCAGAGGCCCAGGGGCGGGGCTTCGGCACCTTCCTGGTCGCCGAAAGCCTGCGGCGCTTCCGCAAGGCCGGCTACCACAGCGTGTCGCTGACCGTAACCGAGGAGAACCGAAGGGCCTACGACTGGTACCTGCGTTTTGGCTTCGCCGACATCCTGCCGTTCGACGCTTACCTGTGGCTGCGGCCGCGGGGTGGCGAGGAGGGCACGCCGCGCCCAATCTAGTCAAGGAAGGAGGTTTGCCGATGGCCCTGGTCGACGACTGCCTCTTCTGCAAGATTATCCGCAGGGAGATACCGTCCGCGATCGTGCGCGAGGACGAGCTGACGCTCGCCTTCGAGGACATCAACCCGCAGGCGCCGGTACACCTGCTGATCGTACCCAAGGACCACATCGCAACCGTTGAAGACCTGGGGCCGGAGCACGACGGCTACCTGGCGGCACTGTTCCGCGCCGCGCAGGCCCTGGCGGCCGAGCGCGGCCTGGTCGGCGACGGATACCGGCTGGTGCTCAACAGCGGCGAGCGGGCCGGCCAGAGCGTCTTCCACATACACCTGCACCTGCTCGGCGGGCGAGCCATGCGCTGGCCGCCCGGCTGAGTTGGTTGACTTTACGCCCGGCCGACTCTAGATTGTTAACGCAGCCCCGAGACGGTCCCTCAGCGGAGAGGTGCTGGAGTGGTTGAACAGGGCTGCCTGCTAAGCAGTTGTACGGGTGACCGTACCGAGGGTTCGAATCCCTCCCTCTCCGCCACTTACTTTACAAGTAAGCAACAATCCGCGTAGCCACCGACCGGCGCGAACTTCCACCTTCACCTGTCACTCGCGGGAGATGTTCGACGCGCCGCATCCCTCCCGCCAGCACAGTGCCTGTGCCCTCACTCGCGTAGCAGGATTCGGTAGCGTCGGGCTTCAGCCCGACTAGGCGACCTCAGCCAAAGGCTGACAAGTTCAGGTCGCAGCTACTTTACTGCGCCAGGACCTAAGCTCGCCCGCCCTGGGCAGGGCCAGTCATGCTCGCGGGACCGGAAAAGTCCGCGCCGCAACCTGCGGGAAAATAGCCTCGCCGCTTGCAGACAGTATGATTTCAATACCCGACAGTTTTGAGTTAATCCCAATTTGGTCAGACGTTTACAGCATTCACCGGGAAAAAGTCATGAATTCTTCGGGTTAGGAGAAGTCCCGCAGCTTAGGGGGTGCGCTTATGCTCACTACCTACTCTATATCGAATACCTCTTCACATAGGCAACCCTGAAGATCCGCGACCCCGGTAGTGGGCAACTTCGCTTCCCCGGCGCTCAATTCCCATTTGGCCTCGTTGGCCGAGTCGGCTTCAACGAAAGTGGCGTCTCTTTATTGTGGCTTATCAAGCCTCCCTTTCTTCAAGCAGCTCCAGGAGACGACGAGGGTCCACAGGCCCGTCGGTAAACCGCACGCCGGTGGCGTTGTAAATGGCGTTTGCGATGGCCGAGGCTGTCGGGATCGTTGCCGGCTCGCCGAGGCCCTTGCAGCCCACTATGTTGCACTCGGTGTCGTGCGGGTCTACAGCCACTACTTCGTGGTCCACCGGAGCGTCCAGCGCCGTGGGGACCTTGTAGTCGTGACAGTTTACAGTGCACAGTTTGCCCGTCTGATGGTCTAATACTCGTTGTTCTGTAAGGGCGTAGCCAAGTCCTTGAGTCATGCCGCCGAAGACCTGGTTGTCGAAGGTCTTGCGGTTGATCACGCGGCCGCTCTCGTTGGCACCTAGCATGCGAACCACCCTGATTTCGCCGGTCCGAGTGTTCACCTCAACCTCGGCGAAGTGGACGGCGAACGTTCGGATTATCTTACCTTCTGGATTTGGTGCGCGGTATCCGACACCCACTATGTCCCATTGCTGGTGGCCGCTAATCAGTTCGGTAATGGATTTCCTCTCCTCCGGATTGGAGCGACTGACGACATTATTGTCTTCTAACTCAAGACCTTCCGCGGGAACACCGAGCTCCTCAGCCGCCCAGTCGAACAGCTGCTGCTTTACCAGATATGCCCCTCTCCTCACCGCAGGAATGAGGCCGGGGAGAGTCCGGCTTCCGCCACTCATGTAGCAAAAAGGAGTATTGTCGGTGTCGGCGTTTTCTATCCTGATCCTTTCGAGAGGCATGTTCAGTTCTTCAGCAGCGGTCATACAGGCGACGGTTTTAGTGCCGGTCCCGATGTCCATGGCTCCGGTGCGGATTACGACACTGCCATCCACTAACATCCTGACAATAGCGGTGACCGGCGGTCCGCCAGCCCCTCCCCAAAATGCGGAAGCTACGCCGACGCCGCGACGGATGTGCCCATTTTCATTGTTTCTGGCTCTTGCTTCCTCCCAACCGAACTGTTCCGCGCCCTCGGTGAGACACTCTCTCAAACCGTTGCTCGTAAATGGCGCATTAAACGTTTGACTCATGTCGGCGATATTCTTCAGGCGTAACTCTACTGGATCCATATCCAGCTCTTCCGCCAGCATATCCATCATCTGCTCGAGGGCCCAGGAACCCTGCACAAATCCCGGAGCGCGCATCGGCCGAGCCGTTCCTGCGTTGATGTAATAGGTGGTTTCCTCAGTCAGGATGTTAGGGCATCTATATAGATCGGCGATCAGAAACCCTACGTCTGTCCATTCGTAGTACGCGCCCGGGCTTCCCGTACCCTTAAGATGAAGGGCCGTCAGTGTGCCGTCGCGTTTAACCCCGGCCCTTAAAGTCAATTTGGCATTAGGGCGATAGCCGGCACATAAGAATTCCTCCTCTCGAGTAAGAATAGCCCTCACAGGACGTGCCGTTTGACGTGATAACAAGGCTGCTATGACCGTGTGTTTTTCCAGTTGAGCTTTGGAGCCGAATGCTCCTCCCATGTATTTGCAGATGACCCGAATCTTGTTCAGGGGTATCTGGAGAGCATCTGCCGCAGGTTGCATTACGCTATCGAACACACCTTGCGTGGATTCCCAAATTGTCAGCTTATCGTCATCCCATTTGACTACTGATCCATGAGTCTCCATCGTCGCGTGAAACTGAACGCTCGTTGTAAAGGTTTCCTCCAAAACAATATCGGCCTCGGCGAATCCGGCTTCAACATCCCCTCTTCTGATTAGGGGATATGGAGGGTCAGTCACATTTCCACTTTCGTGGATATTCGGGGCGTCCGCTCGCAGTGCTGATTCTTCGTCGGTAACAAAGGGCAGCACTTCATAATCGACCTCGATAGCCTTCAAGGCATCCCGGGCTTGCTGGGGCGTATCGGCAGCGACAGCAGCAACCTCTTCACCCACATATCTACAGTGGTTGTCGAACAGCATGGACTGCTTGGGCACTGTTGCTAACCACGGAGTGTGGGGCCAAGAGATGTCGGTCCCGGGAGAATCCGCTGTGAGGACCGCGCGCACACCCGGCATCGTCTCCGCAGCACTGGTGTCCACGCTCCTCACCATGGCGTGGGGATGGGGACAACGAAGGATCGCCGCATATAGCATGTCGGGAAGAAAAACGTCGTGAGTGAACTGGGCCATGCCGGATACACGCTCGTAGGCATCAGTTCTTGGCAAATCCTTGCCAACAATCCTGGTCTCGCCTTCCCAGGGCCCTATGTCCTCCGTCGGGATGGGAGTCTCGGGCGCGAAAACTCGTTCGAAGAAGAACCGCCCGCTTCTGCCTTGCTCTTCGCTCATGACTTATCCCCCCATCTCGCGCTTTAACTCTGCCGCTCTCTCAGCCGAGTTAAAGATGTGTTTGTAAGCTCCGCAACGACAAATGTTGCCGCTCACACCGACGCGAATTTCATCGATGGTGGGCTCGGGATTCCGGCGCAATAGTCCCTCTACGGCCATGATCTGACCGGGCGCGCAGAAGCCGCACTGGAAACCATCCTCTTCCGCAAATGCCTGCTGCACGGGGCCGAGGGCCTCGCCGTTCATCAGGCCCTCGACAGTGGTGATCTCGTGACCCTCAGCTTCCACCGCGAGGGTCATGCAGGCATAACGCGGTTCATCGTCGATGAGTACAGTGCAGGCGCCGCACTCGCCTCGCTCGCAACCATCCTTGGTCCCCGTCAAGCCCAAAATATCTCGGAGCACGAATAGAAGCGTCCAGCACGGTTCTACCAGAATCCGCCGACGCCTTCCGTTGATGTTAAGGGTTATGGTAGTGGTTTCTCCCGCAGCCCTGATCTCTTGTGACGCTGCCTGCGCGCCTCCCACCGAAGCGGCTGCAACCGCTCCGGCGCCCAACGATGTCAGGAAACTCCTCCGGTTCATCCCCCGAGGCACTTGCGATTTCTTTTCATCGGGATCTTTGCTCATAAAGCCCTCCAGATTTATTTGTTAAATATTAAACCGGCATTGAGGAAATCGGATATACACTGAATTGATTATCTAATTATCTCGCGGATACGTCCCCCCAAGCCAGGCTTTCATTTTGCGAGGCAACTTTAGAGTATACTGTAATGCGTCCCACAATCCAGTGAAAAAATTAACACGGGAAATCCTTGCGCGCCGACTAGCTGAAGTAGCGCGATTCAGGGCCTAACTGTCAATATAGTTCGCTCTAGTTAAAATTTCTAGCGGAGACTCCCTTCCCCACCGCCACTTACTTTACAAGTAAGCAACAATCCGCGTAGCAGCCGACCGGCGCGAACTTCCAACTCCACATGTCACTCGCG
>CAYOXX010000013.1:0-20941 GCA_964408025.1 uncultured Acidobacteriota bacterium | reverse complement strand
ACAATCCGCGTAGCAGCCGACCGGCGCGAACTTCCAACTCCACATGTCACTCGCGAGAGATTTTAATCCATCATACTTTCTCGATACTATTAAACAAGCGAACAAATGAATCATAACTTGCAGCTCGTGTGTTCATAGTGCATTGAGTCCTTTTCAAAACGCTAGTAAACAAGTTTTGCATTAAAGCATTTATTTTACATTTGAAGCTATCAGGATGTTTTCAGCCTTGCTTTCAATTGCACTAATTTCTTGGAATGATATTCTTTTAAGAATTTCTGCAAGCTCAACAAAATTTGAGCGGTTCGCGACCAGAGATTTGCTGATCATCTCAAGAGGTAGCATATCTGCAAACTTAGAGAATTTATAGTGCTTTACATCTACGTTGAGCTCAAGCCCATACGCCACGGGATCATCAGCATTCATTACTTCCGAGAATTGCTCATTAATTTCGTTGATGACGGTAGCTGGTTCCTTATTACAAGCATCGAATATAATTCCTTGGTATGAAATGCGATTTCGTACATATCCCAAAGCAGCCAACAAATGAGAAATGGCAGAATTAGCTGCGTCGCCAAAAAATGTTCTTAAAATATATCTATGAGGAGGTTTGAAGAAAAGCTCAGCCTGCATTGGCATCGGCGGACAAGACTGATATTCACAACGTATTTTTCCCAAAGCTTCTGTACTGTTCTGATCTTTTATCCATGGCATAGAATTATCGGAAGAAAGGATATTAGCTACTTCTTGAGCAACAATAAAGCTGATCCCGCCAAAACCAAACGAGTCCCATATTGGTGCCCGAGAGCGTACCTTTAGAGGTTCAACAAGAACCCGAAGGCGTAAAGGATCGATCTTTTTCTCAATCCATGTTCTTCCCGCCAATGTGAATGCGGTATCGGCTGCCAAGCCGTTAATGAAAGAGGCGGAAACAGATCCGACCTCTTGCCTGCCGTAAAGGACGGAATACAATACAGGTGAATCGAACACTACGATGAGATCCATATAGTGCTTTTTCCCAAAGGTTCTTTCCAGTTTTTTACCAATGTAATACTTATTACGCTCACTATGGAAATAATCCTCGATTTCCATATTCTTCAAGAGAGCTAGCGCCTCATCAACTGAAATATCATTAAAAAGCGGATGTATTCTTACAAGTCGCAATGCATCATTCTCGTCGAGACCGTAATCTGCGAGACATATGGCCGCCCACTGCTGAACCAATAAGTGATATAGTTTTCTCCCGGGGATTACTCTTTCAACCTGACCTCTTTCCGCCAAATTCATCATCGCTAGTAGAATGAGGAATTCATTACTATTGTCACACGCTGCAGAAAATACCTGAGGGCGACCCGGTTGACGTCCTGTTCGCCCCAAACGCTGTAAAAAGGAGGCGGTCGATCTGCATGTACCCCACTGCGAGATGCTATCCAGCTTTCCTATATCAATCCCTAGCTCTAGTGTGCTCGTTGCTA
Organism: uncultured Acidobacteriota bacterium; assembly: GCA_964408025.1. Taxonomy (GTDB): domain Bacteria; phylum Acidobacteriota; class DATKUA01; order DATKUA01; family DATKUA01; genus CAYOXX01. Next base: position 19,469 of record CAYOXX010000013.1, on the reverse strand, counting down.
CGATCGAAACTGGCTTGTCCGTGTATTTCATCTCCGCTTCAGCACATTCCCTAAAACCTTTTGAAACGGATGAGTGGTGAACATGGGTATTTAGCTTTCTTCTCTGATAGTGCTGTCCAAGTTCTTCGCAGGCACGGCGAGAATTACAAAATGTGATGTTCTTTTTACCTGCCGACTTTTTTGCTAAATAATCTAGCATATCGCGATTATCTATTTTTGAAAAAAGTTGCGCCGTGATTTCTTTCTCGATCATTTCCCCCTGCCAACGGCGATGAACTGACACAACTGAAATGCTTCTCTCACTGCTACCAGAAATCCATTTCATCAATTCCTCTGGATTACCAACAGTTGCAGATAAAGCAACGCGCTGGAGATCTTCAGTGCTAAATTCATTTATACGCTCCAGTAGCGATATCAGTTGCACACCCCTCCACCCACCGAGGAAATTGTGTGCTTCATCAACAATGCAGATGCAAAGTTGGGCAAACCACTCCTTATGAGGGATATGCTCGCTAACGAATATACCTTCTAAAGATTCCGGCGTGGTTAAAAGGATATCGGGAGGATCTTTCTTTTGACCTAGCTTCTTTGCCCTTGAGACGTCGCCATGCCATTTAAAGCAGTTAAGTCCGATAGCCTTTACAATTGAATGAACTCTTGGTTCCAGATCGTTAAGAAGGGCTTTCGTGGGGGCAAGAAAAAGGCCTAGGATTCCAAAATCTTTGAGCGCATCTCTCTGCTTGCGTACTTTTTGGAGCATCGGTAAAACCGCAGCTTCGGTTTTACCACCTGCCGTTGGCGCAATCAAAATTGTGTTATTCCCATTTAAAATTTCTGGAATTGCTTTTTCTTGTATTTCAGTAAGCTGTTTCCATCCCTTTCCGATTAGATATTGCTGGAGCTCGGGACTGAGCAGGTTCCAAGCATCCAACTTTGAAGGTCTCATATTCTAACTCTAGATGACTCCACCTCATGAACTTGGTCGGTTAGATAACGGGGGTCACCAAAGACGTCTTCAATAGTGAGATTTTCATTTTCTTGGAGCAGATCACAAACGTATATGAATCCTCTGAGAAAACCGCGTGGTATTTGCTCTATAGATCCGCCAAAGTTACTCGCCATAAGATAAGCATATCTCTGAATGTCTTCGTCGGAGATTCTACTCTCCGCCAACCAGTCATAGGCGCTAGCATGGATACTGCGAACTTTCTTGGCCACTTCGATTAATTGGTTTTCTTGCAATGGCTTAACGAGATAGATTGGTTGTTTGAGCGATTGATGTTCGATATTCAAACCAGGAATATCGATTCTGTCCTTGAGTGCTTCGTACGAAGGCAAGCCGTATCGATCGTCCAGGAAGAACTTGTCTGTACCTGTAATGAGAAAGAGGCATCTGTGAAAAGTGTTCCGACCGACCTCATCGACAATAATACGAATGGTCTCAAGTGCTTCTTGGCGTTGTTTAGAACTCGGCAAGTTCATGATCGTTTCTACTTCATCAATAGCAATTACTAATCCGGCGTAGCCGAGGTCTCGAATCAATTTCAGTATTCCTTTCAAGAATGCGAAACCCATCTCTGAACTTATCTCCCCTCTGAGTCCAAGCTTCGATTTCATTGAAGTAGTAATATTTTCGCTCGCTCCGAGAATCCATGAAAGAGCGTAACTTGCATACGTGTGATTCTGACTAGCTCGGTTTATGTAGTAACTTTGAATTGCAGTCACGAAACCAGAATCTGTCCCAACTTTACCGAGATCACTGACTATTGATTCGGATACAATCTGCACCAATTTTTGTCTTTGTGTTTTGTTTGAGTAGCTTAACTTACTCATTTTTTCAATGCGTTTATGAAGATTCCACAGCCATAGCTGTAAAACATCGGGGAAAGCACAATTGTGCTTCTTCTCGCTTGTTCTAATTCCCTTAACAATGGCAGTATATACTTTGTTCTGCTTATCTAATGGCAGATCAGGACTAACGATGACAGTCGATGTACAGAAATCATTCTCCAGCGCGATTTGTCTAAAAAGAGAGCAAATGAACGTTTTACCGGCCCCATAGCCTCCTCGAATGAACTTGTAATCTGATCGATCTTCTCGAACATATTCAAGCTGCTCACGGAGTTCTTTAATAATTTTGCCGCATCCAACCGCCAATTCCTTCACACCAACCGAAGGAACAGTGCCGCTTCGCAGAGCCTGGATGATATCCCGGGCACGTAAATCTTCTGCTTGAACGATCATACGACGACCTCATAAATATCGTGATATTTAAATGGCTTTATCTCTATATGATATTTTCGATCAAGCTTCTCAAGATTATCCTTCAGCTCTTTCATGTGAGCTTTCGGTAAAAACCAGTTCAAACCATAGCTGCTTATCATCCTATCAATTTCACTCTCATTTAGAGATTTCATTTCGACCAGAAAACTAAGTACGATTTTCTCGTCGTCAGCAAGCTCCGGGTACATTTTCGAGATATTTGAATACTCCACAAGATCATCGATCAGACTATTACCTGTATTTACGTCAGAATCGTCAATTACATGCACCTCTGGTTCTTGCTCGTTAATAATTTCCTCCCCTGTTTTCTTATCACTCCGCGCAAAATCGATAAGACGTTCGATTAAATCATGCTTATTCCCGCTTCGATGTAATCCAAGCCTTGCGCAAATCTCAGACAACTCTTGGTTCCTAAGTAATTTAAGCATTGTTCTTTCAGAATATGGACTATTCCAAAGATTTTTAATCTTCACATCCTTTTTCCCAGAGGATTTCACATTCCTCAAGTGTGAACATATCTGATATAATTCACTGAAACTTAAAGACAACATTAATTGCTTGAAGGAATTCTCATTAAGCTCCTTTACCTCCTTGATAATTTCTTCTTCAAACTCCTCTGGTAGCTTTTCTTCAAGATCGCAATCCATAGAAACATATCCTAAAATTCTGTCGATGACTTCCTCCTTAGTCCCGTAAATTGCACAACCAATATTTTTGCAGAGCTTCTGTAGCTTTGTTATTTTTATTTGACCTAACAGGCTTCCTGGGGTAATTAACGAAGAAAAAATTGTACTGATTTTATCTTGCTTATTACCAGCCACTGGAAGACGGTTAAGTTTGAGCAAATTATAGAGTTCTTCAATTGAAACATAATTTAATAAGCGCCGATACTGGTTCTCGATTAATTCGATTTGCCAAGCCGATCTGATTACAGGTGCAATCTCTTCAGCGATGAGATAATCAATCTCTGTAGACAAGATAATGCCCCTACCCAGTAAATAGTTTCTCTCTTTCTCATACGCTCCATCATGATCCCACAAGGATCTTAGATCCGGATGATGCATGAGCACGATGTGCTCCATATACGTTAAGTGCAGCTCGTATCGCAAAGCGCGAAGGAGTGCTTCTTCGGATACATCAATAGAGAGCTCTGACTCCCATGCTGTGTAAAGCATTTTTAAGTAAAGCTCGTATTGTTTTTTCTTATTGCCAGAAATTATATCATTTGCTAAATTGATCATTTTTTCTGTTTCTTCGCTTACCTTCTTTCTGAAATCCTGTACAGGACAGCAATGCATGTCAATGCCTAGAAGAACTAATACCATTTGGAAACTTGGTGGGTATCTTCCTGACAAAGTCTTGGAGATATATGAATAGCTTGTCAGCGCTTCGTGAATTTCCTTTATTAGAACCTTTCGAGGAAGACGAATATGCTTTACATCAGAGACTTTGTCTCTCGCTAAATGTTCAAGATTCTCATCTGTTAACGAAGAGAGCAACTCATCAAGACGCATTTTTCCCCCCGAGATTTTGGCTTCAGTCTATCGCATTATACATCAGAAACGGCATCATGTGGTAATGGCCGATGAAAATGATAATTCTTTCTCCACCTGTCACTCGCGGGAGATATTAGTCATTCCTAAGAATCGATTAACGATTGGAAGCTGAAATTAGATAACCTACAAGACGAGCTTGTGCGCATTTGGCGGAACCCATCACGCGAGCGGGCGGAGGGCACGCACGAGCCTTGCTACCCCAGGCTCCCGACCTCTTTTTCTACCTCTTCAAGAATTTCGCATGTCCGAACCAGTTCCTTCATCTTTGTATGGTCGTCATACAGCGGTCTGTCGACGTCGAGGAAGTCTACATACTTGCGTATCACTCCCTTGGCTTTCGTGACGCCCCTGCCGAATTTGTAATCGCGGAAGTCCAACGCCTGCGCCGCCGCCATTAGCTCGATCCCCAGCACTACGTAGGCGTTATCGAGAATCTGGAAGTTCTTGATGGCGGTGTTCATGCCCATGGAAACGAAATCCTCCTGGTCGGCTGCCGCCGGGATGGATTGAATGGAAGCGGGATTCGAAAGAATCCTCTGCTCGACCACCATGGAGTCCGCCGTGTACTGGCTAAGCATCAAGCCGGAGAACATCCCCCCTCCCTTGGTGAGGAAGGCGGGCAGGCCGACGCTCAGCGCCGGATTGTTGAGTCTGTTCATCCTCCGCTCCGACATAACGCTAATCATGGTGACGGCGGCCCCGGCGAAGTCCATAGGCAGCGAGACGGGGCTCCCCTGAAAATTCGCACCGGACAACTGTAGGTCCTCGTCGGGAAAGAAAACCGGATTGTCTCCGACGCCGTTCAGCTCGATTTCTACCTGCGAGCGCGCATAGGCCAGCGCATCGTGCGCCGTCCCGATCACCTGCGGAGTTGATCTCATCGAGTACGCATCCTGCACCTTGCACTTGATTTTACCCTCGAACAGGTCACCCCCCTCGACGCACTTGCGTATCGCCGCCGCACACCTCACGGCGCCCTTGAAACCGCGGACTTCATGGAGCCGCGCGTAGTAGGGCTTCATGTTCGCCTTGAGCGCTTCCAGTGTCATGGAGGCCGCGATTTCGGCCTGCTTGAGCCATTTCTCTGCATCGTAAAGAAATATCGCACTCATTCCCGTGAGCAGGTTGGAGCCGTTTATGGTGGCCAGGCCGTCTCTCGCTTCCAGCCCGGGCACCGGAATACGCGCTCTGTCCAACGCTTCTTTTCCCTCCAGCAGTTGTCCTTCGTAGTACGCCTTGCCCTCGCCCAGCATCAACAGGGCGATCTGCGACATCGGGGCCAGGTCGCCGCACGCCCCGACCGAACCCTTCTGGCAGACATAGGGGGTCACACCGCGGTTCAGCATTTCCACCAGGGTTGAAGTGATCTCCGGGCGGCACCCGGATTTCCCGTGCGCGTGGACGTTTGCCCGCCCCAGCATGGCGGACCGCACGTACTCGATGGGGGCGGGATCGCCGACGCCGGCGGCGTGGTTGTAGATCAGGTACTTCTGGAAGTCCTTAATCTGGTTGTCATCGAGCACGACTTCGGAGAACTCGCCGATGCCGGTGTTCACGCCGTACACGATTTCCCCGGCTTCGATCTTCTTCTCCAGCATCGCCCGGCATTCTTTGATCCTCTGCAACGCTTCGGGTGCCAGCTCTACTTTTTCTCCATAACGCGAGACGTTTACCACGTCCTCAATCGTCAGTCCCGTTCCGTTTAAAACTAGTGCCATGGGATTTTACCCTCGCAGGTTTTGCTGTCCGTAAAGAACCGTTTTCGTCCGGCCTGTCACCTTGCCCCAGGAGACCAGCTCTCGCGAACGATACCACATACTCTTTAGAGGTTGAAGCATCAGCCGTCGCCGTCAACCGGTGCCGGCCGCCTGGACGCGCTCGCCCGCGGCACCGAGATGTTCGCCTCGAGTGGCTCCGCCGCGGCGGGCGGACCGGAATGCCCTCGGGCTCAGGCCGGCGCAGTTGACAGAACCTTTGCACTACATTAACACTGGCTTTACCATCTTCGCCTACAGTACTCGTTTGGTCCCGGTTTTGGCCGATGCAGAAAGAGAAAATAGTCGCCATCGAGGACGAGAGCGATATCCTTGAGGTGATCGCGTACAACCTCTCGCGAGAGGGGTACGAGGTCATTTCGGCGAGGGACGGCGAAAAGGGGCTACGGATAATCAAAAGAGAACAACCCGATCTCGTTCTGCTCGACCTGATGCTGCCCGGCCTCGACGGCCTCGAGGTTTGCCGGCTTCTCAAGTCGGACCCCGTGACGGATTCGATACCGATTATCATGGTCACGGCGAAGGGAGAAGAAAGCGACGTCGTCCTCGGCCTGGGTATCGGTGCGGACGACTACGTGACGAAGCCCTTCAGTCCCAAGGAGCTCGTTGCCCGCGTCAGGGCTGTGCTGCGCCGGACGCGCAGGGTGGAGAGCCTGGTCAGTAGCGAGCGCATCGTGCGGGGAGGAGTGCTGATTGATACCAACCGGCATGAAGTCAAGGTCGATGGAAATGAAATATTTCTCACCCTGAGAGAGTTCCGCCTTCTGCATTACCTGGCCTCCCGCCCCGGCCGCGTGTTCTCGCGCGATTTCCTGCTCGGCAACGTATTCGGGGACGACATCCACGTGATCGACCGCAACATCGATGTTCATATAGGAGCAATTCGTAAGAAGCTCGGGGCGCACAGGGAGCTCATAGAAACCATCCGCGGCATCGGCTACCGCTTTCGCGACGAGGAGGAGTAGCCTGCATGCTCAGATCCCCATTCCTTTGGAAGCTGTTTGCCGGATACGTATTAGTTATTCTAATCGTAGCTGCGGTTCTCGGCTTCTCCGTCGCACGGCAGATCGAGCGGGTTACGCTTGAAGAGACCGGAGCGGAACTCCGCCACGGTGCAACCCTACTGCTCGATATTGCGAAGCCCGTCCTTGAAGGAAACGCCGATCTCTCGTTGCAGGAACGAGTCGTCGTGTTGGGGGCCGGGATCGATACCCGCCTGACTGTCGTAAGGGCCGACGGGACGGTTATCGCCGACTCGGAGGAAGACCCCTCCAGGATGAGAAACCACGCGGATCGTCCGGAGATCCGGGAAGCCCGGGCCGGCGGTTTGGGCTCCAGCACACGTTTCAGCGCCACGCTCGGCGTCTCTATGATGTACGTCGCCCTTCCCGTCCATTCCGGAGGCAGGCTTAGGGGATTTGTCAGGACCTCGCTGCCCCTGACGGCTCTCGAGGAGAGGCTTGGTAACCTGCGTCTGATTATAGTCGGCGGGGCGGGTATCGCCGTCGTAGTGGCCCTGGCCCTTGGTTTCTTCGTTTCTCGGCAGGTTACGGGTCCCCTTGTCTCCATCACCAAGATTGCCGAGGCGATTGCCGCCGGCGACTACGATCACAAACTGAGCGTCCACTCCAGGGATGAAATCGGGAGGCTGTCCGCTGCTTTCAACTCGATGGCGGAGCAACTGCGCGAGCGGATGAACACGATCACGAACGATCGCAACAAGCTGATCGCCATCCTGAGCAGCATGTTGGAAGGTGTCGTGGCGGTCGATAGCGATGAACGCGTGCTGCACATGAACGACGTAGCGGCCAGAATCCTCGGCACAACCCCCCTGAGCAGCGTTGGTCAGCGGATATGGGAGGTGACCCGCATGCGGCAGGTCAACGAGGCGCTGGAGAGCGCGCTGCGGGGAAACGGGGGCACGACGGGTGATTTTCAGCTCGTTAGGCTACCCGCGGATCGCGAGCTCGAGATCTGCGCCGCTCCTTTGAAGGACCAGGAGGGAGAGATGGTCGGTGCTGTTGTGGTGCTGCACGACGTCACTGAACTGCACCGTTTGTCCCGGGTCCGGCAGGAGTTTGTCAGCAACGCTTCCCACGAGCTCAAGACGCCCGTGGCCGCCATCCGGGGTATGGTGGAGACGATTATCGATGATCCGGGGATGCCCTCGGATCAGCAAGTAAGTTACCTCTCCAAAGTCCGCAGCCAGACTGAGCGCCTCTCGAGGCTGATCGACGACCTATTGATACTCTCGCAGGTCGAGTCGATCGAGGGTGTTTTCGAGCGTGAAGCGCTAGATCTCCGCGATATCGTGCGGGAGTCAGCGCAACCCCTCCTCGCGGAGGCGAAGGCCAAGGGACAAAGCGTCGAAATACAGCTTCCTCCGGGGGAGGTGGTGGCGTGTTGCGACGAGGCGGCCATGCGCCAAGTCCTCGAAAACCTCGTCGACAACGCCATCAAATACACGCCTCGCGGCGGAACGATACGGATCCGGGTCCAAAGCGAAGGGCACAGCGCCGTGATCGAGGTCCAAGACACGGGAGTGGGCATCGAGCCGCGGGAGCAGGAGCACATTTTCGAGCGCTTCTATTGCGTTGACAAGGCTCGCTCGCGGGAGCTCGGCGGCACCGGACTGGGCCTCAGTATCGTGAAGCACATCGTGCAGGCACACGGAGGGCAGGTTTCTGTGGAGAGCGTCCCGGGGCGGGGCAGCACCTTCCGCGTCCGCATCCCTCTGAGCGATCAGGGTCGGCTTCGTGGCGGCGCGCACACCTGATCCGCTGATCAACTTCTCTACAATACTTTTTCCCACCTTTAACATTCCTTTAAGTAGGGCTGCCATTTTCCCTGCGCCGGCAAAGGAAAGTGCCGGCGGTAGTTAGAACCTTTGTGGCCACAGAAGGATGACGACATGACGAGGGTAGTTTTCGCAGCAGCAGTGGTATTGACCGTGATGCTATTCATCGTAGCGGCGGTACGCGCTTCAGGCGATGGCGGCGGCAGCGACGAGGAGGTCGGCTTCACGGTTGAGTGGAAAGAGGGGTTCCGTGTCGAGTCGGCGGACGGGCAGTTCAAGCTTAAATTCGGCGGCCGCCTACAGAACGACTGGATGTGGGGCTCCGGCGATGACGAGCTGGAGGATGCGGTCGGCGAGATCGTGAGCGGCAACGAGTTCCGCCGCGCGCGCCTTTTCTTCTCCGGGACCGTATTCAGTAACGTCGAGTTCAAAGTGCAGTACGATTTTACCGGCGGCGACGTCGACTTCAAGGACGTTTATCTCGGCATCACCAATCTCCCCTTCGGGACGCTGCGCATAGGCCACTTCAAGGAGCCCTTCAGTCTCGAGGAGCTGACCAGCAGCAAGTATCTTACCTTCCTCGAGCGGTCGCTCCCCAACATCTTCTCGCCGTCCAGAAACACCGGCTTTGCCATCCTCGGCCACAGCGGCAACGAGCGCCTCACCTGGGGGGCGGGCGTCTTCACCGACGCCGATGATTACGGCGAGGCCAAGAGCCACGGAGACACGTACAATTTCTCAGCCCGCGTGACCTTTCTGCCGTGGCTCGAGGGCAGCGACCTGCTGCATGTTGGCTTCGGTTACCACTACCAGGGAATCCAGGAGGGCGGCGGCATCCGCTATCGCCAGCGACCGGAGGTGCACCTCACGCACCGCTTCCTCGATACCCGCAGCTTCGCGGCGAACTCCGCCAACATCTTCGGCGTCGAGGGAGCGCTGGTTTACGGTCTCCTCTCGCTGCAGGGCGAGGTGATGACGGCTCTGGTCGATGCTCCCGATTATGGGGATCCGAACCTCAACGGCTACTACGTATACGGAAGCTTCTTCCTTACTCCCGGAGACCACCGTCGCTACAAGAAGTCGACGGGCGCTTTCGACCGCGTACGTCCCAGCAGACCGTTCATGCCCGGCGGCGGCACCGGCGCCTGGGAAGTTGCGGTTCGATACTCGCATCTGGAATTGAGCGACGGTCTCATCGAGGGCGGAATCCTGAATTCCGTTTCCGTGGCGCTGAACTGGTATCTGAACAGCGTCACACGCTTCATGTTCAACTACGTTTACGCCGACCGCGAAGATGTGGGCAGCGCCAACTTCTTCCAGTCGCGCTTCCAGATCGATTTCTAGCGTGAAGGGATTCGAATCTTTATAAAAGCTTTATCGTTTCTTTACAAACCTCGGCTAAACACTGGCTGAATGGAGGTTAACAATGAGAAAAGCACTGGCTATTCTGATCTCTCTCTGTGTATTTGTTGCTTTCGCCTATTGCGGCGTAGGGCCGAGCGAGGACTCCTCTACTCTCTCCGGGATGATCAGGATCGACGGGTCAAGCACTGTTTTTCCGATCACTGAGGCAGTAGCGGAGGAATTTCAGAAGGTACACGCCAGAGTCCGCGTCACGGTTGGGATATCGGGCACCGGCGGAGGCATGGAGAAGTTCACCGTCGGGGAGACCGACATCTCCGACGCCTCCCGGCCGATCAAGACCTCGGAGGCCGAAAATGCGGCGGCGCACGACATCGAGTTCATCGAGCTTCCAATCGCCTTCGACGGGATCTCGGTGGTCGTGCACCACGATAATGACTTCGTGGATCACCTCACCGTGCAGGAGCTCAACCACATCTGGCGGCCCGATGGCCCCGCACGCTACTGGGATGAAGTGCGCCCCGGCTTTCCGCACAGGGAGATCACGCTCTACGGTCCCGGCACCGATTCCGGAACGTTCGACTACTTCACTAAAGCTGTCAACGGCGACGAGCAGGTTTGCAGAGCGGATTTCACCGCCAGCGAGGACGACAACGTTCTGGTGCAGGGTATCGCGGGCGATGAGGACTCCATCGGCTTCTTCGGATATGCCTACTACGTTGAGAACACCGAGAGGCTGAAACTCGTGCCGGTGGACAACGGCGACGGCCCCGTGGCGCCTTCTGGAGAGACGATCAACAACGGAACCTACCAGCCGCTCTCGCGCCCTATCTTCATCTATGTGAGCACCGCCGCGGCAGAGCGCCCGGAGGTGGAGGCGTTCGTGCAGTTCTATCTCGAAAACGCCACCCAACTTGTGGAGGAGGTGGGATACGTACCCCTGCCTCAGGAAGCTTACGATCTGGTGATGAGCCGCTTCGAGGAGCGCATCACGGGAACCGTCTTTTCCGGCGGCGCCAACGTGGGTGTGAGTATCGAAGACATTCTTCGGCGCGGCGGCCGGTAATCCGCTGGAGCGGGCGAGAATTTTACGCGAATGGGTGCTGAGCTAATCACGAAGCGGAGGCTCGAAGCGCACAAGGCGCGCCGCTGGAGAGAGGGGGGCGTTAAAGGAATCTTATTCCTTTGCGCTCTCCTCTCGATAGTGACGACCTTCAGCGTCATCTACATATTGGCGAGGGAGAGCTATACGTTCTTCGAGAGAGTGCCGGTCTTCGACTTCCTCTTCGGCACCCGCTGGACACCCCTGTTGGAGCCGAGATCTTTCGGTGTACTGCCGCTCTTTTGTGGGACGCTGCTGATAGTCGTCGGTTCTGCGCTTATCGCCGTGCCGATCGGCCTGGCGAGCGCGATATACTTGAGCGAGTACGCCTCGGAACGCGTCCGCAGCGTGCTCAAGCCGATTCTGGAGGTTTTGGCGGGCATCCCCACAGTGGTATACGGTTACTTCGCCCTCACCTCCATCACACCCCTGCTGAGGCAGGTCTTCGAGGATACGCAGGTATTCAATGCCGCCAGCGGCGCCATAGTCGTCGCCATCATGGTCCTACCGATGGTCGCTTCCCTCTGCGATGACGCCATCCGGGCAGTGCCCACGTCGACCCGCATGGCCGCCTATTCGATGGGCGCGACAAAGTACGAGGTGGTGGCCCAGGTTGTAGTGCCCGGAGCTCTCTCGGGCATAATCGCTTCTTTCGTGCTGGCGATCTCGCGGGCTTTCGGAGAGACGATGGCTGTCACGCTTGCCGCCGGAGCGACGCCCAGGATCACGCTCAACCCCCTGGAGAGCATCCAGACGATGACCGCTTACATCGTGCAGGTGAGCCTCGGGGACACGCCGGCCGGAGGAATCGAGTACCAAACGATATTCGCAGTCGGTGCGCTTTTATTCATCGTAACCTTTGGGATGAACATCATCGCCCACAAAGTCTTGCGCAGATTCCGCGAGGTCTACGAGTGAAATCCGGGTTGAGAATGATAGGTGGTAACATCCGGCAACGTCGCACTTTTTCGAGGATTTTCCGCTACGTTTGCGGAGCGTTCACCTGGCTCGCCGTCGTCCTGCTCGCCGTGCTTCTGATCCAGATCACCAGGCAGGGCCTCGGTTGGGTGGACTGGCAATTCCTGACCAGCTATCCATCCCGCTTCGTCGAGCAAGCGGGCATCAAGGCGGCCCTTTTCGGCTCGCTCTGGCTCATCACCTTGACCGCTTTCTTCTCCATCCCCATAGGCGTCGCCACCGCAATCTATCTGGAGGAATATGCCCCGAAGAATCGGTTGAGTTCTTTCATCGAGATCAACATAGCCAACCTGGCCGGAGTCCCCTCGATAGTCTACGGTATATTGGGCCTGACCTTATTTGTCCGTTGGTTGGCCTTCGACCGTAGTCTCCTTTCCGGCAGCCTGACGATGACCCTGCTCATCCTCCCGATCATCATCATCGCCTCCAGGGAAGCGATACGGGCCGTGCCCGATTCAATCCGCCAGGCGGCATTCGCGCTCGGCGCAACCCGCTGGCAGACGGTCCGCCACCACGTGTTGCCGGCCGCGCTGCCGGGCATCCTCACCGGCGTGATCCTCGCCATGTCGCGGGCCATCGGGGAGACCGCGCCGCTGGTGATGATAGGTGCGCTCACCTACGTCGCCTTCGTTCCTGAGAGTCTTATGGATCCCTTCACGGCCCTGCCGATCCAGATTTTCAATTGGGCTGCCAGGCCACAGAAAGGGTTCCACAGCATCGCGGCTGCGGGAATCATCGTTCTGCTGGCCGTGCTCTTGCTGATGAATGCTCTGGCTGTTTACATCCGCTACAGGTCTCAGAGGAAGCGCCAATGGTGAACGGGATCATCGAGACGGAAAAGCTATCCATAAGTTACTGGGGGAAGCCGGCGGTGAAGGAAGTGACGGCCACCTTCCTCGAGAACGATATCACCGCCATCATCGGGCCTTCCGGCTGTGGAAAGAGCACGCTGATCAGGGCCTTCAACAGGATGAACGATTTCATCCCCGGCGTCAGCACGGGCGGGCAGGTTTTATTTCACGGAACGAGTCTCTACCGGAAGGATCTGGACCCCGTCGAGGTCAGGCGCCGCATCGGCATGGTCTTCCAGAAGCCGAATCCTTTCCCGAAGTCGGTCTTTCGAAACGTCTCCTGGGGGCCCGCCATCAACGGCTATAAGGGGAACCTGGACGAGCTGGTCGAGACATCGCTGCGACAAGCGGCCTTGTGGGACGAGGTGAAGGACCGGCTGGGCGATTCCGCCTTGGATCTCTCGGGGGGACAGCAGCAGCGGCTGTGTATCGCCAGGGCCCTGGCGATGGAGCCGGAGGTCATACTGTTTGATGAACCCTGCTCCGCGCTCGATCCGGCCTCGACCGCCAGGATCGAGGACCTTATGATAGAGCTGAAGAAAAACTACACGCAGATAATTGTCACCCACAACATGCAGCAGGCCGCCAGGGTCTCCGACAAGACGCTGTTCATCGACGGCGGTGTCATGGTTGAATACGGGGAGACGGAGCAGGTGTTCACGCGCCCCAGTGAGCAAAGGACGGAGGACTATGTCACCGGAAGATTCGGCTAAAGAGATCAAACCGGTCCTCAAGGTGCACCTACAGCGTGACCTCGAACGGCTGAGAAAAGATATCCTGTCTTTGGGCGCCATGGTGGAGGAAGCGACTAACAAAGCGATCACAGCACTGGTGCACCGCCTGCCCGACATGGCTAGGGAAGTAATTGACGGCGACCACGAAATAGACAGCAAGGAGCTCGAGGTCGAGGACGAGTGCCTCAAGATCCTCGCCCTGCACCAGCCTGTCGCCGGGGACCTGCGCTTTATTGTTACAGTAATGAAAGTCAACAACGATCTCGAGCGGGTTGGCGATCTGGCGGTCAATATCGCCGAGAGAGTCAGCTACATCTCAACCCACGATCCGATAGACGTGCCGGAAGATTTCACTGAAATGGCCAAGGTAGTCGGCACGATGGTCAAGAAGAGCCTCGATGCACTGGTCGGCGGCGACGTGGAGCTGGCCAGGAGTGTCTGCCGCGACGACGATGTCGTCGATTCTATCAACGAAAAGATGTGGTCCATTCTGCAGGCCAGGATGATCGAAGACCCCTCGATCATCAAGAGGGCCAGCCATACACTGTCCGCCTCATACCAGCTGGAGAGAATCGCCGATCACGCCACCAATATCGCCGAGGACGTGGTGTTCATGGTCGACGGCAAGATCATCCGGCACGGCCGCGGAGAGGACCCCGCTTAAAAATCATCAGGCCTGGGCGCGGCGAACGAGCCCGACAAGGTGGCCCGTCGACAGCTCCGCTTCGGCTGACCGCGAACTCTTTTTCCCTCTATCCGTCTCAATAATGTGGGAGCGTACCTTCACTACCGGCTTGAGTGATATGCCTTTCTGAACCGAATAGCATCTTCATATAGGAGAGCCACGATGAGCGGTAGGTCGTCGAAGACAGCATTGGCATTTCAACTGTCAATTTTCTCCGTGTTGATGGCAGCATCGATCTCGCTCGCCCAGGACGGAATCGTCGACTTCGAGTCCGACCGCTGGGAGTTCGTGAATGCCCGCGTCGCGGACCACCTCGGCAGGCGATGCCTGGCGGGCTCTGCTTACCTGAGAGACATGGAGTTCGAGAACGGCGTCATCGAGGTCGACATCGCGGTAAACGGATCGCGCTCATATCCCGGGATTATCTTCCGCATGCAGGACTCGGCGAATGCCGAGCGCTTCTACATACGCCCGCACAGGGCCGGCCTCTATCCGGACGCGCTGCAGTATACGCCGGTGATCAACGGCGTGTCCGGCTGGCAGCTATACCACGGCGACGGCTGTACGGCCGGCGCGACGATACCCGCTGATCAATGGCTGCACCTGAGGGTGGAGATCAACGGAACGCAGGCGCGGGTGTTCCTGGGAGACGGCGATGTGCCGGCACTTGAGATACACGACCTCAAGCGCGGTCCAGTCAGCGGCTCCATCGGCGTCCTGGGCCCGATTAACGGATCGGCCTATTTTTCGAACTTCAGCTACAGGCTTGACGACAGCCTGGAATTCGAGGCCCCGCCCGAGATCGAGACGCCACCGTTCACGATCACCGAGTGGGAGATCTCTGGGCCGTTCGAAGCGAGCCGGATCGACATCGAGGAGATCGGATATCCAGGAATCTTTACCATCTTCGCCCAGAGTTGGCAGGGCGTCCTCTCGGACGCCTCGGGGCTGGTGGACATATCCAGGTACGCCGAGAGGAGCGGGCAGAGACCGGACTGCATATTGGCCAGGACCTTGATTCGCTCCGACAGCAGGCAGACCGTGAAACTCTCGTTCGGCTACAGCGACGAAGTGAGCATCTTCCTCAACGGGCGGAAGCTGTTCTACGGCGACAGCTCGTACCAGGGCAGGGACCGGTCGTTTCTCGGCGTAGTCGGCCTTAACGATGCCGTCTACCTGCCGCTGGAGATGGGCCTCAACGAGATATTCCTAATGGTCAAGGAATCGTTCGGCGGCTGGGGATTCATCTGCAGGCTGGACCGCGAGCCCGCCGACCCCGCACGCGACCACTCGCGCCTCACCAGGGTATGGGAAACCCCGGACATCCTCAGGGTCCCCGAATCGGTGCTCTACGATCCCGACAGGGAAGTGCTATACGTCAGCAGCTACTTCAGGCTCTCCAGCGCCACGGCGAACCGGGGCTTCATCTCCAAGGTGGGGCTGGACGGGGAGATCGAGGAGCTCGAGTGGGTGACCGGCCTGGACGGGCCGTGCGGCATGGCGCTTTACGAGAACAGGCTCTACGTGGTTGAGAGCACCGGCAACCTGGTCGAGATCGACGCCGACTCGGGGACCATACTGGAGAGATATCCTATAACCGATGCCGGGTTCCTCAACGACCTGATCGTCGATTCTGAGGGCAGAATCTACATCTCCGACTCCCGTGCCGGCGTCATCTACAGGGTCAGCGACGGTGCTCTCGAAGCCTGGCTGAGCGGTCCCGAAATCGACAGGCCGAACGGGCTCTTCATTCACGAGAACAGCCTGATCGTGGGCAATACGGGCGACTGCATCCTGAAGTCCGCGGACCTCGACACTCGAGTCGTGAGCGACATAGCCTGCCTGGGAGCGGGCGTCATCGACGGGATCAGGGTGGACAACGAGGGTAACTATCTCGTCTCCCTCTGGAAGGGCCAGACCTACCTCGTCTCGCCCTCAGGCGAAGTCCTCGAGATTCTGAACCTCAGCAGCGAGGGACTCAACATCGCCGACTTCGAATTCGTCCGCGAACAGAACCTACTCGTCATCCCGACCTTCATGGGCAACAGAATCGTCGCCTATCGCCTAACCGAAGAGTAGCGCCGAACTGAATTTATCAGCCCAAGCCTAGTGTAATTTACAAGAAATATTAAGATTATTTAAAAGAATGATCAAGGATTAGCTTAATATTGTTTGCATATGATTTTTAGTGTTCTACGACGACGCGTTGTCCTAGATGAATAATATTATTGTTTTATAGGCCTGAAGTCCATTTATGAAATTTTCATGCTTACACCTCTGTTATTAATTTACTCCTCTTAAGCATATGTAGCGACATCTTTAAGGTTGACTTCCGGGGTGTTTTGCTATTATATTTATATTATTCTGATGCTTGGGTTGTGTTCGAGATATGAGCTGGAAAGAACTTAAAGAAGCTTTACGTCAGCTTGAACCTGCTGGGGAAAAAGGATTCGAGGGCCTGTGTGCAATATTGCTAGGGAGATTACTAGATTTGAGATTTTACTTAGCTGCATCTGGCTCTCAGCCAACTGGAGATGCTCTTAGCCAAGATCAGTGTATCTCTATCCAGGCAAAGAGATATTTGGATAAAACACCACTTAATGTAGATAAAATAGCGGTAGAAATAAACCGCATATCACGCACAATAGAAAATTTAAATGTGTACGTTTTTGTAACTACAAAAAAAGCAGCACAACTGTTGCCACAACTCAGGACAATTGAAAAAGAAACTGGTATTGATATTATTTTATTGGACATGACTGATGACCTATCAGATTTTGGTGCTTTGTGTTTATACTATTGGGATTCGATACATCAATTTAGTAGCCTCAGTACTTTTAACTTTGAAAACTATGAGTGGATAAGAACAAATCGTAATTCCAAGGAAGTCGAGAGTCGCGTAGATTCTCTACGTCATACAATCCTAAAGAGTCTTCACACATTTGAAAATGTTTATTGTTTAACTGCAGATCATCTTGACAAGCGCTTTGGATTAAATGATAGGCATGGCATCCGCTTTTCCTATGTAATAAATATCAAAGACGCAGTCAATCGCCCTCGCATTCAAGAACTCATTCATAGTTGGTGGCAAAGTAAATTCACAGTGGCATATCTGCAAGGAGAAGAAGGTGTAGGGAAATCTTGGCTTGCCGCTGCTTTTGCAAACAAAATATCAAAAGAAAAGAATTTAGTTTTTTGGCTTGATAGTTATATCTGGCATACTTGCTATTCTTTAGAAGATTTGATCGAATTAACCTTAGAACAATTAATAATATTATCTAGACGCCAAATAAATAAATATAAAAATAAAATAATGAAATTTACCGACAGTCCAATCCTTTTTATATTGGATGGTGTAAACGAGAGGAATGCAATTAGAAGTGCTAAGGAAATCTTATCAGAATATTTCTGCAGAAAAGATCAATTTCCACAAGTTCGAATTTTATTTACAACCAGACTCCTAGAAACTAGTCCTGGCTATCAGAAGGATTTTTGGAAGGATTGTTATAAAATATCAGTGAAACAATTCGACAATGAAGAGTTTGCCATGGCTCTTGAGAAATTCGCTCCAGATACAAAACCTTCTGATTTTAATGAAGAGCTTAAGACTATCGCTAGATACCCTCGATATTTTCATACATGTATTGGACTCATAAATAAAATAAAGAACGTCGATGGTATAACTAGGGAAATAGTTTTTTGGGAAACACTTAAAGAAAAAATTTTGGACACAGATTATCAGGTATATGACAAGCTTGACATTCGAAAAACACAAGATGCTGAAGATATTCTCTCAAAATTAGCAAGATCTGTAAATATTGTTGATGATTATAGTGAACTAGAAATAGGTTTAATATCTTTAAATGAGTGTTTTGATGATAAATACTCGAAAATCCGCAAAGATCTAGAAGAACTAAGAATAGCAATGAAAGCTGCAAAATATAAGGCGAAAATTAGTAAAGACCATGTAGTACTAGGATGGGCTTTGCATCTTCGGAACGTCTTAAGAAATTGTGGTAAATCAAGAATTATAGATATCTATGAGATTATCCAAAAGGAATTAGAGCCTGACAAGAATTACGATATCAAATCAGAAGCACTCTTTGTTGCATTACAGATAATCTTGCTTGAGCAAGAAATCTTAAACACACAAATCAATATTAGAGTTGCATTACTAATTGCCTGGGCCAGCTCGACTAACGCTAAATTCGTGTTCAGAAGACTCTATCATATATGCAACCAGGATATTAGTGCTTATATAAAGTGTGTAGAGGCAATTTATTCAGACCACAATTACCCTTTAAGAGATAGAATCTTTATAAACGCACTTGGTCGCGTTTGGCTGAACAACCCTGAAAAAAGAGAAGTTATTAGAAAACTCATCCGGCGATGGTTGCTACTTGTATGGAATGAAGATATTCCAAAAGGAACCCAAAATTATTTTTACGAAGGCCATGAACTTCCTATTGCACGAAACAAAAGACAATTGTACTTATCTTCGGTGGCGATCTCCCTTATATCCCTTCATCCTGAACTTGAATTTATAGAACATATTGCATTGTGTTTAGCGACTAGTTTTCTTTCTAAAGAAAAGTTAGATGGCAGTTTCTTTCCAATTAAGCATGAAGTTTTTGATAATTTAAGACTTCTCATGCACTGGGGGTATACTGAAGAAATATTGGAACTGTTTAAAGATATGATTGGAAAAACAAGTGATGAGCTAATTAGAAAAGGCCTCTACCAATTAACAGAATATTTTGAGTTGATTGAAATACCTGAAGAACTAAGAATGCCTAAAAAAAATAGTTTGAAACAGTTTACAAAAACTAAAGTAGTTGATAAAATACGTTTGGGGAAATCCGTTTTTAAAAGTGATATAAATGAATTTATATCAGGTGAACTAGCTCATCTTGCCGTACGTAAGGATCTTCCTGATCTTATACCCGCAGATCAAGAATATATATTTAAAAGAACCCAAAGATACGTTAATGATGGTACATTATTCAAAATTAGATTTAGTACTCGTGAATTACATAATTTTCAAAACTGGTGGCCATGGATTGCCAGACTGTTCCCTAATAATATTGCACACTTTATAATAAGAATATTTAATCATGCTAAAGAATATAAATTTCCACATTTGATTTTAGGAGATTTTAAAGGTATTTATCCTCGGTTAAAAGATGAAGACAAAAATGACCTTTTCCGTACTTTATGTAAAATAAAAAAATCCTCTATAAGGCAAAATGCTGATTATATAATAATGTTAACGAAATTTATAACTGAATACATATTATTGTTAGGAACAAAAGAAGAAATTCAAGAGTGGATTATATTCCTGGAGAA
>CAYOXX010000012.1:41656-50976 GCA_964408025.1 uncultured Acidobacteriota bacterium | reverse complement strand
GTGGTCCTGGTGCGGCACCCCGAGGCCATGGACGACGCCGGCGCCTACAACGCCGAGGTGATCGAGGGGATGCTCGACGACGCGGTGACGGAGCTGTTCGGCGTCGACGACCCGGTCGAGGCCTGGCGCGGGCTGGTCGGGCCGCGGGACGTGCTGGGTATCAAGAGCAACGTCTGGCGCTACCTGCCGACGCCGGGGCCGGTGGAGCAGTGGATCAGGCGGCGCGCCATCGACGCCGGCGTTCTGGATGAGAACATCTCGATCCGCGACCGCGGAGTCCTGGACGACCCGATCTTCCAGCGCGCCACGGCGCTGGCCAACGCGCGGCCGCTGCGCGCTCACCACTGGTCCGGCATCGGCGGCTGCATCAAGAACTACATCCCGTTCGTTCGCCAGCCGTGGACCTATCACGGCGACTCATGCGCCGACCTGGGCGCCCTCTGGAAGCTGCCGATAGTCGAGGGCAAGACACGCCTGAACATTCTGGTTGTCATGCGGCCGCAGTTCTACAACCTCGGCCCGCACCACTTCGACACCCAGTACATCTGGCCGTACAAAGGGCTCTTAGTTGGCACCGACCCGGTGGCGCTGGACGCCCTCGGCGTCGAGCTCCTGGCCGCCAAGCGGAGCGTCTTCTTCGACGAGGAGCCGCGGGGCGGCACCTCTACCAGGCACGTCGGCCTCGCCGACACACGCCACGGCATCGGCATCAGCGATCGCGCGCGTATCGAGCTGGTGAAGCTGGGCTGGGCCGAGGACATTCTGATCTGATCGCGAACTGAGGACCAGGGAGGAGTTGCCATGATCGTCACCACCCTTGAGGAGATTCCCGGGAAAAAGATTCAGCGCATCTGCGGGCTGGTAAGGGGCAACACCGTGCGGGCCAAGCACATCGGCAAGGACATCTTCGCCGGCCTCAAGCAGATAGTGGGCGGCGAGATAAAAGGCTACACCGAGATGATGACCGAGGCGCGCGAGGAGGCGATCCAGCGCATGGTCGCCGAGGCCGAGGCATTAGGCGCCAACGCTATCGTCGGCATGCGCCTGGCCACTGCCGACATCATGGCCTCCGCCTCCGAGGTCCTGGCCTACGGCACCGCCGTCGTCGCCTGACCGCATAGTGCCTAAAGAATAGAACCTCGACCCGCAGCGATGGGCTAGTTCCATAGAGATTTACTAGCCAGCTCAATCTGACCAATCCTCACAAATGAGTTCGGTCTGCTCCAGGACTGTTTGAGTGGCCTTCGCTTGCTTGTCCGGTGGGTATCCGTACTTCCGAAGGATGCGTTTTGCGATGACACGTAATCTGGCTCGGGCAGATTCCTTCAGCATCCAGTCGATAGTCAGGTTGCTTCTGACCTTCTCGACCAGTTCACGGGCTATGGTGCACAGAGTTTCGTTGCCGAGGACCGCCACTGCGCTGTCGTTGGTTTCCAGAGCATCATAGAAGGCCAGCTCGTCCTCCGATAAACCAAGTTCTTCTCCGCGCTTATGCGCCTCCCGCATCTGCTTTGCAAGCTCGATCAGCTCCTCTATCACCTGGGCGGTCTCAATTGCGCGGTTGTGGTAAGCGCGAAGAGTCCCCTCCAGCATTTCAGCAAAGGAACGAGACTGGATCAGATTCTTCCTCGACCTCGTTCTTATTTCATCCTTCAGGAGCCTCTGCAGCAACTCTACGGCCAAATTTCGGTGTGGCAGGTCTTTTACATCGGCAAGGAACTCGTCGGAAAGGATCGATATCTCAGGCTTTGGAAGGCCGGCCGCGGCGAAAATGTCCACGATCCCATCCGGGAAAACCGCTTTGGAGACGATCTGCTGAATCGCCATTTCGACCTCTTCACGAGGCCGTATCCTTTCATCGGGCGACTTTTTCAAGGCAGCTCTTACAGCTTGGAAGAATCCAACATCATCCCTGATACGAAGTGCCTCTTCGTGTGGAACCGAAAGAGCGAATGCTTGCGAGAGTTTTGTTACCGCATCAAGCAGGCGGGCCTTACCATTCTCCTCGGCCAAAATGTGCTCCATCGCAGCAGGCAGCAAACGGATTTGATCAGCCGGTTTCCCGTACGTCCATGATGACCAATCGAAACCGTGGAAGAGGTTATAGCAGACCTCGTATTTCTCCTTCATGATCGCCACGGCTTCACTCTGATCGACAGCGGTACTGCCTTTTCCCCCGCTCTCTGTATATGTAGCCAAAGCCCGCTTTAGATGGTAGGCAAGTCCCAGGTAATCAACTACCAGCCCGCCCGGCTTGTCCTTGAATACTCTGTTCACCCTTGCTATGGCCTGCATTAGGCCGTGACTACGCATCGGTTTGTCCACATACATCGTGTGCAGGCTTGGAGCATCAAAGCCGGTAAGCCACATATCGCGGACAAGAACGATCCTGAAGGAGTCGCCAGGATCTCTAAATCGATCAGCAAGTTTTCCCCTTCTCGGTTTGTTACGGATATGCTGCTGCCAGTCCACAGGATCGGTGGCCGATCCTGTCATCACGACCTTAATCTCTCCCTTTATGTCGTCTCCATCATGCCATTGGGGCCGCAATTTGACTAAGGCGTCGTATAGGTCGACGCAGATGCGCCGGCTCATGCAGACCACCATCGCCTTGCCGTCCATCGCTTCCAGGCGCTGCTCGAAGTGCTTAACCAAGTCTTCAGCGATCAGGTCGACACGCTTCTGCGTCCCCACCACAGCTTCCAGCGCCGCCCACTTGGTCTTCAGCTTTTCCTTTTCGGTCTCCTCTTCCCCCTCCGTTACTTCCTCGAACTCGGGATCAATGTGGGGCTTCTCTTCTTCGATCAGTTCCAGCTTGGCGAGGCGGCTTTCGTAGTAGATCGGCACCGTAGCCCCGTCCTCCACGGCCCGCTGAATGTCATAGATGCTGATGTAATCACCGAAGACGGCCCTGGTGTTCTTGTCTTGCAGTTCAATCGGCGTTCCAGTGAAGCCGATAAACGAGGCGTTCGGCAGGGCATCGCGCATATGCCGGGCGTATCCGTCGATGAAGTCGTACTGGCTCCGATGGGCCTCGTCGGCAATGACCACAATATTCCGCCGCTCCGAAAGCAGCGGATGGTGGTCACCTTTGATATCGGGGAAAAACTTCTGGACTGTGGTGAATACAACCCCTCCAGAGGCCACCTTCAGGAGTTCCCGCAGGTGGGCTCGACTTTCGGCCTGAACAGGCTTCTGGCGCAAGAGCTCTTGGCAGTGTGAGAACGTGTCGAATAGCTGCCCGTCCAGGTCGTTGCGGTCCGTGATCACAACCAGAGTCGGGTTCTCCATCGCCGGTTCCAGGATCACCTTCCCGGCGAAGAAGGCCATCGTGAGGCTTTTCCCCGCGCCCTGTGTATGCCAAACCACGCCGCACCGCTTGTCTCCTTCGGGGCTGGCGGCTTTGACGGTTTCCTCTACCGCCGCATCGACCGCATGGAACTGGTGATAGCCGGCGATCTTCTTGGCCGGAACACCGCTGCGGGAAGTATCAAATACAATGAAGTGCCGAATGAGGTTGAGGAAACGTCTCTTGTCGAACATCCCTTTGATAAGCGTTTCGAGCTGAGGCGTGGCTAGTGAAGCTAACTCTTCTCCCTCTATCGTCTTCCAGGGTAAGAACCACTCCTTGTTTGAGGTTATGGACCCGAAACGGGCTTCTAGGCCGTCTGAGACGATGAGCAGTTCGTTGTAGTTGAATAGCGAAGGTATCTGGCTCTTGTAAGTCTGGAGCTGGTTGAACGCGCTCCAGATGTCCGCTTCTTCATCTGCGGGATTCTTAAGCTCAATCACGGCAAGTGGTAGCCCATTTACGAATATCACCACGTCAGGACGGCGGTTGTGCTGCCCCTCGATCACTGTGAACTGGTTTACCGCCAGCCAGTCGTTGTTCTCGGAATCTTCAAAATCTATAAGCCGCACCAAATCGCCTGCTGTTGAACCATCGGAACGTCGATATTCCACCGGCACGCCATCGACCAGCATCCCGTGAAACATCTGGTTATTTTCAACAAGAGAGGGGGACTGAGGATGGATTACCTTCCGAAAGGCATCTTCCTGAGCGTCTGCTGGTATGTGGGGGTTTAGTCTTTGAATAGCTTGCTTCAGTCGACCCTCTAAGATGACCTGGTCATAACTCTCACGTTCGGAATATTCACCATCGGGGCTAATATCGGGGCCATGAGCGATTGAAAATCCAAGCCCCTCAAACCACTCCAGGGCAACCAGCTCGGTAGTGGATTCAGTTAATTTATTCATTTCCGTTGATAATAATCCCAATTTTGCTGAAGAAAACCTCTAACTCCAGCGCTGGGATTGTGTTGAGGGTAAATTTCACTAAAAGCTTCTTCAGCTTCTGTAATAGTTTCTGAAGGAATAGCGTTCGTAAATACAGCAAGGTATAAGAGTGCGATCCCTGACGAGCGAGATTCTCCTTTGTTACAGTGCACTAATACCTTTTGACCAGAACTCAAACCTTCGTGAATAAAATCAAGAGCAGCGTCAAAGATTTCACTTGAAAAAAACTCTGGATTTGGAGCATCAACTAAATTCAGTATTAAACGATCTCCTCGTCTAGCAATTAAGTATTCTGGATGATCCTTGGGGGCAGCTCTTCCTCTATAACCTAATGCTTGCCGATGGTACGGCTCTTTGCAGGCGTGGACTACACGCCAACCCTGCCGGTGTGCAACGTTCCTATCGTAGTCCTCTTGATTACCGATATAAAGATTTGGGTAAACTTCAACCATCTAGGCCTCACTGATCAGGCGGTCTCTATACGGAATAACAAAACGACCTGAAAGAGACTTAAGAGACGTTTTGATTTTCCCTAACGTAAAGGTCTTTTTATCAAGTTTGCCTCTCCATTCTTGTGTAGATGAAATGTATTCCATGATCGCTTCAGGAGATAGTGCTTTTCCTTTAGAACCGAGTTCAATGGCGGCATAGTCGACTGTTGCCATTAATTCAAGAATCTTATCTTTCGTGTCTCCTAGATATTTATCTACCCAGTCGATAGCTTCCTCGAAACGAGGTAAGTAATTAAGGATCTCATGGAAATTCGTACCTAATTCAAATTGATTGGTACCCCTCGCGATTATGTACTTCTTTTTCAATGCGATCGATTCGCCGCCACGATACCTAGCATCGGGGCGATAAGGCCCTGCAGCATATTTATCAAACAGTGTAGTTACCGAATATCCTAGTCTCCTCAGTGTGAAATAAGCCTTCTTTTGAATCTCAAGACGAGTCGGTAATCTACCCCTTTCTTTAGCTCGCCGCACGAAATCCACGAAGATAACTGCTTCATGAAACGGCCTTAATCTCAGCGCAGTATCACTATCGCTTACGCTAATTCCACCTGACAGCAGTTTTGGAAGAAGAGAATCACGGACCGAAATCAATACATTTGATTCTTTTTCATTTGATCGAATTATCTTAAAAAAAGGGTCAATAAAATTGTCGAATGCAATTAGTACTGTCCCTGTAGGTTTAATAAGCTGAAGAGGCCTGAAGTTTCTCTTGCTAATCTCTTGAAAAGTGGTTCCACCTGCATGAGATTTGATCATATCCATATTGAAATGACACCAATTCAACATAAAGTAATTGGACAAGTCTCTATCGCACAGCATAGCAATAAATCCTTGATTCACTGAGATAGGAACGGCTGAAATAGCTAGATAACCTACTGGTGCACGTGAAGATATAAGTAAAGTTCCCGGTGGCATCTGTCCTGAACTAATCGAGGCGATACCTTCGTCAGTTATTTTTCTCTCAGTATCAAGTAAAATCGGTGATGCCAATTTTGATAGATCCCTTGGGGTTGCCCAATGATGAACGCCCTCCTCCCAATATTCAGGCTTTTTTGTGCTAGGAGTACTGCCACCTTTAATTGTGATCTCTTCATCTAAGGTCGAAACCTTCCATCCTTGTGGCAATAAGCCAATAGGGGACTCCTCAAAGGAATTCGGGAAAAGAGCGGCGGTTTCGGCATTCATGCCGTAGGGTTGGCGGCCTTCGGCTTTGGCGCGGACGGGGTCGAAGTCGATGAACCAACTCTTGAAGATCGCCCGGGCCATCTCCTCCAACGTCTCGTTCATCTTCCGGTTCAACTCGATCTTGTCGTCAAGATTGCCGAGAATGTGAGCGATACTTTGCTGAATGTCTTTTGGTGGTATCGGAATTTTAGCTAAGGAGATTGTTTTCGCGCTGGCATTTGGCTGTGCTGATTTATCGCCGAGCACACCCTTTATATAACTCCAATACTCCTTTGATTTCAGACAATATGAGACATACCGTGGTTCTGCTTCATCTCCTATTTTGAATCTCACCAAGTACGATGCGAATACCGCATCGGGAGGGCTCGAAATGTATTGGCTAACACCAGTAGTTGCACCAGTCCTAGCAATTACAATATCACCTTCGTTTAGCTTATTCTTCTGATATTCTTTGTCGTTCAATTCACAATAAGGAACAGAATCCCAATCAATATGACCTTGTACAATGTCTGTAATTCGAAGGAATTTTGGCCCTACAGGCGATTCAATAGCTGAAGCGGTGTACCCATAATCTATGGAATCACATACTTCAGCCAAACTGCGAAGAGGCCATTTATTATTTCCCATAGCCCAATTCCTTAAGGTTGGACTTAATCTTTTCTTCTAATCTTTCTGACTCCTTAAACTGCTCCTCCAGTTGCGCGGCCAGTATTTTCATCTTATCCTCGAACGGTTCTTCCCCGCTACCATGATTCTCTGCGTGTCCTAATCAAGCACCATTATCATGCTTACGAAAGCCGATTCGTCGCTTCTTTGGTATAGGCCTGCTCTCCTTTTCCATTAGCTGTCTGATAGCCGCCATCAGCGAAGTAAGGGTTTTGTCCTGAGAATCCATTCTGCGTTCCAACTCGGCAAACTTTGCTGCAATTTCGGCATTTGCCGCAAGATCATTCCTCAACCTCACAAAAGCTCTCACCACGAATATGCTGACAGACTTAGCTCGTTCGGAGTTTATTACGTTTGAGGCCTGGTAAGCTCCGTGCTCTGTAAATGCAAAGGGCGGATATCTTCTGCCGCCTCGGCCTCCGTTTGAGGTCACAATTTGTGACCTCAAAGCCTTAAACTCTTCAGAAGAAAGCTGGAACACGAAATCATCCGGGAATCTTTCGATTTTTCGTCTTACGGCCTGATTGAGTACTTTCGTCTCAACGCCGTACAACCTTGCGAGGTCTGAATCCAGTATCACTCTTTGTCCCCGGATCAGAAATATAAGGGATTCAATCCTATCCACCGGGATAACAGACTGCTCACCCACCATAGCCGAGCTCCTTCAAGTTGGACCGTATAGCCTGCTCCAACTTCGCAGACTCGGCGAACTGGTCCTCTAACTTTGCAGTAAGTCTCTTCATCTTCTCCTCAAACGGCTCGTCGTCATCCTCAAGCTCTTCAGCACCCACATGACGCCCTGGAGTGAGGACAAAGCCATGCTCAGAGATTTCCTTTAGCATGGCGCTCTTGCAGAAGCCTGGTATGTCTTCATATTTACCTGCTTCAGGCTCTCCCCTCCAGGCATGGTAGGTTCCGGCGATCTTGGCGATGTCATCATCGGTTAGCATCCGGTGGACGCGGTCGATCATGGACCCCATCTTCCTTGCATCCATAAATAACGTCTCACCATTCCGATTGCGGAATTTTTTGTTGTTCTTATTGCGGGCAATGAACCAGAGGCAAACGGGGATCATCGTTGAATAGAAGAGCTGTCCAGGAAGGGCGATCATGCAGTCAACTAAATCGGCCTCGATGATTGCTCTGCGTATCTCGCCCTCTCCCGACTGGTTCGATGACATTGACCCGTTGGCAAGAACGAAGCCGGCTACTCCGTTGGGTGCGAGGTGGTGGATGAAGTGCTGCACCCAGGCGAAGTTGGCGTTGCCGGCAGGGGGAACTCCGAACTTCCAGCGAACATCCTCTCGCAACAGCTCGCCCCGCCAGTCGCTGTCGTTGAACGGCGGGTTGGCAAGAACGAAGTCGGACTTGAGATCGGGGTGGAGGTCCTCATGGAAGCTGTCGGCGTGCTTGTCGCCCAGATTGGTCTCGATTCCCCTGATGGCCAGGTTCATCTTGGCCAGACGCCAGGTGGTGGAATTCGATTCCTGTCCATAGACAGAGATATCGCCGATCCGCCCGCCATGACGGAGAATGAATTCCTCGCTCTGGACGAACATCCCTCCGCTACCGCAGCATGGATCGTATACCCTACCCTCGTAAGGCTCGATCATCTCGACCAGCAGGCGAACAACCCAACGCGGCGTGTAGAACTGCCCGCCCTTCTTGCCCTCGGCGCTGGCAAACTGCCCAAGGAAGTATTCGTAGACACGGCCGAGAATGTCCTTGGCGTGGTTTTCCTTATCACCGAGGCCGATGGTACCTATCAGGTCGATCAGCTCGCCTAGGCGCGCCCTGTCCAAAGCCGGCCGGGCGTAAATCTTAGGTAACACACCCTTAAGAGTCGGGTTTTCCCGCTCGATAGCAACCATTGCATCATCGACAATTCTCCCGATAGTCGGCTGCTTGGCATTGTTCTGAAGATATTCCCAGCGGGCATCTTTGGGCACCCAGAAGATGTTCTCGGAGGCGTATTCGTCCCTGTCCTCAACGACGTAATCGACATGGCCGTCCGAGACGTAGTAGTCCTCGTCTTTCGAGTTAAGTGCCTTGCGCTTCAGATCTTCATATCTTTCGACGAATCTGTCTGAAATGTACTTGAGGAAAATCAGACCGAGAACGACATGCTTATACTCGGCGGCGTCCATATTGCTGCGTAGCTTATCCGCTGCCTTCCAGAGCGTGCCGGTGAAGTTCAGATCGCCGTTCTCAGCATTCCGCGACTTTACTCGCTCAGAGTCCTTCCTGGATCTTCCCGGCGAACGACCTTCTCTCCCGCCTTCAAACTTCTCAAAATCTCCCACAGACTGCCCCCATCAAAATCAGACAATGCACCGCGCTAAAGCAACAGTTGGTGGAATCCCTAAACTTCAATATATAGACGATCCAACCGCTTATCAAGGAAAACAAGAGATACCAGGTCGGGGACCTGGACCCAATTCGCGTAGCTGTCATTTCGAGTATTCGCGACGATAGGGCCTCTGGCCCGTCATGGCTCGCGGTCAAGTTATTGCCTTTACCTGACCCTACAGAAGCCTGCACGCGAGGGCCATGCAGCTGACCAGGTCGGGGACCTGGACCCACTTCGCGTAGCCGTCATCTCGAGAGTACTCGGCGGTAGGGCCTTTGGCCCGTCATGGCTCGCGGTCAAGTTATTGC
>CAYOXX010000012.1:0-41556 GCA_964408025.1 uncultured Acidobacteriota bacterium | reverse complement strand
AGAGTACTCGGCGGTAGGGCCTTTGGCCCGTCATGGCTCGCGGTCAAGTTATTGCATTTTTCTGACCCTGTAGAAGCCTGACTCGCGGGTTAGGGACGTTGAGTCCGCCGCGGCGGGCGATAAGGCCCGTCTA
Organism: uncultured Acidobacteriota bacterium; assembly: GCA_964408025.1. Lineage (GTDB taxonomy): Bacteria > Acidobacteriota > DATKUA01 > DATKUA01 > DATKUA01 > CAYOXX01. The sequence continues at coordinate 41,423 of CAYOXX010000012.1, read as the reverse complement.
TGTTTCGTATGGGTAGAATGGTACTCCGCGATCATGTTGTGAAGGTTGTAAACCCTTCCTCTCTCGGAATTCGGTTCGGTGTCCGACTCGCGGGTTAGGGCCGCTGAGCCGGAGGCGATAAGGCCCGTCTACGTTTCGGTTTGGCAGAACGGTGTGCCGCGACCATGTTGTGAAGGTTCTAAACCTTCTACTGGAGTTGGGCGCGGAGGAGTTGGAGTTTTTGGCGTCCGAGTTCGGCTTCGGGGAAGTCGGCGAAGCGGGCGATGAGCTGCTCGAGCGCGTTGATGGCCTCTTGGTTGCGGCCGAGGCGCTCGAGTGTGTAGGCAACCTTGAGCATGGCGGCGGGGACCTTGTCGCCGTAGGGGTAGTCGCGCATGACGCGCCGGAAGCCTTCCAGGGCCTCGTCCCAGCGCTCGAGGCCGTAGTAGCACTCGCCGATCCAGTAGAGCGAGTTGTCGGCCAGCGAGCTGTCGGGGTGCACGCGGACGAGGTAGGAGAAGACTCCGATCGCCTCCGCCAGGCGCCCGGCCCGGTAATCGTCGAGGGCCTGGGAGTAAATCGAGTCCTCGCCGCGGCCTTCGAGGCCGGCGGGCTCGGCGCTTTCGACCGGCTCCAGCTCAGCCGCCTCGGGGGAGGGTTCGACCAGCTGCACCGGGATCTCCTCGGGGGCGGTTACATCGGCGGGCCCGGTCTCGAGAGGCTGCGCTTCGGGCGCGCGAGTGGTCTCGCCTCTCAGCATCGCCACTTCCTCGGCCGCGATCAGGTAGACCTGCGCGCCGCCGACGTACTCGCCGCTCTCCCCCTGCAGCACGCGGGCCATGACCGCCACGCGGGTGCGGATGTCGGTGACTACGCCGACGATGATGTTGGTGTGGGCGAACTGCGGGGCCGCCAGGCGGTAGGCGGCGCTGGAATTGAGGTCGAGCGGCGTGAGCCGGTTCTCGGCGACCAGCTCGACCAGCGGGCGGTTGTCGAGGATCTGGTAGCCGCCGTCTGCGGCGAGGGCGGTGATCAGTTGCTCGCCGATGTAGGTTGTGAGCGGGCTCCCGGCGCCCTGCATGTCGGTGAACGGCAGCACGATCACCCGGCGCGTCGGCTGCCCCTGCAGGGCCTGCAGAATCTGGCGGTTCAGGGCATTGAGGCCGACGACGAAATCGGTGGCCTCCTGAACCTCGGCTTCCTGGGCCGGCGACAGGGGCGCAGCGATCAGCAACAGGAGGGCGCAGATTGCCGTTGCGCGCATCGTCCCTCTCCTCAGTTGCTCCCTTCCTCCCCGCCGTTGAGATAGATGGTCAGCCGGTCGCCGGGGCGGATCAGGTTGCGCCGCAGGTTGTTCCACCGCTTGAGCTGGGACACGGAGATATTATAGTGCATCGCGATGTCGTAGAGGGTGTCGCCGCGGCGCACGCTGTGGACCACGACACCGGAGCCGCGCGTGGTCTGCCCACCGGCGATCCTCGTGCCGACCACGATGGCGAGGCGCTGGCCCGGATGGATGGGGCGCCTGGGATCGATGTCGTTCCAGCGGGCGATGCTGTCGATGGTGGTTTGGTAGGCACGGGCGATGCGGTAGAGGCTCTCGCCGCGCTGCACCCGGTGGGTGACGCGGGTGCCGCTGGCGGCGCCGTATGTCTGCGCGACCAACGAGGAGCTAGCGGGCTCGGCGGTCTGCGACAGCGGCACGATCAGATGCTGGCCGAGGCTGAGGCGGTGGGGGTTGGCTATGTTGTTGGCGCGCTGGATGGCGGCCACTGTGGTGCCGTGGCGCCGCGCGATGACGCTCAGGGTCTCGCCGCGCCGGACCACGTGTTCGGTGTAGCGCAACCTCCGCTGCGGCGGCAGGGCCGCGTAGTTGCGCTCGAAGGCCTCGCCGGTCCCCGGCGGCAGCCTGAGCCGGAAGTCGGTGTAGTCGACCGGGGTCACCATCCGGCGGATCGAGGGGTTGAGCTCTTGCAGCGTCTCGACCGATACGCCGGCCAGCTCCGCGGCCACGTGGAGGTCGGTCGGCGAGTCGATGGTGGCGATCTCGTACTCTATGGGGTCATCCGGTTGGACGTCGCCGAAGCCGTATGCCTGGGGCTGCTTCATCATGATGATAGCGGCCAGGATGGCCGGCACGAAGTTGCGCGTCTCGCGGCGCAGGTAGCGGCTGGTGCCGGAGATGGTCCAGAAATCGGTAGTCCGCATACTACGCACGCCCCTGCCCACGCGGCCTGGTCCGCCGTTGTAGGCGGCGATCGCCAGCAGCCAGTCGCCCAGCTCGTCGTGCAGGTCCCGCAGGTAGCGCGCCGCCGCGCGGCAGGCCATCTCGGGATCGGAGCGCTCGTCGACCCACGAGTTTATGCGCAGGCCGTAGCGCCTGCCGGTCCAGCTCATGAACTGCCAGATGCCCTTGGCGCTCGCGCGCGAGTAGGCCCGCACCTTGTACGAGCTCTCGATCTGCGGCATGTATGCGAGGTCGGTCGGGACGCCCTCTTCCCGCATAATCCGCTTGAACATATCGAGGTAGCGACCGCTGCGCGCCAGGCCCTCGGCGAAGACCTCGCGCCGCTCGCCCTGGAAGCGCTCGATGAAGTATCGAACCCTGTTGTTGAGGACCACCGGCAGGTCGTAGGTCACCGCCGGCGGCGCCTCCTCGCTCTCCCCTACCGACTCGTCCTCCTCGACGGAGGCCAGCTCGTCGGCCAGGGTGCTCTCGCGTGGCTCCTCGTCGACGCCTGCCAGCAGGTCGTCTATCGAGATCGCCTCCTGGCTGATGGCCTCGAAGAGGGCGTAGAGGCGCGGGTGAGCGTCCAGCGCCAGGCGGGAGCCGAGGATGGCGTTAAGCGCCTCGTCCAGGGCCTCGCGCGCCTCCTCGAGGTCGCCCTCGCGGGCGGACAGGAGACCCTCCTCGCGCATCACCGAGGCAGCGGCGAAGACTGCCTCCTCGACCTGCGCTGTGGCACTCGGTTCCCGCGAGACCTCTTCAGCCGCGGCACGATCGTCCTGCCGGCCGGAAGCAGCCTGCGGCTGCTCGGCAGCGATGGGTGATCGTTGCGCCGCGCACGATAGGACCGAGAGTAAGACTGCGGCGAGTGAGAAGACCAAAAGGAGACGTTGTGCCATCCGCCTTCCGACTGGCAGTTGAACGATATTGAGTTGCAAACGGCGGTTATTATACTGGGTTTTTTCGGCAAATGCAATCTTGTGACGATTGCGGAAAATGTCATATTATTTCGTTGCAACGTCACTCGGCGGAAGAGGTTTACAGGTTGAAACCGGCCCGGGAGAAGCTGCTCATCGGCCTGGTGCTGGCGTCGGTGCTCGCCGCGCTGGCCGTCGGCGCCCTGCTCGCCGCCAACCCGCGGCTTACACCGGGTGCGCTTGGCTACCCTGGCTGCCTTTTCCGTGCGGTCCTGGGGATCCCCTGCCCGGCCTGCGGCGGCTTCTCGGCCCTGAGCATGGCCCTGCGCGGCGAGCTGCGGGGAGCGTGGGACGCCAATCCTTTCGCAGTTCTCTTGCTTGCGACGATGCTGGTCGCCGTGCCTGCGCTGCTGGTGGCGCTGGTATGGCCGGGTAGCGTGGTGCCGCTGCTGCGCTCGCGCGCCTTCCGCGTCGCGGCGCTCGCCTGGGGCGCGGTGCTTCTCTTTACCCTTGTCTTCTCCTGGATAGCTCGGCTATTATGAGGCTATCCGATGGTGGGAAAAGGGATATCCGTTCCGCGCCCGACGGGTGCACAGCAGGGGACGGCGGGAGCGCAGCCACACGCTTACCGGGAGAATACGGGCGGCACCCGGCAGCATCCGAGGGGTCTTTCGGTGGCCGCTTTGGTACTAGGTATAGTCGGCCTGGCGACATCGCCCTTGGCCGGCTGGAACCTGGTTATAGCGGTGCCATGCAACCTGCTGGCCATCATCTTCGGGTCCGCCGCCGCTGCCCGCGCCAGGGACGGCTTCTACGGCGGCGAGGCCCAGGCGAAGGCGGGCCGCATTTGCGGAGTAATCGGCTTTATAATCATCGCCGGCTGGCTGGCGCTCACTATCGGATTCGGCTTTCTACGCCAGCAGAACCCATTTCTGAGGTACTACGAACTTGAGCAGTCGGTGCGGTAGCGCCGAGTCGGATAGAACGTCAGGAGAGCACGGGAGGGAGTAATGGCAGGACCTGTTCAGCAACCGCCTCAGCAGTACGCCCCGCAGCCGCCGATGGCCGCGGCGGAACCGCCGAAGGGGATGGCCACGGCGGCCATGGTTTTGGGAATCGTCGGCCTGGTGTTATCGATCATCCCATGGTGCACTTGGGTTATCGGCGTGCCCTGCGACATCCTCGCCATCATCTTCGGCGCTGTCGCCATCTCCAAGGTCAGGAGCGGCGAGGCGACCGGCGAGGGTATGGCCAAGGCCGGCCTGGTGTGCGGCATCGTAGGTATCCTGGCCGTCATCATGTGGATCATCATCGCCTTGATCTTTGTGGGCAGCTTGTCCTATTACGATTGGGGCACCTACGAGGGCTGGCACTACTAGGCACCGGCCGTGGCCGAGCGCAGACCTGTTGGAGCTGCGGGCGGCTGCACGATGGCGATAGACTTCCGGTAGCCGGAATGCCGCGTCGGCGGCGATCCGCAACCTCGGAGAACATACGGAGCGGCGAATGAGTGCCTTCTACAAGCAGCAGCCCGCCGGAAGCGGCATGGCCACGGCGGCGGCCTTTTGCGGCCTCGCAGGAACGGCCTGCTCGCTCGTGACCTTGATCTGGACCGTGTTCAGCTTCTTCAATCTCGACATCCACAATCCCCCTCCGCCCAACGTTCCTTTGATGATCCTGTCCTTCGTCATTCTCATCACGGCGCTGGTCTGCGGAATCCTGGGAATCGTCTTCGGGTCCGCCTCGTGCTCACGGGCCCGACGCGAAGGACTCCCATCGCCCGCCATGGGGCGCGCCGGCATGCTCCTGGGGATCGTCGCACTGGTACTGCTCCTGGTGGACATCATCGTCTCCATCGCCCTCGGCGTCAACGCGGCCCTGGAGGGAACCCTCGAGCGCTTCAGGCGCCGGCGCAGCGCCGAACTACTCCTGCACTGGATCGGCGGCTGGCGTACGATCATGTGACCCCCAGGCCGGGGCTCGTTCGGCTGCACAGGCCTGCTTGATCATCCCCCCGGCGCTTCGGCCGACCTGAAGAGAAATGTCCGGGATGCGAAGTTTCGAGAGAGCGTCTTCATCCTCCGCGCAGTTCAACGCCTATGCGGTGATATCGATTGCGGCCGGGGCGCCCGCTGTCACGCTGGCCTTACTGCCGTGGATCCTGATGGTGCTCAACCCCGAGGCAGTTATCATGGGCACTCTGGGTGCCGCCATCGGCCTACCCGCGGCGCTGGTCGGCCTGGTAACGGGCGTGATCGCCCTGCGGAGCTTCGGCTCCGCCGCCAGCCGCTCGATGCCGATGGCCCGCGGTGGCTTTGTACTCAGCCTGCTGGCGGCGCTGGCGATTGTGGCCTGGCTGGTAATGTTCTTCTCATCCGCCCCGGGCACGATGATGCCGCGACCCCCACAGCCCGAGGATGGCGAGGGCCCCCAGCGCCACGCCGTAATGCTTAATCCCCAGTAAGGCTATTATCCGTCTTTGGTAGACACGCGTTGCACTTGAAACGAGGGGCCGGTTGCGGCCCCCCGTTTGTAGTACGCCAAGTTTCCGGGGTAAGACTACTCTTCCAGGAGCGCCAGGATTTCCTGCTCGATGGTGACCTCGTCTCCCGCGCTGAAGCCGTAGTGGAAGTACTGAATCCTGCCCTCGCGGTCGATCAGGAACGAGGATGGGAAACCGTTGACGTTGAAGATACTGCGAACGACCTCGCCCTCGCCCTCCAGGTTCTCCAGGAGGTTATAGGTGAGGTTATTTTCCTCGATGAACTGAATTGCGCGCTCGCGGTCGCGGCGGGCCTCGACGGCGACGACTGAGAATCCGCGGTCGCGGTAACGCTGCCAGAGGGGCTCGAGGCGTGGCAACTCCACGCGGCAGCCCCCTCAGGTGGGGAACCAGAAGGCGAGCAGCACCACGCGGCCGCGCAGCGACGAGAGCGTCAGCTGGCCGCCGTCGTAATCGGGCAGCGTGAAGTCGTCCGCCGGCACGGCTATACTCGCGCGCGTTTCGGCAACGAATTCATCGAAGCCCTCGTCGCCGCCGTTCAATGCGGCGTAGGCCTCGCGCAGAGCCTCGAGCTCGTCGTCGCGGCCGCCCAGAATCGCGCCCGGCGCCAGCTTCTCGATCGCGCCTTCATAATCTCTCTGCCCCATCAGAGTGCGGCCCAAGTAGAGGTGGAGATTGTCTTCCGGAAAGCCGAGGTAGAAGTAGTAAACCTTCTCCTCCGCCACGCCAAAGGCGGCCAGGGCCTCCTCCGTGTGGCCTAGGTTGGACAGGGCCCAGCCCTTAAAAGTGTGAATAAGTCCGACTGTACCATTCACCCACTCGCGAACTCTCTCGTCGCTGAACTGCCTGCCGGGATACAAGGCCCTGAACGCTTGCGGTGTAGCCATCTGAAGAGCGCCGTCGCTCAGCTCGAGTATCAAATCCCAGGCACCAGCATCGACGGCTGACGCCGCGATTTCGTGAAGATCGTTGAGATCGAGAGCACGATTCACCGACAGTTCGGCCACCAGGTCCAGGAAATCCTCGGTTCGGCCCAGATTCCCCAGGAATCGCGCCTTGAGTTTCAGCACCTCGAAGCGTATGTCGGCGTCGCTCACCGCCGCATGGACCGACTCGACGAGCTCGAGGGCGCCTTCGGCGTTTTCGAGCTCGTTCGCCAGCAAACGGGTGCCGGCGCCCAGGACCGACACGGTGTAGCGGCTTTCCGGAAAACGCGCCAGGAAATTCCGGAAAATATCCACTTGCTCTTGCGGGGTCTCCGCGGCCAAGTAGGCGCTGCGCAGCTCCTGGAACGCCTGCTCGACGCCCTGCTCTTCCTGTGCCGCGGCGCCGGCGGCCATCAAAGCTAACGCTGTTATCAGCAGCATCTTGCGAACCATAAGCATCCCTCTTTTCTCTAGGCCTCGAGTGTGTACAACGAATCGATTATGCACAATGTTCCCAATTGGATAATATTATTGCCAATAATCGTGCTTTATGCTGCTGGAAGTATCACATAGTCGCGATTCAGGATTCTGGCAAGCCGGGGCTAAGAGCGGGGCGGCGGTTGCTCAGTCCACCATGCCGAGGAGGCTTTTTTTGAGCTCGACGACGGAGGTCTCTATATCAAAGCAGCGGCATCGAGCAGCGCCGAGCAGGTAGGCGCTCGGCTACCGATTATCTCCAATCCCCTCCACGAGCTCCTGTATCTCGGGGTCCTCGGGCATGTCCAGGCTCAGGTTAACCATCCGATGGCGTAAGCTGTCGATGGCGCCTGTACTGCTCATCCGGATCTCCAGCACTCCCAGGTGCTGGCCCTGCCGACCGCCGAAACTGACGACAGCTCCACCCTCCCCGATCCGCCGCTCCTGCTGGGTGGTTGTCACTCCATCGGCACCCAGGAAAATATCGACTTCCGGGAGTCCGGCGGCGATGGACTCTATCTTCCACATCGGAACCTGGGCGAGGAGCACGATGAGGTCGGTCTCCTCGGCCAGAGCCGAGACGATGGGCCTTGCCGCCGCAATCGGGGCGGAGATAATAGTAGTGCGGCCGTCTGCTGCGATCCAGCGGCGGACCACCGGATCGGCGATGCCTACGATCCCGATAGTGTGGGATCCAACGGCTATTTGCGTAGAGGTCGCGAAGCAGGGCAGACCCGATCTCTCATCCACGACGTTAGCGGAGAGAAACGGTATATCGCTCTCGGAGCCCAGACGCTCGATCTGCTCGGGCGAGATACCCAGCTCCCGCGCTGAGATGTTAACCGCGCCGACGTCCATGAGCCCGTAGGCGGCCAGGATCGTCTCCGTGCGGGCGGCGCCTCCGTCGGTGTAGAAATCGGCAAAGCCGCCAGCGTCGAGATGCACAATCGGCGAGTGCGGATTCTCCTCGCGAAGCCGGTTTATGTATGCGGCCCGCCGGGCCAGCCCCCCGGAGGGATTACCCGGTCAGCCGCACTCCTCCGTGTAGCCCTGCAGGTCGCTCGTGTAGGCGATGATCAGATCCGGTCCGCCGTCATCCGCACCCGTAGGGGCGCAGCAAACCGGGAAGGCTACGGCACACATTAGAAGTGCGAACAATAAGGATCGAATGAAACGCACTGTCCTTCACCATTCCCCCGAAAAGAAGTCAGAACCTTAAAGGAAACGGCTATCGGTTAATTGACACGTCGAGAGATAATCCACTATCCCCGTGCCGCAACGAGGCAACTGCCTAATCCCAAACGTACTTTATCGCCTCTAGCGCTGTTCCTGCTCTTGCTCTTGCTGCTGCTGTTCGTACTCCTCTTGACGGCGCTCCAATGCTTCTATTGCGGCCAATTGAGCGTCGATCAAGTCCTGGTTGAATACTATTGTGCTGACTAACATGTTGTCGTCCCGAGTCCACTCTCGGGAGCCTGCCATAAGTTCGCGAAGGCGTATGAACTCCGCCGGCGGACCCGGACCAACCACAACGTTGTGATCTTCCCGCATGGTCCTAAGATTTTCCTCAGCCGTCTCATCATCGAGATAACATTCGTACCTGTGCCTAACTATTTCGTCGCCGATCTCCGTAGACCAGATAAAAAATTGCATCTCCCGAGCTATGATTTCCTCATACAGCTCGATCTCCTCAGCGGATGCGTCACTACTGTTGCGAAGCCATTCTAGAAAAACCTTCGACCTATCCCGATAGTTAATAAAGTCCCAATGTTGACCCAAATCAGGGATGATGCCGATCAGCTCATGGAAATCTTCCCCTTCCAGGATGTTCAGTTCAATACCGTAGCCGGCGTCGATCATCAACTGCAGGTTCGGCAACTCATCGGCCAAGAGCAGCTCATCCGTTTCCGTTGCGTAGGCGTAAAGTTCTGTTCGCACTTCCGGCTCGCTGTTACTGAGGAAGAAATAGATCGGCCTCTCCCTGTACTTGCTGCCGCTGTCGGCGAGTATCCCTTCCCGCAGGGCAGTGTCGATGAGAGGTCGCAGCGCCAAAAAGCGCAGGACGAAAAGCTGATCACCGACATGCTCGGCGAAGACTTTCCGGCCATTCACAAAATAGAATTCTATCGATCCACTCATTCGATGGTTCGGGTCTCTCAATGCTGAAGATGCTTCTTCGTACTCACTGCTGTTGAGAAATCTAAGTCTGACCTTCTCGGCCTTCGTGATAGAAAGTAAATCCTCGCGGAAAAACTGCGGCAGAAAATCACAGAACCTTTCTACTTGGGAACGATGGAATAGCCTGGTATAGATCTCATAGGCTTCCGCTTGCAAGGTCGTTTCGACATCCCAGTGCGTTATCGATACATATAATCCCTCCGGAAACCAACTGAATATCTCAGTAGCGTCGATCTGCTTAACGTCCCAGGCTAATGTTCCTAACGATAAAACTGCAATTAATAAAGTTTGTAACATTATCATCTCATTTAGTAATAACAACAAATTGACTCTTCTGGTACGCCAGCAAACGTGCATATAAGCTTTACGCAACATTCTGGCGGGTAACTTATCTTACACGCCGTTTGTGGTGGACATTCTCCGAAAGCAACACATGGCTCGTGGTCACGACATCTACATGGTTGAGATGCTGAAGTTGAATTAAAAGTAGTAGAAAAAACAAATACTAGTGTTAGGGCTGCTGCTAAAATTAAAACGTTTCTACGACTCATTGTAAACCTCCTCTTAGTTTTTGTTAACAAATAACATATTGTGCCAATCTAATAGCACAATATAACTTACTCTAATCAATTAACGCCTCATAAATAATTATCTTTTGCTCCATTTCGTCCTCTGCAATAATTATCAGTATTCTTACATTTTCACTTATTTTCTGAACTAGTGTATCGATATCTAATATGGGATTATTATCTCTGTTTATCCTTAATATACTATTTATTGTTCCGTTCATTTCTATTCGAGCAATCAAGGTGTTATTCATATTAGGAACTAGCATAAATATGTCTTCATCTAAAACATTTAATGAGGCAAACACTCTGTAAAATCTTGCTCTTCCAACATTTCTCAAAGTAGCAAGTGATTCCAAGTTATTTTGAGAGCGTGTAATTAGTGCATCTTCATTTATATATATATTATCTTGAACATAATTTCCATTTTCTTCTGAAATTAATGTTACTTGAGGAAAGTATGTATTTGCGAGAGTTATATTTTCATTATCAAATTCTATCATTATTCTATGTTTTGATTGATCTAATGCAGAATCTTCAAAATCATAATCCCCGAAAGATCTAACAAATCTACCATCTAATGTGAATTCATTTATTAATAAATCACTAGGCTCCAGTATGCTCGGCATATTTATAGCATAAAGTACATTATTACCTACGGCACATGACTGTATCGAGTAAACATTTGCAAATGATCTTAATTCAGAATCATATATATATATTTGCCTAGTCCCAGCCAGAACAATAGTGTTGTTATAAACATCCATATCATGGATATAGTCATCAATCCTGTTTGATTCACCCAATAATACTCCTGTGAAATTGAGGTCATTATCAAACATAAAAACTTCTCCTAAATCAGAATCATATATATATATCGTCTCATTATTTGAGTCTATAAATTCCGGTGATCTCATTTCTATATAATCGCTGTCGGTAGTCAATTCACCAACAGATCTTAACTCAATGATTAAATTTTGAGAGGGAATCCAATTAAATGAATCAAGATCATCAGAACGGTTAGTATTATCACTATTTTGTTCCAATTTGATGTCGCAACAACATAATACAAATATCATGATCCATGCAACTAAACTAATATTTACATATTTAATCATATTGCTAACCTAAAGATACGCGAGCAAAGCCTCGCAATCATCATCAATATAAGTGGCATTCAAAATATCTCCTGACGAATCATAACACAACATAATATTAGTATAAATATTAAAATTTCTCCTTTTAAGAACTTCTAGGCCATCAGATATGTTATTAGAAGCCAAGAGCATCGGAATGGTGAGGTTTAGATTATAAATTATATTTGTTATGTCAGTTTCATTATAATGTCCATATAAAATTATTACTCCAGACTTGTTAGTAGAATTTGTAATTATGTTAGTTATATAATTAATTATATTTATGTTACCGCAATGATTGTAAAGTTTATTCAAAATGAAAATGAATCTATATTCACTAGCCTCGAACAGGGATTCAGTAAAACTATAAATAGCTTCCAAATTTAAGTAGTTCTCGGGTCTATTCATAATTATGGCTTCTTGAATGCTTTCAACATCATGTGCGAGTCTATACAAAGAAAACTTTAAAATAGTTTCATTAACTAGCGATTCGCTTGCCTTGTAATTTATACTCCCATCTCTAAAGAACAACAAATTATCCTCTTCGAAATTATTATTAAAAAATTGTATCAAATTATAGTCTCGCACAATTGTCCAATCCTCTGGTATGAATGTCGAATCCACGGAGACATAGAGCTTGTGAAATGATGTCTCCTCCATATCTTCGTATTCCGCTACCCAGACGATAATGTCGTTGCTGATTTCCTCATCATCGCCGGGAAGAAAAACAACTGTCCCTCCCTCGCGAAATAGAGCATCAGTGATAACCTCTCCATCAATATCGAGAACGCGAAAACGCGGCAGCGATCGTGAATCGCCCGATACACTGCCGATCTGCTGCTCGCAGCCGAAAGCAAACAGCGAGCACACAGTGACAACGATGGGAATAAGGATGGCGCGCATATCTATACGGTTTTCCCTACCCTACTCAATAAACTAACTTATGATGAGCACGATGTCAAGGAAAATTTCGAAAAACATATAAGATCAAATGTAAACTCAGAGTTAGCAATGATTTAGCTTTAGGGTTTCAGCCAGGCAGACAGGATGATTTGTAATGAAGTCTTTATAGAACGCAGGATTGAACTCAATTACTCCGCCATGCCGAGGAGGCTTTTCTTGAGCTCGGTGACGTGGTCGCGGAGCTCTGCGGCGCGCTCGAAATCGAGTTTCTCGGCGGCGGCGAACATCTCCTTCTCGAGGCCATCGATCAGCTCCTCGGGCGATTTGTCGGGGCCGACGATGTAGGTGGCCTTCTCCTCGGCGAGCATAGCGGCGTCGGCGTAGTCCATCTCGCAGGCGCGGCCGAGCGGCTCCTGCAGCAGGCGCTCGATCGACTGCGGCGTGATGTCGTGCTCGGCGTTGTAGCCGGACTGCATGGCGCGGCGGCGGCCGGTCTCGTCGAGGGCGCCGCGCATCGAGTTGGTGAGCCGGTCGGCGTAGAGTATCACCTTGCCGTTGACGTTGCGGGCGGCGCGCCCGGCGGTCTGAATGAGCGAGCTCTTGGAGCGCAGGAATCCCTCCTTGTCGGCGTCGAGTATGGCGACCAGGGAGACCTCGGGCAGGTCGAGCCCCTCGCGCAGGAGGTTGATGCCGACCAGGACGTCGAAGGCTCCGCGTCGCAGGTCGCGTATGATCTCGGCGCGCTCGAGGGTCTTGATCTCGGAGTGCAGGTAGCGGCAGCGGACGCCGAGCTCGCGGTAGTACTCGCTCAGGTCCTCGGCCATGCGCTTGGTGAGCGTGGTGACCAGAACCCGTTCGCCTGCCTCGGCGCGGGCGCGGACCTCCTCGAGCAGGTCGTCGACCTGGCCCTCGACGGGGCGGACCTCCATGTCGGGGTCCATGAGGCCGGTGGGGCGGATCACCTGCTCGATGACCACGCCCCCGGTGCGCTCGAGCTCGTAGGGGCCGGGGGTGGCGGACACGTATACGGCCTGACCGACGCGGGCGTTGAACTCGTCGAAGTCGAGGGGGCGGTTGTCGAGGGCGGAGGGCAGGCGGAAGCCGTAGTTGACCAGGACCTCCTTGCGCGAGCGGTCGCCGTTGAACATGCCGCGCACCTGGGGGACGGTGGCGTGGCTCTCGTCGATGAAGAGCAGGTAGTCGTCGGGGAAGTAGTCGATCAGCGTGGCGGGCGGCACGCCGGGGCGGCGGCCGTCGAGGTGGCGGCTGTAGTTCTCGATGCCGTTGCAGTAGCCGATCTCGCGCATCATCTCGAGGTCGAACATGGTGCGCTGGTGCAGCCGCTGGGCCTCGAGCAGCTTCCCCGCCCCCTCGAGCTCGCGCAGCCGCGCGTCGAGCTCGTCCTTGATCGAAACGGCGGCGCGCTTGAGCTGATCGTCGACGGCGACGTAGTGGGAGTTGGGGAAGACTGTCAGGCGATCCACCTCGCCGGCGGAGCGGGCGGTCACCGGGTCGATCCAGTCGATGCGGTCGACGGCGTCGCCGAAGAGCTCGACCCGCACCGCGCGCTCCTCGTAGACCGGGAATATCTCGACCACGTCGCCGCGGGCGCGGAAGGTGCCGCGCTGCAGGGCGACGTCGTTGCGGCTGTACTGCATGCGCACGAGCTGGCGCAGGATGTCGCGGCGGCCGATCTCCTGCCCCTCCTCGAGCAGGAGCAGCATGCTGTAGTAGGTGTCGGGCGAGCCGAGGCCGAATATGCAGCTCACGGAGGCGACGATGACGACGTCGCGCCGCTGGAAGAGAGCCGCGGTGGCGGCGTGGCGCATGCGGTCGATCTCGTCGTTGATCTTGACGTCCTTCTCGATGTAGGTGTCCGACGAGGGGATGTAGGCCTCGGGCTGGTAGTAGTCGTAGTAGGAGACGAAGTAGCCGACGGCGTTTCCGGGGAAGAAGGTTTTGAACTCCTGGTAGAGCTGCGCGGCCAGCGTCTTGTTGTGGCTGATGACCAGCGTCGGGCGGTCGAGCGCCTCGATCACCTTGGCGGCGGTGTAGGTCTTGCCGCTGCCGGTGACGCCGAGCAGCACCTGGTCGCGCTCGCCCCGGCGCAGGCCCTCGACCAGCTCGTCAATCGCTGCGGGCTGGTCGCCGGCCGGCTCGAAATCGGATACCAGTTTGAAGCGCGTCTCGCCGCTCATCGATCGCCTATCGCACCGTTAAGGCACCAGGGTTGGCGCAACCGCCGATTTTATCACACCGGCCCTGGTTAGTACCCCCTCTCAGAGAACAGCGGTCGGCTTTGCCGGCGGCGACCCGAGTCCGAAGCGAAATTCAAAAAACCGAATCTAATTCAGATTTCCGAATGCTTTTATGCATCCCCAGACAACGGAGAAAAAAGGGCAGTTATAAATGCCTCCATAACAATACGTTATGGGAGCTAGACGTGAATTACTTTCTGGCACATTTATTGCTATAAAAACTTGTCCACGCCGCAGAATGCGGCGCGAATCGCGAGCGAGCAAGAGCTCGCGGCTATTTGAACATCAACCTTAAGGAGGCACAGCATCATGAGGAAACACCTAACACTTTGCCTTGTGGCTCTGGGGCTGCTGGCCCTGCCTGCCCTGGCGCAGGAGCAGATGGGCCGCATCGAGGGCAGAGTCACCACCGAAGAGGGCATGGCTATCGTCGGCGCCCAGGTGGTGATCAGCAGCGACAGCCTCGTGGCCGGCAGTCTGGAAACGACCACCGACGACCGCGGCCGCTTTCGCTTCCCGATCCTTCCGATCGGCATCTACGGCATCAACATTTCTGCGGAGCAGTACCAGACGTTCGAGCAGAGCAACATCGTGGTGAGCATCGGCGCCACGGTGACGCTGAGCCCGGTGCTCCAGGTCGGCACGTTCGAGCAGGTGATAACCATCACCGGCGAGGCGCCGCTGATCGACGTCACCAGCACCGACATGAGCGAGATCCTCTCGCAGGAGATCATCTCCAGGCTGCCGGTGCCCCGCTTCCCGACCGAGATGATGTCCTACGCTCCCGGCAACGTGGGCGGGGACTTCGGCTCGACACTCGGCGGTGCCGAGTACTCGGCCAACGCCTACCAGCTGGACGGCATCGACGTCTCGGACCCGCAGACCGGCACCACGTGGGTCTTCGTCAACATCGAATCGCTCGCGGAGATGGAGGTCCTGCCGATCGCCGGGGCCACCGCCGATGTCGGCAACTTCACCGGCGCGGCCATCAACATGGTCACCAAGAGCGGCGGCAACGAGTTCAGCGGCGGCTTCGCCTACTACTACTTCGACGATAGTCTCATCACCTGGAACACCGACGACGAGGACCTGCAGAACAGCACCAGCCGCTACGCGCTCAACAACGACTTCACCGCTTTCCTCGGCGGCCCCATCGTCAAGGACCGCCTCTGGTTCTTCTTCAACGTCGGCCTGCGCAAGGAGGGCAACCTGCGGCGCGAGACGCTGAACACGCAGAAGTACCGCAACTCGATGTTCAAGTTATCGTTCGTGCCGCGGGACGACATGAACCTGTGGTTCATGTACCACTACGACAACTACCTGGTGGACGGCCGCTTCGCCGACTATAACGCAGCCGACGAGGCGACGGCGGACCAGGACGGTCCCAACCACAGCTTCGCGGTGCACTACGCCTGGGTGATCGACAACGACAACCTCTTCGAGGCCAAGTTCCACGGCTGGGACGGTCGCTTCGGCTACGTGGGCAAGGGTAGCGGCTCCTACATCTACGACGTGGTCGACGACTGGGCCTTCGGCAACAGCCCGTATGAGTACATGGCCTGGCGCGACCGCTACGAACTCTCCACCATCTTTACCCACTACCGCAACGACTTCTACGGCGACCACGAGTTCAAGCTCGGGTTCGACTACCGGCGCGGCTCCTCGGAGGAAAACTTCCACATGGACTGGGTTTACCAGGCCGCGGGCGAGAACTTCCTGCGCTTCGGCTACTACCCCGACGACTACGCGCTCACCGAGACCAAGGGATGGGACCTCTACATCATGGACGGCTGGAACATCACCGACCGTCTGCTGCTGAACGTCGGCCTGAGGATCGACCGCCCGACGCACCACATCCCCGACCAGGTAAGGTCCGACGGTAGCCAGGTCAACGGCCCCGGCGACATCCACACCTTCACCAACATCGCCCCGCGTATCGGCTTCACCTACAAGCTGACCGAGGACGGCAGGAACATTCTGCGCGGTTCCTGGGGCCGCTACTACGAGGCGGTGCAGACCGGCCTGCTCTCGAACATGAACCCTGGCGCCAGCCCCTGGATCGAGTACTTCTGGGACGGCGCGTCCTGGGTCGAGTATTACCGCGAGGAAATCGGGCAGATCTACTCGGTCGACCCCGACCTCAGTGGGATGTACACCGAGGCGTTCACCCTCGGCTTCGAGCGTGAGATCTCCACCAACATGGCCGTCGGCATCGACTACGTTCACCGCCAGAGCAAGAACATCGTCGTCAAGGCGGAAGTGGGCAACACCTACGCGCCCTACACCTTCACCTACGACGGCACCCCCTACACGGTGTTCAGCCGTACAGGTGCAGACCCGAGCTACATCATCCAGAACGCCCCCAACGACGAGCTCTACAGCAGGTACGACGGAGTTATCCTGAGCTTCGCCAAGCGCTACAGCGACAACTGGTCGCTGCGCGCCTCTCTGACACTCTCGCACCTGCGCGGAACCGCTGAAGATTCGCCACAGGAGTCGTTCGGCACTTACGGCGAAACCAACGGCGACCTGAACCTCTACGCGGATCCCAACAACCGGATCAATTGGGACGGTGCGCTCAACAGGCATCGTCCGATCAACCTCAAGGTGGTCGGCATCTACACACTGCCGTACGACATCTCCGTCTCCGGCTTCGCCACTTACGCTTCCGGCACCGTCTGGACCCCGGTTCTCTACTACGAAGATGACAACCTGGGTCAATTCGACGTCGAGTTCATGACTGAGGAGCGCGGAAGCCGCAGGCTGGACCCCGTCTTCCAGCTCGACATGCGGGTCGAGAAGCAGTTCCTGTTCGGGAGGTACGGTGTCTCCTTCCTGGTCGACTTCTACAACGTCTTCAACACCGGCACGATCAACGACGTCGTGCGCAACATCGACCTGGATGACTTCGACACACCCAACAGTGTCATGGATCCCCGGGTAATTCAGCTCGGCCTGCGCTTCACCTTCTAGGCCCGACCCGGGCGACAGACGCGGCGCCTCCCTTGGGAGGCGCCGTTTTTCTTTGCCAAGCGCGGCGCGAGCTGCTAATTTCCATTCGAAACACAGAGATGGGGGGATGGAGGCAATGAAGAGAGTGGTGGTTCTGGCGACCGTGCTGTTGGTCCTCCTTGGCCTGCCGGTCGTGGCCGAAGACCTGCGGCCCCTGATACTGGTCTGCAACGACGACGGTATCGAGAGCGAGTCGCTGAGGATACTTGCCCTCGAGATGGCCGCGCTCGGCGAAGTCGTCGTGGTGGCGCCGCGGCACAACGCCAGCGGCGTCGGGCACGGCATCACCTACCGGGTGCCGATGGCCTACGGAGAGAGCGACGCCATGCCGGGATTGCGGGCCTACTGGGTCGAGGCGCTGCCGGCGACCTGCGTGCGCTGGGCCTTGGACACGCAGCTGGATGGCCGCGCGCCCGATCTGGTGATCTCCGGCATCAACGACGGCGTCAACATCGGCATGGGGGTTTACTACTCCGGCACCGTGGGCGCCGCCCGCGAGGGGGCATTCGGCGGCGCGGTCGCCGTCGCCCTATCCATCGACCGCGGCGAGGAGATCGACATCGCCGGCGCAGCGCGGTTCGCGCGCCGGCTGGCGTCGAGGCTGCTGGAGGCGGACAACCCGCCGCGGCTGCTGAACGTGAACTTCCCGTGCAGCCGGATCGACGAAGAGACCGAGGTGCGGATTACCAGGCTTACCTTGCAGCGCTGGCCGGCGCGGTATCACGATCGGGTCAGCCCCCGCGGCGGCAATTATTTCTGGATAACCTTCGGCAGCTCGCCGGTTCCCGAGGAGGACTCCGACGCCGCGGCAATCGCCGACGGAGTCATCTCGATCACGCCGCTGCTGGTCGACCCCACCGACGAGGCAGCCCTGGAAGAGGCTGCCAGTATCCCTCTGCCATAGCCTATGGCCCAGAGCTTCTTCTCGGCGACAGACAAGAGGGCTTGTCCGCTCCGCCTCGGCGGATAGATCTGTCGTACCTGTCTGTTGATCTGAAGCCTTCAAGATGATATGAAAAAATGGGTAGGCACCATTTATTCAGTCGTAAGTCCTTTATAATGAATTAAATACGATGAATAAAATGGTACCGGTCCTATCTTTTCAGCAGGTATGTCAGCAGGAATGTTACCGTGGCGGTGAGCACGATTGCCGGTCCCGAGGTGACGCTGAAGTAGAAGGAGATGTAGAGTCCGACGAGGCCGGAGAGGGCGCCGATCGACGCGGCCAGGGTCATCATCGCCGGCAGGCGCTTTGCGAGGAGCTGTGCGGTCGCCGCCGGCGTAACGAGCATGGCGGCCATCAGGGCGATGCCGACGGTCTGCAGGGCGACGACGACGGCGACGGCGATCAGCACCAGCAGCAGGTAGCGCAGCAGCGAGGCCGGCAGCCGCAGTGTCAAGGCCAGAACGGGGTCGAAGGAGACAACGACGAGCTCCTTGTAGAGTACGACGATGACGAGGACGATCAGAGCGCCGAAGGCGGAGATCAGCCAGAGGTCGCCGTAGGATACGCCGAGCACGTCGCCGAAGAGGAAGTGTGTCAGGTCTACGGCGAAGCCGCGCACTGTCGAGATCAGCGCGATGCCGAGGGCGAACATGCCGGCGAAGACGATGCCGACGGCTGTGTCCTCCCTGATGCGGGCGCTCCTGGCCACCCTGCCGATCCAGATTGCCGTGGCGACCGCCGTCAGCAGCCCCCACCAGAATAGCGGCCCCCTCGCCCCGCCGCAGACGAGGTAGCCGACCGCGACGCCGGGCAGGATGGCGTGGGCCAGGGCGCCGCCGAAGAGCGCCATGCCGCGCAGAACGACGAAGGTTCCGACGGTGCCGCACACCGCCCCCACCACGGCCGCCGCCAGGAGCCCGCGGACAAAAAACGGGTAGCGCAGCGGAGCCAGCAGCAGTTCAAGCGGGTCAGCCATCGCCGCGTGCCGCACTCGCTCCCCCCGAGCCGCCGGTCTCCCCCTCGCCTCCGCGGCAGCAGGTGTCGGCGATGACCATCAGGCCTTCTTTGGTGCGGATCAACTGCACGTGGCTGCCGTATGCCCGCCGCAGCCTCTCCTCGGTGAATACATCGGCCGGGGAGCCGATGCCCAGCATGCGCCGGTTGAGCAGCATCACGCGGTCGAAGTGCTCGGCGGCGGCGCCGAGGTCGTGCATGGCGACCATGACGGTGACCTCGAAGCGGTGCAGCTCCTCGAGGATTCCGAATATCTCTTCCCGGGCCGAGAAGTCGAGGCCGGCCAGTGGTTCGTCCATGATCATCAGCTCGGCCTCCTGCGCCAGGGCGCGGGCGATGAACATCCGCTGCCGCTGGCCGCCCGAGAGCTCGCCGAACTGTCGCCCGGCCAGGTCTGCGAGGCCCACTGCTTCCAGGCAGCGCCGCACGCGCTCGCGGTCGGCCGCGCGCGGGCGGCGCAACGGTCCCAGCTTGCCGACGCGGCCCATCATCACCACGTCGGCTACGCTTACCGGGAAGCTCCAGTCGACCTGGCTGCTCTGGGGCAGGTAAGCGATGCAGATATGCCGCTCCGGGCCGTGGCCGAAGACGCTGACCTCCCCCTCGTCGGGCCGCAGCACGCCGGCGATCACCTTGAAGAGCGTGCTCTTGCCGGCGCCGTTGGGGCCCACCACGGCCACCCGCTCGCCGCCGCTGAGGCGGAAGGAAATATCCTCGAGTGCCGGCCTGCCGTCGAGGCGAACGCCGAGGCCGGAGACATCGAGTATCGGCATGCCCGGCTCGTGGCAGGCGAGATCTGCGAACAGCTTGGCGAGTCCTCCCGAGGACGATCTTTCCATCTTATAATGCTACTCCAGTGCGTTGATGATTGCCGTCACATTATATCTCATCAGCGAGATGTAGTTGTCAGCCGGCCCTCCCGCCTCGCTCAGGGAGCCGGTATAGACGGCGACCACGGCGATGCCCGCATCCTCGGCGATGCGCTCGGCGAGCCCGGGATTGACCGTCGTGCCGACGAACACCGCCGTAACGCCCTGCTCGCGCACGGCAGTCGCCAGGCGCGCCAGGTCGCCGGCGGATGGTTCGGAGAGTGCGGAGAATCCGGGGAAGACTACGCCCACCTGCCGGAAACCGTAGCGCTCGGCGAAGTAGGCGAAGGTGTTGTGATCGGTAACCAGCTTGCGCCGCTCCGGCGGCACCCTGGCCACCTGCGCCGCGATCCAGCGGTCGAGCTCGGCAAGCTCGGCCGCGTAGGCGGCGGCAGCGGCCCGGTAGGCGGCGGCGTTGGCCGGCTCGAGTTCGCCCAGCGCCGCGGCGACGTTGCGCGCCCAGACGGCGACGTTGTTAGGGTCAGTCCAGACGTGCGGATCGACGTCGCCCCGCGCGCCGTGGCCGTGCCCCGCCTCAAGGCGTCGGACCTCGATCCCCTCCGAGACCGATGCCACCACGGCATGCCCGCCGGCGCCCTCCAGCAGCGGTTCGAGGAAGCGCTCGAGCCCGAGGCCGTTGACGAAAAGGACGCCCGCCTCGGCTACCGCGGCGATGTCGCGCGGCGTCGGCTGCAGGCTGTGGGGATCGGCTCCGACGGGAAGCAGCACGGTCAGATCGATTCTCTCTCCGCCGACGGCCGCCACCACGTCGCCGACTATCGTCGTCGTCGCCACCACGCGCAGCCTGCCTCCCCCGCCGCTGCCCGCCGGAGGACCGGCCGGGCCGCAGGCGGCAGCCAGGAGCGCCAGTACGAGCGCCGCCAAGCATGCGCCGGCCATTACAATGCGCAGTGAATCCATGCCAACCCTCTCGCGAGACAGTTCATCACCTTATAATATAGACTATCAGCTCCTGTTCCTGAACGCTCGAGTGCGGATCAGCGCTTGGCGCGACGGGTGATATGGATAGGAACGATGAGTAGCGACGAGATCACGCCGGAGATGACGATGGAGGAGATGGTGGAGCGCTACCCACAGGCGTCCCGCTTCTTCCTGCGCTTCGGCATCAGGTGCTTCACCTGCTCGGGAGTCCTCTGGGGCACCATCGCCGAGGCGCTGCGAAGCAAGGACGTCGAGGATGTAGACGCCGCGGTCGCCGAACTGCGCAGATTCGTGGCCAATAACTCTCCTGATTAGATTTCCTCGACTTTAGAAATGAACGGACTGCAAGGCGGATATTAGAATGGTTCGAGTTTATTCCAAAGGCTCCTTAGGCGGCCTCGAACTTAACAATCACTCGCTTCCCCAATTCCAACGCCAACCTGTCCAGCGTCTTCATGGTCAGGTTCGTACGCTTGAGATTCTCCATGTCCGAGTATGTACGCTGCTTTATCCCAAGCCGCCTGGCGAACTCCTCCTGCGATAGGTGCTGATCCTCTCGAGTGAAGCGCAATAAGAGCCCTGCCTGCAGGCGAGGTTGGGGCGAAACATATTCCACGCCCTCACCGGAGCGGCGGCTGGGGCGTGGGATAGGAAAGCCGCTGGCGACATTCGCTTTAATGCAGCCGTTAATCGCCTCCTGCGCCATCAGCCTGCACTCCTCGACGGTATCTCCCTGGGTTACCAGATCGAAATCCGGTATCTCCACTGTCAAACCGTCGGGGTCCAGGTGAATGATTATCGGATATCTAATCTCGTTCATAGCGTCTCAATAGACAACATAATTGCAGTATGTTTGCGTTAACCTCTTAGTCCCAGTTGCTTGAGAAGTTTGTGTTTCACCCTCTTTCTCAAGTCCTTCCCTTTGTGTACCGGAACAGCAACAGTATAGTTTTTATCAGGATGCCTCATGATGTGATGGCTGCCCTCAATGCGATCCACTATCCAGCCAGCCGCCTTAGCTTTTCGCAACAACTCGTGATACTTCATAAGAAACTCTCCGGTACTTCATCGTCCGCTCCCTTTTGTTGTCGACTTATAGAAATGAGCCACAAAATCCTTTGGCTCGACTAACCCAAATTATAGAGGTTTTATCCACTATAGTCAAGAGCTTTTATCCTCTAGCGCTGGGAGAATCTCAAGTCCCTCCTTCCTCAAGGAATCGGTAGGCACCGTTGAAATCTTCCTTGCCCCATATGTTGCAGATGGTGTGAGCGTACAGTCTCTGGGCCGCTGCGATAGCAGGTAGCTCGAGCCCAAGGACGGCGGGGCAGGTAGCGACAAAGACCCGAAACGCAGATGCCGCTGCACCGACTCTTGGCGTCGCAACCTGACTCAAGTATAGTGTCGGCGTCGTCGACGGAGGTGGCTCGATGAGAACGATAGCCGGTTTGTTCGGCAAGTCCCCTTTCGGGGCCTTGCAGGCCCACATCACCAAGGTGAACGAATGCGTGCGCCTGCTGCGCCCGCTCTTCGAGGAGGTGATAGACGGCAACGAGGAGCGGGTGGCCGGCCTGATCGACGAGATCAGCGCAACGGAGCACGAGGCCGACAAGATCAAGAACGAGCTGCGCGACAGGCTGCCCAGATCGCTGTTCCTGCCCGCGGCGCGCAGCGACCTGCTGGTGCTGCTGGAGGTGCAGGATGCGATAGCCGACGCGGCCGAGGACGTGGCCATCCTGCTGCGCATCCGCAAACCCGCCATCCCAGACAGTTACCGCGACGACCTGTTCAAGCTCATCGACTACGCCCAGCGCAGCTGCGACGGCCTTCTGGCGATCTTCGAGAGGCTCGCCGACCTGCTCGAGGGGTCGTTCCGCGGCAAGCCCGCGGCCGACGTCGCCGACGTGATCCGCAAGGTGGGAGAAACCGAACACGAAGCCGACAAGCAGGGGCTGCTGCTGCTGACGCGGGTATTCAACCTCGAGGGCGAGCTCTCCACGCCCGACCTGATTATCTGGGACAAGTTGATCTGTAACCTCAGCCGTGTTTCGGATTTGTCGGAGAAGGCGGCCAACCGCGTGCGCATACTCCTGGCTCACTGATCATGCCCGACTGAACGGTAAATCCACGGACGTTCACCATGGGTCTGGAAACGATCGCCATCCTCGTCATCGCCTGCATCTTCGGCTTCTACATGGCCTGGAGCATCGGCGCCAACGACGTCGCCAACGCGATGGGCACTTCGGTCGGCTCCGGGGCGCTGACGCTGCGCCGAGCGGTGCTCATCGCCGCCATCCTCGAGTTCGCCGGCGCCTTCCTGGTCGGCAGCCACGTCACCGAGACGGTCCGCAAGGGGATGCTCGATCTGGGCGCCATCCCCAGCGCCCAGGTGCTGATGTTCGGCATGCTCGCCGCCCTGCTTGCCTCGGCCATCTGGCTCCAGGTCGCGACCTATTTCGGCTGGCCTGTTTCCACAACCCACTGCATCGTCGGCGCAGTGGTCGGCTTCGGCATAGTGATAGCGGGGGTCGAGGCGATTCGCTGGGGCCAGGTCTCCTCGATTATGGCAAGCTGGGTGATCTCGCCGCTGTTGAGCGCCGCTCTCGCCTTCGCCGCCTTCATCACCGTCCGCCGCGGGATCATTGAAGCGCCTAATCCAGTGCAGGCCATGCGCCGCTGGGCGCCGTGGCTGATCTTCTGCGTCTTTTTAGTGCTATCGCTAGTGACCACTTTTAAGGGCCTCAAGAACCTCCAGCTAGACCTGGGGATGATCGAGGCAGTGATGGTTGCCGCGGTGATCTCTTCTGTCGCCGCCTTCGTCGGCAACGAGATGGTCGGCAAGATGAAATCACCAGCTATGCCCGAGCCGGACGAGGAAGAGCGGGCCCTGGAGCTCCAGCAGTCACGAGCCTCGCTGCCGGCCCTGAATCGCGCCCTGCGGCAACTGAATATGGCACGCGAGCGCTCGCCGGCCTTTGTCGACCAGGATCTTTTAAACGCCGCCGAGTTGTTGGCTTCCGCCAGGTACGAGCTGGAGCAGGCAGGGCACACGCGCCTGACGGCCTTCCACGAAAAGAGCTACATGTTCGTGGAGAAGGTCTTCAAGCACCTGCAGATACTCAGCGCCTGCGCCGTCGCCTTCGCCCACGGCGCCAACGACGTCGCAAACGCCATCGGTCCCTTGGCTGCCGTATGGGAAATCGCACTCACCGGCGAAATGGTCCCGGCAGTGCCGGTGCCGCCGTTCCTGCTGGCCCTGGGCGGGCTGGGGATCGTCCTAGGGCTGACCATGTGGGGCTGGCGGATCATCGAGACTCTGGGGCGCAAGATCACCGAGCTGACGCCGACGCGCGGCTTCAGCGCCGAGTTCGCGGCCGCCTTCACCATCCTCCTGGCCTCGCGCGTCGGTATCCCGATCTCCACAACCCACTGCCTGGTCGGTGCCGTCATGGGCGTGGGCCTCGCCAGGGGCATCTCCAGCCTCAACCTGCGGATGCTGGGGCGAATCGTCCTGTCGTGGGTCGTCACCCTCCCGGTGGCCGCGCTCCTGGCGGCGGCGATCTTCTTCGGCCTGCAGGCGGTCTTCCCGTAACGATCCCGCAGGACGGACGCTCCTCCCTCCAGTTCCGTAAGCGGTTCAGAGCGCCCTGTTCAGGATCGCCGTAAGCACCTTTTCATCCACGGGGCGGGGGGTGGTGGAGGCGTAACTGCGGCAGTCGATCGCCGCGGCCAGCTCGGGAATGACTGTTTCCTCCATGCCCAGGAAGCTGAGGTGCAGCGGCAGGTCGAGGCTCTGAATGAACCGAGTCATGAGGTCGGCCGCCGAGAGCCGCTCGCTGCTTTCATCCACCGAGACGCCGCCCTTCCTCAGCGCCTCAGCGATCTCCCTGACCTTTTCGGGCACCGACTTCTCGTAGAACTCCAGCATGGGCGGCAGCAGCGCCGAGACGGCGTGGCCGAAGGGAATGCGGGTGCGCGCTTCGATCTGGCCCGCGAGTTTGCAGATGACGGCGCACGAGCAGTTGCTCATCGCTATGGAAACCATCTGCTGTGCGTACATCACCTGCTCACGCGCGGCCAGGTCGGCGCCGAGGGCGTATGAGACCGGCAGCCAGCGGACGAGGGCCACGAAGGCTGCCAGGGCGCAGGCGTCGGTGACCGGCGTCGACAGCTTCGAGGTCAACGACTCGACGGCGAAGCCGACCGACACGATGCCGTCGCAGGCCATCTCGTCGGGTGCCTGCCAGGATTTCAATCCCGGGTCGAGTATCGCCGCGGCAGGCATAAGGTTGGGGTGGGCAACGCAGCGCCTGGTCTTCGTCTCGCTGTCCATATAGCAGGCGCACTGGGCGATCGCCGCTCCGCTGCCGGCCGTCATCGCCAGGGCGATCACCGGCATGGCGGGTTTCTTGACCTCCGCGGTGCCCCAGGACTCCACGACCTCCTCGCCGTTGGTTGCCATCAGGGCGAGTATCTTCGCGGCCTGCATGACGTTGCGGCCGCCGGCGGCGACTATCACGTCGACACCTCTGGAGCGCACCCGCTCCAAGCCCTTAAGCAGCTCGTCGCTCGTCACCTGGCTGCCGATTTCGCGGAATTCGTCGACTTCGATCCCCAGCGACTTGAGGTCGCCCGCACAGCGCTTCTCGATCTCTCTCTCCACTCTCGCTTCGTCGACGAGGAGCAGCGCGCAGGCCTTTCCCTTCAGCTCTTCGAGTTCCGTCAGCCACTCGTGCGCTCCGCGCCCAGTTATGATTACCTGAGGCGTCCTGAATTGCAGCGGCATCGACTCCCTCCTCCCGCGGACGGCACAACCTGGCAGCCATCTTGCTCACTACGGATTAATAGATGCTCGCTACCGCCCTATTTCATTATACACAGCCGGCAGCGCTGCAGCCAGGGGCTCAGCGTTCGCGCTCGGGCCGCTCGCAGGGCTACTTGGCGTCCTCGCCGTGCGCGCGCGCGACCGGGTGGTCCGGCCGCAGGTCGGGGAAATCGATGCGGTCCGCGCTGAAGGGGCTTAAATCACGCAGGCGCCCGATGATTGACGGCACCTCCCGCAAGATGTAATCGATCTCCTCCTCGGAGTTGTAGCGGCTGAGGCTGAAGCGTATCGATCCGTGGGCGGCGGTGAAGGGCACGCCCATTGCCCTCAGCACGTGGCTCGGCTCGAGGCTTCCGGATGTGCAGGCGCTGCCTGAGGAGGCGCAGATCCCTTTCTCGCTCATCAACATCAGTATCGCCTCCCCCTCGACGAACTCGAAGCTGATCGATGATGTGTTGGGAAGGCGGCGCTTGGCGTCGCCGTTGAGGATGGCGTTCGGCACGCTTGCCAGGAGCCCCCTCTCGAGCTTGTCCCTGAGGGCCTGCACGCGGGTGTTCTCGTCCTCGATCCCCTCGGCGCAGAGCCGCGCCGCCACCCCGAGGCCGACGATGTAGGGGACGTTCTCGGTGCCGCCTCGGCGGCCTCGCTCCTGGTGGCCGCCGACCACCAGCGGGCGCAGCCTGGTGCCTCTGCGTACGTAGAGGGCGCCGATCCCCTTGGGGGCGTGTATCTTGTGGCCGCTGAGTGTCAGCAGGTCTATGGTTTCTGTGGCCGCCAGGTCGACCGGGATCTTGCCGACCGCCTGCACGGCGTCTACGTGGAAGACGGTGCCCTTCTCCTTGACGATCGCACCCAGCTCCTCGACTGGGAAGACGACGCCGGTCTCGTTGTTGGCCCACATGATGGAGACGACGGCTGTGTCGTCGCGGATCGCCTCGCGCAGCTCCTCGGGATCGAGGTTGCCCACGCCGTCCACTCCCAGCTCGGTGATCCGGTAGCCGCGCTTGCTGAGAGCACGGCAGAGATTTAGGACCGCTGGGTGCTCGACGCGGGTGGTGACGAGGTGCCGCTTGTCGGGGTAGCTCAGCAGGGTTCCCATGATGGCGGCGTTGTCGCTCTCGGTGCCGCAGGAGTTGAAGACGATCTCCGTGTCGCCGGCTCCCAGCAGCTCCGCCACCCGGCCGCGCGCTTCCTCGACCGCATTGGCCACCTGCCCTCCGAAGTCGTGCATCGACGAGGGGTTGCCGTATAGCTGCGTGAAGTAGGGGTGCATCGCCTCGGCCGCCTCGTCGGCGACGCGGGTGGTGGCGTTGTTGTCGAGGTAGATTATCCGTTCAGCGCTCACTCCTGCACCTCCTCGACTACCAGGTCCTCGCTGACCATCTCGCGCAGCTTCTGCTGGACAAAGAGGGAGAGGGTGAATTCGGCCAGCTTGCACTCGGCGCAGGTGCCGCGCAGGCTGACCATCACCCTGTCGCCGTCGATGTCCACAAGCTCGATGTCGCCGCCGTCCTTCTGCAGGGCCGGGCGGATCTCCTCGTCGATGGTCCTGATCACCAGCTTCATCTTCTCGATGTTCGTCAGCCCGGCCGGGCGCGCCGGCTCCGGCGGCGGGCGCTTCATGCCCTCCTCCTCCCAAACCTCGGCGATGAGGTCCTCGATCTCGGGGACGCAGGAGCCGCAGCCGCCGCCGGCTTTGCAGTAGTGGGTCACCTGCTCGGGCGTGGTGAGCCTGTTGTCGCGCACCACGCGCTTGATCTTGGCGTCGGTTACGCCGAAGCAGTTACAGACGATGCGGAATCCCTCCTCCTCGTCCTCGGGAACCGCATCGCCGCGGTAGCGCGCCAGCGCCTTCTCCAGGGCCTCCATGCCCATGACGCTGCAGTGCATCTTCTCCTCGGGCAGGCCGCCTAGGTAGTCAGCGATGTCGCGGTTGCTGATCCCGGCCGCCTCCTCGACCGTCTTGCCGATGATCATCTCGGTCAGCGCGCTGGAGCTGGCGATTGCGGAGCCGCAGCCGAACGTCTTGAACTTGGCATCGACTATCCGGCCCTCGTCGTCGATCTTCAGCATCAGCTTCAGGGCGTCGCCGCAGGCCAGCGAGCCGACTTCTGCCTCCGCGTCCGGGTCCTCTATATCGCCCACATTGCGCGGATTGAAGAAGTGGTCCTTTACCTTCTCTGAGTAGTCCCACATGTCTATCACTCTATCGACCCGGCGGCGCCTCCTCCCGCCCGGGAGGGCGCGCCGGGGCGCTTGAGAAACAGAATTAACTCAAATGAAAGATAGGAACACAACCCGGTGCTGTCAAGGGTAGCCGATCCTGTTTCATTCGCGCCGACGTATCGAGGCGGGGCAGAGGGCCGCCAGGGCCCTGCGCAGCAGCGCCTCGCCCTCGCCTCCGAGCAGCCGCCGCACCCGGGGCGAGATCGTCACCCTGGGGCTTCGCTGCAGCGCGTCCGAGGCCAGGGCGTGAACCAGCAGCACCGCCTCCGGAACTAACTCGCACGCCTCTCCCCGCCAGGCGCCCGCGCCGCGGGAGATAGTCTCAGCCGCGGAGCGGCAGAGTTCCGCAAGCCTCCCTGGCCAGTCCTCTCCGACGCCAGGAGCGTAGGCTGCGGCGATGTCGCCCCACTCCGGGGGCAGCTCGCCCTGCGCTCCCCCGAAGCCTGGGTGTAGCATGCCGATCATCATTCCCGTCTCCCCGTCGAGCTCCCACCACACCAGGCCGCCGGGCCCCAGACTACGCGAGCTTTCGGGCAGGATAAGGACCCTGCCGGCCTCGGCGGCCGCCTCCATCAGCCGGCTCGCTTCAGCCGGCAGGTCGAAGTCTTCGAGATCCGCAATTGTGGCCTGGTCGACAGCCCGCCAGCGGCCGCCGCCGCGCAGCGCCCTGGCGGTCGCCTCCACAGCGTCCCGCGTCCCGCCCGAGTGCCCGAGCAGGGAAGCCAGCAGCCTCCCTTCCTGCAGCGAGGCGGTCACGCCTAGCGCGAAGCCGGCCGCCGGTGCGGCGAGCTCGTCGGCCCAGGCCTCGGCCAGGGGGCGCGTGTCGAGCAGCAGGACGTCGGCCCGCAGGCTCCCGTCCAGAGGATCGGCGGCCAGCGCCAGCACCTGCGGCTGGGGCGCCGAGGCGTCGGTAGCGAAGCCGGAGTCGATCCAGCGCGCCGCGTCGTCGATGTAGGAGAGCAGCTGCAGCGCTGCGGCGCGGCAGAGCGCGCGCTGGGCGCCGAGCAGCGCCGCTGCGTCCCGCACCTCGGCCCTCGCCGGCGTCCGCCGCGCCGCCGGCCTGCCGACCCCCGCCAGGCCGTCGGCGGCGGTCCGCAGACTCCAGGCCATGGAACTTGGATGGCCGCCAGCCCCGGAACTCACGGCGATCGCCATCACCTCGTGCAGACGGGAGAACGCTGGCGGGAGGTTCGAATAGAGGAGGCGCTGTGTAACGCGGTCGGCGCTTCCCGGGGCCCGCAGGGTCAGCACCATCCAGACCCGGCCGACGTCGACTGCGGGCATCGGCCCGCCGCCGCGGGCCGCGATCCTGGCCGCCTCGGTGCGCAGGTTGAGGGCCTGATGGAGCCTGCCGCCGGAGATCAGCACCGGCGCGAAGCGGTCGTCGGGCGAGTAGCGGAAGCGTCCGCCGGCCTCCCGGCGGACGAACAGCAGCGTCAGCGGCCGCCCCGCCAGATCCTTGACGAGGCCGTTGAAGCTCAACAGCTTGGCCCTGGCGTACTGCCCGCTGATATAGAATTCGCAGAACAGCTCGAGCTCGAGCCGCTGGTAGAGAAAGGCGGGCAGGGTCTCGTAGAAGTTGCGCAGCGAGGCGATGGTCTCGCCCGGCAGGGCGTCGGGCAGCGTCGGGTCGAGGCTGAACCAGTTCTCCCCCACCCCGACCTGCACCCAGTAGTGGTCGCGCAGAACACGCTCCAGCTCCTGCTGCGCCTCCGCCGAGCCGGCTGCCGGCTGCAGCTCCGGCGCCAGCCCTCGCCCCTGCCCTCGTCCCCACGCTCTGGCCAGCGCGACCACCTGAGCCAGGGCCTGGCCGCGCAGGCGACCGTGGGCGATCCTGACCGTGTGGCCGCGCTCCCGCAGCATCCGGGCCAGCAGCATCGCCCTGTCGAGGCTGTTGCCGGCGCCGTCGCGCCGCACACCCTCCGGCCCCTTCAGGCAGCCGCTGTAGGCCTGCAGCCCGATCGAGTCTCGCAGGGCGATGAAGGCGCTCTCGTACTCCTCCTGCGGCGGCACGGCGGGGGCGGGGGCACCGAGGAGAACGGTTAGGGCCGCGCAGGCGGCGATCGTGACGGCTTTCATTTCTCCGGCGAGCGCTCGCCAAGGAGCCGGAAGCGAATGGAGGCGGAGCCGACCTGGATGTCGTCGCCGCTGCGCAGGGGCGAGGTCTTCGTCTTGAGGCCGTTGACGCGGGTGGAGCTCATCGCCCCGCCCTGGTGGGTGATCCAGAGCTGGCCCGCGGCGTCCCTCTCCACCTGGGCGTGCAGCGGCCGCACGCCCCACTGCCGCAGCTGTAGGTCGCAGCCGCTGTCAGAGCCGATGGTCCACGGCGTGCGGCTGATCCGCACGGTCCGGCCGCCGACGGTGAGCACTCCCTCCAGGGGCTCCTCTCGCTGGGAGAACTGTGGAACCCTCATGAAGACGGTGCTGTCCATCTGGGAGGAGTCGGCGGGCTTGTCCCGGAGCGTGGCGCGCGCCACGAAACGGAGGCTGTGCTTGCCGACGATCGCCTCCTGGCCGTCCGCCAGCAGCTCCGCGCTCTCTATTCTCCGGCCGCCGACGATGGTTCCGTTGCTGGAGCCGAGGTCCTCGATCGAGCAGCGGCCGTCGACGAAGGTGAAAACGGCGTGCTGCCTCGAGACGCTGAGGTTGTCGATCATCAGGTCGTTGCCCGCATCGCGCCCCACAGTTGTGTCGCCCGGCCGCAGCCTAACCCTCTTCACCTCGCGCCCGCCCAGCGAGACCACTATCTGGGGGGCGGTCGTGCAGTAGAAGCGCACCATCCCCTCGTGGTAGTCCGGCGGCACCACGGCCCAGTCGTCGGAGCGCTGCGCGTGGGGGTCGAGGTAGATGTCGAGGTCCAGCTCGCCGCGGCGCCGCTCCAGCGCGGTGGCTAGCCGTGCGGAGGGCAGGTGGCCGACCGCCGGCTCGGCGTCGGGCCCGCCGGCGTGGAACCACTGCACCTCGCCGCCGTCCACGAGCGCGTAGCTGTACGCCTGCCCGCTGCGCATCCTGACCAGCGCGCGCACACCGCGGTCGGTGAGCGAGCGCACCACGATGGAAGGGTCCACGAGCGCCTTGCTGACGTGGGCGTCGGGCGACCGCTGCCAAGCGGCGGCGACCGACTCGACCAGTTCCGCGTCGGCCTCGCAGAAGGTGAGGGAGCAAGCGCCTGACAAGAACGGCTCGAAGAACTCCCTTAGAGCCGTCGTCCCGCCGCTGCCGTCGTCGACGACTGCGGCGCTGAACGGCTGCCCGTTCCTGAGCAGCAGGAAACGCCGCGCCTCTCCGTCGTCATAGCAGAAGTAGCCGTCAGCGGCCCCCCTGCCCTTGGTGACGTGAAGGAAGACCTCGTCGAACCTGTCGGCTCCGCACTCGTAACCGCTCACTATCTCGCGCTTGCAAGGAATGGTTGCCATCGCGACCTGTCTCAATGGTTTGCGTTGGGCTGCCGGATCACAGATGTTACCGGTCGCTGCGAGACGATGTCAACGGCTGACGGGCTGGTGGTTGACAGCGCGGCGGGTGTCGGCAACACTGTTGCGGGCGAACGGGGAGGTGTATGCAGGATGAGCGAGGTCCCCAATTGCGCGGGATGCGGGCGGCCGCTGCAGCGCGGCCGTGACATCTGTATCTACTGCGGCCGCGCGCTGAGCGAGCGCGAGCGCGCCGAGACTGACGCTGCGCTGGACGACGAGTCGGTGCGCCGCCAAGTGGAGGAGGCGGATGCCGTCCTGGAGGTGCAAACCCCTTCCTTCTTCGGCCGCCGCGGGCGCCTGATCGCCAAGATCCTGCTGGTTCTGCTGGCGCTGCTGGCGCTGCTCTTCATCTCCTGGGTGTCGAGATGGCAGCCGGCGATCGTCGCCCTGGCGGCGATCTTTTTCGCGCTGCCGATCTGGCAGGCGCTGCGGAAGCTCTGAGGCGCCTGCGGGTAAGCGAAACCGACGCGGCTTAGCCCGATCGGCAGTAGGAATTTAACCGACGGCAGACCACGGGTGAGACCATGAAGTTTTTCATCGACACCGCCAACGTCGACGACATCCGCGAGGCCCACTCCATGGGCCTTATCGAGGGGGTCACTACCAATCCGAGCCTGATCGCCAAGGTGGGCGGGGACGACCTGGAGGTGCTCGAGGCGATCTGCTCCGTAGTCGAGGGGCCGGTGAGCGCCGAGGTGATCGCCACCGACGCCGAGGGAATGGCGCGCGAGGGTCAGCGGCTGGCCGGTATCGCCGACAACATCGTCATCAAGGTGCCCCTGACCGTCGACGGGCTCAAGGCGGCCCGCGCGCTGCGGAGCGAGGGGATCGGCGTCAACGTCACCCTCTGCTTCAACGCGGTACAGGCCCTGATGGCCGCCAAGGCCGGAGCGACCTTCGTCAGCCCCTTCGTCGGCCGCATCGACGACATCTCTTACCGGGGCATGGATACCGTCCGCGAGATTCGCACCATTTACGACAACTACGGCTTCGACACCGAGATCCTGGTGGCCAGCATCCGCAACCCGCTGCACGTGCTGGAGGCCGCGCTGATGGGGGCCGACGCCGCCACCGTGCCGCCTGCGGTGCTGTTCAAGCTGGTCAGCCACCCGCTGACCGACATCGGCCTGGAGCGCTTCCTCGCCGACCACAAGAAGGCCAAGGGCTCCTGACCGGGGGGCGGGGGGCGCCAAGGCGACAACTCCCGGTAAGCGGTGAACGGTTGTATGGAGTAGTGGCTAACTAGGCTCAGCGGCGCTCGCCAGGCGCGCCAGCTCCTCGACCAGCGCGACGTTATCCTCCACCGTCCTCGCGGTCTCCTCGTCTCCGCGCAGGGTTTCGATCAGCTCGAGGTTGCGCCTGAAGATCCCGCTGTCGTGCCGCGCCAGAGCTTCGTCCATCAGGCGTTCGGCTTCCCCGAGGCCCTCTAGGTTGGGATCGAGGCCGCTGAGAGCCTTGCTGTAGAGTAGGTTAGCGAGGTTGTTGAGGTAGGTGGGGTCGCCAGGGAAGCGCTCGATCAGCCCGCGGTAGACCTCCTCGGCATCCGCCCACGATGCCAGAGCAACGACGTAGGCGTCGACCGCCTCGCCGCGTTTGCGCTCCGCCAACTCGGGTTCGCTTTCGGCCAGGGCGCCGGCGTCGCGCATCAGGCCGAGCGCGGTCATCATCTTCTCGCGCGCCTCGCGGTCGCTGTCCAAGGCTCCCTCGTAGGTGTCCATCCCCGGCCCGCAGGCCGAGTTCAGCAGCAGCAAAGGGATGATGGCCAGGGCGACTAGGGCTCTCCTCATCGCCGCACCTCCTCGAGGTCGGGCCTCCACGGCTTGTCGATGCCGATGTGCAGCGCCTTGGCGGTCAGCCGGGCGATGAGGCCGCTGAGCAGTATGAGCCCGATGAGGTTTGGGAAGGCCATGAAGGCGTTGGCGATTACGCCGATGTTCCAGACGATCTGCAGGTAGCGCCCTTGCAGCATGGCGCCGATGAAGAGGAAGACGATGAAGAGAATCCTGTAGGGTCTGATCACCCAGGAGCCGAGCAGGTAGCGTATGCACTGCTCGCCGTAGTAGCACCAGCCCAGCAGTGTCGAGAAGCCGAAGAGGAAGGAGCCGCAGCTGACCACCGTGCCGCCGAACCAGCCGAGCTGGAGCTCGAAGCCGGCGCGGGTGAGGGCCACCGAGTTGTAGCCGGTTTCCATAGCACCGGTCAGCACGATCACCAGCGCGGTGAGGCTGCAGACGACGATGGTGTCGATGAAGGTGCCGGTCATCGCCACCATTCCCTGGCGCACCGGGTTGTCGGTGCGGGCGGCGCCGTGGGCTATCGAGGCCGAACCGAGGCCGGACTCGTTGGAGAGCACGCCGCGGCTGACCCCCTGGATGATGGCGTATCGCATGCTGGCGCCTGCGAAGCCGCCGACGGCCGCCGAGCCGCTGAAGGCGGAGCCGACGATGACGCTCACGGCCCAGGGCACGCGCTCGGCGTTCATCAGGATGATGACGATGGCGCCAGCGAAGTAAAGCAGTATCATTGTCGGGACCAGCTTCTCGGCCACCTTGCCGATCCGCTTGACGCCGCCCAGGATCACCATCCCGACCATGGTGGCGATCAGGAGTCCCATGGCGAGGCTGGCCCAGAAGTAGGTTTCGGTCCCCTGCTCGATCTTGAACTGCTCGAGCATACTGAGGGTCATCGAGTTGCTCTGGGCCATGTTGCCGGTGCCGATGACGGCCGTCACCGCGCCGGCCAGCGCGAAGAAGGCGCCCAGGAAGACCGCCACCGGCTTCCAGCGGACGCCGTCGCGGCAGTAGTACATGGCGCCGCCGCTGAAGGTGCCGTCCTCGTTCTCGCGACGGAATACCTGGCCCAGCACCGCCTCGGCGTACTTGGTGCTCATCCCGAACAGGGCGGTAAGCCACATCCAGAAGATCGCCCCTGGGCCGCCGATGAAGATGGCGGTGGCGACGCCGGCGATGTTGCCGTTGCCAACCGTGGCGCTCAGCGCCGTCATCAGGGCCTGGAAGGGTGTGATGTCCCCCCTGCCGCCCTTCTTGTCCTTGCCGGCGGCGCCGCGGGCGATAAGGCGCAGGGCGGCCGGCAGCTTGCGGATTTGGATGAAGCCGGTGGCGAGCGTCAGGATGACGCCGCAGCCGAAGAGCAGCACCACGATTCCGGGCCACCAGATGTTGTCGGAGACGTACTTGGTCGCGTCGAGGAGCCAGTCGAGGAACTCGATCATCCCGCCCCGCCTTCCGGTCTGCCGCGGCGTCTCGGCGCCGTCAGGCAGCGATTATCGCGGCGAGCCGGCGGTATGTCAAACGGGAACGGGCCGCGCAGGCGTATCGGCGCGCGGGAGCCCGGAGGCCCCCGCGCGCCTGCATATAGACTTCCACTCTTCGCGCCTGGCGTAGATCAGCCGGCGCTTCGACGCGAGGCTACCGCAGCAGAGTCAGAACATTCTGGGCCGATAGATTGGCCTGCGCCAAAGCAGCCATGCCGGTCTGCGTCAGGATCTGGAACTGGGTCAGGCTGACGATCTCGCTCGCGATGTCGGCATCGCGGATCTGGCTCTCCGCGCTCTGCAGGTTGCTGGCCAGAGAGCGGATGATCGTCGTGGTCGTGTTCAGCCGGTTGATGCCGGAACCGAGAGTGCCGCGCGTGCGCGCCACGTTGGTGATCGCGCTCTGCAGCGAGCTCAGCGTCGCCACCGCGGCGGAGGCTGTCTGCAGGTCGGCGCCGCTCATACCGAGCTGGAGGCTGGTGCGCGTGGTCGAGGTTCCCTTGGTAAAGCTGCTGGTGGCGGTTCCCTGAACGTTGACCGAAACGGTGTTGATGTTGATCTTGGCGGCCGCGCTGTCGTCCAGGCCGACCTGGATGGTGATCACCGGCGTGCCGGTGCTCGTGCCGGTGCTGGCGCCGCCGAGCAGGTTGAGCTCGTTGAACTCGACGCTCTGGGCGATGCGCTCAATCTCGGAGAGGATGTCCTGGAACTCGTCGTCCAAGGCGAGCTTGGAGTCGGAGAGGTCCTCGCCCGAGGTGCCGCTGGCCGCCTGCTCGGCCAGGGTCACGGCGCGCGTCAGCATCAGAGTGATCTCGTTGAGCGCCGTGTCGGCGGTCTGCAGCAGGCTGACGCCGTCGTTGGCGTTGCGGGCCGCCTGGTTGAGTGCGCGGACGTCGGCGCGCAGGCCGTCGGCGATGGCCAGGCCCGCGGCGTCGTCGCCGCTGGTGTTGATGCGGAGGCCGGAGCTGAGTCGCGTCAGCGTCCGGCGCAGGTTGAGGTCCGTGACGATCAGGCGGTTTTGCGCGTTGATCGCCGCGATGTTGTTGATGATAGAGAAGCTGCCCATGGCTCATTCCTCCGTGAATGATGGGGACACGGCCACCGTGCCGTGCCTTGTACTGCGGTAACGCGGCAAATGCTTGCCGCCATATTTATCGGCCGGGCGGCGTAAACCTTTAGCGGTGTATCAGGCGGGAGTGACGGATATGATCACGGATCGGCTGCGGGGGCCGTCGAACTCGCAGAAGAAGATGCGCTGCCAGGTGCCGAGGGCCAGCTTGCCGCCCTCGACAGGAACGGTGACGCCGGGGCCGACGAGCGCGGCCTTGATGTGGGCGTCGGAGTTGCCCTCGGCGTGGCGGTAGCGCCCGCCGGCGGGGACCAGCTTCTCCAGGAGCTCGAGGATGTCGGCGGCGACGGCCGGATCGGCGCCCTCGTTGACGGCAACGGCGGCGGTAGTGTGCGGGCAGTAGACGGTGCAGAGTCCCTGGCGGCAGCCTGAGGCGGCAACCGCCTCGGCGGCGGCCGAGGTGATGTCCACCAGCTCGCACCTGCGGCCGGTGCGTACGCTGTGCCTGGAGGCCATGGGAGGCCATTGTAGCGGCCGCGCGGCGGGCCCGCAACGGCCGCTTCGGGCTGTTGACAAGGGGCGGATGGTGGTCTATACAATCCGGCGGCGGGCCGCTAGCTCAACGGTAGAGCAACTGACTCTTAATCAGTAGGTTGAAGGTTCGAATCCTTCGCGGCTCACCATTTTTTTCAGCGAACGTGGCGGAATCGGCAGACGCGCTGGATTTAGGATCCAGTGGGGAGACCCATGGGGGTTCGAATCCCCCCGTTCGCACCAGCCGTGGCAGCCACCCAACCCTCCACGCCGGAGCGCCCGCCGGGGCGGCACGCGCCGTGCCGCGGGCCGGGCAGAGAGGCCAGCTTACGGCATGACAGCTCACCACAACTCCGACGCCGCGCTAGGAGGCGGCGAGGCGAAGGCGTCCCTGCTCGGGGTGCCCGGCCAGGTGTACGCCATCGCCATGGTGCGCTTCTGCGACGCGCTGGGAAACAGCTTCCTCTGGGCCGTGCTGCCGCTGTTCTTCGGCGATTTCCACGACCCCTCGCTGCAGGTTCCCGAAGAACTGCTTGTCGGTCTGCTGCTGACCGTATACGGTTTCGCCGGCGCGCTGCTGCAGCCGCTCGTCGGCTGGCTCAGCGACCGCACCGGGCACCGCAAGGCGTTCGCGGTGGCCGGCCTCGGCATCCTGGCCGCCGCCACCTACGGCTTCACGCTGGCCTCGGGATTCGCGGACCTGCTGGCGCTGCGCTGCCTGCAGGGGCTGGGCGTGGCGCTGAACGTGCCAACCTCGTTCGCGCTCATCTCCGGCTACACGAGCCGCGGGAACCGGGGCGCCGCCATGGCAGTCTACACCACTGCGCGCCACGTCGGGTTCGCCGTCGGGCCGCTGACGGGCGGCCTCCTGCTCACTGCCTTCGGCTACTACGTCACCTTCGCCGCCGCGGCGGCACTGATCCTGCTGGGGACGGCGCTGTTCGCCCTGGTCGTCTCCGAGCCGGAGAGGTCACGCCCCGCCGAACTCCCGCCCGCGCGCCGGCACACGTTCGGAGCCCTCTTCGCGCGCGGCGGGCTGCCGATCCTGGGCTTGATCAGCGTTGTCACCGCCTCGATCGTGTCCCTGCTGGGCCCGCTGGAAAAGCAGATCAACGCAAGGCTGGAGCAGGGCGCGGCGGAGTTCGGGGTGGCCATCAGCACCATCCTGTTCATCAACATCCTTTTCCAGATCCCGATGGGCAGGCTCGGCGACAGGATCGGTCGCAAGCCGGTGATGGCGGCGGGACTCTTTTTGCTCTGCCCCGCGGTGATCGCGGCGGGCTTTGCGGGCTCGACACTGCAGCTCATCGCGATCCTGGCGCTGCAAGGTCTGGCCATCTCCGCCGTCGCTCCCACCAGCTACGCCCTGGCAGCCGACCTCGCCCCGCGCGGCGCCGAGGCCAAGCAGATCAGCGTTTTGACCGCCGCCTTCGGCCTTGGCCTCGGCCTCGGGCCGCTGCTTACGGGCTGGCTTGCAGGCTACTTCTTCTACGAGTTGCCGTTCTGCGTCGCCGCGGCGTTGGCGGCCCTGACCCTGGCGCTGGTGCTCGCCCGCGTGGCGGAGCCCGGGAGGGGCCGCTCGGAGAGTGCGGACGGCCCGCCCGGCGCCCCAGATCTTGCCAAACGCGACGCGATGATGTAAGATTGCTGCGCTTACTTAGTTGTTGGAAGCGCTGGCGCTCAACGATCTCCTGCCGATGCGCGCCTTCCCGCGAGCCGCTCCCGGATGCCACCGAGCAAAACCGTTGGGGTATCCCTACAGCGGTTCGCCGCGAGGTGGCGCCGTCGGCAAAGCGGAGCCTCACAGAAGATGGAAGTGGAAGTCAAGCATCTGGAGGGGTGCAAGCGGTCGATCCGTATAACGCTGCCCAGCGAGCGCGCGGAGGAGGTCTACAACGAGCTGCTGAACGATTTCCGCCGCGGCCTGCGGGTGCCCGGCTTCCGCAAGGGTAAGGTGCCCGAGGGCCTGATCAGGAAGCGCTTCGCCAGCGAGCTGAGGCAGGAGGTGATGAGCAAGCTCATCCCCGAGGCGATGGAAGAGGCGATCCGCTCCGAGAGCCTGCACCCGGTGGAGCGCCCCACCCTGGACGAGGTCGACTACCACGAGGGCTCTCCGCTGCGGATCAGCGCCAGTTTCGAGGTGAGCCCCGAGATCGAGCTGGAGAAGTACGCTGGGCTGTCGGTCTCGATCCGAGGCGAGCCGTACCGGGTGCGCGACGAGCATGTCGACGAGGAGATCGAGAAACTGCGCCGGCGCGCCGCCACGTTCACCCCGCTGGGCGAGGAGAGGCCCGCGCGGGCTGGGGACTTCGCCCTGGTCGACCTGCGCGGCGAGGCCGAGGCGGAGGAGGCGGTTCCCTTCCGCCGCGAGGGCGTTCTGGTCGCCGTGGGCAAGGGGGAGATAGGCGGCCTCGCCGCCCGCCTCGTCGGCGCCGAGCCGGGCAGGCGGCTCGAATTCACCATCGAGCACCCCGACGATTACGAAGACCCCGCCCTGGCCGGGCGCTCTGTACGCTACACTGTCGACGTCCACGAGCTGAAGGAGCGGGTGTTGCCCGATGCGGACGACGAATTCGCCAAGGACCTGGGGCAGTTCGCCGGGCTGGAAGAGCTGCGCAGCGAGATCCGGCGCCAGCTCGAGGCAGAGATGGAGCGCCGCCGCCGCGGCGAAATCGAGGAGAAGCTGATCGAGGCGATAATCGACTCGAATCCGGGCTTCGAGCTCCCGGCCGTGGCCGTGCAGCGCCAGATGGCGGCGCGGGAGGAGGTGATGCGCCGCCGCATCGCCGAGAGCGGCGCCGATCCCGACCACATCGGCTTCGACTGGTCGGGATTCCGCAAGGCCGAGCGGCCCGCCGCCGAGCTGGCGGTGCGCCGTGAGCTCCTGCTACAAAAGATCGCCGGGAGCGAGGGGATCGAGGTGTCGCCCGGGGAGGTCAGCGCCGAGCTGGCGGCGCTGGCTGCCGCCCGCGGGGAGGACCCCAAGGAGCTGCGCCGCAGGATGATCGGCGACGGCAGCTTCGAGTCGATGCGAGCACACATGCGCGAGCACGCAGTGCTCGCCTGGCTGATCGAGAACAACGAAATCAACGAGAGCTGAGTGATATGGCCTTGATTCCGGTGGTGGTGGAGCAGACGGCGCGCGGCGAGCGTGCCTACGACATATACTCGAGGCTGCTGAAGGACAACATCATCTTCATCGGCTCGCCGATAGACGACGCGATCGCCAACTTGGTGATCGCCCAGCTCCTCTTTCTCGAGGCGGAGAACCCGGAGCGCGACGTCAGCCTCTACATAAACAGCCCCGGCGGCACCATATCGGCCGGCATGGCGATCTACGACACCATGCAGTTCATCAAGCCAAGCGTCTCCAGCATCTGCATCGGCCAGGCGGCGAGCATGGCGGCGGTGCTGTTGGCGGCCGGCACGCCGGGCAAGCGCTTCGCCCTGCCCAACAGCCGCGTCATCATCCACCAGCCGTTCGGCGGCGTCAGCGGCCAGGCCTCCGACATCGACATCCAGGCCCGCGAGATCCTTCGCGCGCGCGCGACAATCAACAAGATCCTGGCCGCCCACACGGGCAATGACTTGGCGAGGATCGAGGCCGACACCGACCGCGACTTCATCATGACGCCGCAGGAGGCGGAGGAATACGGCGTCATCGACCGCGTAATACACAAGAAGGAGGGCGGCGCGGCGGGCTAGCGTCGCCCGGGGAGGTAGAGAGTGCGCACACAGGACTCCAGCTCCGGCGGCTTGCGCTGCTCCTTCTGCAACAAGAGCCAGAGCGAGGTCAAGAAGCTGATCGCGGGGCACAACGTCTACATCTGCAACGAGTGCATCG
Source organism: uncultured Acidobacteriota bacterium (assembly GCA_964408025.1). Taxonomy (GTDB): domain Bacteria; phylum Acidobacteriota; class DATKUA01; order DATKUA01; family DATKUA01; genus CAYOXX01. Next base: position 1,322 of record CAYOXX010000012.1, on the reverse strand, counting down.
AGATCTGCAACGACATCATCAATGAAGAGAAGATCCTCGAGCTCGGGCGGATGCGGGAGCGGCTGCCGGTGCCCCAGGAGATCAAGGATTTCCTCGACTCCTACGTCATCGGTCAGGAGGCCGCCAAGCGCAAGATCTCGGTGGCCGTCTACAACCACTACAAGCGGATCGAGCACGCCATAAGCGACCCCGAGGACATCGAGCTGACCAAGAGCAACATACTGCTGATCGGCCCCACCGGCACCGGCAAGACGCTGCTGGCGCGCTCGCTGGCCAAGTTCCTCGACGTGCCGTTCGCCATCGTCGACGCCACCACGCTGACCGAGGCCGGCTACGTCGGCGAGGACGTCGAGAACATCCTGCTGAAGCTGTTCCAGAACGCCAAGGGCGACATCGAGGCGGCGCAGCGCGGCATCATCTACATCGACGAGGTGGACAAGATCTGCCGCAAGAGCGAGAACCCCTCGATCACCCGCGACGTCAGCGGCGAGGGCGTGCAGCAGGCGCTGCTGAAGATCCTCGAGGGGACGGTGGCCAACGTGCCGCCCCAGGGCGGGCGCAAGCACCCCCACCAGGAGTTCTACCAGGTCGACACCACCGACATCCTCTTCTTCGCCGGCGGCGCCTTCGTCGGCCTGGCGGACATCATCGCCAACCGCATCGGCGAGGGCAGCATGGGCTTCACCGGGCGGCCGAAGCGGCTGGAAGCGGAGGCGGAAGACAACGTGCTGGAGCAGGTGCTCCCCTCCGACCTCATCAAGTACGGCCTGATACCGGAATTCGTCGGCCGCATGCCCGTGGTAGGGGCGCTGCACAAACTCGGCGTTGAGGAGCTGGTGCGGATACTGCAGGAGCCCAAGGACGCCCTGGTGCGCCAGTACGAGAAGCTCTTCGACTACGAGGACGTCGAGCTGCGCTTCACCGACGACGCCCTGAAGGCGATAGCCGAGAAGGCGATCGGTCGCGAGATCGGCGCCCGCGGCCTGCGGGCCATCATCGAGGAGTTCATGCTCGACATCATGTTCCAGCTCCCGACCAGCGAGGGGGTCAAAGAGGTAGTGATAACCCGCAAGGTGGTCGAGCAGGCCGTCGACCCCCTGTCGGTGATCGAGAAGGAGAAGTCAGCAAGCTGACATAAGCCCGGCGGCGGCCGGGTTATCTTTGCAATGGACTTCCATCGGCGCGGCGTGCCGAGGAGTGGGTTGCATGTTCATCGGAGGAAAGAAAGACAGCCTGGCTGTGGGGGTGGCGATACCGCTGCTGCCGCTGCGCGACATGGTGGTGTTTCCCCACATGATGATACCGTTCGTCGTCGGCCGCCG
>CAYOXX010000011.1:8228-51005 GCA_964408025.1 uncultured Acidobacteriota bacterium | reverse complement strand
GTGGGGCTGGGCAAGGTTAAGCAATCTTCATCGGCATTTCAAGCATGTGGGTGGATGTGCGCAGTAGCGGAGCGCTGTTGACGTTTTTTCTTGATGTGCCGTGGTGAGGGCTACCTCTTCTGCTGGAAGAAGTCACGGAGCAGTGCTGCGCACTCCTCGGCGAGGACGCCGTCGACGATCTCGATTGCGTGGTTGAGCCGGGCGCTGTGCAGGAGGCCTGGATAGAGGCGAGTGAAGCCGACCTTCGGGTCGGGAGCGCCGTAGACGAGTCGGGAAACGCGGGCGTGAAGCATGGCTCCGAAGCACATGAGGCATGGCTCGAGGGTGACGACGATTTCTAGTCCCTGCAGCCGGTATGCCCCCAGGTGGGCTGCGGCGGCCCTCAGCGCCAGGATCTCGGCGTGGGCGGTGGGATCGCAGCGGCCGATGGGAGAGTTGTGGGCCGCGGCGATGATGGAGCCTTGGTGTACCGCCACGGCTCCCACCGGCACCTCCCCGTCTCGCGCGCCTTCCTGCGCCCGCTCCAGAGCGATCCGCATAAGCTCTTCCGGGTTCATGCCTGCCAGCCTCCAGCGACGAGAACCAGACCAGCAGCGGCCTGCGCAGATCTTAGCACAGCCAGCCGTGGGAAAACTCCAAGCTGCGCTGATGAGGCCGTATTCTTTCAACGCTTTGGCGGCCCACAGATTGAGTGATGGCTATTGGCGGCCGGGCGCGAGTTATCCGAGTATCTTTCCCAATTGATCTCGATTGGATAGAATCCCATTATGGAGCGAGAGGGTGAGAGCGCCTCGGGCCGCAGGGTCTTGGTGACCGGCGGTGCACGGGGGATCGGTTTTGCCGTCGCGGAAGCGTTTCTTGCGGCGGGCTGCCGCGTGATGATCAATGGGCGCGACGAGGGTAAACTTCGCGGGGCCGTCGAGCGGTTGTCCGGTGAGGTCGGCGAGGGCGGAGAAGTCGACGCCATCGCCGCCGACGTCACCTCTCCGGAGCAGGTTGCGGGAATCGCGGAGGAGCTGGAGCGGCGCTTCGGGGGACTTGACGTCCTCGTCAACAACGTCGGCAACTTCGTCTTCGCGTCGACCCTGCGCCACACGCCGGAGCAGTGGCGCGAGGTCGTCGACAGCAACCTCACATCGGTGTTTCTGCTCTGCCGCGCACTGCTGCCTCTGCTGCGCGCGGGGGAGGATGCGCGGATCGTGACCGTGGCGGCCAGCTACGCCTCGATCCCCCGCGCGCTGCCGAAGTTCGGGCCTTTCGCGGCCGCCAAGGCGGGCCTCGTCGCGCTTACCAGGTCGCTGGCGGCGGAGCTGGCGCCAGAGGGGATAACGGTCAACGCCGTAAGCCCGGGGCTTGTAGACACCGGGGCCTACGACGAGGAGACGATGGCGCGCTGGCGCCGGGTTGTTCCGGTCGGCCGCTTCGGCAGGACGGAGGAGGTCGCCAGGGCCGTCCTCTTTCTAGCCGCACCGGAGTCGGGCTATATAACCGGCGCCGAGCTGGCGGTTGGGGGCGGCTGGGAAGGCGATCTGCCGATGAATTTTTCGGCAGGCGGCGGTTGAAAACCGCCGCCGCCGAACCTATACTACTCGCTCCGTTCGCGCCGACCGGGCGCGGGAGGGTTAGATGCGCAAGATCTTTTCGGTCTACCCCGGATCCTTCGACCCGATCACCTGCGGGCACGAGGACATCATCCTGCGCGGCTGCAGGCTCTTCGACAAGGTGACGGTGGCTATCGCGGAGAATCCGAACAAGAAGGCGCTGTTCTCCCTCGAGGAGCGGCTGGAGATGCTGCGTAACAGCTTCGATTCGTTGCCCAACTTGGAGTTCGGCTATTTCACGGGACTCCTGGCCGACTACGCCGAGAAGGTGGAGGCCAGGGTTGTCGTGAGGGGCATGAGGGCGATTACCGACCTGGAGTACGAGATGCAGATGGCCCTGATGAACCGCCGGCTGAGCACCCGGCTGGAGACGGTTTTCATGATGCCGAAGGAGGAGCATATCTACGTCAGCTCCAAGCTGGTAAAGGAGATCGCCAAGCTCGGCGGCTCCGTCACTGGCCTGGTGAGCCCGTACGTCGAGCAGCGGCTGCGGGAGAAATTCGGGCTGGATAAGTAAGGTACGCGGAGGCCTCCGCGCCGGAGCCGGTGAGGATGTGGGCACCTTTCAGACCGCCAGAATACTTCCCCCCCGATTACCAAACCTGGTGCCTGACATGCGGGGGAGGTGGCGAAGGCGGTTCCGTTTATATAGAGGAAACTATTTAGAGGAACAGCGATGAGCATAAGCCTGATTGGAAGATCGATCGGCGAGTCGGCTACGCTTAAGCTTAACGAGATGGCGGCCATCCTGCGCGACAAAGGCGAGCCGGTCATCCACCTGGGCGGTGGCGAGCCGAAGAGCAAGACGCCGATTGACGCGATCATCAGCACCACGGGGCTGCTGAGCTCGGGCGAGATCCGCTACACGCCCGCCGACGGCATCCCGGCGCTCAAGCAGGCGATCATCCGCTACACCGAGGAGTTCTACGACCGCAAGGTGGAACCGGAGAACGTGATCGCCTCGGGCGGGGCCAAGCAGGCGTTGATGGTCTGCCTGCAGGCGATTCTCGACCCGCAGATGGAGGTTATCTTTCCCTCGCCCTACTGGGTAAGCTACCCCGAGATGGTCAAGCTCTGCGGCGCTATACCGGTGCCGGTTAAGCCTGAGGACGGCACTTTCCACCCGCGGCTGCAGGACATCGAGGAGCGGGTGACCTCCTACACCAAGGCGGTGATCGTCAACAGCCCCAACAACCCGAGCGGGATCATCTACAGCGAGCAGTTCATCGCCGACATCGTCGAGTTCTGCGAGAAGCGCGGCATCTACCTGATCATGGACGACATCTACCACCGGCTGATCTTCGACGGCCGGAAGCCGATCAACTGCTACGACTACGCCAAGGACCTGAGCGAGAACTCCAAGCTCGTGGTGGTCAACGGCGTCTCCAAGCAGTACGCGATGACCGGCTACCGCATCGGCTGGGCGGTGGCCAACAAGAAGCTGATCGAGGTGATGACCAACATCCAGGCGCACCAGACCTCGGGCCCTTCGAAGTTGCTGCAGATGGCAGCCGTAGGCGCCATAAACGGCAGGCAGTCGGCGGTCGAGGGCTTGCGCGTGACGCTGGAGAACAACCGCAACGTGATGATGGAGCAGCTCGGGGCGTTCGACGGCGTCAGGGTGTGTAAACCCGAGGGTACGTTCTACTGCTTCGCGGACTTCAGCGTCTACAGCAAGGACTCGACGGAGCTGTGCCACTTCCTGCTGGACAGAGTTAGGGTGGTTACCGTGCCCGGCGTCGAGTTCGGCTGGGAGGGCTACCTGCGGCTCTCGACGTGCGGCTCGGTCAAAGACATCACCGAGGGCGTCGAGCGGATGAAGTGGGCCCTCGATCCGAATTCTCCCAACGAATTGTACATCGGCGAAAGAAAGCTGATAAGGGACTGGTTATGACAAAGTATCTCGAGTTCGACACGCCCGCCATCAAGCATTCGAAAGACCTGGCGAGCGATTACGGGCTGGAAAACCACGGATTTATCCTCCTGGATCAGGTGTTCTGGAATCTGCCAACACCGGCGCTCATCGAGGAGGCGGTCTTCCGCGGCGAGGGCCACCTGGTCTACGGCGGCCCCTTCCTGGTGACGACCGGGAAGCACACGGCGCGGGCGGCGGCCGACAAGTTCATCGTGCGCCAGCACTCGACCGAGGGCCAGATCTGGTGGGGCGAGTACAACCGCCCCTGCAGCCAGGCCAACTTTAACGGCCTCCTGGGGCGGCTGCAGTCTTTCCAGCAGGGGGAGGAGCTGTTCGTCCAGGATTGCTACGCCGGCGCTGACCCCGAGTACAGGATGGCGGTGCGGATCATCACCGACAGGGCCTGGCAGAGCCTCTTAGCCCGCAACATGTTCATCACCATCGACAGCCTCGACGAGTACAAGACATTCGTTCCCGAGTTCACGCTGGTCGCCTCGCCCTCGTTCAAAACCGATCCCCGGATAGACGGGACGCGGACCGGGACGGCGATGATGATCAATTTCGACGAGCGTCTGGCCATCGTCGCCGGCTCCGGCTACGGCGGCGAGATCAAGAAGACCATCTTCACCATCCTCAACTTCCTGCTGCCGCTGAAGGGAGTGCTGGCGATGCACTGCTCGGCCAACGTCGGCAGCGACGGCGACGTGGCGCTCTTCTTCGGTCTCAGCGGCACCGGCAAGACCACCCTTTCGGCCGACCCCGGGCGGCGCCTGATCGGCGACGACGAGCACGGCTGGAGCGACGAGGGGGTGTTCAACTTCGAGGGCGGCTGCTACGCCAAGGTTATCCGCCTCTCGGCCGAGCACGAGCCGCAGATCTACGCCTGCACGCGCCGCTTCGGAACGATCCTGGAGAACGTGATCTACGACCCGGCCTCGCGCAGGGTGGACCTCGACGACGACATGCTGACCGAGAACACCCGCTCGTCCTATCCGCTGGAGTTCATCCCCAACGTGATGCCCGACAGGATGTCGCGCACGCACCCCAAGAACGTTATCTTCCTCACCTGCGACGCCCAGGGTGTGATGCCGCCGATCGCGCGGCTGGACATGAACCAGGCGATGTACCACTTCATCAGCGGCTACACATCGAAGATCGCCGGCACCGAGATCGGCCTCGGAATCGAGCCGGAGATCACCTTCAGCGCCTGCTTCGGCGCCCCCTTCATGGTCCACCATCCGTTCTTCTACGCCGACCTGCTGCGCAAGAAGATAGAGAAGCACGGTACGCAGTGCTGGCTGGTCAACACCGGCTGGGTGGGCGGGGGCTTCTGGACCGGCAAGCGGATCAGCATCCGCCACACCCGCAACCTGCTCAACGCGGCGCTGGACGGCCGGCTCGACGACGTCGAGTTCCGCCGTGACAAGCTGTTCGGCTTTGAGGTGCCGCTTAGCTGCCCCGACGTGCCCGAGGACGTACTCGAGCCGTCCACGTCCTGGGGAAACAAGGACGATTACTGGAAGCGCTACGATGCCTTGGCCGCCCGCTATATCGAGAACTTCAAGCTCTTCGCCAGCGGCTGCCCCGACGAGGTGGCCGGCGCAGGCCCGAAGCGGCTCAAGAACGCATGACGTACCGACCACACCCTTCTACGAGGCGGCGGGACGCCACCAGCATGGGAGGAGTGCCGGAAGGAGTGCGACGATGATCGACGAAGGGCGTCTAAAGAACACCTTCCTCGAGATGGTCAGGATCGACAGCCTCTCGCGCCGAGAGGGCGAGATGCTGGCCTACCTCAAGGATTGCTTCGACGAGCTCGGCCTCGAGTACAGGACCGACGGCGCCTCGAAGGCCATCGACGGCGACGCCGACAACCTGGTCGTCTACGTCCCCGGCAACGTGCCGGGAGCCGAGACGCTGATGTTCTCGGCCCACATGGACACGGTCGGGCCGGGGGAGGGGATCGAGCCGGTCGTCGAGGGCGACAAGATCTACGCCAAGGGGGAGACGATCCTCGGCGGCGACGACAAGAGCGGCATCGCGGCACTCCTCGAGATGGTCAGAGTGCTGAAGGAGAACGAGATCGCCCACGGCGATATCGAGCTGCTCTTCACCGTCTGCGAGGAGGTCGGCTTGCAGGGGGCCAAGAACCTGGACCGGAGCCTGGTGAGCGCCAAGTATGGCTTCGTGCTCGATGGCGACTCGGTCTGCGCGGCCACCACCAAGGCTCCCGCGGCGTTGCGCTATACGGCGACCATCCACGGCAAGGAGTCCCACGCCGGCGTGGCGCCGGAGAAGGGGATCAACGCCGTCGTCCTGGCTAGCCGCGCTATCGCCGCCATGCCGGACGGCCGCATCGACGAGGAGACCACCTGTAACATCGGCCTCATCGAGGCCGGCCGGGCGGCCAACGTGGTGCCGCCGGTGGCCAAGATAGTCGGCGAGGTCCGCTCGCGCGACATGTCCAAGTTGGAAAAGCTGAAGGAAGAGATTTTCGGCGCCTTCCACAAGGCGGTGGAGGGCGTCAGCGTCGAGGCCGACGGCAAGCTGTTCGAGGCTCGAGCCGAGGTCAGCGAGGACGATTTCTACCCCACCATGGACGTTGCCGCCGACGCCTACACGGTGAGCCTGGCCCGCGGCGTCGTCGAGGGCTGGGGGGAGGAGTTCAAGACCGAGGCCAGCGGCGGCGGCACGGACGCCAACCTTCACAACGGCGGTGGCATCGAGACGATAATCCTCGGGACCGGAATGAAGGCGATCCACTCGGTCGACGAGCACATCAACTTCAGCGACATCGTCGCCGCTACAAGGCTCGTCCTCGGTATCGTCGAGGCGAACGCCGGAGCCTGATGGATAATAAAGTTTTTCTTTAACATGTTGTAATTTTAAGCCGTCCGCACGGGCTAAATGCCTGTGCCTACGCGCTTAACTGCTTTGCATTCATGCTGTTGTAGGCGCGTCAATTCAGGGCTAGCGCACGTAAGTCCGGCGCTGGTCAACAACTTCTTTTGTTAAATTGGTATTATTCATAGGTCGTCAGCGCGGGCTAATCGGCCCCGCCAGGGCGCGTCTCCGCCAAGGCGGATGGAGCAGCGGGCGCGTTCAAGCGCTCCGGGCGATCCCGCGTTTCCTGGAATCGAGAGCACGCCTGAGTTTGCGCGTCTGCCGAATGTTCTCCAGCAGCGCTACCCAGGCCTCGTCGCATTCCGACTGGAGCCTTCTTGTGGCGACCGTTCTGACGATGCTGTCCAGTAGCCGGCGGTAGTGGGCAAGGCTGGATTCTTTCATGAAGAAGTCGTCGGCGCCGAGATCCAGAGCCTTGCCGGCAAGCCCCTCATAGGACTGGCACGTAAGAAGTATGAACGGGATGTCGTTGCCCGAGCGCCGCAGCGACCTGAGCAGCTCGAGGCCGTCAGTCTCGGGCATCTGGTAATCGCAGAGGATGCAGTGGAACTCCTGCGAGCCGATCCGCTCGACGGCTTCGCCTGCGGAGGCGGCCCACTCGATTTTCAGATCTTCGCTAACCTTTTGCAAGTACAGGCTAGTGAGCTCCAGATCGAAGGGATTGTCGTCGACATGAAGTAACTGCAGCATCGTCCTATCCGCCTGTGGCAATAATGTTATTGGCCTGCCGCCGCGGTTCTGTAACGGCAATTACGCGACAGATCCTGTTACTTCTGCTCGCCGGTACGGAGCGCTGGAAGCGGTCGCAGAGCTTGCACACCTGGGCGCGCGCACTATCCTTGATGGCGGTTCGTGACGCCCGGGCCGCCCGGCTCTGCTGGCGCCAGCATTTTGTAACTCAGCTTGAGGATTCGCCTCGGCCCCCGGGTGTAGCTGGCCAGCCGCCTTGACACCCGAGGAGTGGTCTATCTACACTGACCTTGGGTCTTCACACCTACAGGCCAGAGACGGGAGCGGTGCTGATGAGAATCCGGCGGTTGCTCATCTTCTGCTTAGTAATCATTTTATGCTTCCCGCTCCTGGCCGGCGCCCAGGGCGGGTCGGCCGATATCGCCAGGCGCACGCTGGAGAGCGGCATTGCCTTCTACCGCAGCGGCGACTTCAGGCAAGCCCTACAGGATTTCCAGACGGTAATAAACAGCTTCCCCGACAGCGAGTGGGTCGACGAGGCGCTGCTCTACATCGCCCGCTACCGCTACGAGGTGGAGGGCGACCTGGAGGGTGCGCGCGGGGAGCTCCAGCGGGTGGTGCGCGAGCACGCGCAGACCAATTCCACGCCCCGCGCTTACTACTACCTGGGTTACATCCTATTCGACAGCCGGCTGAGCGTGGAGCACGTCCGCGACGGGCTGGCTAACCTGGAGCGCGTGGTGCGGCTGTTCCCAGAGTCGGAGGTCGCCGCCGACGCGCTGCTGCTGGCCAGCAGGGTGCACATATTCCTGGGCGAGTACGACGGCGCTCTGGAGAAGCTGCAGAAGATCATTATGGAATTTCCCAACAGCCCGCTGTGCGCCGAGGCCCAGTTTCTTATGGGCGATGCCTTCATGTCGATGGACGACATGCTGCAGGCGATGGTCGAGTTCCAGCAGGTGCGCAACGGATTCCCCGACTCGCCACTGGCCGAGCGAGCCCTGGACCGCCTGACGCTGCTCTACCGCCTGCATTTCAGCCGAGAGGCCGGTATCGAGCAGTACCGGCACGACTTCTCCTTCTCCCTCCATGCCTCGCAGCGGCTTGACGACCCGATCTACCTGGTTGCCGGCGGCGATGGCGGATTCTTTCTGGCTGACAGGGGGCTGAACCAGGTGCTGGAATTCGACCCATCGGGTAGGCAAGTGGCTAGCGAAACGGTGCGGCGGGCTGAGATGGTCAAGGTCGGACCGTGGGGTGGAAGGTTTATACTCGCCAATCGGCAGCTTTGGCGCGGTGGTCCGGTGGTGGCGGTTATCGGCTCCGGTGAGAGCGCGCAGCGCCTGACTTCGGTACGGGCATTCTGCATCGGGCCACGCGGAGATCTATATCTTTGGGACGACCGGGTGAATCAGATTCACAGATTCGCTAACGACTTGAGCTACGGTGGGATATTCCGCAGCGATACGTACCGGGATGTTCGCGACATGGCAGCCGACAGCCTCGGCAACGTGTATGTCTTGGAGGGGCGCGACCGGAGGATTAAGGTTTACGATCCGGCCGGCCGGCCGTTGCGCACGGTCGGCCCGCGGATCGGTGGCTTCGAGCTGCGCGACCCCCGCTACATCGCCATCGATGAGGCCGATAATCTCTACGTCCTCGACCGCAGGCAGAACTCGGTAGTCGTCGTCGACGCGAGCGGGCAAGAGCTGGCGTTGCTGGCCTACGGCGAGGCGGTAAGGGACCCGCGCGGCCTGGTCGTCGACGCCAGCGGAGCCGTGATAGTTGTAGACCGACGGCAACTAAACGCCGTTCGCTTTCACTGAGGAGCGCTATGCGGTGCGGTAGGCAAAGTAAGTTCGTCCTCGTAGTGGGTTTGACGCTAGTGTTGCTTCTTCTGCTGAACGCAGGGCCGGTTCGAGCGCAGGAGGAGGAGAGCTCGGCACGGCGGGAGTTCGAGGAGGGCAGGCGCAGATACGAGGATTTCGATTTCCAGGGCTGTATCGAAGTGATGACGGCCATCATCGAGGCTATGCAAGGCCAGATCGAGGAATCAACGGACGCCGGTGAGGAAGAGCTTGTTGTCTACCCACTGGCCCTTGAGTACAGGGCCGTGGCCTACTTCAACTTAGCCGAGACGGAATCGGCGGCTGTCGATTTCCGCAGCCTGATTCGTTTCGCTCCGACCTATGCTCTAAGCGAGGAGTTGGCCTCTCCTTCGATCCAGGAGTACTTCGAGGAGGTGAGGTCCGAACTGGTCGGCCTCTTGGCGGTGACGACGCAGCCAAGCGGCGCCGCAGTGACGGTGGACGGAGCCGAAGTGGGCGTGAGCGGCGGGGAGCCGATGGTGCTCTTGGGCGGCAGCTACGCCGTTGGGGTGACGCTGAGGGGATACGCAGCCATCGAGCGGGAGGTTGAGATACGAGCCGGCGAAACCATGGAGCTGAACCTGACGCTGGCCAGGACCACGGCTACAGTGTTCGTGCGGACTTCTCCGCCGGGTGCGGAGGTTTTGCTCGACGGGGAATTGGTAGGCGTATCGTCGGGAGTAGCCGGCGAGGATTACGCTGCCGCGGCGGAGTTTGCAGAAGTAGAGCTGGGTGCGATCTCCGCGGAGCTGCCGGTTCCCTATGTCGAACCGGGCCGCCACCTGCTTGTAGTGCAAAAGGAGTGCTTCGCGCCATCGCGCGTGCGGCTCGAAGTGGACGCGCCCACCGATCTGAGGCTGTCTGGGCCGGTGGTTCTGGAGCCGAGTCAAGGGACTCTGGTGCTCAGCGGCGTTCCGGCCGACGCGCGGGTGTTGCTCAACGGCTTGGAGCAGGAGAGCGGTCAAGTCAATTTCGAGCAGCTCTGTTCGGGCGAGTATCGAGTGGAGGTTCTGCACGGTGCCGGCAGCTTCAGCACCGACGCAGTCGTCCGCCATGGCAGCAGGACTGAAGTCCTGGTAAACCTACAGCCCGCTTTGGTCTATCTGGGTGAGGTTTTTCGTGACCTCGAGGACGAGGAGCTGCGAACCGGGGCGAGCCAGCGCCTGCGAGGAATACTTGAGGACGTCTCGACCTTAAGGATAATCTGGCCAGATGACGCGGCGGTCAGGGACCTGCTGCGTGACATGGGTGTGGAGGATCGTCTGTCGGATTTCGCCAGATCGCTCACTCAGTCCGGCGACACCGAGACTCAGCGGGAAGTAGCACGCGCCGCGCGCGTTGCCATGCGGGACCTCAACGCTAGTCTCCTGGCAGTGTCGGTGTTCCAGGAGCGGCGCCTCGGTTTGAGGTTCCGCTTTTTCCTGTTCGGGATCCAAAGCGACTATCCCGACGTCTTCGTTATAGATTTGGACGACCCGGCTCAGTTGGAGCGGGCCGGGGAGCGCCTGGACCACGAGTTCGCTTTCACGAAGGCCTGGCTGGGGATCAGGGCCGTCGACACCCGGATTCACGAAGGAACGGCGGTGATCGCGGTGCAGCCGGGCAGCCCGGCCGCCGAGGCTGGGATTGAGGCGGGCGCCGTTATCACCGCGGTGGATGGCTCACCAGTAGCCGGCTTTCGTCAGGTGATCGAGGCTGTCGAGGGTAAAAATCCCGGCGACACAATCGCTCTCGACCTGCTTTCCGGGTCCGGAGGCGGCATGCGCACGCTGACCTTAGGCCGCTCGCCGGTACTCCTGCCCCTGTTCTCGCAGCACTTCTGCTACAACGCCGCCATCGCCGCTATATCACTCCAGACGGCAATGAACGGGGACGCCGAGTCGGAACAACTGGGTTTGCTGAACATCGGCTTGGCCCAAGCTCACTTTGGTGCCTTGGAGGACGCTATAGCCTACCTACGGCGCGTGGAGCTGGGTGACGGACCGGGAATCAATCAGGGTACGGCAGAATATTTTCTGGGCCTCTGCTACGAGAATATCGGCTACAACGCGGAGGCGTTGAACCACTACCGCCGCGCGCTGGAGTTCGAGACGGCGACGCTGGGATCTAACGACGGGCCGCTGGTCGGTCCGCGGGTGAGGCGGAAGGTCCAGCAGCTGGGCGCCGCTCGCTGACGGATTTTCCTGTGAGCCGAAGGTAGCTCCGATGAAGGATCTCCTGAAGAGAGTCCTGGCCGTTGCGCTGTTGGTGCTCGCGGCGGGCTGTGGATCTCCGCCTCCGGAGGAGGAAGAGCAGGCCAGCGAGGAACCGGTGGTTGTGGCGGTGCAGGAAAGTCCTGATCTTATCGAGGGTACTCGCACTGCCGTCGGCGTCGAGTTCAAGCGTATTTTTCTGCAGGAGAACCGCTACTTCGGGGAGATGATCGGCGAGGAGCTCAGCGAAGCGTACAGGGAACAGAGGGGTGAGTATATCGACCCTCGCAGGGTGATCGAGCTTCTCGAGGAGACCGCCGAGGAGCCGCCGGCGGAAACTGAGCCGGCCGAGCCCGAGGTTACGAGGAGCTGGCGGATCAGCTATATGACCCACCAGGAGGCACTGACCCGCTTCGAGGAAGGTGATCTGGACGGTGCCGTCGGGCTCTGGCGGGATCTGATCACCGATATGCGGGCTTTCACGCTCTCCGTTGAGGTCGATTGCGATACCTCGATTCTGCGCAGTTCTTTTGACGCCTTGCGGGCCCTCGAGGCTCCGGTGTTCTGCCTGCCGGTCGGCGTGGCCGGCGTCGACTGCTACCGGCTCTGCGTCGGCGTCTTTTCACAGCGCGCGGAAGCGCTTTCCTGGCGCGAGAGGGTTCGCACGATGCTGCCGTCTTCGCATCCGCATCTGTTCCTGGTGCTCCGCGAGGACCAGTAAGATGTGGCGAAGTGCTTTGTTGTCTTAGTTTTCTCTTGACTGCTTAATAGGTTAGTGGCTATAGTGGCGTTTCTCGGTACTACAGCAGGAGGGTTACGGTATGATCAAAATCGATATCGTTAACGCTGTAGCCGGCAGTGTAGACGGGCTGACGAAGGTGAAGTCGGAGCAGGCTGTGGATACGATCTTCTCGATGATGAAATCCGCGCTCCAGAGGGGAGAGCGGATCGAGCTGCGCGGCTTCGGAGTCTTCCAGATAAAGCCCAGGAAAAAAGGTATCGGCCGCAACCCGCGCACCGGCAAGGAGGTCAGAATTCCGCCCGGCAAGACCATCCGCTTCAAACCCGGCAAGAACCTCGCCAACATTCAATAGTGCTCGCTTGACGCCCCCTCGTTTCCCGCCTCCGAGTCGAGCCGCGCTCACGCGGCGTTACAACAATAAGACAGATCCGATGCAGGAAGAGGCAACCCAGCTTTCCGCTCCCCAGGCTGCGCCGCCGGCGGAGCGGCCGAAGCCTCCGGGGCTGCTACGCCGACTGTGGCGCCGCTGGTCCCACCTCCTGCTTTTTATACTGACGTTGACCACGACGCTGTTCATCGGCTTCAACAGCGTGCTCGATTTCTACCTTTGGGAGCACGGTGCGCTGCCGGAGGCGATCGACGATCCGCTCAGCATCATGCTCTATCCGCCGCTGCTGTTCCAAACGCTGGCCTACGCAGCGGCGCTGCTCGGTTTCCTGGCGGCGCACGAGATGGGACACTACTTCATGTGCCGCCGCTACCGCCTGGACGCCTCGCTCCCGTACTTCCTGCCGAATCCGCTCATCTTCGGCACCTTCGGGGCTGTGATCCGCATCCGCTCGCCGATACGGAGCAAGCGGGCGCTATTCGACATCGGCGTAGCCGGACCGCTGGCCGGCTTCGCCGTGGCGCTGCCGATCCTGATCGTCGGCCTGGCGACCGCCTTGGTAGTGCCGGCCGAGAGCCTGCCGGGCGACGGATCGTTCCTCGTGCTGGGCGAGCCGCTGATTCTGAAGCTGCTCAACGAGTGTCTCTACGCGGGGAGCGGCAACATCGAGATCATCATGAGCCCCCTGGCGATGGTCGGCTGGTTCGCCTGCCTGGTGACCGCCATAAACCTCGTGCCGGTCTCGCAGCTCGACGGCGGGCATATCCTCTACGCGGTCTTCGGCAGGTGGCATCAGTTCGTCTCGACGGCGGCGGTGGTGGCGATGATCGTGGTGGCGCTGGTGACGCAGTATTACGGCTGGCTGTTCTGGGCGCTGCTGGTGGCGCTGTTGGGGCTGCGACACCCGCCGCTGGCGGATGAGAGCGAGAAGCTGGACAGGCCGCGGCTGATCCTGGCGGCGGTGGTCGCGCTGATATTCGTCGGCTGCTTTATTCCGGTTCCTATCGAGTTACCCGAGGTTTTTGAAGGCGGGGCCTCGGAGGAGGCGCCGATGGTCGACCCGCCGCAGCGTCAGGCCGGCGAGCAGATCTCAATCCCCATCCGATTTCTCCATTCCTGAACCGCTTCAGCGATGATCTCCTTTTCCAGATCCTTAAGATTAGTCTCTCCGGCTTCGATGTCGACTATCTCCGGTCCGAGCAGGTAGACGATGGAGGTGCGTCGCGGGGGGCGGCCGAGTGCCTTCTGCAGCGCCAGTGCGTAGAGTCGTAGCTGCAGTTCGTACGCCTCTGTATCGCCGCGCCGGGCGTGCTTATAGTCAATCAGCCAGTGGCCGCCATTTGGCAGCTCAACGAGTAGGTCGATAGCACCGGAAAGGTAGAGATCGTTACCACCGTCGCTTAGCTTGACAGTGAACGGCACTTCGCGCTCTGTTTCCGCCAGGGAGATCCGTTTCGCCTCGTCTGCCGCCAACCATGCCGCCACGTGCTCCGCGGCTCCCTCGGCGCCGGAGGCGAGGTCGAAACGCTCGAGCGCACCGGCGATCTCCGCGCCGCTGTGAGCGTTGCCGTAATCGACCTGTTCGAGATAGCGGTGCACGGCGAGGCCGACATCAACCGGCTTCGGCGCAACGACCTGGCTGAGGGGGTCCTCATCGTCCTCCGCCGAGACCTCCCGGACGGTATCAGCGATCTGATATCCGCCATCGGTCGGGTGGATCAGTTCGACCAGTTTGCGCACGCCGTAGGCGAACGAGCCGGGCGGATGCAGTGTGGGATTCAGCGCCGCCTCGACTATCCTCTTCGCGGCTTCGAGGTCCGCACTGTCGACGGCGATATCTTCGAGACGCGGGATTCCAGGGTATCTCTCCGCTAGTGAACGTCTTTTAGACGCCGGTTCGCCGATCTCATCGTCCTTCAGCAGCCGGACGCCTGCGGCGGCGGCCGCTTCGGCGTCGGGCAATAGGCCTGCAAGGCGGCTCTCCCAGGGATCGACGTACAGTTTGCTCTGGGGTTCCTCGCCGCCGATGAGGACGACGTACTCACTGGCGCGTGTCATGGCCACGTAGAGCAGTCGCAGGTGCTCGGCGTCCTGCTGGCGCTGGATCGAATCAGACGCCAAGATCCAGCTCGGCGACTTCTGCGGCTGGCCGGAATCGGTGTCGATGGCCTTGGCGCCGAGGCCGATGCGGGAGTCGTAGAGGATCGGATTTTTCGGCCTGTTGCCCGCGTAGCGGAGCTGGGGGATGACGGCGACGGGGAACTGCAGTCCCTTCGCCTTGTGGACCGTCATCAGCTGCACGCAACCGTCCTCGGTGCCGCCCAGCAGCGCCTGCGGCTCGTCGTCCTTCTCGAAGAGCCTGCTGGCCAAGTCGAGTGCGAATTCGAGGCCGGTGGCGACGCCGCGGGACTCGTAGGCGCGCGCCGTCTCGATCAGCTTGCGCAGGTTGGCGGCCGCCTGGTCGCCCCCGGGGCGGGCCAGGAGGACCGCCTCGTAGCCGGTCTCCTCGAGCAAGTCTTCGATGATCTCGGCGCTGCTGCAGCGGTCGAGCGCGGCGCGGTGTCGGCTGACCAGCTCGCGCATAATCGCGAAGCGTTCGTTTTCATCTTCGGGCATGTCGATGGGCAGGTCGCTTTCGAAGAGGGCGGTTCCGTTGAGCGTGCGTGCTTCGGCGAGGCGGTAGAGAGTTTCGTCGGAGAGCAGGCAGAGCGGCGAGCGCAGGACGGCGGCGAGCGCGTAGTCGTCCTCCGGGAACCAGAGGAGTTTCAGGTAGGAGGCGACGTCCCAGATTTCCCGCTGCCGGTAAAAACCTTTGCCGCCGACGACTATGTAGGGAATCGAGTGCCTGCGCAGCTCCTCCTCGTACTCCGGGAGCTTGCTCTGGGCAGCGAGAAGGACGGTGATGTCGCCGAAGCCGATCGGCTTGGTGTTTCTCTTCGTTCTGCTGCTATTGACCATGCGCATAATGCTGCCGGCGATCAGCATCCCCTCGCGCCGGTCGTCGGGCTCGGCCATCTTGATCCATTCGATGCGGAGCTCGCTGGGATTGCCCTTGTGGTGCGCCTCCATGTCGCTCGGTTCGGTCTGGAAGCGGTTGCTTTCCCGTTCCCGCGTGAACAGCGGACCGAAGATGGCGTTGAACGAACGGATCAGCGCCGGGTGGCTGCGGAAGTTGGTACGCAGATCAAGTCGTTTGCCGCCCTTTTCAACGATCTTATCGGCGAAGCCCTCGAAGCTGAGGACGTCGGCGCCGCGGAAGCGGTAGATGCTCTGCTTGCCGTCGCCGACGATGACCAGGCTGCGCCCCACGCCGCTCTCGTAGAGCAGGTCGACGATCTGCCGCTGCAGCGGATTGACGTCCTGAAACTCGTCGACGTAGATATACTTGAACTTGTTGCAGTAGCGTTTCCGGATCTCTTTGTTGTCCTTAAGCAGGTCGCGGGCCAGCAGCAGCAGGTCGTCGAAGTCGAGCGAGTCGCGTCGGCGTTTCTTTTCGTCGTAGGCTTCGAAGTATAGTCGGGCGACTTTAAAAAGGGACCGCAGGCGCGGCGCATCGGCCTCGATGCCGACCAGAAGATCTAGCCTGAATTTCTCTTTTCTACCCTTTTTCTTCTTTCCCGGGTTCCTGTCGTCGTCGTCGTAGAGGCGGCGATACTGCACTTGGAGATCTTTTAGTGCTTCAAATCCCTTGTTCGGGATCAGTCTAATGCCGTTCATTTCCGAAAGGGTGCTATTGAAGGTTTCGTCCAGGAGTCGCTCGGGCTGGTTAAATAGTGGTTTAAGATCACTTGCCGCCTTGCCGATGTCGTTGAGCTTCTGCCCCGCGGCATTGGTGATCTTAGTTCCCGAGTCATGGATGGCCGAGATTTCGTCCTTCATACCTTCGACGATCTCGCGGAGCCGGGCGACAGTCGGCACTGCCTCCTTACGCCAGCGTTCGCGGTAGCCCTCGATCTGGCGCTCCGGTTCTATGTCGCGGAGGCCGTCGCTCCGCAGTAGTTTCATTATCAGGATTATCTCTTCCCGCAGTTTACCGAAGCCCTGGTGCAGGGCGAGGTCGGTGACGTAGGAATCGTTCTCGAGCAGGCCGCTCAGCGTTTCGCTGGCCGCCTCGATTCGCAGCTCGGCCGCCTCGTCTTCGTCGAGGATGCTGAAGGCGGGGCTGAGGCCGGCTTCGATGAAGTTTTCGCGCAGGAGACGGCGGCAGAAGCTATGGATGGTGCCGATGTAGGCGCCGTCGAGCTGGCGCATCAGCGGCAGCAGTCGGTCCTCGCGGCGTTCGGAGTAGCGCTCGGCGAGCTTTTTCGCGATCTTGTTCTTCAGCTCGGCGGCAGCCAGTTCGGTGAAGGTGATGGCGACTATGCGGCCGAGCGTCGACTTGCCGAGGTTTTCCGGGTTACCGCTGCCCGCTTCTTCGATCAGCTCGAATAGCTTGCGCGTGAATTTCTCGACTAGAATCGTCGTCTTACCCGTGCCCGCCGAGGCGGTCAAGACCAGGTCGCCGTCGGTATCGAGGGCCGCGTCCTGATCTGGATACCAGTCGATTTCGCCGCTGCTCATTCCGACTCGCTCCGTTCGAACTCGGGCGGGGTCTCCAGCCAGCGCCCAACCAGGTTGGCGGGATCGGGCACCTGGGCACCGTTGCGCCCCTCGACGGGGAAGTAGGCGTCGAGGACCTGCGCCACCATCTCGTCGAGCAGCTCGACGAGCCGCACGGGCTGCGCGTCCCCCCAATCATAGTTACCAGAAGGTGTGTCTCTGAGGTCGAGAAAGTACGGCCAATCCATTCGCCTATCCGTTTTGTTCGGATCGAGGTAGTGGAGTTTGGTGTCCCTCAGGTTGAAGATGGCAGCATGCATGTCGCTCGGCTTGATATCGAAGATCATCGCGGCGGCGAGTATATAAAGCGGAAGCTGGAGGTCGTGGCCGCGAACGCTGTCTTTGAAGCTCGTCCCCTTACCTGACCTCTTGTAATCGATCACCAATTTACATGGAGGGGGATTCTTGTATTTATCTATACGGTCGAAGCGGCCGCCGAAGTCGATGCGTCTGCCGGGAAGTACCAGGGAGCATGGCCCGAACACCGATTCCAGCTCATCGGTTGGCACGCGGTCTTCCAGGTCCATCTCGTGGCCTACGAAGCGCGACATGAGGCGGCGGACCCGCTCGCGCAGAAGGCGAAGGGGCGGGGGATAGTCTTCCGGCTTGAAAACCGGATAGCGGGGAGCGAACGCTTTGGGGACGATTGTGTTCATCAGCTTCAGTGAAGCGTCGATGTCGCGGAGGGGGTAATCCGCTTTATCGACGAAGCGCTTCGCGATCTCGTGCATCAGGCTCCCCTCGTCCCGGGGCGTCGGCTCCTCGGCGGGTAGCTGGAGTTCCTCGAGGCCGAGGCAGTACTCGAGGAAGAAAGCGAAGGGGCATTTGCCGAACGTCTCGAACCTCTTGGTGCTCCAGAGCGAGTTCTCGAACTTCGCACGGATTCTCTCCCGCAGCTCGCGGTCCTCGATACGGCCGCTGTAGCGGTCGCTTTGTTGGCGCCGGATTTGAGGCGGCGCGAAGAGGGCTTCGCGGCGCCGCTCCTCGATCTCGTGGATGCCGATGAGGCGCTGCAGTGAGCGCTTCTCGTCGTCCCGCGCAAGCATCAGCTTGTATACGGGGACGGCCAGCCGGTCCTGCTCGAGGTCGCCGCGGAAGAGGCGCCTGATGAGCTGGCGTCGCAGGGCGAGACGGTTAGGAGGGACCTGTTCGATGGTGCGCAGGTCGGCGCCGGGCAGCAGCTCGGGCTCCTGCCCCTCGATGCCGAGGAGGCGCTCGATCTCGGTCAGGTAAGGCGAGGGCGAGGTTTCGCGGCCGTCGCTGCTGATGGCGGGGTAGCTGAGGCGGATCTCGTGGCGGGCGGCGCCGAGGGCGAGCAGGAAGGCCTGCGCCTCGTCGTTGCGCAGGCGACCCGAGTCGCGGAGATTGCGATCCTCGTCGAGACCCGCATGGCGCAGGCGCTCGATGTCGGAGTCGCTGAGCAGCGAGTTGGAGCGGAAGGGTGGAGCCGGGACGGTGCCCTGATCCAAACCGATAACGAAGAGGTGATCTACGCGGTTGTACCCCATGTCGAAGAAATTGAGGACTTGGACCGCGTCGACTTCCGCGACCGGCTTGGAAAACGACTGGGTGCGTATCTCCTCACGCAGGTGCTCGATGGCATGGGTTGTCGGCTCGAGGCCGAGGGCGGGCAATCTATCGAGCTGGGTTCCGATTCCTTCGAGAAGGTCGAGAAGCTGCCGCAGGGCCCGCCGGTCGCCGTCGTCTCGAGCGTGATCAGTGCCCGGCGGTAGAGCGATTACGTCGCTTATTAGTCTGCGTAGTTCTCCGAGTGGATCGCGGCCCTTCCAGAGGTTGGCGCAGCGCTTCAGAAGCTTTTCGAGCTTCTGTGTGGCGACCTCTATAGCTTTGCTGCCGAGGCCTTGTTGTCCTCCACTCTTCTGTTTTATCGCTTCGAGGCGCTGTGGCCATCTCTCGGAGCTCTCGCTGAAGACCGGAGAGCGGACGAGCAGGTCCCGGATCGCTTTTTTATGCTGGAGTTTGGTGTACGCGGAGACGACGAGGCCGAGGAGCTCGTCGAATCGGGACGGCCGCTGGCCGATCTCGGTCAGCTTCATCGCCTGCCGCACCGATGGCGCCTGCAGGAGCGGGATGCCGCGGCGGTAGTGGTAGGGGATGTGGTGGCGGCCGAAGACGTCGCGGACGAACTGGTCGTAGGGGCTGATGTTGCGCATCGTAAGGCCGATTCGCTCGGGCGGCACGCTCTTATCGAGGAGCTGCAGTATCCGCGTCGCCGCCGCTTCAACCTCGTCGTAGCGGCTGGGAGCACTGGCGACTGAAATCCGCTCGGGATCGTGCTCGAGCGGATCTGCAAGCGGTGCGAAGAGGCGGCGCTGGAGCTTCCCGACGAGGCCTTCTCCGTGGAAGACTTCCAGAGGTTCGCTGATTGCGTCAGACCATTCCTCGGCCCTTCTGAGCAGGTCTTCGTTATCCCTGAAGAGCTCGGTGCAGCCGCCGTCGGAGGGGAGGCGCAGGTGTAACCGCAGTCTGGGCGCGAGTGCACTGAGGAGCTTCTTGTGGTTGGGCGGGAGATAAGGGAAGCCGGAGACCCATAGGTGATCGAATCCCGGTGGTTCCGTATCCCCCTGGACTACGGCGTTGATGATCCGCGTCTCCCGGTCGACCGGATCGAGCCACTCATCACGGAAGATATCGTCGTAGCGTCGCCACAGCTCGGCGAGGGCCTTAAGCTTGTCGTCGCGGATAGCGGAGAGGCGGTCCGGGGTGACGCCAGCGATCTTGAGGTCGCGGATGGTTACCAGCGCGGCCCGCTGGGCCGACGGGCTGCACAGGAGTTCGGATAGCGCGGCATGGGGTAGCTCCTTGGCGACGTTGCCGACAGCTTCCTCGGCTACCACCTTGGAGACGGAGTGGGGGACGCCGTCGAGGCCGGCAGACAGGCTTTCGACGAGGCCGTGGAATGTCGTGGTGCGCAGTCCGAAGACGCAACCGCAGCTTCGGGCCAGCTCACGGCGGAGGCGCTGCAGCGCGTATTGGTGGGGCATTACTACGAGCCAGCGACGTGCCTCGCCCGACTTGATGGCGTTTACAAGGTCCTCCAACTCGCTATCCCTCGCCTATTCGAAACGCTGCCCCTGATTTGTGAGAGATATTGACTACGTAACAGAATACCACGAACGTCCGAATGGATTTAATAAGTGCCCGCCTGCGGTGGGTGACAGACAGGAGAGCTTGCCCGCCTCTGGCGGGTCTGTCCCACCTGCTGTTGCCCGGAGAGATAACTGAAAAGGGCGGCATAAAGGCCGCCCCTACTGTTTCTTGGATATTCCGCGGGCGCCCTAAAGGCCGCCCCCACTGTTTCTTGGATATTCCGCGGGCGCCCTAAAGGACGCCCCTACTGTTTCTTGGATATTCCGCGGGCGGCATCCGCCTCCGTCGAGGCTCCGGCGGACAAGTTCAGACCGCCCTTGGTTAGCGGTTTCGCCGCGCGACGAATCAGGTGCCTTCTCGCCAGCCGGCCAGGTACTGCCGCTGCTCGTCAGTGAGGTCGTCGATCTGAACCCCCATAGTTTCGAGCTTGAGGCGGGCGATTTCTCTGTCCATCTCTTCGGGTAGGACGTGGATCCGGGGCTCGAGCTTGCCCCGGTTGGTGTGCAGGTACTCGGCGGCGAGGGCCTGGTTGGCGAAGCTCATGTCCATTACCATCGCCGGATGCCCCTCTGCCGCCGCGAGGTTGATGAGGCGGCCCTCGGCGAGGACGTTGATCCTGCGGCCGTCGGGCAGCTCGTGCTCGACGACGAAGTCGCGCAGCTCGCGCTTGTTGACGGTGAGTTCATCGAGCCCGGGCAGGTCGAGCTCGACGTTGAAGTGGCCGGCGTTGGCGAGGATGGCGTTGTCCTTCATCTTCTGGAAGTGCTCTTTGCGGATGACGTTTTTGTTGCCTGTGGCGGTGACGAAAATGTCGCCGACCTCGGCGGCCCGGACGATAGGCATGACTGTGAAGCCATCCATGGCCGCCTCGAGGGCGCGTATGGGGTCCACCTCGACGACGATGACGTGGGCGTTGAGGCCCCTGGCATCGTTGGCGATCCCGCGCCCGCACCAGCCGTAGCCGCAGACGACGAACACCATGCCGGCGAAGAGTGAATTAGTGGCGCGCAGGATGCCATCCAATGTGCTCTGCCCAGTGCCGTAGCGGTTGTCGAAGAAGTGCTTGGTGCGGGAGTCATTTACGGCGATCACGGGGAAGGTGATGATCCCTTCCTTCTCCATGCTGCGCAGGCGGATGACGCCGGTCGTCGTCTCCTCGGTGCTGCCGGCGAGGTCGTCGATCAGGTCGCTGCGCTCTCTGATGACCGCGGTCACCAGGTCGGCGCCGTCGTCCATGGTGATCTGCGGCCGGTGGTCGAGGGCGGAGGCTATGTGGCGGTAGTACGATTCGTTGTCCTCGCCCTTGACCGCGTGAACCGGTATCTGGTGCTCACGCACGAGGTTGGCCGCCACGTCGTCCTGCGTGCTGAGCGGATTGGAGGCGCACAGGACCGCTTCGGCGCCGCCGGCCTTGAGGGCGAGCATCAGGTTGGCGGTCTCGGCGGTGACGTGCAGGCAGGCGCTAATGCGCACGCCTTGCAGCGGCTTCTCCTTTTCGAATCGCTGGGCGATGGAGCGGATGACCGGCATGTTCTTGGCGGCCCACTCGATCCTGGTCGCGCCAGCGTCGGATAGATTCAGGTCCTTCACGTCGTATTGCATCTTTCACTCCCAGTGATTACCGGTATGTTTCTGTAGCTAAAGGTCGCAGGCCTTGCGCAGCTCGTCCACCTTGTCGGTTCTTTCCCAGGTGAACTCCTCGAGGTCGCGGCCGAAGTGGCCGTAGGCGGCCGTCTTGAGGTATATCGGGCGCCGCAGGTCGAGGTGCTCGATCATCCCTTTCGGCGTCAGGGGGAAGACCTCGCGGATGGCGCGGCGCAGCACCGTGTCCTCCACCTCGGTCCTGCCGTTGGTTTCGATCCAGACGGAAACGGGGTCGGCGATGCCGATGGCGTAGGCCAGCTGGACCTCGACGCGCTGGGCGAGGCCGGCGGCGACTATGTTCTTGGCGATGTAGCGGGCCATGTAGCTGGCGCTGCGGTCCACCTTGCTGGGGTCCTTGCCGCTGTAGGCGCCGCCGCCGTGCCGCCCCCAGCCGCCGTAGGTGTCGACTATCGTCTTGCGGCCGGTGACGCCGCAGTCGGCCATCGGTCCGCCGTGGACGAAGCGCCCGGTCGGGTTGACGTAGTATTTCGTCTGGCCGTCAAGCCATTTTTCGGGGATTACCGGCCGGATGACGTGCTCGATGATCTCCTTCTCGATCTGCGGGTGCTCGACGTCGGCCGCGTGCTGGGTGGCGATGACAACCGAGTCGACCCGCGCCGGCCGCAGCTCGTCGTACTCGACGGTGACCTGGCTCTTGCCGTCGGGGCACACCCAATCCAGGACCCCGTCCTTGCGGACGTCGGCCAGGCGCTGCACCAGCTTGTGGGCCAGCATTATGGGGGCGGGCATCAGCTCGGGCGTCTCGTCGCAGGCGTAGCCGAACATCAGGCCCTGGTCGCCGGCGCCGCCGGGATCAACGCCCATCGCGATGTCGGGGCTCTGGCTGTCGAGGCTGACCAGGACGGCGCAGGTGCGGCCGTCGAAGCCGTAGTCGGCGCGGTCGTAGCCGATGTTCTTTATCGTCTCCCGCACCACTGTGGGAATGTTGACGTAGGTTGTGGTTGTGATCTCGCCGGAGACGAGTGCCAGGCCGGTCGACACCAGGCATTCGCAGGCGACGCGCGCGTTCGGGTCGTCGGCGATCATCGCGTCCAGGATCGCATCGGAGATCTGGTCGGCTACCTTGTCCGGGTGGCCCTCGGTGACCGACTCGGACGTGAACAGGTGTTTGGTGTCCATATCGTGTTACTCCCCTGCATTGATTCAGGTAACAGGTTTTTTCGCGCCGCGTTGGAGCGCCGGAGTCTAGCATAAGCGGCAACCTGGGGCAAGGGGAAACGAGGGCTGCGCGGCAACGGATTATCGGCGTTTCCGGGCCTTGAGCTCGGCGTCGGAGAGCCGAATGTAGTTCATCCTCAGCTCCGCGGGCCCGACGCCCTCGCCGCGCCGCAGCCTGCGCATCCCCTCCTCTGCCATAGCTTCGGCCAGTGCCGGCTGGGCGTCGTCGAAGACCGAGCCCGGCGGTGCGAGTCCGCGCAGCCTTTGGCGGCAGAGCGGCAGCCCGCTGCCGAAGAGAAATATCGGCTCGTCGGCGGCGTCGAGTTCGAGCGCAGCCGGCGCCACAACCTGCTCCTCCGCGACCGCCTCGAGCCCGCCGCGGCCTACGCGGTAGGCGGCCGTGTAGACCTCGCCGCGGCCGGCGGCCAGTATGGGGCGGCGGAGGGCCGGCCCCTCGCCGGCGGCCAGGGCCGCCGCCTCGAGCGTGGAGAAGGGGATTAGCGGGCAGGCGACGGCGAGGGAGATCCCCTTGGCGGCCGCCACCCCGATGCGCAGTCCGGTGAAGGAGCCGGGGCCGGCGGCGACCGCGATGCCGTCCAGGGATGCGAAGCCGTCCTTGAGGCGCCGCGCAAGCTCCTCCAGCCAGCGGAAGAGCCTCGAGGAGTAGGTTTCACGCTCGCCGCCTGCGAGCAACTCCAACGGCCGGCCCCCCGCGGCCAGGACAGCGCTGCCTCGGGGCGAGGAGGTGTCGATTGCCAGGATGCACGAGGGCCTTTTCATCACAGCAGGTAGCGCGGCGGCTCGTCAGTGGGCATCGCTTCGGCCGTTACGGTGTCCAGAAGGCCGTCCACGCCCCTTCGTACGCTGACTTCCACCCGCTCTCCGGGATCGATGTCACCGTAGCGCAGCAGCAGCGAGGCGATGCGCGGCCATTGCGAAGCGGGCACTCGCCCGCGGGTGAGGACTACCGGACCGTTGATTTCCTCGGGCGGGCTGAAGACGAGATCATCTCGCTGGGCCAGGGCGCCGAGGGCGAGGTTATCGCTGTGGTCCTTGCCCACTACCACCTTGTATTCGGGCGAGAAGCGGAAGTGGCGGCCAACCCTCAGAAGCTTGGCGTCGTTGACGCCGGGCACGCCGCCGTCGGCGTGGCTGTAGAGGTCCCGCACCTTTTCGGCGTAGCGCGGGATCGTCAGCAGGCAGCCGCCTGAGGCGCAGGGGATCTCGTGGAAGCCCAGCTTCTGGGCCAGCTCGATCTGCGGCTTGCGCGAGCGGCCCTGGATCGCCAGGAGCCCGGAGCGGTCCACGATGCCGGCCAGCTCGGGGTAGGTCGGCGGCAGCAGCTTGGCCGAGAGCGGGCGCAGCAGACGCCCCCGCAGGCCGCTTTCCCTCTCGATGATATTCAGCTGCTGCATCCGCTGCGACATCGGCCGCTGGCCGACAACCTCGCCGGTGACCACGAAGCTCGCGCCCTCGGCCAGCATCGCCTCCCGCGCCCGGCGCAGGATCAGGACGCGGCAGTCGATGCAGGGATTCATCCCCTTGCCGTAACCGAAGCGCGGCTCGGCGATCATCCGCAGGTAGTCGTCGCCCAGGAAGATCGAGCGCAGCGGTACGCCGAGGCCCTCGCAGGTTTCCCGCAGGCCGGCTCCGCAGCCGTCGCGGCTGCAGGTGCAGAAGCAGGTCCTGAAGTTCAGCGCCAGCAGCTCGATGCCCTGCTCGAGCATCAACTGCATCGCCAGTGTGCTGTCGGCGCCGCCGGAGAGGAGCAGGATCGCCCTGCGGGCCGGCGCTTCAGAGCTGTCCCGTTGCCTGGCCAATGTTCGGTGCCTCGTTGCCATTGTGCGGTTGATAGTTTATAAGAAGTGTGAGCCACGTCAATATCGGGGTTGGGTCAAGTGGACCATTTCGATCAGGCAAGGGATATCATTGTTGACGCGCTGGAGGAGCGCGACTGGGACATCTCGGAAGAGGGGCTCGAAGATATCGCGGAGCGACTCAGGGGGTACTTCCCCAGCATCGAGCAGGCGTTCGAATTCGTCGAGGCGCATGCCTCGCAGCTTGTCGACATGATGGAGGAGACCGGCGCGAGGCGATCCCGTGAAAGCCGGCGCACGACGAAACCCCGCTTCGTAGAAGAATAAAGCCAGACAGATATTTCTTCGGACGTAAGCACTTCATAATGAATCGGGGACGATATGGAAGGCGGGTGTCTGTCCCTGTTCAGGGGCTGATCTCTGCGAGCAACTGTCGGTACTGTGATGAGCGCCGGAAACCACGGAAGTCGTCGTCGTTGAGGAAGAAAGCGCGCAGGTTGGGGTCGAGGCGCAGCGCCCGGCGCAGCTTTTCGGTCGCCTCTTCGTATCGGCTGAGCAGCGCGTAGCAGCGGGCCGCTTGGTAGAGGAAGTATACATCGTCCTGCCGCAGGATCAGGAGGCGCTCGAAAGCGGCGGCCGCCTCGGCGTGGTCGCTTAGCCGCAGGAGTGTGAGGCCCAGATTGGCGTAGCCGTCCGGGTCGTACGGCTCCAGGTTTACGAAAGTGCGGAACTGCAGCACCGCCTCGCGCAGCCGGCCGGCAGCCACCAGGGCGTTGCCGAGGTTCAGGTAGACGAAGTTCTCTTCGCAGTCCAGATCGATGGCGGTGCGGTAGGCGTCGATGGCCTCTTGGTAGCGGTCGATGGCGCGCAGCGAGGCGCCGAGGTTGATCCAGGCCTCGGCGAAATCCTCGCGCCGCTCGACGGCAGCCCTGTAGTAGGCGATGGCCCGGAAGTGCTGGTCGCGCTCGGAGTACCAGTTGCCGATGTTGAAGTACTCCTCGGCGCTCCTGCCAAGCTCCACCTGGAATTGCTCCCCGTCCTCTTCCTGGGCAAGGGGTGGGATGGCTGCAAGGAAGAGGGCCGCTGCCGCGGCGAGCGCGATCGAGCCGCCGCGGTCCATCTGCCGTCGTCGAGCGCTGCCGAGCACGGTTTCGAACCCCTGACGTGATTCGTCGGTTAAGCGGAGGCGCCCGGACTCGGGACGCCACGGAAGCCGGCGGCATTCTAAGGTCGAGGGCCGAGGGTGGTCAAGCGGCGGTGAGTATCAGGAGCGGGCGAAGGGGCAAGAGGGCGAAAGGGCGAGGGGGTGTTTGCAGGTTGAGATAGTCGTGACGGGAGTGTAAAATTGTACACCAAGACGAATACAGGGAGCTTCGGCGATGAAGATCTCCTCGGTGATCAAGCTGGCCATCCTGTTCGCGGTGTTCTATTACTTGATTACCTTCATCAACCTGAACCAGGCCAGCGGCGAAATACGTTTCCCGTGGATCGGCACGGCCTCCGTTCCGCTGTGGATCACGGTGGGAGTTTGCTTGGCCGCTGGCTTCCTGGCTTCCGCCCTTTGGATGATGGCCAAGGCGGTGGTAGCCTTCTTCTCGCCGTCTGGCAAGCTCTCCAGGTCGATGAAGCGAGTGGAGGAAAAGTACTACTATGGCATCGAGGCGATCTCGAAGGGCGACACCATGTCGGCCGCCGTCTTCTTCGAGGAGATACTGGCCATCGATCCGGACAACTTCCGCACGCTTATCAAGTTCGGCGAGCTGCTGCGCAACACCGGCAAGCACCAGCGGGGCATCAGCCTGCACCAGCAGGCGCTGAGCCTGAGCCAGAACAACGTCAAGGTGCTGCACGAGCTGGCCATAGACTACCGTGCCGCCGCTGACTCCGCCAAGGCGAAGGAGATGCTGGAGAAGATCATCGAGATCTCTCCGAAGGGCAACAACGCCATCTACCGCGAGCTGCGCGACATGCTGATCGAGGAGCGCGACTGGAACCGGGCCCTAGCGTTGCAGCGCGACCTGATACCCCTGGTATCCCACAGCGAGCGGCGCCAGGAGGAGGCAGCGCTGCTCAGCGGGCTGGAGTACGAAGTGGCGATGCTGAAGAAAGAGGGTGGCGAGCTGCAGGCGGCGGCGAGCATACTGGAGGGGATAATTGGTCGCGATCTGGCCTTCCGACCCGCGCACCTGAAGCTGGGTGAGTGCTACCTGGAGCAGGGGAGCGAGGAGAAGGCCGTACAGGCTTGGCTCAGCGGTTACGAAGCAACCCAGGCTCCGATACTGCTCGGTTGGCTGGAGAATTATTTCCTCGACAGTGGAGAACCGGACAAGGCGATAGAGATGTACCACAAGGTAATCTCCGAGGAGGAGGAAGGCCTGCTGGCGAGGTTGCTGCTGGGAAAGCTGTTCTACCGCCTGGAGATGATCGACCGCGCCATCGCCATTTTCGAGGAGATCGACAGCGAGTTCGAGTACGCCCCGGTGATGCTTTACTTCATGGGGAAGATACAGTCGCGCAAAGGCGAAAGCGAGCAGGCCGCCGAGACCTTCCGCACACTGATTCGCTCGTCCGGGATTCTCGAGGCGGAGTTCATCTGCACCGCCTGCGGTGCCACCTACAGCTCATACCAGACCCGCTGCTCGGGCTGCGGCAGGTGGAACACCGTGCAGCTTAACGTCAAGAAGGGTCAGAGCATCAGCGACATGCAGGTTTCGTCGCGGCCGGTCTACGCCTGAGCCCTGGCGTAGGGCGGCGGCGAAAGGCTCGATGGCGCGCTCGCACACCGAATCCGGACAACGAGCAGGTATCGGCGGCACCGGTCGGTTCCCTGAAGAGCCGTCGGCAATCGAGGGTCTCTGACTTATTGCCAAGGATTTCCGTTTCTCCCCGGAAAATAATTCGAGTCCCAGCAGCCGATCCATATCCTTGGCACTTCGGTGGGACCTTACTTCATGCGGATTAGGGCCGCGGCCGGCCGTCGTTGCTCCTGCGGTCTTCGTCGTCCTCTGTTGCGCGGCTGCGCGTTCTCTCTTCTTCCTCACCTATTACGAGGTCGGACCTGCGGCCGAGCTCGTCGTATTCATCCGAAACCTGGCGGCTTTCGGTCTCCTCGGGGATGAAGGTGGCGTCCATTATCGTCCGCAGGTCGCCCGGAGAGAGGCCGGCGCGGCGGGCGTCGTCTACCAGCTGGTTCAGGCGATCCTCGCTCTCCCGCAACTGCTCCTCCATCTCCGCGAGCTGCCGGCGCTGTTCGCTGGTGTCGGAGAAGATCGCCGAGTTGGCGTAGATCACGCTCCGGAGCGTCTGAATCTGCTGCTCGTAGAAGTAGATCTCGCGCTCCAGGCCCTGCTTCTGCTGGATGTAGAACTGCACCAGCTCCTCGGATTCGCGGTCATCGGTTGCTCCCGTCTCGGATCCTAACGCCGCGTCGCCGAGTAACTCGGCGCTCCTCTGCCCGCCGATCGCGGCGGAGGCTATGCCGCCGCTGGCGCTGAGCACTCCCGGGATCGGCTCCGAGGCGCGCGTATCGGTCTTCACGATCCGCTCGACGGCCGCCAATTCGATCGCCATCCTGCCGTTGAAGATGTAGAAGACGACGAATTCGCCCTCCTCGACCGCGTCGTCGACGTGCAGTATGTTGCCGTTTGTCAGTACGATGATATCGGCGCGGGCCGGTGCAACGGCGAAGACAACGCAGACGACCAAGGCTAAGGCCATTCTTTTCATCTGTTTACTCCACGAAATGCTGGTAATAGTATATCACACAACCATTACCCAGGCCAGCGGTGCAACCGGTGTTTGGTTTTTCATAGGCACAGGTTGCGGCAGGCGGGGTAGGGAACAGTTTGGAATGTAGTCCGACTCGGTAGTGGGTGCGGGACGCAATATGGTTGACCTTTGGCGCATGGGGCGACAAGGAGCCCGGGTGTGGTAAATCGTTAATGTAAGAACCTATAAGGGGTAGGATCGATGAGGAGAACGCATGCCGCGCTTGCGGTTGCCGCCGCTGCGATACTGACCATCGCCGCCGGTGCGGCCCAGGACGCTTCCGTCCGCATAACAGTCCTTTTCACCAGCGATCTGCATGGTCATATTTTGCCCTACGACTACTTCTCAGCGCAGCCGGCCGAATTTGGGCTGGCGAAAGTCGGCACGCTTATCCGCCGCGTGCGGCAGGAAAATCCGAACACGATTCTGCTGGACGGCGGCGATACTATCCAGGGTTCGCCGCTGCTCTTCTATACTCAACGCGTGCAGGAGGGTTTGCCCAACCCGATGATGCGGGCGATGAATCTGCTCGGCTACGATGCGATGGTCGTCGGCAACCACGATTTCAACTATGGGCTGGGTGTCCTGCGCGCCGCCGAAGAGGAGGCCGAATTCCCGTTCCTCTCAGCGAACATAATAGATGAGATCACCGGCGAGAGGGTCTTCTTACCGTTCGAGGTAGTCGAGCGCGCCGGCGTCCGCATCGCCGTAATCGGTCTGACGACGCCTGCGATCCCGAGCTGGGAGGTGCCGGAGCACTACGCCGGCCTGGTGTTCAACGATCCGGTCGGGATGGCGAGGGTATGGATCCCCTCGCTGCGTGGACCGCGGAATTGCGATCTGGTTATCGCTCTGGCCCACTTCGGATTCGAGGGTGACCCTGATAGCGATGAAGGATTCACAAATTCCGAGGAGAACATGGCCTACGAGCTGGCCACAGAGATCGAGGGTATCGACCTGCTGCTGACCGGCCATACCCATGACCTCATCGAACCGCAACAGATCGGCGGGACCTTCGCCTGCACATGCCCTCCTTACGGCCGGCGTGTCATCCGGATCGATGTCGATCTTGAACCCGACGGTGAGGGCGGCTGGCGCGTGACGGGCAGATCGGGACGAAGCATCCCAGTTACGGAGGAGATCGAGCCCGATCCGGAGGTCGTTGCTGAGGTGCTTGAAGCCCACGAGCTGACGGAAAGCTACCTGAACGATGTGGTAGGGGCAACCGCGGAACCGCTCAGCTCGGGAAACGGCCTCTTTCGCGATACGGCGCTGGCGGATCTGTTGCAGACCGCGCAGCTGGAGGCGACGGAGGCGGATGTCTCGTTCGCGGCGCCTCCGATTGGCGAGCAGTTCGAGATACCAGCCGGGCCGATCACACTGCGGCAGGTATACGCCCTTTATCGCTACGACGACCAGCTACTGGCCGTTGAGATTAACGGGGAGACAATTCGCGCGGCCCTGGAACATGCAGCCCGCTATTACGACGGCATCGAGCTGACGCCCGTTGGGGTGCTCGAGGTCGTCACCGACCAGGAGATCTATCCCGGCTGCGTGGATTTCGCTGAAGGCGTCAGCTATCGCATAGATCCGACGCGGCCCAAGGGGCAGCGGGTGCGAGACCTGGCTTATCGAGGCAGGCCGATACGACCGGAGCAAACCTTCACCGCTGCCATCAACAGCTACCGCTTCGTGGGTGGAGACGGGTACGGGATGTTTGCCGGATGCCCTGTCGTTTCCCGCGCGGAGCTGGAAGTACGGGAAATAGTAATAGACTATCTGAGGCGGTGCGGCACGCTGGAGCCGAGCTGCAGCCGCAACTGGTACATCGCTCCAGATATCATGGAATCGCAGGAAGTTGAGAGATGAGCAAGAAGAGGAGAGCGGGGGGCAGCTCCCCGCCGGGCAGCGAGCTGGCGAAAAAGATCGATCTCCTGCTCGCCGATTTTCGTGACAACCCCAACCTGGTATACGCACGCCGGGAGATCGAGAGGGTAGTCGAGATGCTGCAGGAGGACGTCGAGCGTCTCGACTGGAAGATCGCCAGCGCCGCGGCCAGGGAGCTGCGGCACAGCTTCCGTGTCTTCTCGCCCTACCGCGAGCGGCGCAAGGTAACCGTGTTCGGCTCGGCCCGGGCGGCCCCGGATTCCGAGTCGTTCCGGGCAGCGAGCGAGTTCGCGCTGCGCATTGCCGAGCACGGCTTCATGGTGATGACCGGAGCTGGTGACGGGATCATGCTGGCGGCTAACAGGGGCGCCGGCGCGCGGAGCAGTTTCGGCCTCAACATCGACCTGCCGTGGGAGCAGAAGGCGAACGAGGTGGTTGCGGGCGACGAGAAGCTGATCAACTTCAAGTATTTCTTCACCCGCAAGCTGACCTTCATCAAGGAGAGCCACGCCCTGGCGCTCTTCCCCGGCGGCTTCGGCACTCTGGACGAGGCGTTCGAGCTGCTGACGCTGATCCAATGCGGCAAGAGCCCTATGCTGCCGATAGTGATGATCGACGTGCCGGAGCTGAACTACTGGACCAAGTGGCTGCGCTTCATGCAGACCAGCCAGCTCAGGAACGGCTTCATATCCAAGGACGACCTCTACCTCTGGTCGATTACCTACGATGTCGACGAGGCGGTGCGCATCATCACCGGCTTCTACCGCAACTACCACTCGCAGCGCTGGGTCGGCGACCGCATGGTGCTGCGCCTCGAGCGGCCGCTGCGCGACGCGGAGCTCATCGGGCTCAACCGAGATTTCGGCGCCATCGTGCCGCAGGGCCGCATCGAGCAGCGCGAGGCCCTGACCGGCGAGGCGGACGCCGACGGCGAAATCGAGTTCCCGGAGCTGCCGAGGCTGGTCTTTCGCTTCGACCGCAGGAGCTTCGGTCGCCTGCGCCGCATGATCGACAGGATCAACCAATTCGCCTGAGGCGAGCGCGAAGTTTTCGGTGCGGTTTGCCTGGAACCGAATGTCCACGCTCCTGGTTTGAGGGGACCGGCATTACTGTCGGCAGCAACGTGTCCATTTCGGGAGCGCCGACATTCCTGTCGGCCGATAGTGGGTATAAATTTTGAGCTTCGTCGATAGGCTATGTGGATTTTACCGGACGTGCCGTGCGCCCCGGCTGGCAGGCGTCCGTTGCGCGGGTGCGGAGGTTCTGATAGCATCTGGCTCTTCGCGCAAGGCGGAAATCGGCGCGGCCGGGAGGCTGTGGCAAAGGGAAACTACGGGGAGAAAATGGAGCGAGAGCTTAGCAAGCTGGACCCTCATGTCCACTCCAAGTTCTCGGGGGAGCCGTCGGAGTGGTTCCTGCGCAAGATAGGCTGCCCCGAGTCGTTCACCGAGCCGATCGAGATATACGAGCTGGCGAAGAAGCGGGGCATGCAGTTCGTCACCGTCACCGACCACAACGCGATCGATGGCTGCCTGGAGATCGCTCACCTGCCCGGCGTCGTCCTCGGCTGCGAGTTGGCTACCTACTTTCCGGACAACGGCTGCAAGATCGACGTCATCACCCTGGGGATAGACGAGGCGCAACACGCCGAGACGATGCGGCTGCGCGAGAACGTCTTCGAGCTGGTAGCCTACCTCAACGACGAGGGCATCTTCCACGTCCTCGCCCACCCGCTCTATGTGATGAACGGGCTGCTGGACATAGACCGCTTCGAGCAGTGCCTGCTGCTGTTCAAGAATATGGAGGTTCTCAACGGCACGCGCACCAAGCCGCAGAACCTGACTATCCGCCGGCTGCTGGAGCGCCTCGACAGGGAGACGATATATAGGCTGGCCGAAAAGCACGGCCTGGAGCCGGTCGGCGAGGAGCCGTGGCGCAAGAACTGCACGGCAGGCAGCGACGACCACGGCGGCATGCTGATCGCCACCACGTGCACGGCCGTCCCCAGGGTGGACGCCATCGAGGAGTTCTTCGACGCCGTGCGGCGCGGCGAGTCGCGGGTCGAGGGCACCATCGGCACTTCCCACACGCTGGCGCACAACATCTACCGCGTCGCCTACAACTACATCGTCAACGTCCTGGGGGCCTACAAGCCCTCCCGGGGCGACTCGCTGCACTACATGGTCATGAAGATCCTGTTCGACGACGAGTCGGCCAAGCCGAGCACTCTGGACGTGGTGATCCGGAAGATCAAGAAGAAGCTGGGCCTGTCCGAGCCCGACACCAGCCCCTACCGGATCCTCACCATGATCAAGGAGGAGGCCAAGGAGCTGATCAGGATCAAGCCGGAGCACAAGAAGCTGCTGTTCGAGCCGCTCCCCGAGGACAAGGACGTGGTCAACCTCGGGGTCTACAGCTTCCTAAGCGACGTGGGCAACAGGGTGGTGGCACGCCTCGCCGGCGAGCTGCTCGAGGCGGCCGGGGAGGTGAGGCTCTCGAATGTGCTCGATATCGTACCCGCTATCGGCACGGCGCACTTCTTCATGCTCCCCTACTACTCCGCCTACGGCGCCACCAGCGCCAGCAACCGGCTGATCGACGAGGTCAACCGCGTCTACCTGCCCGAGCACATGCGGCTGCGCAGCAAGAGGAAGGTGGCGATGTTCACCGACACCTACGACGAGGTCAACGGCGTCGCCATCGTCGTCAAGCAGATGGCCGAGGAGGCGCGGCGGGCCGGAGCCGAGATGTACATTGTCAAGGCCGGCCCTGAAGAAACGAGCTTCGAGGGCAACGTCAAGCACTTCCAGAGCGTCGCGGAGATCGCGGTCCCCGAGTACCCCGAGACTAAGATGCGCTTCCCGAGCCTGCTGGACGTCCTCGACTGGTGTGAGGCGGAGGAGTTCACCTCGATCCACGCCGCCACCCCGGGGACGATGGGGCTGGCGGCGCTGCTGACCGCCAAGATACTGCACCTGCCCTTCGTCGGCACTTACCACACCGAGCTCACCGACTACGTTCGCGTCCTCACCGGCGACGACTCGATGGCCACCGCGGCCTCCAAGTTCGTCCAATGGTTTTACGAGCGCATGGAGCTGATATTCGCCCCCAGCATCGCCTCGCGGGACAACCTCGCGGCCCACGGCGTCAGGGCTGACCTGGTCCGCTTCATCCCCTGGGGCGTCGACATGGAGCTGTTCAACTCCGCCAAGCGCGACCCGGCCATCTGGGACCGCTACGACGGCAAGGGGAGTTCGCTGAAGCTTCTCTACGCCGGGCGTATCAGCAAAGAAAAGGACCTCGACATGCTGGCCGACGTCTTCATAGACCTCTGCCGCACGCGCGACGACCTGATGCTCGTCCTGGCCGGCGACGGGCCCTACCGCGAGGAGCTGCAGGAGCTGCTCAAACCGTATCCTGCCGTCTTCCTCGGAAACCTCGATCACGACGAGCTGGCCAACGTCTACGCCTCGGCCGACATGTTCGTATTTCCCTCCACCACCGACACCTTCGGCAATGTGATCCTAGAGGCGCAGGCCAGCGGCCTGCCAGTAATCGTTAGCGACAAAGGCGGCCCCAAGGAGAACGTAGACGACGGCAAGACCGGCTTGGTGACTCCGGGGCGCGACCGGCGAGCCCTCAAGGAGGCGATTCTCAGTTTGCTGGACGACCCCGAGCTGCGCAGTCGAATCGCCGCGGCCGCGCGGCCGTCGGTCGAGGGCAAGTCGTCCGAGGCTTCCTTCGCAAGTTACTGGGAACTCCATAGATAGCGACATTTACATAATTTAAGGGTACAAATCTACGACACTGAACGGACAGTAGAGGATGTTGCCTTCGCTGTACCGCTTCAAGTAAATTCTATATACCGCGGTATAGAAGAGCATATACCACTATATATGGTGTTTCGGTATCGGGGGAGGTTTGCTCTAAGGAAAGCTCTATCTCCGGAAAAAAAGTTGACACAAAAGGCTATCTGTGACAAGCTGCAATACCATAGTGAGGTTATCCCTTGGTGCCGGTTGGAGCGATGCAATTGCAGGTCGGTTGCTATCGTGCAGTGCGACAGGGTTGTGAAGGGCAGGAGGCGCGGACGGCTCAAATGGGAATTTGAGCTCCGCATTGAGGGATGGCGAGAGGGCGTGTATACCCCATGGTGATTGCGGGGGAGTGCGGCACCGCTAAACGTTAACCAGTGAAAAGTGAGGGAAGAGGATGAGGAGGTACTTTGCGATCTTCGTTGTAGCGGCTCTGCTAGCCGGCGCCGCCGCGGCCGCTTACGGGCAGGCTTCCGGCTCCACCGGCGAGATCCGCGGTATCGTCTACGACGAGCAGGGAGCCGTTGTGTCGGGCGCCAGGGTAGTCGTGACCCACCTCGATACCCGCCTGGCGCGGGAGCTGGCCACCGACGCCCGCGGCCGCTTCCGGGCGTTGCTGCTTCCGGTCGGCACCTATGGCGTGCTGGTCGAGAAGGAGCACTTCATGAAGGCCGAGTTCTCGGGCATCGTCGTCAACGTCGGCGATGTCATCGACTTTGACGTGATGCTCGAGCTGGGCGACTTCACCAGCGTTGTGACGATCACCGGCGACGCCCCGATAGTCGAGCCGAGCCGGGTATCCGTCAGCACGGTGGTCACCCAAGAGCTGATCGAGGGCCTGCCGATCAACGGTCGCGACTACCGCGACTTCGTGCTGATCACGCCGACCACCGGCGTCAGCGCCCGCAACGGCGTGACGATGGCCGGCAGCCGAGGCATGTACACCAACCTGACGATGGACGGCGCGGACGCCAACTCGCCGTTTTTCTCCGAGCAGAACGGCGGCGAGATCAACCCGACATTCACCGTCAGCCAGGAGAGTGTCAGGGAGTTCCGCGTGCTGAACAGCGGCTTCAGCGCCGAGTTCGGCCGCAGCATCGGCGGGCTGATCAACGTGGTGACCAAGAGCGGCACCAACGAGTACCACGGCAGCGCCTTCGCGCACTACCAGACCGAGTCGTTCGTGGCCGACCAGGCGATCTCGATCAACTACGGCGAGGACATCCGCTACGATCCGGTCGACGAGTTCAAACGCATGCAGTACGGCGGCAGCATCGGCGGCCCGCTGCAGCAGGACAGGGCCTTCTTCTTCGTCAGCTACGACGCCCAGAAGTATGAGATTCCGCACGTGATCGAGTTCGGCTTCGACGAGGCGACGGAGGAGATGTACGACTTCCTGAGCAGCGAGGAGGTGAGCTACGTCAGCACCGACGACGACTTCGTTCTCTTCGGCAAGGTCGATTACGCCATCTCCGACCGGCACCACCTGACGGTCCGCTTCAACTGGAGCGACGCCGACCAGCAGAACGGTCTTAACTACTTCGCCTCCAACGCCCTGGGCACGCAGGGCAAGGAGGACGAGAGCACCACGTCGACGGTCGGGACGCTGACCAGCTTCTTCGGCGACGATATGATCAACGAGCTTCGGGTGCAGTACGCGACCAACACCATCGACCGCGTCAACAACGCCACCGGCCCCGAGGTGCAAATCGCCGGTTACACCGCGGTGCTCGGCGCCACTTGGTACCTGCCGATCACAATGGACATCTGGCGCTGGCAGGTTTCGGATAACTTTAATTGGCTGCTCGCCGACCACGACATCAAGTTCGGCATCGACTGGAACATGACGCAGACCGACGAGATCTTCATCGGCTTCAGCCGCGGCCAGGTACGCTTCAACACGCTGGCCGACTACATAGCCGGCAACGTTAACTACGCCCTGCAGAAGGTGCCCCTGGGCGGTCGCAGCATGAACGAGGCCGGCCAATTCCTGTGCCGGGTTAACGAGATCGCCTTTTACATCCAGGACAAGTGGCAGCCGACCGACCGGCTGACGATTGACCTTGGCCTACGCTGGGAAGGGACCTACAACCCCGATCCGCAAAACCCCAATCCCAACTACGCGTTGACCGGTCAACTCTTCGACGACACCGACAACTGGCAGCCTCGCTTCGGCATCGCCTACGACCTGTTTGGCGACGGCAAAACCGTGCTCCGTGGCGCCACCGGGCTCTTCTACGGACGCACGCCGTCGATCGTCTACGCCAATCCGTTCTTCAACAACGGCGAGGTCGCCGTCGTGCAGTACGTACCCGGCTTCATGGTGCCCTGGCCGTACGACGCGGACCTGGTCATGTCTTGGTACGACTCAGCACCGCCGGGCCTGGACATCGACTTCGTCAGCCCAGACTACCAGGAGGCCAGGACGTGGCGCATGAACTTCGGCGTCGAGCGCGAGCTCATTCCCGACACCTCGCTCAGCCTCGACTTCATGTACGCCAGCGGCGACTACCTGATGCGGCGCCACGACATCAACTTCAATCCGCCGACCCCGGGAGCGGCCACCAACGGCCGCGACCTCTATGATTCCTACAACCGTCCGAACTCCCAGTTCGGCCGCCTCCAGGAGCTGGTCGCATCCGGCGAGATGGAGTATTACGGCTTCACCGCTCTGCTCAAGAGCCGCATCGAGAACTTCAACATCCAGGCCAGCTACACCTGGAGCCGCGCCAAGGACGACGACTCCAACGAGCGCAGCAGCGGCGGCAACACCTACACAGAGCAGTTCAATCCCGCGGCCGACTGGGGCCTGAGCGACTACGACCGCACCCACCGCCTCGTGGCCAGCGTCGTCTGGAACGCCCCGCTGGGCATCAACGTAAACGGTATCGTCACCTTCATGAGCGGCCGGCCCTACAGCGCCAACTGGGGCTACGACCTCAACGGCGACCGCCAGAACGACCGTGCGGCGCCTGGCTCGGGCGGCACCCAGTGGGTCGAGCGCAACACCTACCGCATGAACAGCTACAAGGACGTGGACCTGCGGATAAGTAAAATCTTCACCGTCGACCGCTTCCGGATCGAGGGCATCTTCGAGGCCTTCAACCTCTTCAATTGGGAGAGCGTCACCAGCGTCTACGACACCTCGCGCTACAGCAGCTTCGGTTACCCCTCGTCCTATCAGAGCAGCCGGCGCCTGCAGATCGGCGCTCGCCTGCGCTTCTAGCCGGCCTGCTTAGCAAACGAGAACGGCCCGGCCGCACGACCGGGCCGTTTTTGTGTATGGTGTAGGTTCCCGGGAGAGCTCGATCGAGTTGGTTTCATTCAAACTCTACTATGGAGGGCCGCCGCTTTAACGGTAGCGCGAGCGGTGGCGTCGGTCCGCCACGGCGGACTGTCCTACAGCGATTTATTATTGTGGGCAGATCTTAGAGCACTTAGCGTAATCTGATCCCTGTCCGGCCCCCCCGCCACTGAGTCGGGCTACTGGGTGGCGGGGTTGCGGGGCGGGACGACGCGGAAGCGGCATTCACCGCGCGCTGTTTCCTCTGCAACCTCGTCGGTGATGGCGACGACGATCCGGTAGGAGCCGATCTCCAGGGCGTCTACCGGGAAGGCGCTCTGCACGGCTGTGCGGTTGCCGAACTCCTGCACTACGTAGGAGGGGGGCGTCCGGCTGTAGAGATCGCCGTTGTGGTAGATGAAGTACTCTACCTTGAGGCGGGCGCCGCCGGAGTCGGGGTTGCCGGCGAAATTGTAGACGTGGAAGTAGAGCCAGAAGCTCTCACGCCCCCTGGCGATCTCACCAACGACGTTGGGGATGACACGGCGGTTGCCGAGCTGGAACGGGCGCGCTTGAGCGGAACCGGCGATCTGGTTCTCCGGGATCTCGGAAACGGAGTCGGCGAGGACAATATCGCTGAGGGCCAGCCCGCCGCCGGTGAAGGAGGGCGCCTCCGCTTCTAGCTGCATGTGGCCGATGTTGTTGGCGACGCTGTCGCGCAGCGTCACGCTCAGCCGGTAGCTCCCTGGCGGAACGGAAAACCAGAACTGGTAGAGGTAAGCCTGGTCCTGCAGGTCCTCTACTTCCTCGGCCGGCAGGTTGATGTCGAGCGTTTCTTCGTAGATATCGCTGGCGACGTCGCCGTGGATGCGGGCGTAGAGGTCGATCAGGTAGCGCCGGACACCGCCGGCCTCGGAGAACGATACATTGCGCAGCGGCACCGATACGGTGACCGGCAGGTAGGCGTTTCCGCCCCGGGCCTGGAAGGCGCTGACAGCGAGGCCGAATGACAGCTCCCCGCGGACGATCTCGGTGCGGATCACCTCGCGCAGCGGCGGCAGGTTCAGCGTCGGTGTTTCGGCGATCTCGCCCAGTTCGCGCTCGAGCTCGAACAGGTCTCGGGAGAGGAGCTCGGGGTGGCGGATGCGCGATTCCTCGAACATCGTCGAGACTAAGTAATCATCGGGGCGGACCTCACCCGGGCGGCGCAGGGCGTAGGCATCGAGGTTGTTCATGGCGATGCCGAAGGCGGAGTGGAACCTGGCTGTCCGGTCCAGGTCGGTGACGATCTCGTAGTCGCCGTAGCCCATGAAGTCGACGAAGGCGATCTCGACGGAGGCCGGCAGGGCGCGGTTGTTGACGGAGTTGTAGTACCAGACCTCCGACGGGCGCTCGGTGCGGTCGCGGCCGAAGGGATGGCGCTCGACCGTGCTGGGTGGGCCGAGCATCAGGTAGATGCGGCCGCGGTCGGTGCGCCAGCCCGGCTTGCCGGCGGTGAAGTGCTGCTGCACGTAGCCCCAGCGCTCGAGGTACTCCTGACGATACTCGTTCTCCTCTGTCTCCGGCGTCGGGTCGCGACGTCCCCAGAAGGTTTCGATGAACAGCAGCTTGTCGGCGCGGCTGCTGAGGTTGCGCCACTCCGCCAGCTCGCCGTCGCTGATGATGTAGCGGACGTACTCGCCTGCCCACTTCTCCAGCGCCAGGTCCAGCTCTGCGTCGGAAACGTCCTGCGGCTCGGTGTTTTGGCCTATCGCCGGGCGCGCGGCGGCGAGAGCGAGGGCGAGAAAGAACAGCGAAACCGGCAGCGAAGCTTTCATCATTTAGGGCTCCTTACGCTGGAGTCGACATGCTATGGGCTCCGTAGCGGCAAGTCAATTTCGGAGGACGGCGGGAGGGATGATACCCATTGTAACTTGTTGATTATTATATCGTTAAGGGGAATTGATGTTGACACCGGATCTTAATGCAGGTCATAATTGTTATCCTAGATTCCATTGGAGGAGCCGGAATGGTTAGAGGCAGGTTCGGGCGATTCCTCGTGTGCTGTCTGCCGGCTGTCTTCGCTGCCGCTTCCGTACTGGCGCTGAGCGCCTGCCCGCCCTCGCAACCGCGTGCCGTCCGCGTGGTGATCATCTCCCTGGACGGCATGTCGGACTGGCTGCTGGACCGACTGCTGGCGGCGGACGAGCTACCCAACATCCGGCGCCTTCTCGAGAGCGGCGTGGCGGCCGGGCACGCCTACACAAGCTTCCCGGCCATGACGGCAGCGGGGCACGCCACGATCTGGACGGGAACCGATCCCTCGCGCAACGGCATCCACGGCAACTTGGTGCTCGTGCCGCCCTACGACGAGCGGACGGTAGTCGATACCCACACCGGTTTCCAAGCCGAGCCGCTGCGCGCCGAGCCGATTTGGGCGGCGGCGGCGCGCCAGGGCAAGAGGGTGGTTGTGGTGCAGGCAACTCAGGCGGCGCCCTTCTCGTATTACCTCGGCGAGGAAGCCCGTTTTCCGGCCCCGGCGGCGAACCTGATTCTTTTCGATGGCTACATCGAAGAGGGCCTGCCAGACGAGGTGATTACCGCCGACGTGGGGCTGGAGCCGGCCGACGCCTGGCTCAACATACCGCCGCACGCGGGCGAGGGGCAGCCGCTTTCATTCGCCGGCTGGGTGGGGGATACGGAACTCTGGTTCCTGCTCTACGACGACCCGGCGGATCCGGCCGAGGGATTCGATTCGCTGGGGATCTTCAGGGCCGCCGACGGCGAAACGGCGTTATATACACTCAAACCGGGCGTCTCCTCGCCGGGGACCGCAGACCGCTTCAGCGGTCCGGTGGAAGTGGAGGTCGGCGGCAAGAGGGCCGCGGCCTTCTTCCGGCTCTTTAGCCTGGCGCCGGACGGCGGCGAGATGATCCTCTACCGCAGCAGTGTAAAGATCCTCTCCTGCTCCGATGCCGAGGCGGGTGCTGCGCTGCTCGACGCCGTGGGCGGCTTCAGCGGCAACGGCGCTTCGGCTCTCTACGCCGACGGGATGTTCGGGCCCACTCTGGCCGCGGGTGGCGACGGCTCAGCCGAGTGGCGCTATCTCGAGACGGCGCAGCACAGCGCGGAGCTGTCGGCAGCGGCCCTGCGGACGGGTATGACCACGCTGCCCTGGGAACTGCTGATCGGCTACCTGGCCTTCCCCGACGAGCAGAACCACCTCTGGCTCGGCTTCGTCTCCGAGCCGGTGTCCGATCCCGATTCGCCGGCGGCGCAGGCGGTCTGGCCGTACCTGCTGGAGACCTTCAGCATCTGCGATGACTTCGTCGGCGCCGCCCTCGACGCCCTCCCGCGCGACGCCGTACTGATCGTGGTCAGCGATCACGGCTTCGCCTCCGCCGACAGGTACTTCTTTCCAAACACCGTCCTCAGGCGCGCTGGGCTCCTGCACCTGACCGGGGAGGGGGAGGTGGATCTGGGCCGCACGGAGGCGATCTACTATCCCGGCAACGCCGGTTTCGTCCTCGTCAATTCCGGGCGCTTCCGCGGCGGCATCGTGGCTGACGAGGAGGCCGAGACGATCGAAAGGCGCGCCCGTGAGGCTCTGCTGGCGGCGCGCGACGAGCAGGGCCGGCCTATAGTAGTCGGTATATTCGATCCGGCCGAGGACGAGGAGCTGGGGATGGGTGGTCCCTACGCCGGCGATTTCTACCTGCAGCTCGCCCCGGGAGTCTATGCCTCGGGAGCTGTTAACAGCGACGAGATTATCATGCCGATTATGCCGATGGGGGTTCACCACGGCGATCCCAGGAAGCGCCTGATGCACTCGATCTTCCTGATCGGCGGCGCCCCGCTGGGTCCCGGCGACGACCTGGGCGTGGTTAGATCGATCGATATCGCGCCCACCGCATGCGCCCTGATCGGTATCGAGCCGCCGCGAGACGCAACCGGCCACGCCGTGCGGGAGCTGGTGCGCAGGCTGGCAGGCGGAGCGGACCGATGACGCCCGCCCGCTTCGCGGAACCATCGTGAGGAGGGGTTGGGGATGAAGCACTCGGCCTGCAAGCTGGCCGCGTTCCTGGCGGCCCTGCTCGGCGCCGCGCTGCTCTGCGCCGCCGCCTCCTGCTGCCCGACGGACCGGGCGGCGGCGGAGGTGGTGGTGATGGGCTTCGTCCCCTCCGAGGACGCCCAGATCATCGGCGAGAGCGGCGAGGAATTAGTAGAGATTCTGGGGCGGATGACTGGTCTGAGGATCCGCGCCTACGTCCTCTCCAGCTATATGACTGTCGTCTCGGCGATGCGCACGGGCGACGTCGACGTCGGATGGCTGCCGCCGCTGGCCGCGGTGCGGGCGGAGGATCGCGGCTGGGGGGTGATCAAGCTGAAGGCGGTCAGGCGGGGCAATCCCTTCTACTACGGCTCGATCATCGTGCGCACGGACAGCGGCATTGAAAGCGTTGGGGACCTGAGGGGGAAGGCGATGGCCTGGGGCGACTTCAACAGCTTCTCCGGCCACATCTTTCCCAAATTCGGGCTGATCTCGATGGGGATCTACACCGACGATTTCTTCGCCTCCGAGCGCTTCCTGGGCAGCCATTACTCGGTGGTGGTCAGCGTGCTCAACGGCCAGGTTGACGCGGGGGCGGTCTTTTCCAACAACACCGAGGGGAACGACGGCGCCTGGACGCAGATGCTCACCGACCCGGAAAGGCAGCGCCAGATCACGGCCATCTTCTACACCGATCCTATTCCCGGCGACACCGTCAGCCTTAGCAGCGGCTTCTGGAACGGGCGCCGCGAGGACGCCAGAGCGATACTGGAGGCGATACAGGAGCTGCACCACGATCCCGTGGGCGGCGAGATCCTGATGGAGCTATACCACATCAGCCGGATGATCCCGGCCGCCTCGGTGGAGTACGACGTGGTGCGGATCGCGGCGGATAGCGTACTGAGGGAGTGAAAATTGGCTTTCATCGAAATCGATAACCTGAAAAAGTCCTTTGGCGACTTCCAGGCCCTCGGGGGGATCGATCTGGCGGTCGAGGAGGGGGATTTCGTCTCGATCATCGGCCCCAGCGGCGCCGGCAAGAGCACCTTTCTGCGCTGCATCAACAGCACGATCGTTCCCACGGCGGGTGAGATCCGGGTCGGCGAGACCAGGGTGAACGAGCTGCACGGTCGCGAACTGTTCGCCCACAGGGCGCGCATCGGCTTCATCTTCCAGCAGTTCAACCTCGTCAGGACGCTTACGGTGCTGCAGAACGTCCTGGCGGGGCGGATCGCCTACAATCCGCTCTGGCGCGTGATGCTCGGGCTGTGGAAGAGCGAAGATCTGGAGATCGCCGAGCACCTCATCAC
Source organism: uncultured Acidobacteriota bacterium (assembly GCA_964408025.1). Classification (GTDB taxonomy): domain Bacteria; phylum Acidobacteriota; class DATKUA01; order DATKUA01; family DATKUA01; genus CAYOXX01. The sequence continues at coordinate 8,262 of CAYOXX010000011.1, read as the reverse complement.
CGAGGTCGGCCTGCGGGACAAGATCCACACACGC
>CAYOXX010000011.1:6831-8218 GCA_964408025.1 uncultured Acidobacteriota bacterium | reverse complement strand
CCGCTCCGGAGGCCAGCAGCAGCGCGTGGCGATCGCGCGGGCGATGGCCCAGCAGCCGCGCCTGATCCTGGCCGACGAGCCGATGGCCTCGCTCGACCCCAAGCTGGCCAACGTCATTCTCGGCCTGCTGAAGAAGTTCAACGAGCGGGAGGGGATCACGGTGATCGTCAACCTGCACGTGCTCGAGCTGGCGCGCCGCTACAGCTCCCGCATAGTGGCGCTTAAAGCGGGCGGCATCGCCTTCGACGGGGAGGTCGAAGAGCTCACCAGGGAAGCCATCGACGAGATCTACGATATAGATCCGAACCTGAAACTTGAAGAGCTGGATTAGGGCGGAGGGGAGAGAGATGACTTCGGAAGGCCAAGGAAAAGACGCAGCGGGCGCGGTTCAGGCCCTCCCCCCGTTAAAACCGAAGAACTACGCACGCACGGCTGCCTGGACAGCAGCGGCGATCCTGCTGGTGCTGATCTACAACTGGTCGTTCTGCGCCGTCGAGTTCGACGCCGCCAAACTGGTCGGCGGCCTGCCAAACATGGTCGAGTTCATACAGGAGGCCTTTCCGCCAGACTGGAGCATACTGGCCACCGTATTCGACGAGACGGTGAAGACGATCCAGATAGCCCTGATCTCGACCACAATCGCCACCGTTTTCGCGCTGCCCCTGTCGTTCATAGCCGCCATGGATCTAGCCAGGTGCCGCCCCTGGCAGCGGGCGCCGCTGGCGGCGATCAAGTGGTTCAGCCGCTTCGTCTTCAACTTCGTCCGCTCCATCGACACGCTCATCTTCGCCCTCATCTTCGTCTACGCCGTCGGCATCGGGCCGTTCAGCGGCATGCTGGCGCTGGCCATCCACAGCATCGGCATGCTGGGAAAACTGTTCACCGAGGTGATCGAGTCGATCGACCGCGGGCCGGTGGAGGCGCTGGAGGCCGTGGGCGCCGGCAGGCTGGCAACCAAGCGCTGGGCAGTGTGGCCTCAGGTAGCGCCGATGTTCGTCTCCTACTTCCTCTACCGCTTCGAGATCAACATCAGGGTTGCCGTCGTCCTGGGGCTGGTCGGCGCCGGCGGCATCGGATTCCTCCTCTACCAGTACATGAACCTCGGGCAGTTCCAGAAGGTGCTGGTGGTGGTCCTCTCAATCCTCGTCCTCGTCATGTCGCTCGACCACATCACAAGCTGGATGCGCAAGAAGGTGGGCTAGGATTCGCGAATTAGTTCGTGACCTTCGTGCCGCCTGACGGCGAAGCGCGGGTGTTCTTGCCCACGTTTGGCCGACAGGAATGTCGGCCCTCCTGCGATGGGGCAATTGCGGCCGACAGGAATGTCGCCCTTCCTGCGATGGGGCAATTGCGGCCGACAGGAATGTCGCCCTTCCTGCGATGGGGC
>CAYOXX010000011.1:0-6731 GCA_964408025.1 uncultured Acidobacteriota bacterium | reverse complement strand
AATTGCGGCCGACAGGAATGTCGCCCTTCCTTCTTTCCAAACAGGAGGCCGGGCATTCCTGCCCGGCATCAATGTCGCCCGCCCGCATAGTCCGATAGGCTTTTCTCGATGCTTTGCATCTGTGGTAAACTACTATGTTTAGGCGCAGCCTGAATCGGAACCCCAAGGTACTGTTAGCTGGAGTATATGAACGAGGTGATCCGCCTGCGGGGCGTGCGCGTCCACAACCTCAAGGGTGTGGACCTCGACCTGCCCGTGAATGCCCTGACCGTGGTGACCGGCCCGAGCGGTTCGGGCAAGAGCAGCCTTGCCTTCGACACCCTCTACGCCGAGGGCCGGCGGCGCTACGTGCAGAGCCTCAGCGCCTACGCGCGGCAGTTCCTGGAGCGCATCGAGCGGCCCGATGCCGACCTGATCGAGAGTATCCTGCCGGCCATCGCCATCCAGCAGAAGAACACGGCCACCGGCAACCGCTCGACAGTGGGCACCGTAACCGAGGTCCTCGACTACCTACGGCTGCTCTTCGCCCGCGTCGGCAGGGTGCGCTGCCCGGGGTGCGGACGCGTGGTGCGGAGCGACACGGTCGAGGACGTGGCCGCTGCCGTCGGCGAGCTGGAGCCCGGAACGAAGCTCCGTATCTGCTTCCGGCCGCCGCAGCCGGTGGCCGCGACCGCCCTGATGCGTAAAGGCTTCGTCCGCGCGGTCGTGGGGGGAGGCGGGGAGGAGCGGCGCCTTGAAGAGATCGGGGGCAAGCTGGACGGGAATGCGGCCGTCGTAGTGGACAGACTCAAGGCGGGAAGGAGGGCCCGCGGCAGGGTGGTCGAGGCGGCCGAGACAGCACTGCGCGAGGGGAACGGACGCATGGAGCTGCTGACGGAGGGCGGTCCGCGACTCTTCGACGCCGCCTTTAGGTGCGGCCACTGCGACCGGGATTTCGTCGAGCCGGAACCGAAGCTGTTTTCCTTCAACAGCCCCTTCGGCGCCTGCCCGAGCTGCCGCGGCTTCGGCAACATCATCGATATCAACCTCCGCGCCGTAATCCCCGATCCCGGGCGCAGCCTTGAGGGCGGGGCGATCGAGCCGTGGCGACGCTCGACGCGGCGACGCGAGTTCAAGCGTTTGATCGAGTTCGCCGGCCAGCGCGGGGTCCCCACGCGCGTGCCCTGGAACCAGCTCAGCCGCGAGCAGCGCGGGCTGATTATCGACGGCGGCGACAGCTACCCCGGGGTAAGGGGATTCTTCGCGCGCCTGGAGCGCAAGAAGTACAAGCTGCACGTGCGGGTGCTGCTTAGCCGCTATCGCGGTTACCGCCGCTGCCCGGACTGCGGCGGGATGAGGCTGCGGCCCGAGGCGCTGGCGGTGCGCATAGGCAAACGGAATATCGGTGAGGTGACCGCAATGCCGATCTCCCGCGCCGTGGAATGGGTCGAGGGACTCCGGCTCGATGAGCATCGAGAGCAGATCGCCGGCGGGGTGTTGCTGGAACTGCGCACTCGCCTGCGGCTGCTCGACTCCATCGGCGTCGGCTACCTGGGGTTGGACCGCGGCGCCCGCACACTGAGCGGCGGCGAGAGCCAGAGGATCAATCTGGCCACGGCCCTCGGCGGTGGCCTCATCGGTACCCTGTTCGTCCTCGATGAGCCGACCATCGGCCTCCACTCTCGCGACTGCTCGCGCCTCGTCGATATCCTGCGCGGCATCCGCGACCTCGGCAACACGGTTGTTGTGGTCGAGCACGATGCTCAGGTGATGGCCGCGGCCGATAATATCGTCGACCTGGGGCCCGGCGCCGGGATGCACGGCGGCGAGGTGGTCTTCGCTGGACTTTACGAGGAGTTCCTCCGGCACGATACCTCGCTGACGGCCAAGTTTCTGCGCGGCGAGCGCTCGATTTCCGTGCCGCCGGTGCGGCGGCGACCGGTGAGGGGGGCGTTGACGGTACGCGGTGCGCGCGAGCACAACCTCAAGAGCATCGACGTCGAGTTCCCGCTCAACCTACTCTGCTGCGTCACCGGGGTTAGCGGCTCGGGCAAGAGTACGCTGGTGCACGACGTCGTCTACGCCAGCATCATGGCCTCCAGGGGGGAGTGGAAGAAGCGGCAGGGGGAGTGCGACGGCGTCGAGGGCCACGAGGAGCTGGCGCACGTAGAGCTGGTTGACCAGAGCCCGATCGGGCGCACTCCCCGCTCCAGCCCCGTCACCTACATCAAAGCCTTCGCCGAGATCCGCAGGATCTTCGCCGATCGCTACCTGGCGCGCATGCGCGGCTACAGGCCGGCCGACTTCAGCTTCAACGTCAAGGGCGGCCGCTGCGAAGCCTGCGGTGGCAGCGGCGAGACGACGATAGGGATGCAGTTCCTGCCGGATGTCCACGTCGTCTGCGAGGAGTGCGGCGGCACGCGCTACAAGGGCGAGATCCTGGACATCCGCTACAAGGGGGTCAGCATCCACGAGGTCCTGCAGCACAGCGTCGACGAGGCCCTGGAGCTGTTCCGCGACTACCCTCTGCTCTGCCGCAAGCTGGGGTTGCTCGAAGAGGTCGGGCTGGGTTACCTTCGGATGGGGCAGCCGGCCACCACCCTCAGCGGTGGCGAGGGGCAGCGGGTGAAGCTGGCGTACCACATGAGCCGCGCCGACCTGTCGGGAGCGCTCTTCATTTTCGACGAGCCGACGACCGGTTTGCACTTCTCCGACACCAAGCGGCTCCTGCAGTGCTTCCGGCGACTCGTCTTCCACGGCGCCAGCATCGTGGTGATCGAGCACAACCTGGACGTGATTAAAAACGCCGACTGGGTGATCGACCTCGGCCCCGAGGGCGGCGACAAGGGGGGATGGGTGGTGGCCACCGGCACGCCGGAGGAGGTGGCTGCGCGCGAGGGGTCGCACACCGGACGCTGCCTGGCCCCGGCGCTCGGGATCGATAATGGCTAGACTGCTGCACACAGCCGATCTGCACCTTGACACGCCGTTCACAGGCTCCGGGCTGGAGCGTGAGCAGGCGATGCAACGGCGTGCCGATCTGCTCGCGACCTTCAGACAGATTACGGAGCTGGCGCGGCAGCGGCAGGTTGACATGCTGCTGATCGCGGGCGACCTTTTTGAGGAGGATTATGTCGGCGCGGCAACGCTGAGTCGTGTCTTCTCCGCGCTGGCGGAGCTGGATCCGCTGCCGGTGCTGGTCTCCCCCGGCAACCACGATCCGCTGCACCCCGCGTCGCCCTACGTAACGGAGGAGCTGCCGCCGAACCTGTTTCTCTTCCGGGAGGACCGGTTGGAGAGCTTCGAGTTCCCGGAACTGGGCGTGGCGGTGCACGGTCTGGCCTTCCGCGCCCGGCACGAAAAGCGCGAGCTCCTGCGCGGCCTCCGCCTCGAGGGGGAGCTCGCAGTCAACATCCTGCTCTGCCACGGAGCGGTGTACGAGGGCGAGCCGGGCCTGGCGGCCGATTACAACCCGGTCCGGCCGGACGACCTGCGCGGGTGCGGCGCCGACTACTGCGCACTAGGGCACTACCACCGCGCCATCGAGGTCCGGCGCGACGAGCGCGGGCTGCGAGCCGCCTACTGCGGCAGCCCCGAGCCGCTGCGCTACGGCCAGACCGGCGATAAGGTGGGCGGGGCCCTGATCATAGACATCGACACCGAGTCCAGACGGCTCGCCGACGAGATGGTGGTCGTCCGCCGCCGCAGCTACCACGACCTCGAGGTCGACCTGAGCGGATGCCGGGAGCAGGCGGACGCCGACAGCCGCATCGCCGCGGCCCTGGCCGACCGCTCTCTGGCCGGAGGCTTGGTGGACCTGGTGGCCACCGGCACGGTGCCCGCCGGCTTGATCCTCAATCCCATAGATTTCGCCGACGCCGCGGCTCACCTGTTTGCTATGCGGCTTCGCGATCGCACCCGCCCCGATTACGATCTGGAGGCGTTGGCTGCCGAGGAGACAGCTCGGGGTGCCTTCTGCCGCCTGCTGCTCAGGCGGCTGGAAAAAGCAGAGGAGGGGACGGAGGAGAAGGAGATCGCCGAGCGGGCGCTGTGGCTGGGCCTGGCGGCGTTCGACGGGCAGGACGTCGAGGAGTTCCCGTCGTGAGGATAGAACGGCTACATCTGCTGGAGTTTGGCTGTTTCCGGGACGAGGAGGTCAAGCTGGCGCCTGGGTTCAACCTGGTCTACGGCGACAACGAGGCCGGCAAGACAACCATCCTCAGCTTCATCGAACTGATCCTCTACGGCGCCAAACGCGAAGGCGTAACGCGCAGACTCTACCTGCCGGAATACGAGCGCTACCTGCCGTGGTCGGGCGGAGCCTACGAAGGGAAGATCAACTTTTCCCTCGACGACGGGCGCCGGCTGGAGGTCTTCAGGCGCTTCGACCGCGACGGCGAGGAAGTTACCGTTCACGACGCCGACCTCGGCAAGGAGATCGGCGACCAGTTCCCCCGCGACAAGCGCGGAGAGATCCTGTTCGCGCGCGAGCTGTTCGGCCTCAGCCGCAGCGCCTTCCTCAACAGCGTACTGGTGCGGCAGCTCGCCCTCAGCGGCGGCTTCGACGATACGGCCGACCTGTCGAACCTGCTGCTCAAGATCCTCGGCGGCGGCGAGCGTGACGGCGGCGCGACCTCCGCGCTCGCGCTGCTCAGCAAGGCCCTCGGCGGGATCGGCAAGACCGACCGCGGCAGGCGCGAGAAGGAGTTGCGCGAGCGGCTAGCTTTTCTCGAGTCCGAAAGGAGAGAGACGGTCGAGGGGCGCCTGATCCTCGGCGCCCACAAGGAGCGGCTCGGTCAGCTGGAGCGCGAGCTGAGGGAGGCGCGCGAGCGCGAGGACGACCTGCGCCGGCGGCGGGCCGTCGGCAGGGCGGAGGCGCTGGCCGAGCGGCTGGTGATGGCAGAGGGGTTGGGCCGCAAGATCGAGGAGCACGGGGATGCCCTCCGGGACTACGAGGGCTTCGCCGACTTCCCGCACGAGCTGAAGGCGGAGGTGCAGGGCCTGGAGGAGAGCCGCAGCCGCGGCGAGGGCGAGCTTGAGAAGCTGAGAGATAGAGAGGAGACGGCTCGGCGCGAGGCGGCAGAGCTGGAAGCGAAGTCCGGAGAGCTGGCGCCCTACACGCTTCTCCGCCCGAGGGCGGACGAGGAGTTGGTGGAGCTGAAGACCCGCTGGAAGGGGGCGAGGGACAACCTGTGGAGCCTGACGAGCCAGCTGCACGGCGACCAGGCCCGGGGGGAGGAGAAGCAGCAACGCTTCCTGGAACTCGACCGCCTTTTCGATGCTCTGGGGGAGGACGCCGTGGCGATGGCCGAGGAGCTGGCGAGCGAGGACGAGCGGGTCGGCGAGGGGCTCCTGCGGCTCTCCGACCGGGCCGGCAAGGCCTTCTGGTTCCGGGGGCCGTACCGCACGCTCACCATCGGCTCCGGCATCTTCGCCATAGCATGTGCCCTGGCGGCGACGCTGCTGGCCGTCCTCCACGCCATGGAGATAGTAAACGCCATCTTTGCCTGGCCGGCCCTGGCTGCGCTGGCCGTCGTCGGCGCGGTCGCCGCCCTGCTGACGCGGATGAAGGGCCAGCGGCTGGACGAGGAGGGCGTGCGGGCCTCGCGCGACTACGACGAGCTGCTGCAGCGCCGCAAAGAGCTGCGCGCCGAGAGGCGGGCGATTCTCAGCGTGGCCAGCGTTAAGGACGTCAAGGAGCTGATCCGGCTGCGCGCGGAGTACGACGGTCTGCGCGAAACCCTGGCCGACAACTCGCTGCTCTTTCGGCAGAAGCGGATTCCGCAGTTGGAGGACGAGGTCGGGCGTCTGGAAGCGCGGATTCTAGGGCTCCTCGATTCAGTCGGCCTCGCCGCTCGCGGCGGCAAGCCCGACGAGGTCGAGATCAGGATCTTCCTCGATAACTACGCCGCCGCCAAGGATCTTGCCGAGCAGCTTCGCTCGGCGCGCCGCCGTCAGGCCGAGCTTTCCAAGGAGATCGGAGCGGTCGAGGTCGAGATGAAGGGAGCCCGGGGCCGCCTCGAGGGGCTCTACGAGCGCGCCGTGGTGCGCTCCTACACCGAGTTCCTGGAGCGCTGCGAGGGGAAGCGCTGGTTCATGCACCACAGCGAGGAGCTGACGCGGTGCAGGGAAAACCTGGAAGGCGTGCTGGCCGGCCGCAGCGTCGAGTCGTTGGCCAGGGAGCTGGCCGAGGCCCGCGAACTCGCCGCCGGGTCGGCTGAGGATTACGGGGGCGTCCCGACCGACGAGGAGACGATGTTGCGGCTCGAGCGGGAGCTGGAGGAGGTGGTGGGAATCATCTTGAACCTCAGGAGCGAGCGGGACCAACTGCTCGGCACCATCGAGACGATGACCGCCGATCAGCGAGACCCCGGGCTGGTAGAGCTGGAGATCGGGCGGCAGCGGGAAGAGCTTGGGCGGATACGGCGCAGTCGCGAGGCGCTGAAGCTGGCCATCGAGACCATCGAGGAGGCGGCGGAGCGCATGCACGCCGACTTTGCGCCGGTTCTGAACGAGGCGATCGGGAGACTCGCGGGTCGGCTGACGGCGGGCCGCTACGGCGAGGCGATGGCGGACGATCGCTTCAGCCTCTCCGTTAGGTCGCCGGAGAGTAGTAAGATCGTGCCGGCCGAGTCGCTCAGCAGCGGCGCCCGCGACCAGCTGGTGCTAGCGGCGCGGCTGGCGATCGCCGACGCCGTCGCGGGAGGTCGCGAGAGTATGCCGTTGCTCCTCGACGACAGCCTCGTCGAGTT
>CAYOXX010000010.1:43720-53052 GCA_964408025.1 uncultured Acidobacteriota bacterium | reverse complement strand
GGTGGACGAACTCGATCGGTTCCTCGATGGTGATGATGTGCTGGACGCGGTGGGCGTTGACGTGGTCGATCATCGCCGCCAGCGTGGTGCTCTTGCCGCAGCCGGTGGTGCCGGTCACCAGGATCAGGCCGCGCGGCTGCAAGGCGATCGTCTCGATGATCTTCGGCAGGTTGAGCTGGGGTATGGAGACGATGTCGAAAGAGATGGTCCGCAGCACCAGCCCAATTGTGCCCCGCTGGTAGAAGGCGTTGACTCGGAAGCGCCCGAGCCCGGTGACCGCGTAGCTGAAATCCAGGTCCCTGTTGGCCTGGAAGTGCTCCTTCTGCGGCTCGTTCATGATCGAGAAGGCGATCTTAGCCGTGTCCTCGCCGGTCAGCCGCTTCACCTCCGTGATCGGCAGCAGCTGGCCGTCCACCCGCAGCCAGGGGTGCGAGCCGGCCTTGAGGTGGATGTCCGAGGCCGTGCGATCCAGGGCCATCTTCAGCAAGGTGTTCAGGTGCATCTCTTCCGCTCCTGTTTGGGATACGAGGACAAAAGTATAACACGTCTGGGGAGGCTTCGTCCCCTCCTAGTCCGAAGACAACATCGCCCGCCGCTCGGCGGCGGGCGACGGAGCCGGAATCCGGTGCCGGTCAGATGAAGGTGAGCCAGCCGTGCCGGTCGGCGGCCTTGCTGGCGGTTACCTTGTGGAACTCCTCCTGCAGCACCTTAGTGATCGGGCCTCGCGCGCCTGAGCCGATCTTGATCCTGTCGATTTCGCGGATCGGTGTGATCTCGGCGGCGGTGCCGCAGAAGAACACCTCTGCGGCCAGGTAGAGCATCTCGCGGGGGATTATGTGCTCCTCGAACGAGAAGCCCTCCAGCGCGCCGCCCGGCTGCTGGAGTTCCCTTATCATTGTGAAGATCGAGTCGCGGGTGATGCCGGGGAGCACGCTGGCCCCCAGCGGTGGTGTGTAGATCTTCTTGCCCCTGATGATGAAGATGTTCTCGCCGCTGCCCTCGCTGACGTAGCCGGTGACGTCGAGGGCGATCCCCTCGTCGTAGCCCTCCAGCTTGGCCTCCATGTTGATCAGCTGGCTGTTCATGTAGTTGCTGGCCGCCTTGGCCATCGCCGGCATCGTGTTCGGGCCGATACGCTGCCAGGTGCTGACCTTCACACGAGCTCCGTGCTCGACCGCCTCCCTGCCCAGGTAGTCGCCCCACTCCTGGGTCATGATGTAGGCCTCCACGGGGCAGGGGAAGGGGTTGACCCCGAGGGAGCCGTAGCCGCGAAGGACGATTGGCCGGATGTAGCAGGCGCGGTGCTTGTTCTTGCGGATCGTCTCCAGGATTAGCTCGATGAACTCCTCGCGGCTCCACTTGATCTCTTCTTCCATCCGATAGATCCGCGCGGAGTTGAAGAGCCGGTCGACGTGCTCGGGCAGGCGGAGCACGGCGGGCCCGTCCTCGGTATCGTAGCAGCGGATCCCCTCGAACAGGCACGTGCCGTAGTGCAGCGCGTGCGTGGCTACGTGTATCTTGGCGTCGTCCCAGGGCACGAACTCGCCGTTGAACCAGACGAACTCGCCGTTCTTCACTTCCATCAGTACTCCCTCCGTTGGCTTATCGATATTAGCGCGAGTCAAAAGGCTTACTCGACCGCACCGGCAAGTATAGCACAACGCGGCCCGCCGTTTGCAATTGGCTCTTCGTGCCGGGCAGGGATGCGCGACCTCCTGCCTTGAAAGAAGGACGGCCTACCCACTCCGCCGTCCGCCTTGGCGGAGGCGCGCCCTGTCGGCAACCTTTTGAGAAAAGATATCCGATATAAATATTGGATGGAATTTTCATCAGATCCTGGGTAGGCACACCCAATCTTCGACGGCCGCGGCACGATGGCAACCGAGCGTGTCGCGCGCTCGATCCGGTCGCGCCCTTGCGCTGGCGGCGCCGAGTCATTAGATTGATGCCATACCATCCTTTGCGGGGTATCGGGAGATGGGCGATACGGAGGAGCTTTCCGGCCGGCGCAAGAAGAACTGGCGCAAGCTGATACCGATTTTCATTCCGGTTCTGATCATCACGGTGCTGGTGACCGCCGAGTACATCATCAGCCACAGCCCCCAGTTCCGCTACTCGCAGTGGTACAGCGCCATACTCGGCCTGGCAATCATCAACATAAACATCATCCTCATCCTCGTCCTGCTGGTGGTGATCTTCCGCAACCTGTTCAAGCTCTTCAGCGAGCGCAAGCGCAAGATCCTCGGCTCCCGCTTCCGCACCAAGCTGGTGCTGACGATGATCGGTATTATCCTGATCTCCACACTGGTGCCCTACCTGATCGCCTCGGACCTGATCAGCAAGAGCATCGACCGCTGGTACGCGCAGCCGGTGGACGACATAGTCAGCTCCTCGCGCCGGCTCTCCGACATCTACCTCGAAGACTACGAGGAGCTGGCGCTGGCGCAGACCCTGAGCATCGCCGACTTCATAAGCGAGGAGAACCTGCTCAACTACGACAAGTACATCTACCTTCGGGTGCAGTACCTGGAGCCGCTGATGGACGAGATCAAGTTCGACGTAATCGACATCTACCTGGGTGAGGAGCGCCTGGTGCCGACGATCGTCGACCCGCGGAGCCCGCTGCTGCCCTACATCGGCGACCCCGACCCCGGCTACTTGCAGCGAGTGCTGCGGCTGCAGCGGCGCTCGAGCACTGGCTACTACGCCTGGCGCGAGGTGACGCCGGAGGGGAGCCTGCTGCGCTGCGCCGCGCCGGTGTTCGACCGCAACGACGAGTCGGACGAGGCGCGCCCGATCGGCAGCGTTGTTCTCGGCTTCGGCGTGCGGCGCAACCTGGTGAACATCGCCACGGCGATCACCGGCGACTACAGGGTCTACCGCGAGCAGGTCGAGCAGCGTGAGGTGGTGCAGCCGGCCTCGCAGGCGCTGCTGCTGGTCGCCACCATGATGTGCCTCTTCTCGGCCCTCTGGATCGGCATCTACTTCTCGCGCCGGGTCACCGTCCCCATCCAGCAGCTCGCGATCGGCACACGCGCTGTCGCCGCCGGCAACCTCGACCACCGCGTCGACGCCGCCGCCGACGACGAGCTCGGCCTCCTGGTAGACAGCTTCAACAAGATGACGCAGGACCTCAAGCACAGTCAGGAGGAGCTCGAAGAGGCCAACCGCAGCCTGGTCCTGACCAACCAGGAAATCGAGCGCCGCCGGCGCTACACCGAGACGCTGCTGGCCAACCTCAGCTCCGCCGTCATCTCGATCGACTCCGAGGGCCTGGTCTCCACCGTCAACCCCAGGGCGCGCGAGCTGCTGGCGCTACCGCTGCGGGGCTTGGTCGGCATGGACTGGCGCGAGGCGTTCGGGCGCCCGGACCTCGCTCCGCTGCGCGAGATTGTCGAGCACTTCTTCGACGCCGGCATCGCCGTCCAGACCCAGGATCTGGAGCTGCGCCTCGAGCAGCGGCTGCTGCACCTCTCGGCCACCATCACCTCGATCCACCACGCCGACGGCGCCCTGCGCGGCTCGGTGATCGTGCTCGACGACCTCACGCAGCTCGTGCGCGCCCAGCGCTCGGCGGCCTGGCAGGAGGTGGCGCAGCGGATCGCGCACGAGATCAAGAACCCGCTGACACCGATCCAGCTTTCGGCCGAGCGCATCCGGCGCAAGATCGCCGAGGAGGGCAGCGACTACCGCGACCTGGTGGCCAAGAGCACCGAGACGATCATCGAGGAGACCGGCACGCTGAAGAGCATGGTCGACGCCTTCGGCTCCTTCGCCCGCATGCCGCCGCTCGACCTGCGGCGCACCGACGTCAACGCCGTCCTCGAGAAGGCTGTATCCATCTACCGCGACGACGCCGAAGGCGACGGCTTCCGCATCGTCAAGCAGTTCGGCAGGGAGGTGCCCGAGATGGACCTCGACGCCGACCAGTTCAAGATGGCGTTCGTCAACATCATCAACAACGCCATCGACGCCACCGACGGCCGCGGCCGACTCGAGATCTCGTCCCGCTTCGACAGCGAGCGCAAGGCAGTCGTCGTCGAGTTCGCCGACGACGGCCCCGGCATACCGCCAGAGGTCAAGGACAAGCTCTTCCTACCCTACTTCTCTACCAAGAAGAAGGGCACCGGCCTCGGCCTGGCAATAGTCATGCGCATCATCAACGACCACAAGGGCACCATCTCAGTAGCCGACAACGAGCCCAAGGGCACCCGCTTCACAATCGAACTGCCCGCGGAGTGATACGCCGCGCCGCTTTGCGGCTGCAGTGCGGGGGCGATATACTTGCTGGAACTTATTGCTTAGGCGTGCCATGTCCGAACGCATACTGATAGTCGACGACGAGAAGGGCATCAGGACGACGCTACGCGGTATCCTGGAGGACGAGGGCTTCGAGGTAGACGCCGTCGGCAGCGGCGAGCGCTGCCTGGAGGTGACGCGCAGCGGCGATTACGACTTGGTAATCCTGGACGTCTGGCTGCCGGAGATGGACGGCCTGGCGGTGCTCGAGCAGCTCAAGGAGGACGGTTACCCGGCGCAGGTGATCATGATCAGCGGCCACGGCACCATCGAGAGCGCCGTGCGGGCGACGCGCCTGGGAGCCTGGGACTTCGTCGAGAAGCCGCTGAGCCTGGAAAAGACCGTGCTGGTGGTCAAGAACGCGCTGCGCCAGCGGCGGCTGGAGCGCGAGAACATCGAGCTGCAGCGCCGCCTGCACGGCGACGAGACGATGGTCGGCGAAAGCCCCGCGATGCTCGAGCTGAGGCGGCAGATCGAGCTGGCGGCGCCTTCGGACAGCCGCGTGCTGATCTTCGGCGAGAACGGAACCGGCAAGGAGCTGGTAGCCCGCTCCATCCACCAGGGCAGCCGAAGAGCGGCGGCGCCGTTCGTCGAGGTCAACTGCGCCGCCATCCCCGAGGAACTGATCGAGAGCGAGCTCTTCGGCCATATAAAGGGCTCCTTCACGGGGGCGAGCGAGGACAAGGACGGCAAGTTCAAGGCGGCCGACGGCGGCACCCTTTTTCTCGACGAGATCGGCGACATGAGCCTCAAGACGCAGGCCAAGGTGCTGCGGGTGCTGCAGGAGCAGAAGATCGAGCCGGTCGGCTCCAGCCGCTCGGTGGGCGTCGACGTGCGGGTGATCGCCGCCACCAACAAGGAGCTCGAGCAGGAGATCGCCAGGGGGGCGTTCCGCAAGGACCTCTACTTTCGCGTCAACGTCATACCGATCCGCGTGCCGCCGCTGCGGGAGCGCCGCGGCGACGTGCCGAAACTCGCCGCGCACTTTGTCAAAGAGTTCGCCGAGCGCTTCGGCAGGAAGCCGAAGAAGCTCGATGCGGGCGCCGTCGCCCTGTTGGAGAGCCACGACTGGCCGGGCAACGTGCGGGAGCTGCGCAACGCCATCGAGCGCCTGATGATCATGGTGCCGGGCGATACCATCCGGGCCGGGGACCTGGCCCAGTTCGACTCGGCCGCCACGGTCGGCGCCGCCGAGGAGGGAGGCACCCCTGAGCGGTTCTCTTCGCTCAAGGAGGCGCGCGAGTACTGGGAGCGACGGATTATCTCGGCCAAGCTCGAGGAGTGCGGCCACAGCGTCGCCAAGGCCGCCAAAGCCCTGAAGGTCGAGCGCAGCCACCTCTACCGCAAGCTCAAGGCTTACGGCATCCCAATCGGCAACAGCTGAGCTTGCGTTGACCGCCCCGGGGGCCGCCGCTAGAATATCCGCCCGCGCACGGAGTCGAACCGATGGGGATAGCCGGGTTCGTAAGGGCATTGGTCCTGGCGGCAATCTGCCTTCAGGTCGCCCTCCCAGCCGTAGCTGACGACGGGAAGGCGCGGCCGCCCGCCGGACTCAGCTTCACCGATGTCTCCGCCGCCGCCGGGATCGGGGGCGCCGCCGCGGCTGGTGGTCACGGCGCTGCCTTCGCCGACGTCGACGGCGACGGCGACCTCGACATCTACGTCACCAACACGCCCGGCACCGGCATCCACGCCCCCAACTACCTCTACATCAACCTCGGCAACGGAAGGTTCTCAGAGCAGGCGGCCGCGCGCGGCGTCGACGGCACCGACCTCGGGTCGCACGGCGCGCTCTTCGCCGACCTGGACAATGACGGCGACCTCGACCTGATCGTCGCCAACTCGGGCCTCGCTGCGGGGCCGGGCCAGGACCGGGTCTACATCAACGACGGAGGCGGGTACTTCTCCGACGGCACCCGCAGGGCCAGGCTCAAGGGCAAGCTCTACCGCACCCGCGGTGTGGCCGCCGGCGACTTCAACGGCGACGGCTACGTCGACTTCGTCCTTACCAACCCCGTGGCCGACACCAATACTCCCCCCGGCCAGCCCTTGGCGATCAAGCGCTTCTTCCGCAACAAGGGCAAGAAAGCGCGCTTTGCCCGGACCTCGGCGGGGCTCCTCTACACCGGCTTCGCCCAGGCGATCACCGCCGCCGACGTAGACGGCGACGGAGACATCGACCTGGTCGAGTCGAAGTGGCCCCACCTGAACTACGACGGCCGCAGCAACAGCCTCTGGCTCAACGACGGCTCGGGCAGCTTCTCCGAGGCGGGCTCCGGTTTGGGCGACTCCTTCTTCCGCGACGGCTCCAACCGCTACAACGGCTCCGCACTCGGCGACACCGACAACGACGGCGACCTGGACCTGCTGATCCTCGGCGACGGGCTGCGCTTCTTCCGCAACGACGGCGGCGGCGCCTTCAACGAGATCAGCGAAAGCTCAGGCCTACAGGGTCAGGGATTCTCCGCCGCCTTCGGCGACCTGAACAACGACGGCAGGCTCGACGTTGTCGTCGCCGACAACACGCACGCGGCCACATTCGTGGTCTTCCGGAACCTGGGTGCCAACCGCTTCGAGGCTTTGAGCGGTATCGGCGCGCTCCCGCCGAGCTTCAACGATCCGCGCGGCATGGCCCTGGGCGACTACGACGGCGACGGCGACCTCGACATCGTCGTCGTGCACAAGAAAGCCCCGGTCCAGCTCTTCCGCAACAACCGCGACAGCAAGGCTTTCATCAAGCTGCGCCTGACGTCCCCGCAGGGGCAGCGCGGCGCCATCGGCACCCGGGTCTGGGTCTACCGTGCCGGAAGGCTCGACGACACCGGCGGCCTGCTGGCCTACCGGGAGGTCGGCAGCTCGACCGCCTACATCTCCCAGAACGCCCCCGAAGTCCACGTCGGGCTGTGGAAGAATATGCGGAGAGTCGACATCCGCATCCGGTTCCCCGGCGGCGCCACAGTGACTCTCCTGGGCGCAAAGCGCGGAAAGGTGATCGAGGTCGATCCCAAGGCTCTCGCCACCGCGGGCGGGGGCCGCATGCAGGCCCTCAGCTCGCCCGCTTATCGCTAGCGGATGGATAATCCGATCCTCAACCTCCTGGTCGACCGCCTGCGGCCGCTGGTGTGCGGGCGCGCTATACTCGGCGCGGCGGCCGCGAGGGCCGGCGTGACCCTCGACATCGACGCCGGGGAGGAGGTCCCCCTCCCACTTTTCTTCAGCCTGCACCCTGAGCTGCCGCTGCCGGTCGTCGGCGACCGGCGAGCGGATCGCAGGAGCCGCTTCGCTCCGCTTGCGGCCCGTTTGCAGCAGCACCTGCGGGGGGCCGCAGTCGCCGCAGTCGACAAGGAACCCGGCGACCGCGTCGTTCGCTTCCGCCTGGGCGGCGACGTCCCGCTCGAGCTCGTCTACGTCGCCATCCCGAGGAGGTGCGACCTCGTCCTGCTCGATCCCGACGGCGGTATCCTGGCGAGGGCCCGCGGCCCGCTCGGCGGCCGATACGCTCCGCCGCCCGCCCCGCCCGGCGAGCTCGACCTATTCACCGCCGGAGAAGGCGAACTCGAGGAGGCGCTGCAAAGCGCGACGGACTCGGGCGACGCCGAGAGCGTCCTGCTGCGGTCGCTACGCGGTGCAGACGCCCGCCTGCGCGCCGAGATCGCTACGCGGCTCGAGGACAATCCCGGGGCGGCGCTGGCCTTCGTGCGGGATCTCAAGGGACTCCGTTTCAAAGCGGCGCTCCACAGGATGGCCGCGGGCGATGATCGAACGCTGCTGCTCCTGCCCGACAGCTACCGGCTGGTCGAGGGCGAGAGGGTCGGCCTCTTCGAGGACCCCAACGAGGCGGCCCGGGCTCTGCTCAGGCTTCGCCTGCGGGCCGAGGCGGTGGCCGAACTGCGCTCTGAGATTGGAGAGGCGCTCAAGCGCGAGCAGCGCCGCCGCCGGCGCCTGCGCTCCAACCTCGAGCGCGACCTGCTGGCGAGCGAGCAGCGAGCGAAGCTGGGGGCCCTGGGCGACCTGATCCTGGCCAACCTACACGCCATCCGTAGGGGCGACTCCGCTGTCGAGGTCGAGGGCATCCTCGCCGGCGACGGTAGCCGCGTCATCATCGAGCTCGATCCCTCGATCGATCCGGCGGCCAACGCCGATCGCTACTACCGTCGCGCCCGCAAGGCGAAGCGGGCAGTGGCCAAGCTGGGCGAGCGCCTGCGCGAGTTGGAGGGCGAGGAGGGCGAGGAGGGCGAGGAGGGCGAGGGGGGCGATATCGAGCGGTCGCGGCGGCGCCTCGAGGAGTGCGGCGACGACCTGAAGGCGCTGCGGGCGCAGCACAAGGAGATCGTCTCCCGCGGCTGGCTGACGCAGCGGCAGCGCAAGCGCCTGCGGATCGAGACGCCCCCCGGCCGCCGCTTCGTCTCTTCCGACGGCTTGGAGATCGTGGTCGGCCGCAGCGGCCCCGACAACGAGGTTGTCACATTCAAGGTCGGGCGCGATAATGACTTCTGGTTACACGCGGCGGGGTACTCCGGATCCCACGTGCTGGTGCGCAACCCGCGACGCCTCGAGAAGCCGCCCCCGGCGACGCTTGCCGAGGCGGCGGCGCTGGCCGCTTACTTCAGCAGGGCTCGGCAGTCGTCGAACGTACAGGTTCACTGGACAGAGCGCCGCTTTCTTCGCAAGCGCAAGGGCGGCGCGCCCGGGCAGGTGCTCCTGACGAGCTACCGCTCGACGACAGCCGACCCGGAGGTCCCCGCAACGGTGCGGCAAAAATGACAGCGACCTTACTGATCGTGGCCCTCGCCATCGCTCCCGCCCTCGCCCCCACCCTTCAGGTTGAAGGTGGGGCGCTGGACGACCTCGCCCTGGCACTGCTGGTGAGGCTGGAGAGCGTGGGCTGCCTCGGCTTCCACCGGCTGGCGCAGGAGGGCGAGCTGGCCGCAGTGGCCCCGGCACTGCCCGGCGGCGAGGGCGACTACCGGATCACCCTGTTCGGCGGCGAGCCGCTGCTCGAATTGGGTCTCCTCCGTCATCTCCTTCGTCAC
>CAYOXX010000010.1:0-43710 GCA_964408025.1 uncultured Acidobacteriota bacterium | reverse complement strand
CGCTTGTGGCGGGGCTGGCGGAGTACAGGCCTGTCGCGCGCCTGCGCGGCGATCGCCTCGAGCGCCTGCTTGACGGCCGCGCCGTGCCCGGCCTGCGCTCCGGTGACCTGCTCGTGAGGGACGGCCGGCTGCCGCGCGTTGCCGTGCGCGCCGCACCGGCAGTAGGGGTGGGGGTGCCGGCGGCCTTCGCCGCCTTGCTGGAGAGCACACTGCGTGCCCGCCTAGCGGCCACCGGGCTCTACAGGATTTGGAACCTCGGCCCCGATTGGGACAGCTATGAGGTCGTCGTGGACGCCGGGCTGCCGGAGCTGCGGCGGAAGCTGCGCCGCGACGGCGCCGACGCGGCGCTGAACGTCGTCGTCGCCGTGCGGGGAGAACGCCTAGCCATCCTCTGCCAGGTCGTCGCCGCCGACCCCCGCTCGGACGAGCTGTTCGGCCTCAGCGCACCGCTGGCACCGGAACTCGCGCTGCTCCTCCAGGTCGCAGGAGAAGAGACGCCGGCGCTGCCCGGCCGGCTGCTGCTAACCCTCCCCATGCCGGACGGGGCTCTCGATGTCGCCGCCGCGGAGCTGGACGGCGGCGACGGTGACGAGCTGGCCGTGCTGACGCCGTCCGAGATTCTGGTCTACGCCTTTCGCGATGCGGAGCTGGAATTGACCCATCGGGTCTCCCTGGCGGATCTCCCGCCGGCTCCCTATCCGACCAGGAGCCCGGCCGGCCGGCTGCTGGCGGGCGACATCGATCGCGACGGCCGCCTCGAGCTGCTGGCCGCGTGCAACCTGTGGGCCGCGGGGGCGGAAGTGGAGATTGGCGCGCGGCACGTCGTCAGGCCCCTGGCGCTGCAGCCGCTGGCGCTGACCTCGGAGGGCGGCGGGCCGGCGCTGGTAGGCGGGCGGTATATCGCCGGGGAGGACACATTCGGCGGCGCCCTGCTGCTCGGCGACGGCGAGACTGTCGCCCCGGCGGTTCGCAGCCTCCAGGGATTGCGATCGCTGCATCGCCTCGATCCTGGCGGCTTCTCCTTCGTGGTCGTTGGCCCGGCGGGGGCCGCGGCCCTCTGGCGGCGCGACGGCGAATCGGAGTCCCTGCCCTTCGGCCCGGTCGCGGCGCTGGCCTGCTCGCCGCGCCTGGCCGCAGGCCTGGCACTCTACGCCGAGGCCGGCACGGGGGGCGGTGGCGGCGACAGGCTCGTGGTCGCAAATATCGTTTCCCCTTCCGCGGCCGCTGCGGCTATACTTACCTCACTAGACATCGTAGCCATTGCTCCATACAACCCGCCCGGGACGGATGCGCGCGCCGTGGCGGTCATCGGGAGGCGGCCCGACGGGGGCGCGGTTCTGGCCTGCTTCGGCTGGCCGCAATAGAGGGAAGTTATTAGTGAACATGGAAGCTGAAGAGGGGCCGAAGGGTAGGGCTGTCCGGACTATCGAGGTGGATTTCGACAATCCGGAACAGACATTTCTCTTCCCCAACATCCACAAGCTGCGGAGCTGGTACCGGCGCGCCAAGACCGATGTCCTCGACCTGATGCTGGAGTTTCGGCCCGGCTTCTACATCCTCAGCGAGCTCTCCTTCGACGACAGCGACCTCGGGGTCTTCAAGATCGAATACATCGACCGGCTGATAGAGCTCGACCGGCGGAAAAGACAGATCGACTGGGCGGCGCCGGCCGCGGTAATCAACCGGCGTTCGCTGCGGCCCCTCCCCGATGCCATACTCGGCAGCCTGGCCGGCCACGGCAAGCGCATCGAGTACGACTTCCGCGCCATGGCCGACAGCTTCCTCGCCTTCCTCTCCGAGCAGAGCAGCCTCACGATCCTGAAGAACGAGAGCTTCAGCCTCTACTCCTCGTTTGGGGAATCGGAAGAGGAGTTTCGGCAGGCCTGCCACGATCATGCCAACGCTGAGAAGTCGGAGACGGCCCTCGAGCTCGGCGCGGTATTCGAGCGCAAGCTGCAGCAGGCGGTGACCCGGCTGGACGTGCCGTCGCCCTCGTCGAAGGAGCAGGATGAGCAGGTAGTGCGCGCCCGCGTCGAGGACCTAAGGCTGGCCTGTAAGTCGCTGATAATCAGGGCGATCAACCTGCACGTGCTCGAGCCGCATCTGGCGCTGCTTGACCGGCCCTCCACCGAGTCCTACATCGAGCTGCTGCAGGCGGAGGCCGGGCGTCTGGCCGGGGGCCTCGAGGGCTTCGGGGAAGCGTTCTCTCAGTTTTCAGCCGAGTTGATCGATAAGTTCGGCGCCATCGAGCGGGAGGTCAACGCCAAGGCGGACGACATCGTCGGCGTCGACGTGCCGCTGGCCAGGTGCACCATCCAGCTCCTGCGCGTGGCCCAGGTCTGGCTGCCCTACTGGCAGGCCGATTACCGCAAGGGTGGCCGCGCCAAGACCAGCTTGCTGAAGGGTTACTGAGGTGGGCGGGCCGCCGATCACACTCGCCGTCACGGGCGCCAGCGGTGCCCTCTACGCCCTGCGCACGGCCATCGCCCTGCTCGAGGCGGGGCGGCTCCTGGAGGTGGTGATCTCCCCCACCGGCCGCGACGTGCTGGCCGAGGAGCTCGGTATGCGGGGCGGCTTCGCCGATCTCGTCGCCGAGAAGCTGGGACGGGGTCTCGACGAGGGCTCGCTGATCGAGTACGGGAACGACCGTTTGGACGCCCCGCCGGCCTCCGGCTCCCACCGCAGCGCAGGGATGGCGGTGGTCCCCTGCTCGATGAAGACCCTGGCGGCCGTGGCCTCGGGCCTCTCGCGGACGCTTGTCGAGCGGGCAGCCGACGTGGCGCTCAAGGAGCGCCGCCCGCTGGTGCTGGTGCCGCGCGAGAGCCCGATGAGCCTCATCCAGCTGCGCAACGCTGCCGCGGCGGCAGAGGCCGGCGCCGCCATAGTGCCCGCCTCGCCCGCCTTCTACCACCGGCCGAGCAGCTTCGACGACCTGGCCGACTTCATAGCCGGTCGCGTGCTCTTGCAGCTGGGTATCGAACACCGCCTCTTCTCTCCCTGGGGCGGAGACGATGGCCGCACGGGCTAACGAGTTCCGGCGGACCTCGATCCGCCGTATGTTCGGCGCCATCGCCCCGCGTTACGATCTCCTCAACGTGCTGCTTAGCATGGGGCAGGACAGCCGCTGGCGGCGCAAGTCGCTGCGCACCCTCGAACTGCAGCCCGGAGAGGTGCTGCTCGACCTGGCCGCCGGCACGGCCGACGTGGCGCTCGAGGCGGCGCGGGCCCAGCCGGAGCTGCGCTTGGCCCTGGCGCTGGACTTCAGCGAGCCTATGCTGCTCCTAGCGCGCAAGAAGATCGAAGCGGCTGGGGCGGCGGTCCCGATACTGCCGGCCGCGGCGGACGCGGTCGCCCTGCCGCTGCACGACGCTGCGGCCGACGCCGTGGCGATCGCCTTCGGGATCCGCAACGTCGTCGACGTGCCGGCGGCCCTGGCGGAGATGTTCAGAGTCCTGCGGCCCGGCGGGCGCCTGCTGATCCTCGAGTTCGCGAATCCCAAGGGGAAGCTGTTCGGGCCGGTCTTCCGCTGGTACTTCAAGCGCGTCATGCCGGTCCTGGGCGGCCTGATCTCCGGCTCGCGGGCGGCCTACGAGTACCTGCCGCGCTCGGTGGACGAGTTCTTCGAGCCCGAGAAGCTGCGGGGCCTGATGAGCGACGCGGGGTTTTACATCCGCTCGGTAAGGCGTTATTGTTTCGGCATCGTCAACGCCTACACGGGGGAGAAGCAGGATGAGCGAAGGTCATCACGGGAAAAACAGTGATCCTTGGGAGAGCCATTGGGTCTGGGGCGTCGTCCTCATCGTCCTCGGCTGTATATTCCTGGCCCAGAACTTCGGCTGGTTCGACGAATACCTGACAATAGGTAGGCTCTGGCCCCTGCTCCTTGTCTTCTTCGGGATCTACCACATCATGAAACACAGCAAAGGGTAGCCGGTCCCGAAGGTAACGGAGGCGGGCGGCGCCTGATCCTACTGGGGCTGGGGGGGCGCGGCGGCTTGGCTGTTCTCTTCCGGCGGGGCTGGGAAGAGGAAGGTGTCCTCGCCCGGCTTGACGAAGCCGAGCTGCTCGCGGGCGACGCGCTCGATCGCCTCCGGGCGGGCGCGCAGCTCCACTATCTCCGCCTCCAGCTCGGCGTTCTCGCCCTCGAGCCGGGAAACCTCGGCCGCCAGCAGCTTGTACTGCTCCTCCAGCGTCCAGACCTGCAGGATCCCCGTCTCGCTGAAGAAAGCGTCCAGGACGATTGCCGCCAGAAAGAGCAGTATCAGAAGTATCCAGCCCGCCCTCCAGAGGGCGCCGGAGCGGGCCGGGGGTGGCTCGGCGAACGGGGCCGTGTTGGGGTAGTTGCCCACAGCCCTACCCGATCCTCAGCGCCCGGCGGCCGGGGAAGACGGCGGCGTCGCCCAGCTCCTCCTCGATGCGCAGCAGGCGGTTGTACTTGGCGACGCGGTCGGTCCTCGAGGCGCTGCCGGTCTTTATCTGGCCGGTGTTGAAGGCCACCGCGAGGTCGGCGATGGTGGTATCCTCCGTCTCGCCGCTGCGGTGGCTGACGACCGCCGTGTAGCTGGCGCGCCTGGCCATCTCGATCGTGTCGGCCGTCTCGGTGAGCGTCCCGATCTGGTTGAGCTTGATCAGGATCGAGTTGCAGGCGCCGAGCTCGATCCCCTTGCGCAGGAACTCGGGATTGGTGACGAACAGGTCGTCGCCGACGAGCTGAATCCTCCCGCCCAGCAGCTCGGTTTGCCGCACGAAACCGTCCCAGTCGCCCTCGTCGAAGCCGTCCTCAATCGAGACGATCGGGTAGCGCTCGACCAGGTCCTCGTAGAAGGCGACTAGCGCGGCGGTGTCCTTGCGCGGCTCGCGCTCCGCGGCCAGCACGTAGAGGCCCGCCTCCTTGTCGTAGAAGGAGCTGGCGGCGCAGTCCAGCCCCAGCGCCACGTCCCCCCCCCCCTCTTCGCGTCCGGCGGTGTAGCCGGCCGCCTCGACCGCTTCGAGGATGACCTCCAGCGCCTCCTCGTTCGAGCCGAGGTCGGGAGCGAAGCCGCCCTCGTCGCCGACCGAGGTGTTGAGCCCGCGCCCGGCCAGCACCTTCTTGAGGTGGTGAAAGATCTCGGCCCCGGCCCTGAGGGCCTCGGCGAAGCTCGGCGCGCCGAGCGGCATGACCATGAACTCCTGGATGTCGACGTTGTTGTCGGCGTGGACGCCGCCGTTGAGGATGTTCATCATCGGCACCGGCAGCACCTTGGCGCCGATGCCGCCGAGGTAGCGGTAGAGCGGTAGGCCGATGTACTCGGCCGAAGCCTTGGCGGCCGCCAGGCTGACGCCCAGCGTGGCGTTGGCGCCCAGGCGGCCCTTGTTCGGCGTGCCGTCCAGCTCGATCAGCACCCGGTCGATCAGCGCCTGGTCGAGGGCGTCCAGACCGAGGAGCTGCACCTCGATCTCGCCGTTGACGTTGGCCACCGCCTTGGTGACCCCCTTGCCGAGGTAGCGCTCCGGGTCGCCGTCGCGTAGCTCGAGGGCCTCGGCCTCGCCGGTCGAGGCGCCCGAGGGCACGATCGCCCGCCCCTCCGCGCCGCTTTCCAGCGTCACCTCCACCTCGACCGTCGGGTTGCCGCGGCTGTCCAGAACCTCCCGCGCCCACACGCTCTCAATCAGGCTCATCATCAACCTCTGCTTAGAAGTGTCTGAAAACAAAGCTATTTATACCACATCTGTCGGAAAATCACAAGATAGTAACTGTCCCAACTATATAGTTCGTCGCATTTAATTCGTGAGTTATAAGCAATTTATGTCGTTCCGTTGCTCTGACTCTGGAATCTTCGATACCCTGGAGTGTCACACCTAATGTCAGGAGCCGGTTATAATGGGGTTGACATCCATTTGCTGACTTCGTAAGCTTGATCACATCGATTTCCTAGCTTTATGCTAGGTTTACGATATGATGATCGTATGGATTCTAATCCTGCTAGACAGTATCGTAACGCTCGGCGCGCACGTGCTGTTCTTAGTCGTATAAAAAAGATGTTTAATAATCACGAAGATATTGAAAAGTCAAGAAATGCAATGCTTGATGCAGGTTTATATTTTGAGTTTGATTCTTCGGAAATTGATGAGTATATTGCAAAAAACGTTACCGAGACAGGTTATAAAAACACTCTTCAGTATAAGGATAATCCTTGTGATTATCACGTTTTCATAAATGAGATTAATATTAATAATAACGAAATGTTATATTTAAAAATAATGGAAGTTAGAAACGAGAGGGGCATTATTACGAATCTGGAGGTAGTTTCCTTCCACCCAGCAGATGGTTGAATTTGCTATTGTGAAGAGAATGAATAAGATTGCTGTCAGGAGGAGCAAAATGGCGGATCGTTATTGTAGTAATTGTGCTTCAAACATATTTGAACTAGTTACTCTCACTGATATTATGAACTATCGTGGGAGTAAATATAAAATTGAATATAATGCTATGCAGTGTGCTAGTTGTAAAGAAGCGTTTTTAACTGGAGAACAATCGCAGATTGTTTCTTCAAAGCTTGTGAATTCTTGGAGAAAAGATAACGATTTGTTGTCCAGCCAAGAATTACAAAGAATACGAAATAAGATTAACTATTCGAAAGCTAAACTAGGAAGATTATTAAAAAAGGATGAAAATACAATATCCAGATGGGAAAAAGATCTTTCTGCGCAGGACTTCGCTGTAGATAGAGATTATAGAGTTTTAGATCTTGTTGATGAAGATCCTGATCTAGTTAAGAAGTTTTTCCCAGATATTGATTTATCAAGTGTTTCAAACGAGTATGAATTAATTACAATTGACATTGAAATAAAGAGAAGTGTTGAATTACAATATAGAGAAATTATATATGAATATTCAGATTCTTTAGTAATAGATTTTACAAATTGGGAAAGACTGATGGATGACTCAATTGAAAATGACTTATCATCATGTAATGATAGTGAAGTGCAACGTGTTGCTATTAGTAGATTTGGTTATTCAGGAGTTCAATTAGCAGCGTGAAATGGTGGATATAAGATGACAAAAAGAGTAGATTTTTTGAGATCTCTTGAAATAGAAGATATTAGATTAAGATCTATAAAAGTGATGACTAGAGATGAGTTATATAGTATTGAAGAGTCGTTACCTTTAAAAATAAAATACAGATGGGGAAGAAAAAGAAGAGAATTTGAAGATCAATTCAAGACTTCAGTCATATTGGAGGTGATAATAAATATTTCTAAAGAAAAAACACATTCAGAAAATTCAAAAATATTTGAACTTTATTGCGCAATTGAGGCTGTATATTGTCATAAGTTAGAATTAGATAAAAAGTTGTATAATAATCTAAAGAAAAATCTATTTGTAATTCACTTTTGGCCATACGTACGAGAACTTATTAGTAATATATCGAATAGACTTGGTATTGATACGATAGTTTTACCACCACTAGGACAGTTAGTTAGTGATGAAGAATAGAAGATTTTTTAATATATGAGATGCTAATAGAATAAGATTAACTAAATTTAAAATAATTATTAAATTGAGATAGTATTAATTCTTTATTATTTAAAATAATGAATATAATAAGATTAAATAAAGATAAATACTAATAAAGTAGCGCGATGGCATGGGCGGCTACGGCTTCCTCGCGGCCGACGGGCCCGAGTCCTTCTCCGGTCTTGGCTTTTATGGAGACGCTGCCCTCGTCGATGCCGAGCGCAGCGGCGAGGTTTTTTCTCATCTCCGGTATATAGGGCGCCAGTTTGGGGCGCTGCAGGATGACGGTGACGTCGACGTTGCCGATCTCCCACGACTCGGCCTCGAGCATCTCGACGACGCGGCGCAGCAACTCGATGCTGTCGGCGTCTTTGTACTGCGGGTCGTCGTCGGGGAAGTGCGTGCCGATGTCGCCCATGGCCGCGGCCCCCAGCAGGGCGTCTTTAACGGCGTGGGCGACGGCGTCGGCGTCGGAGTGGCCGGCGGCGCCGCGCTCGTGCTCGATCTCGACGCCGCCCAGCACCAGCCGCCGACCCTCGACCAGCGGGTGGAGGTCGCAGCCGAGGCCGACCCGGACGTTCACTCCGCCCCCTCGCGCAGCAGGAAGCGGGCGTAGGCGAGGTCGGAGGCGGTTGTGATCTTGAAATTCCTTTCGAAGCCGCGCACCACGGCGACGCGGAAGCCTATGAGCTCGGCGGCGCTGGCGTCGTCGGTCAACTCGATGTCCCTTTCTCGCGCCAGGGCGAGGCCGCGGGTGAGGACGCCGGCGCGCACCGCCTGCGGCGTCTGCGCGTGCCAGAGGTGCCGGCGCGGCGGCGTGCTGCGCACGAAGCCGACCTTGTCGACCTCCTTGATCGTGTCGCTGACCGGGACGGCGGCGATGGCGGCCTGGCATTCGGCCGCTTTACGCACCACCTCGAGGATCAGCTCCGGTGTGACGAATGGCCGCGCGGCGTCGTGGATGACGATCATCTCGTCGTCTTGCGGCCGTAGCAGCTCGAGGGCCGCGGCCACGGTGTCCTGCCGCAGCTTGCCCCCGGGGCAAAAGTCCAGCTCCAGCGGCAGCTCCCAGCGGTCCAGCTCGCGGCGGCGCTCGTCGAGCTCGTCGGGCATCAACGCCAGCGCAACGCGCCGCAGGCCGGCGACGCCGACGAAACTCCGCAGCGTGCGCACCACCATCGGCTCGCCCTCGAGGTCGAGCCACGGCTTCGGCACCTTCTCGCCGGTGCGGCGGCCGGGGCCGGCGGCGGGGATTACGGCCGAGAACGGTATCTCACGCATCGCTATTCCCCCCTCGGTGAGCTGAGCCCCGCATCGTAGCGACGGCGACCGCGGCTGTCAAACGTCCGGAAGCCCAAGTTGTATTAATCCTTGGAGGCTTTGCGGACCTCGTTGCAGAGGGAGTGTGCGCGGCGGGTCGGCTCAGGCAGGCGGAAGCGGCCGGTGGCGGCCATGACAACGGCTATGGCTGATTCGAGGTCGCAGAGGTGTCCGCGGGAGACGAAAATCGGCTTGACACCCTCGCGGGTGGTGAGCACCGCCCCTATCGTCTCGCCGGCGTCCAGCAAGGGCGTCCATTCGCCGCGCTTCCTAGCTGGCGGCTCGTGCTCGCCAACCAGGCGCGTCTTAGCGCAACCGATGCTCGGCATGCCGATCCAGAGTCCCATGTGGGCTGCCAGGCCGAGGCGGCGGGGGTGGGCGTATCCATGGCCGTCGAAGATAACGACGTCGGGCACAAGCGAGAGCTGGCCCAGCGCTGCCAGCGCCGCCGGCCCCTCGCGAAAGGAGAGCAGTCCGGGTATGTAGGGAAAGCGGGTCTCGACCGAGGCCGTCGCGCTGTCCACCCGCTCCATCGTTTCCAGATCGAGGACCACCGCCGCCGCGTGAATGAGCGTGGAGCCGAGGGAGGACGACACATCCACGCCGGCCACAGTGTCCAGCGAGTCGATTTCGACCGGTTGCTCGATGAGCCTGTCCCTGAGTTGCCGCTGGAGCGCCACCGCCTCGCGGTAGCTGATCTGCCACGAATGCAGTTGCCCGATTTGTAATCCCATTCGCTCGAGCTGCGGCCCGAAAAGGGAAGGTTGTACTGAAGGCCCCTCGTCACCCATCTGCCCGATCCAACGGCATGTTGTCCTGGTACTTGTAAGCGCTACCGGTGTTGAACAGCACCACTTCCTCGTCGTGGGCTACCGCCCCTTCCGCGAGCAGCTTTTTCAGTGCCGCCAGAGTGGCCCCGCCCTCGGGCGCGGGCAGGATTCCCTCCCTGGCGGCCATCTCCCAGGAGGCATCGAGCATCTCGGAGTCGCTGACGGTGACTGCCGTGCCGCCGCTCTCGCGCAGGGCGCGCAGCATGAGGAAGTCGGCCACCGCCGCCGGCACACGCAGGCCGCTGGCCAGCGTGCGGGCGTTCTCCCAGGGCGCCGCCTCCTCGGCCCCCTCGTGGAAAGCCTTCACTATCGGTGCGCAGCCGTCGCTCTGGACGCTGATCATCCGCGGCCGCCGCGGGCCGATCCAGCAAAGCTCCTCCATCTCGGCGAACGCCTTCCACATGCCGACCAGCCCGGTGCCGCCGCCGGTCGGGTAGATGATCGCCTCGGGCAGCCGCCAGCCGAGCTGTTCCGCCAGCTCGTAGCCCATCGTCTTCTTGCCCTCGACGCGGTAGGGCTCCTTGAAGGTGCTGAGGTCGAACCAGCCCTCGCGCTCCTTGCGCTCCGCCACGATCTTGCCGCAGTCGGTGATCAGGCCGTCCACCAGGTGGACCTCGGCACCGAACCCCCTGCACTCGAAGACGAAGTCGGAGGGCGTGTCGCGCGGCATGAAGACTATCGCCCTCATGCCGGCGGCGGCGGCGTAGGCGCTCATGGCGCCGGCGGCGTTGCCGGCCGAGGGTATGACCACCGTCTCGACGCCCAGCTCCTTGGCCCGGCAGACGGCCGTCGCCAGGCCGCGTGCCTTGAACGAGCCGGTCGGGTTGAGCCCTTCCTCCTTGATCATCAGCCGCTCCATCCCCAGCTCAACGCCGAGGCGGCGGCTTCGGATAAGCGGCGTGAAGCCCTCGCCGAGGCTGACGATATTTTCGTCCCGCCGCACCGGCAGCAGGGGGCGGTAGCGCCAGAGGTTCGAAGGTCCTGCGGCCGGTTCGTCTCTTTTGAACCGCTCGCGCGCCACCGCCAGGTCGTAGCGAGGAAACAGTGGCGCGCCGCAGCAGGGCGACAGGTTGTGCAGCTCGTCCGGCTCGTGGCGGCTGCCGCAGCGGGTGCATTCGAGGTGGGTCATGTAAGTCATGCGAGGAGTCTCCAGTGCCGTTATGGGAGGGGTAAGGGGATCATGCCGGTCGCCATGGCTAGGATGACCGCCAGGCTCCCGAGAGCGACGGCGACGTAGAGCCAGAAACGGCGGTCCTCGTACCAGCTCGGAGGTCGTGCGGAGACCGGCATCGGGCGGTGGGCGTAGAGGAGGTAGAGTTGGCGCATCATCTCCTCGGCGTCTGCGAAGCGGCGGGCGGGGTCCTCGGCCAGCGCTCTCAAAACCGCCTCGTCGAGCTCCGCCGACAGCTCGCCTGCCTCCTCGCTCGGCGGCGTCGGCATGTACCTGCCCTTACCGTCGCGCCGCGGCAGCCGCCCCAGCAGCATCCGGTGCAGTATGAGGCCGATGCGAAAGAGGTCGCTTCTCTGGTTCGGCTCGGCACCCCGCCGCTCCTCCGGCGAGAGGTAGAGGTCGTCGTCCTCGCCGGCCGCCAGGCCGAGCGGATCGACCTTGACGAGGCCGTCGGCGCCGATCATCACCGTCGCAGGCCGCAGGGTGAGAAACGGCGCCCCCGCCTGGCCCTGCGCCGCCGCGGTCGAAACGGAGCAGAGCTGGCAGGCGATCAGCAGCGCCTGCTTGTACTCGAGGCGCCTCCGGCGTCGCAGCCAGTCGTGCAGGCTCTGCCCCGTAACCAGCTCCCGCACCAGGTAGGGGCGTCCACCCCAGCGGCCGGAGTCGAGGACCGCCAAAACGTGCTCATGGTGTAGCCCGGAGACGGCGGCGATGCGCCGTTCGAGGTCGGCGTCGGGCGGCGTCAGTAGGAGCTCGGCGTCGTTGCCCTCCTCGTCGCGGACCCTGTAGCTGGCGACCGGCCTGTCCTCGAGCCGCACCACGACCCGCCAGCGGCCGGCCACGCTCTGCCCGATCTCGATTTCCGCCAAGGCACGTTACCTAGTCAATGCCGTACTGCTTCAGCTTGTTGTAGAGGCCAGCACGCGAGATGCCGAGCAGCTTGGCGGCCCTGGTGCGGTTGCCGCCGGCACGCTCGAGCGCCTCGATGATTGTCTCGCGCTCGGTGCCGGCGACGCGCGCGCTTAGTGTATTGTCAGTGCCGGCCGCCGCAGGTGGCGCGCCTGCGCCAGCTTCCGCGGCGATCTCGGGCGGCAGCAGGTCGGCTCCGATAGTGTCGCCGTCGCTGACCAGAACCATGCGCTCGATGACGTTCTCCAGCTCGCGAGCGTTGCCAGGCCAGCCGTAGGCGATCAGCTTGCTGATGAGGGCCGGCTCGAGCTCTTTCTTCCCGAGCTTGTTCCGCCGGCAGACCTTGTCGAGGAAGTGGTCGGCGAGCAGCGGGATGTCCTCGCGGCGCTCGCTCAGCGGCGGGATGCGCATGGGGATGACCGAGAGGCGGTAGAAGAGGTCGTCGCGGAAGGCGCCCTCGTCGACGGCTCGACGCAGGTCGTCCTTGCTGGCGGCGATGACGCGCACGTCGACCCTGAGCGTCTCGTTGCTTCCGACCGGCTTGATCTCGCGCTCCTGCAGTGCCCGCAGGAGCTTGGCCTGCATGGCCAGCGGCAGGTTGCCGATTTCGTCGAGGAAGAGGGTGCCGCCGTCGGCCTCGGCGAATAGCCCCCGCTTGGCCCTGTGGGCGCCGGTGAAGGCCCCCTTGGCGTGTCCGAAGAGCTCGCTCTCGATCAGGGTTTCGGGGATGACGCTGCAGTCGACAGCCACCAGGGGGCCCTCGCGGCGCCCCGAGTTGTAGTGGATCGCCTTGGCGAAGAGCTCCTTGCCGGTGCCGCTGTCGCCGGTTATCAGCACGGTGCTGGCGGTGTCGGCGATCCGCTCGACGAGCGCGAAGAGCGCGCGCATCTCCTTGCTCCTGCCGACGATGTTGCCGAAGCCGTAGCGCTCGTCCACCTCGCGGCGGAGCTGGCGCACCTGCCGTTGCAGGTTGCTGTGGTGCATAGCCTTTTCGATCAGGAACCGCATCTCCTCGTTCTGGAACGGTTTGGTGATGTAGTCGAAGGCGCCCAGCTTCATCGCCTCTACGGCGCTCTCGATGCTGCCGTAGGCGGTGATGAGGATGAAGGGCGCATGCGGCTGGCCGGCGCGCGCGGCCTTCAGCAGGTCGAGCCCGGAGCCGTCGGGCAACGCCAGGTCGGAGACGACGATGTCGAAGACCTCCCGCGCGAGCGCCTCGACGCCCGCGGCGACGTCGCCGGCGCCGACTACGTCGTAGCCGTCGCGCGCTAGGAAGCGTTTGAAGAGCGCTACCATGTTCGGCTCGTCGTCGATCACCAATACTCTGGCTTTCACCGCTTCCTCCCCGTCACTCGGCCGCCGGCAGAGTGATGGTGCAAACCGTCCCACGCCCGGGCTCGCTTTCGATCTCCACGCGACCGCCGTGGGCGTCGACCAGGCGGTGGACGATGAACAGCCCCAGGCCGGAGCCCGCCTCGCGCTTGGAGCTGTAGAACGGGTCGAAGATGTGCTTCAGCTCATCACGCCCGATGCCGTAGCCGCTGTCCTCAATCCGCACCTCGGCGCCAACGCCGGCGGCGGGGCGCAGCGCCACCTGCAGGGTCCCGCCCCCGTCCATGGCGTGGATGGAGTTGAGGATGACGTTCATGAAGACCTGCTGCAGCTGCTGCTCGTCTCCTAGCACGGGGGGGACCCTTGCGTAGTCGGTCTCCAGGCCGATGTCGCCGTCGCGGAGGTGTATGGTAAACAGCTTCAGCGTCTTGTCCAGCAGCGATTCGAGCTCCAGCGGCTCCTGTTTGGCCTCGCCGGCCCGCGCCAGGTCCAGCAGGTCCTTGACGACCCGCGCGCAGCGCGTCGTCTCCCGCTCGATCACCCGCAGCGGCTCGCTGTCGGGGTCGTCGTCGCCCCTGGCCGCCAGCAGGTCCTGTGTGAAGCCTAGCACGATTCCGAGCGGATTGTTGATCTCGTGGGCGACGCCGGCGGCAATCTGCCCCATCGAGGCCAGGCGCTCGCTGCGCAGCAGCTGGTCCTCCAGCTTCTTGAGCTCTGTTATGTCGGCCAGCGCGCCGACCGCCGCCCGGCCCTCCTCGCGCGGGGCCAGCGGTGCCAGGCTGAGCAGCGCGATCAGCGAGCCGCCGTCGGCGCGGCGTAGTGTCAGCTCGCGACCGCCGACCGAAAGCCCCCGCTCGAGCACGCTGGCGATGGTCTCCTCGGTGCGCTCGCGCTCGGCCGGGTCCGCCAGCTCGGCTAGCGGCGTGCCCAGCAGCCGCTCGTCGGCGAAGCCGGTGAGTTCGGCGAGCTGCGGGTTCATAAAGGTTAGAAGCCCCTCGGAGTCCAGGGTGAAGATGGCGTTGGTGGTGCCCTCGACCAGCCGCCTGAGGAAGGCCTCGCTGCGCTGCAGCTCCTCGGTGCGCTGGCGGAGCTTGACGCGCAGCTCCTCGAAGGAGTCGGCCAGGAGCCCCACCTCGTCGCGGGCCGCCACACGCACCGGCTCCTCGTAGCGGCCCTCGCCCAGGGCCGAGACGTGGTCCACCAGCACCTTGAGCTGCGTCGTCACCCGCCCCGAGAAGAAAACGCTGAGGACGCTGAAGACGATGAAGGCTCCCAGCGCGCTGAGGTTGAGGGCGTTGGAAATGTCGGCCAGCAGCTTGCGCGATTCGCGGTCGGAGAACTGCACCAGCAGGTGGGCCACCTCCTCGCCGGCGGAGGAGACGAGCGGGCGGACCCGCGTCAGGTACTCCTCCGAGCCAACCTGGGTGGAGAAAGAGCCCTGCCGCTGCGGGCCGGCGGCGGGCAGCCCGGCGGCCGCGTCCTCCCTCAGTTCCTCCGGGAAGGAGGTCAGCAGCAGCTCGCCGCCGACGAACAGGCTCAGCTGGTCGCAGCCGCAGACGTAGCGGATGTCGTCGACGGCGGCCGCGTCGATGCGGGAGCCGATGGTGAGCAGGCCGAGCACCTCGCTCTGCGTGCGCACCGGTACGCTGACGGTCAGCAGTAGTTGGTCGGCGTCGGGCACCGCCTCGGCGAGCCCCTCCATCCAGCGCTGCTCCGGTAGCTCGGAAGCCCGGCGGGGCAGGCCGGAGCCGTAGCGGAGCGGCTGCTCGACCACCGTGTAGACCCAGCCGCCGCCGGTGCTCTCGATCATCAGCACCTCCGGCTCGCCGATGCGGGGGAGCTGCTGCCGCAGCACCGCGCCGAGCCAGCTCGGGTCGCGCCAGTCGACGGCCGAGTGCAGCCAGTCGGACGAGGCCAGCATCTGCGCCCTGGCGCCGATCCGCTCACTGCGCGTGGCGATCCACTCGCCGAGGCTCTCGGCGGCGTGCAGTGCGCGGCGCTCGAGCTGGTCGCGCAGGCTGTTGGCCACCAGGGTGCTGGTGACCAGGTGCGAGGTGACCAGCAGGATGGCGATGATCGCCATCGTGAAGATCAGTACCTTGGCTCTCAGGCTCAAGCGCGGCATGCGGCGCCGCCTCCCGCGGGTGGTTGTGATTCGGCGCATATTACACTCGGCCGCCGCCCCGCGCAAGACGCCGGAGGCCGCTGGACCCCTGTCGCGTCCGGCGCAACTTCGCTGTTTCCAATGGTTTAGCGGTTGCATTCCTCGCTGAGTCGGGTTACAATTGCTCAACTATCGAAGAGCCTTCCGGTACGCTGCCAGGCCGGCGGGAGGAGCGTAAGGCGATGGGCAAGAGCGATCCGCGCGAGCCCGGCCACGAGGCCGGAGGGGGCGGCGGCGTTCCCGAGGCGCTGGAGGTGCCGGTGCTGCCGATGGTCAGCGCCGTCATCTACCCGGAAATGATCGCTGGCGTGCAGATCGGCCGGGAGAAGAACCGCGAGTTGATCGAGAAGGTGAATGAGGGCGACCTGATCGGTCTGCTGGTGCAGAAGAATCCTGAGGAGCACGACCCCCGCCCCTCGGACCTCTACCGCATCGGCGTCACCGCCCGCATGGTCAACAAGCTCAAGCTAAACGAGGAGATGTACCAGGTATTCCTGCAGGGCATCGAGCGGATGACGGTCGAGAGCTTCCAGTTCACCAGCCCCTACATCTGCGCGCGCCTGCGCCATATGCCGGTCGAGAGCCCGCCGGGAGACCTGCTGCGCCCGCTGCGGGAGCGGGTGATGTCCGGCCTCGAGCAGTTCGTCTCGCTGGCCCCGCGCATCCCCGGCGAGGTGCTCGGCCTGATCCGGATGAATGCCGACGACGGCGGCCGGCTCGCCGACCTGATCGCTACCCACATCCCGTTCGAGCTGCGCGACCGGCAGCAGATCCTCGAGGCGCTCGACGTCGAGCACCGTCTGAACATCGTCCTGGAGATGATCGAGCGGGAGATCGCCAACATCCGCGTGGTCGGCGAGGTGGCCGACCTGGCGAAGGAGGAGATCAACCGCCAGCAGCGGCGCCAGTTCCTGCGCCGGCAGCTCAGGACCATCCAGCGGGAGCTGGGCGAGGACCCGGAGCAGGTGCGGCTGGAGGAGCTGCGCGGCCGCGTCGAGTCGGCCAGCATGCCGGACGCCGCGCGGCGGCAGGCCGAGAAGGAGCTCTCGCGGCTCGCCGGTATGATGCCCTCGTCGCAGGAGTACAGCGTCATCCTCGGCTACCTGGACTGGATCCTGGAGCTGCCGTGGGAGGCTACCACCGAGGACAACACCGACCTGGCCGGTGCGCGGGAGCTGCTGGACCGCTACCACTACGGCCTCGACGACGTCAAGGAGCGGATACTGGAGTTCCTGGCCGTGCGCTACCTGCGTCGCGAGGTGCGCGGCCCGATCCTCTGCTTCAGCGGCCCCCCCGGCGTCGGCAAGACGTCGCTGGGTCGGGCGATAGCGGAGGCGCTGGGGCGCTCGTTTGCCCGCATCAGCGTCGGCGGCATCCGCGACGAGAGCGAGATCCGCGGCCACCGCCGCACCTACGTCGGCGCGATGCCGGGCCGCATCGTCCAGAACCTGCGGCTGGCCGGCACCAGCAACCCCGTCTTCATGATCGATGAGGTCGACAAGATGGGCGCGGACTTCCGCGGCGACCCCAGCTCGGCGCTGCTCGAGGTGCTCGACCCCGAGCAGAACGTCGAGTTCTACGACCACTACCTCGACCTGCCGCTCGACCTCTCGCGGGCCTTCTTCATCGCCACCGCAAACGTCTTGGCCAACATCCCGCCGCCGCTGCTGGACCGGCTGGAGGTGATCGAGCTGCCGGGCTACATCGAGAGCGAGAAGGTCGAGATCGCCCGCCGCCACCTGATTCCGCGCCAGCTCGAGGCGGCCGGTTTGAGCCCGGACGACATCCGCATCAGCGACCAGGCGCTGCAGCGGCTGGTGCGCGGCTACACCCGCGAGGCCGGTGTGCGCAACCTCGAGCGCCAGCTGGCCAACATCTTCCGCAAGTGCGCCAAGCGGATCGTAGCCGGCGAGCCCGGCCCCTTCCGCTTCTCGGTGCGCCAGCTTGCGGCCCTGCTCGGCCCGGAGCCCTACGTGCGCGAGGCCGCGGCCGCCGCCGACGCCGTGGGCGTGGCGACGGCGCTGGCCTGGTCGCCGCACGGCGGCGAGATACTGTTCGTCGAGGCGGTCGGGATCCCGGGCTCGGGCAAGCTGCAGCTGACCGGGCACGTCGGCCAGGTGATGCGCGAGAGCGCCGAGGCGGCGCTCACGCACGTCAAGGCGCACGCGCAGGAGCTGGGCATCGATCCGGCGGTTTTCGGCGAGACCGACCTGCACATCCACCTGCCCGAGGGCGCGGTGCCCAAGGACGGGCCGAGCGCCGGCCTGGCGCTCGTGGTGGCGGTCGCCAGCCTGCTCTCCGGCCGACCGGTGGACCACACGATGGCCATGACCGGCGAGATCACGCTGACCGGCAAGGTCCTGGCCATCGGCGGCCTCAAGAACAAGGTGATAGCCGCCCACCGCGCCGGCATCGACACAGTAGTCATCCCGGAGCGCAACCTTGGCGAGCTCAAGCAGCTGCCGCCCGAGGTGCGCCGCGGCCTGCAGTTCAAGACTGTCGAGAACGTCGGCGAGGCGTTGCAACTCGCACTACGCTAATAAATCGTGATCCGCTTCTTGCTCGCCCTGTAGTTGTTGTCGGTGTTGGAGTCGCGGATATCGCCGTTCGGGTCGGCTACGGCGATGACGAAGTAGTCGCCCGGCGTCACCCAGCCCGGTATATTGAGCTTTACCTTTACCTTCTTGGATTTACCAGGATTGAGTGCCGGCAGATTGACTCTCCCTAGAGTGGCTACCATATCCTCCGAATCAGCCACGTAGGAACCTGTTGAAAAGAGGAAGAAGGTGACGTTAGTAGCATTACTGGCCGATGTGCCGATGTTGCGGACCTTGGCGATGACCTTGACCTTGCCTCCCTTGCGCTTGGCCTTGCAGAGGGTAACACTCAGGTCGCATCCGCCGCTCAAGTAATCCAAGATATTCAAGCCGAACGCTTCGTTATCATTTGTCCCAATGTATACGTTGTGGAACATCAAGGTATCGCCGACTCCGACCAGACGACCGCTGCCGAGGTTTTGATGGTTTGAGATCGCAGCGTAGATTCTTCCGTCGTCTATTACCGCTGCCGATTCGCATGAAGGTTGCAGGTTGAAGAATGCTCTGCCGTTGTCACTGTAGACAATATTGCATGACCGCGGACCACTCAGTGGAGAAGAAGCGAGTACTGTAGCCGTTCGAGACCCGAAAATCTCGGAAGTTCCGAATGTTAGCCCGTAATCCCTGCTCAGGCTTTCAAGATTCGACAAATCTAAATTTACAGCATTTCCTGGACCGGCGAGCAATAATAATCCGCCGCCGCGGTTGAGGAAACGCCTGACCGCGCTCTTGTCTTCGTCAAGTAGCGTTCTGGGAACCGCCAAGATTAGTATGTCAACATCTTCGAGTGCCTCATCCGTGATCTCATCTAACCTCTCATGGCTAATTAGATATCCGGCGGCCCGTGCGTTATTTGCGAAGCGACTGAGGCCCTGATTTGTTGCGAGCCAATAGCTATAATAGCTATTTGTGTCGACCAACACGAATGGCTTCTGCGAAGCGGTCGGCTTTTCAGTTGCTACGCCGTAAGTGGGTAAAAGTAAAACAAGTGACAATAGGATTATCTTGACTTGATCCTTGATTATTCTCATTGGCTCATCCCCCTTAAATAGGTTATGTGTCAGTTATGCCCGCTAAGTTACACCGATTTTTGATCATTTTAGCTTAAATAGTTGGACCAAACGTAGCACATTCTGGAGGCGGGTGTCAAGCTGTAGGCTCGCGGGGTGATTTCAGCAGTTCGTTACGCGGCTGCAGTGGTTCCAGAGTGTGAGTGAGTCAAGCAATCGTTTTATACCGATACGAGTCAGTTGATCGTGATCTGCTTCTTGCTCGCCTTGTAGTTGTTGTCGGTGTTGGAGTCGCGGATATCGCCGTCGGGGTCGGCTACGGCGATGACGTAGTATTCGCCCGTCGTCACCCAGCCCGGGATCTTGAGCTTGACCTTTACCTTCTTCGACTTTCCGGGATTGAGGGCGGGGAGATTGACTTCCCCTAACGTGGCGGCCACGCCGGCAGGGCCTACCGGGTAGGTGTTGGAGGTGCTGAGGTAGAAGCGCACGATAGTAGCCTCGCTAGCCGATGTGCCGATATTGCGGACCTTGGCGATGACCTTGACCTTGCCTCCCTTGCGCTTGGCCTTGCAGAGGGTAACCCTCAGGTCGCCGCCGCCGCTGAGGTAGTCTAGAACATTCAATAAGAACGACTCGTTATCGTTGTAGCCTATCGAATCGTTCCAGGGAATCTCTGCATCACCAAGAGCTACCAAGCGCCCACTTCCCAGGTTCTTGTGTTTAGAGATAGCGGCGAGGATATAACCAGAGCCGGCCACTGCCGCAGGTTCGGCATTTGATCCCATTTGGAGGTAGCCTCTAGAATTGGGGCTTCTAATGGTGTTAGCGGTCCGCGGCCCGCTGAGAGGTGAAAGAACGTTAGCCGTGATTGGAGAACCACTATGTGAGACGCCAAACCATATCCCGTATTCCCTTAACAGGCCGTCCAGGTTTGACAAGTCAACCGACGGACTTGATGCTATTCCGAGAATGAAAAGCCCGCCTCCGCGCTGAAGGAAACGCCTCAGCGCTGCCTTGTCATCATCTGTCAGTATTTTGGGAACCGCCAAAATAAGGACATTGACGTCTTCAAGTGCCTCATCCGTGATCTCGTCTAACCTCTCGTGGCTCATAATATATCCTGCCGACCGTGCTGCACTAGCGAATTGACTGTATCCCTGATCTGTAGCGACGTTATATCCGTATTGGGTGTTGGTGTTGACCAACACATAAGGCTTAGCGGCGGGCGCTGTTTCGTCTTCAATTGCGTTGGCTGCTACTGGCAGCGTGAGCGCCAAAAAAGCCAGGACATACATTAAATTACGCACGGCTTTCCCCTATCCATGAGCTAAGTAACTACGAGCCATAGGATCATTTTGCTGATCTCAACCTACAATATAATACTCAGCACACAATATCACGATATAAAAAAGGTCAGCAAACGGATTGGACCCACAGTCCTGGTTGGATGGGCGGTCAGGAAGTACGCGGCTCGTGCCCGTGGACAGATCCGGGCGTGGCCGAGTGAAGTATCGCTTTCGTAGCTGCCGCCTGAACGCCGCCGCCTCACAAGGTAGCGAGTGATAGCGCGGCTCAGTTGATCGTGATCTTCTTCTTGCTCGCCTTGTAGTTGTTGTCAGTGTTGGAGTCGCGGATATCGCCGTCGGGGTCGGCGACGGCGATGACGTAGTAGTCGCCCGGCGTCACCCAGCCCGGTATATTGAGCTTCGCCTTTACCTTCTTGGATTTACCAGGATTGAGGGCGGGGAGGTTGACGGAGCCGATCCTGGCGGCCACGCCGGCCGGGCCTACCGGGTAGGTGTCGGACGACGACAGGTAGAAGCTGACGATGGTGGCCTCGCTGGCGGAGGTGCCTACGTTGCGGACCTTGGCGGTGACCTTGACCTTGCCGCCCTTGAGCTTGGCCTTACAGAGTGTAACCCTCAGGTCGCAGCCGCTTTGCAAGTAAACTAAAACGTTCCTTACGAAAGCTTCGTTGTCAGCATCGCCTATGTTTCCGCCAACAGAGGCAGTTGCGAACATCGCCAAATCGCCGAGCACCACTAGCTTCCCACTTCCAAGATTCTTATGGATCGAGATGGCGCCGATTGTTTTATTGTTGTCCAAGATAGCGATCGCGATAGCGTTGTTATTGTTCAAGATCCTGACGTGTGTCCTGTACAAGGATATCAACGAACTGCATGGATACGGTCCGCTCACGGGGCAGCTGGCTGGAACCGTGGCAGTCCTGGTTGCCGATTCGTAGTCATATATTTCAACGCTGAATTCCCTCACGAAACTGCTCAAGTTAGAAAGATCGACACTGTGCCATCCAAACACTATCAACCCCCCTCCGGCACGAAGGAACCTCCTCAGGGCTATTTTATCTTCATCGAGCAAAACAAACCCTGGCCCAGGCAGAATATAAACCGCGACCCCTTCCAGGTTCTCCTCAGTGATACTTGTTCGAAAACCGTGGTCAATCCTGTAGCCTTCCTCACGTGCCACTTCGGCAAACCTCGAGAAGCCGGTGTTGATGGCGATCAAACTGCCAACGTTCGAATTTGTATTGATGAAAATGAGAGGCTCGGCGGCGGGCGCAGTCTCTTCTTCATTCGCGTAGGCTGCGGTTGGCAGTGTGAGCGCCAATAACGCCAGGACACACATTAAGTTACGCATGGCTTCCCCCCATCCAGAAGCTCAGTAACTACGACCTGTTGGATCGTTTTACTGAGCTCGGCCTGAGAAAAGTACTTCGCATACAATATCACGACATGAAAGGGTCAGCAAACGGATGGGACCTGCAGTCCTGGTTAAATGGGCGGTCAGGAAGTACGCGGCTCGTGCACGTGGACAGATCCGGGCGTGGCCGAGTGAAGTATCGCTTTCGTAGCTGCCGCCTGAGCGCCGCCGCCTCACAAGATAGCGAGAGATCGCGCGGCTCAGTTGACGGTGATCTTCTTCTTGCTCGCCTTGTAGTTGTTGTCGGTGTTGTTGTCGCTGGGCTTGAAGACTATCTTCTCCTTGCCGCTCGGCTTGAGGTTGCGCAAACGGATGCTGCCGCGGGAGGCTAAGGTTCTGCCCGCTGTTGGTCGCCGTCGACGATCGGCAAGACGAACTCGTCGCTGAGGGCGCGGAGGTCGGGCGCGTACATGGCGTATCCGCTGGTCGGCAGGGCGTGGAAGAGCCCCGGCGCCTCGGCGCGCAGCGTGTAGGTGACTGTGCTCGTGCCCTGGGGGAGGTAGCCGATGAAGAATACCACCTTCTCGTCGCGCAGCTCCATGTTCGAGCAGATCTGGCCGTAGGAGCGTCCGCTGCGCAGCGCTACCGGTTCGCAGCCGGCCGGCTTGAAGTCCTCGAAGACCAGGTACTCGTAGTTGTTGGCGCTGGCGAGCTCAAGGCGCACCTCGATCTCCTCGCCGCCGGCCAGAGGCTCGCCGTAAATCAGCGGCAAGCGGTCGACCACCTCCCGCCCCTCGTCGTCGAAGCTGCGGATCAGCCTGCTGTATGTGCGGCTCACGGATATCGTGGTGGAGGCGGCGCGGATGCGCTCTTCGAGGCTGAAGTACGACAGGGTAGCGTCGAAGTAGAGGTTGCCCAGGCCCTCCCTGGCGATGCGCAGCCGCAGTGGGCCGGGCACCAGCTCCTCTGGGCCGATCTCCAGGAGGCCGTCGTCGCCGAAGAGGTTGGCGCGGGTGAAGTGCACCGTCCGCAGCGGCCGTCCGTTCAGCTCGACGGTGACGATCATGTCGGGATCGAATTCGCCGCTGCGGCGCAGGTACTCGGTCAGGGCGTAGATGGCGAAGGCGGTGTCGCGCGTGCTCTTCCAGCGGCCCCCCTTGCGGACCGACATCAGCCAGCGCACGGCTCCGGCGGTGAGCCCGCCCCGGTGCTCGGCCCGCATGAGCGCCATAAGGGCCAGCGCGGTCGCCTCGACGTTGTCCTGGTACCAGTAGCGGCCGCCGGGCCGACCCCAGGAGGCGATCCCATGCCCGGAGTCGACGTCGGCCCGCGCCTCGAGCTGCTCGGCGACGGCGGCGAAGCGCTCGCCGCGGCCCATGTTGTGCAGCGCCACGGCGAAGAGCGCCGTCTCGTAGGCGCGCATGCGCGGCAGCAGGTCGTAAATCCTGTTGATGTACTGCTCCGGAACGCTTTCGCTGAAGCTGAGGGTGAAGACGACGAAGTTGAGCAGCTCGGCGCGGTCGGCGAGGTCGCGGAGGCTGCGGCGCAGGAATACTACTGCTTGGCGTAGCCGGGCGGCGTCCACCTCGATGCCGATGCGGCCGGCCTCGGTGAGGCCGTAGACCACGTAGGCGGTCATGTAGGGGTCCGAGGGATCGTGACGCCACCAGCCCCAGCCG
Organism: uncultured Acidobacteriota bacterium; assembly: GCA_964408025.1. Classification (GTDB taxonomy): domain Bacteria; phylum Acidobacteriota; class DATKUA01; order DATKUA01; family DATKUA01; genus CAYOXX01. The sequence continues at coordinate 20,536 of CAYOXX010000010.1, read as the reverse complement.
CCGTCGGCGTGCTGGAAGTCGTAGAGGCGCTCCAGCGAGGCGCCGATGATTCCGGGCAGCCGCTCCTCCAGCTCGGGCCGGCTGAGGCCGAGCTCGCGCAGCGCCCTGGCCACCATGGTGGCGGGCAGGAATCGGCTCATCGTCTGCTCGGTGCAGCCGTAGGGGTAGTCGATCAGGTAGGGGAGCGAGTCGAGCATGGCTCCGGCGATGGTGGGGCGCACGCTCAGCCTCAGGTGGGCCGAGCCCGGCCGGATCCTCTCGGGCAGGCTGAGCTCGATATCGCGCGCTCTCTCGACCGAGCCGGCGGCGGCGTCGAAGCCCGCGATCCCGTGGACCAGAACCGGCAGCGTCAGCTCGACGGCGTCGCTCTCCTCGCCGCTCAGCGCCCGCGCCAGCAGCCGCGCCTCGCCCGGCTCGACGGCGATGGCGGAGACGTCGAGGCGCGCCCGGCCGCCGGACTCGATCTCGAGCCAGCGCTCCGTCTCGCCCGCCAGCTCGAGACCATCCGCCTCGAGGCTCACCAGCACACGCTTGGCGGAGTCGAGGTAGTTGTGGACGTTGAGCGCCAAGGTTACACGGTCGCCCTGCACCAGGAAGCGGGGCGCCTGCAGGCGCAGCAGTAGGTTCTTGCGTGTGACCGCCTCGCCGGCGGCGTTGCCGACCACCGTGTCGGGCGTCACCGCCCGCACGGTGGCCCGCCAAGTGGTCAGGTTGTCCGGCCAGCGCACGTCGACGGTGGCGGTGCCGTCGGGGCCGGTGCGCACGTGCGCGAGCCAGAGTGCGGAGTCGCGGAAGTCGCCCCTGACCTCTGGCTCGACCAGGCCGCTCCCGCCCTCGCCGAATTCCCCGACCGAGGTCGCGGCGTCGGGCGCCGCCATGCGGGCCATCATCTCCTCCCCGGCGCCGCGGAAGCGGAACTCGAAGGAGCTGGAGGTGTCGACCACGTCGCGGCGCGGGCTACCGTGGAAGAACGAGCGGATGTCGGGCGTGGCGTCCTCGGCGATGTAGTAGATGGCGGAGTCGACGACGCCGATCGAGAACTCCGCCTGCAGCGGCTCGCCGCGCCAGTCCAGCGCCCGCACCTCGAACCGCCCCGTCTCGCCGGGGCGGAACCGGCCGTCCGAGGAGGAGGGAGTGACGGTCACGGCAGCCAGCTTCTCCTCCGGCGGCACAAACAGCTCGAGGCTGTCGGAGTGGAGAGCGAAGTCGCGCACCACGTGCAGCTTGACGAAGACGTTCGGCTCGTAGCTCTCCGGTATCGGCAGCTCGACGGCGTTGGCGCCCCGCCGCAGCTCCAGCACGCGGGCCAGCAGCAGACCGCCCCCCTCCACCGTCAGCAGGCCGCGGGCATCGTCGAACTGCGAGTGGATCAGCAGCGTCGCGGTGTCCCCGAGGCGGTAGTGCTCCCTGTCGGGCACGATCTCCACGCTGCCGCTGCGGAAGAAGCGGGCGCCTGCCTGCTCGCTCGAAACCCAGATGCCGGCGGCGCCGACGACCAGGTTGTCGTACTGATCGGAGGCCTCGAAGTGGACGAGGAAGTAGCCCTCCCCCCCGGCGTCGAACCGGAAGCCGCCGCGGCCGTCCGGACCGGCTGCCGCTTCGGCGGCCCAGACGCGGTCGAGGTCGTATTCGCGGCGCCCGGCGTTCCAGCGGGCGCGGTAGAGCACGATCCTGCCGCGGGCGGCGACCGGCGAGCCCTCGAAGCACGCGGCGCTGAACTCTACCTCGACGCGGTCGCCCGGCTTGTAGATGTTGCGGTCGGCGCTCACGCGGATGCCGAACTCGTGCGAGGCGACCTTGACGCCGCCCCGGCCGGTAATCTCGCGCCGGCTGGCGTCGGTGACCTCTGCGACCACGGTGAAGTCGTAGACCCTGACGTCGCGCTCGTCTCCGGGCAGGGCGGCGGTGGCGAACGATATCGGCAGGTTGCCCTCGGCGTCGGTGGTGCCGCTGCCGCTAACTACCACACGGCCGCCGCGGTAGCGGCCTTCGCGCCTCTCGTTGAGCCAGCCGTGGGGTCCCGGGTGCGGCGGCGCCGCGTACGAGCGCCCCTGCAGCACGCGGTACTCGACTTCGGCTCCGGCTACCGGCTCGCCGAAAAGGTAGCGGGCGCTGATGGTCGCCTCCACGCGTCCGCCCAGGCGGTACTGCGGCTGCCCGGCGGCCACGCTCACAAGGTACTCCGGCCGACGGTACTCCTCTACGAGGAAGCGGGTGATGGTCTCCTCGCCGCCGAAATCCACCTTCACCAGCCACCGCCCCAGCGGCGGGTACTCGCCCAGGATCAGCTCGCCGCTGACGGTGCCGAACTCGTTGGTACGCTTCAGCTCGCGGGCTACCTGCTCGCCGCGCGCGTCCTCGATCGTCACCGTCACCATCTCGCCGGGCCGGTTGCGGTAGACGCCCTCCTGGTAGCTGCGCACGACGGCCCGGTAGCCGACCGTCTGCTCGGGGCGGTAGACAGGGCGGTCGGTGTAGAGGTAGACGCGGGGACCTGAGCGGGCGCGGAACCAGTAGCGCAGGTAGCCAGAGGAGAGCGCGAAATCCCTGCCCCGCCGGGCCAGCGCCAGCAGGTGGCCCGAGCCCTCGCCCCTGGGGATTTCCGCTGTCCAGAGGCCGTCGTCGCCGGAGCTCCCCTCGGCGAAGCTGTGGAAGCGGTAGCCGCCGGAGGAGAGGTCGTCCTGGCGGCGGTAGTCGGAGGCCACCAGCAGGTCGACGCCCCCCAGCGGCTCCCCGCCGACGGCGTCGGCGCAGTAGACAAGGACGGAGCGGTCGGTGCACTTGACCACCGTGGCCAGGCCCGACACCAGCAGCAGGCTCCTGTTGGCGACGCCGGGAGCGCCGGCGGCTACGATGTAGAGGCCGGGATCGGAGTGGGGCACCTCCACGCGGGCCGAGTGCCAGCGGTGGTCGCCCGTGTCGGCCGTGTCGAAGATCCAGCTCGCCTCGGCCTCGCTCTCGCTGATCTCGACCGACTCGATGGCCTCCAGCCGCCCCTGCCGGCGCAGCAGCTCGAGCACGTCGACGGCGTGCAGGGCGAACTCGATCCTGCCGACGTTGCGGTAGCGGACCTCGAGGTGTGGCGTGGCCCCGGGCCGGAAGACCTCGGGGACGAACACCTCCAGGCGCGGCCGCAGGATCTCCTCGATCCGCCCACGCGCCCTGGCGGCCAGCTCGTGCTCCGGCCACCCCTCGGCGGCGGCCCGGTACTCGGCCAGGGCCCGCGGGAAGTCGGAACGGCCCTCGAGCAGCCTGCCCATCTGCACGCGTGCCTCGCAGGCGGCGCCGCTGGTTGGGAAGCGCTCGGCGACCTCGCGGAAGGCCAACAGCACGTCGTCTACGTTCAGTCCGTGCAGGTTGGCGTTGAGCTCGCGCTGGCGGGCGATCATCAGCAGGGCGCGGCCGCCGATCTCGGCGCCGGCGTCCAGCTCGACAACCTCGCGGCAGAGGTCGACGATGCGCCTCGCGTTGTCGTAACCCCCGTCGCTGGCAAGGAAGCCGGCGTAGCGCAGCGCAAAGTCGGCCAGCACCGCCCGGCGTTGGGCCGAGTCGGCGCCGCTACGCATCCAGCTGTAGACCTGCGAGTATAGCCCCCGCAGGAGCCGCATCCGCTCGCGCCGGTTACGCTCTTCGTGGCGGGAGATCAGGCGGGCGCCGAAGCGGGCGCGAAGGAACAGGTCACCCTCGGACTCCATGTAAGCGGCCAGGCGCCGGTCGTACTCCTCCGCCTCGCGCAGGCGCTGCAGGCAGGTGAGGATGCGGTCGCGGTCGTCGAAGGTGGCCCGCCCGGCGGCCTCGATGCCTTCCAGGGCGTCGAGGGCGTCGCGGTAGCGCAGCTCCGCCAACGCCGCCGCGGCCCGCAGGCGCAGCTCCTCGACGTCCGACTCCTGCGACAGCGACGGCGGCGCCGCCAGCAGCGCCAGCGCCGACAGGCAGGCGGCCAGCGCCGCCCCGGTGACAAGTGGCCTCATCTGCCGGCTCCCTTCAACGGTCCAACTTAAGGCGCGTCGGCCGCCGCTGTCAACGCGCCTCGCACCGACTTTGTGACAGCGAGCAGTCGGCTCGGTTCCAGCGCCCGCTGGGGCTCTCTCGCGGAGTGGAGCGCTTACCCGGTAAAAATTGCCCCCGTGGGTCGACATGGCAGCCCGAATCGGCCGGGGCGGCGCCGAGCGTGTGGGCCGGCGCGGGTGCTTATCCGTTTGAATTCAGCGGATTACCGTGCCCCGGGCGCCGCCGTACGTTGTTGGCACGCTTCTTGGTGCGAACCTGAGCGGAAGAATGGCGAACCAGCCGGACAGCAAGGAGGATCGAGGATGGACTCCGCAAGCTACATCGCCGCAGCCGGCATGAAAACCTGTTACCGCGCCCTCGACGTGGTCACCAACAACCTGGCCAACATCCACAGCCCGGGCTTCAAGGCGGAGCGGCCGTTCTACCGCATGCTGCAGGAGGCGCGCGGGCTGAGTGGCTCGGCGCTTTACGGCACGGTCACCGATTTCGCTCTCGGATCGCTGCGCGCCACCGGCAACCCGCTCGACCTGGCGATCAGCGGGGAGGGGTTCTTCACCGTGCTCACGCCGGGCGGCGAGCGCTACACGCGCGACGGCGGCTTCAGCATCGCCCAGGGAGGCGAGCTGGTGACCCGCGAGGGCTACACCGTGCTGGGCACGGGCGGCGGCCCGATCATCGTTGCCCTCGGCCCGGATTCGCCCAACGAGGTGACGGTCAGCCCCGGCGGTGACGTCAGCGTCGACGGCGAGCTGGTCGGCACCCTGGCGGTTGTCAGCTTTGCCGACGTAGGCTCGCTGCGCAGCGAGGGGTCGCTGACCTTCTCGTCGGACCTGCAGCCGCAGCGCGTGGTCAATCCCAACATCGAGCAGGGGGTGCTGGAGGATTCCAACGTCGACGCCATCGGCGCCCTGCTGCAGCTGATCCAGCTCAACCGGGCTTTCGACATCAACCAGCGTACTGTCTTAACGCTGATGAATACCGTCAACCGCCGCGCGGTCAGCGAGATCGCCGCGCAGTAACGGCATCGGGAGGAAAGACGCGATGATCAGGGCACTAAGAACCGCCGCCTCAGGAATGCAGGCGCAGCAGCTGAACATCGACACGATCGCCAACAATCTGGCCAACGTAAACACCATCGGCTTCCGCAGGAGCCGCGCCGAGTTCTCCGACCTCCTCTACCAGACCCTACGGGCCCCCGGCTCGCAGAGCAGCGCCGCCACCCGGGTGCCGGCCGGCATCCAGCTCGGGCTCGGCACGCGGCTGAGCGCGGTGCAGAAGCTCTTCCAGCAGGGCTCGCTGCGGCCGACGCGCAACCCCCTCGACATCGCCATCCAGGGGCAGGGCTTCCTGCAGGTGCTGCGGCCCGACGGCACCACGGCCTACACCCGCGCCGGCAACTTCACCGCCAACGAGAACGGCCAGCTGGTGACGCCGGACGGCTACCTGCTGCAGCCGCAGGTCACCATCCCGCCGCAGGCCGAGTCGGTGACGATCGAGATCGACGGCACGGTAAACGCGCTGCAGCAGGGCCAGACGACCACGCTGGGCAACATCCAGATCGCCACCTTCATCAATCCGGCGGGCCTGCAGAGCCGCGGCAACAACCTCTTCATGGAGACCACCGCCTCGGGCGCGCCCAACGTCGGCAATCCCGGCACCAACCAGTTCGGCACCCTGCTGCAGGGCTACCAGGAGTCGTCCAACGTCAACATCGTCGAGGAGATGATCGACATGATCATCGCCCAGCGCGCCTACGAGGTCAGCAGCAGGGCGATCAGGGTCGCCGATGAGATGCTCAGCACCACCACTAACCTCAGCCGCTAGAGGGGGGCCGCCATGAGAAGACCTAAGATAATAGCCCTCGCGATCGCGGTGGCGGCTACCATCTGTGCCCCCGCCCCCGCCGCGGCCGACGAGCCCGGGCTGCCGACCGTTCGCCTGGCCGACCACGCCTCCGTGCGTGCCGCGGCGATCACGATTGGGGAGATCGGCGTCGTCGAGGGGGCTGGTGAGGAGCTGGCCCGTTGCCTGCGCGCGGTGCGCCTCGGCGTCAGCCCGATGCCGGGCTCCTGGCGGGAGATGGAGCGCGACCTGATCCGATCGCAGCTCCTGCAGGGCGGCTACGGCCCCGAGCAGGTGCGGCTGGTCTGCCCGCCGGTGGTGCGCATATACCGCGAGAGCCAGACGGTGAGTCAGGCGACGCTGGAGAGCCGCCTGCGCGACTACGTCGCCGCTAACGCACCCTGGTCTCCCGACGAGCTCGATGTAACCGACGTCAGCCGCGTCGGCGACGCAGTGGTCCCGGCCGGCGAACTCGAGATACGCGTCCGCACGCGCGGCTCGGCCGACTACCTCGGCCCGACTCCGTTCGTGGTCGAGCTCCTGGTCGACGGCCGGCAGGCGCGGCAGCTGATGATGCAGGCGCGCCTCAGCGTCTTCCGCGACGCGGTGGTGGCGGCAGCGCCGCTAATCGCTCACCAGGTGATCAGCGAGGCCGACGTCGAGACGCGCCGCGTCGACATCAGCTCAGCGCGCGGCCGGACCTTCAGCTCCGTCGGCGAAGTGGTGGGCATGGAGACCACCTGCTACCTGCAGGCCGCCAGCGTCCTGACCGCCCAGAGCTTGGCGCAGCCGATACTGGTGCGCAGAGGCGAGGTGGTGCAGCTGGTGGCCAGCCGGCCGGGATTCGTCATCCGGGCCACCGGCATCGCCCAGGCCGACGGCCGCCGCGGGCAGGTGGTGCGCGTGCTCAACCCGGCCTCGCGCCGGGTGGTTGACGCGGAGGTTACCGGGCCGCAGCAGGCCCGCGTGATTTTCTGATGAGTCGGGAAGAGTTGAGAGGAGAATCGAGATGACCGCCAGCCAACGAGGATTGGGAAGGCTATTCAGACTGCTGCTGCCGGCCCTGGTGTTGCCCCTGCTGGCGACGGCGTGCTCGCAGCACCGGGAGGTGTCGTTCACCGAGCCGCCGCCGCGCTACGTCGTGCCGCCGCAGCGGGCGGCCGCGCCGCCGCAGACGGGCAACGGCAGCCTCTGGGTCGACGGCAGCCGCGTCGGGCAGGCCTACGACTTCCGCGCCCGCGACGTCAACGACCTGGTGACGATCAAGGTTGTCGAGTCGACCTCCGCCACCAACACCGCCGACATCACCACCGAGCGCGACGACACCGCCAGCCGCGGGCTCACCAGCCTGCTGGGGCTGCAGGACCGGCTGCTGCCGCGCTCGGTGAGCGCTGCCTCGGCGGTAGACGCCAGCACCGACGACGAGTACGAGAGCACCGGCACCAACCGGCGCACCGAGAGCCTCGCCTCCACCATCACCGCCCGCGTCGTCCAGCGCCTGCCCAACGGCAACCTGGTGATCGAGGGGGCGCGCGAGGTGATCATAAACCACGAGAGGCAAACGTTGGTCCTGCGCGGCATCGTCAGGCCGGTCGACATCGACGAGAGCAACACGGTGCTCAGCACGCAGGTCTCCGACCTGCAGATCCGCTTCAGCGGCAGCGGCGTGCTGACCGAGAACCTGCGCCGTGGCTGGTTCTCCCGCCTCATCAACTACATCTGGCCGCTGTGAGGGTAGGGACGATGCTGCGCACTACAACGATAGCGCTTGCCGCCGCGCTGCTGGCCGCTGCCGCGGTGGGGGCGGTAGCGGGGGCGACGGAGGTCCGCATCAAGGACATCTCGCGCTTCCAGGGGTTCAGCGACAACCAGCTGGTCGGCTACGGTCTCGTGTTCGGCCTCAGCGGTACCGGCGACGGCAACCAGATACTCTTCACCGCCCAGGCGATAGCCAACATGCTAAACGCTCAGGGGATCCGCCACGACCGCCGCAACATCCGCACCCGCAACACCGCCAGCGTTATGGTGACGGCCACGCTACCGCCCTTCGCGCGGCCGGGCGGCAACATCGACATCAACGTCGCGGCCATCGGCGACGCCACCAGCCTGCAGGGGGGCACGCTGCTGCTGACGCCGCTGCGGGCCGCCAACGGCGAGGTCTACGCCACGGCCCAGGGGCCGCTGGTGGTGGGCGGCTTCTCCGCCGGCGGCGCCGGCACCACGGTGACCATGAACGTGCCGACGACGGGCACCGTACCCGACGGCGCCATCGTGCAGCGCGAGGTCGGCATCCAGCTGGCGGGGCGCAGCACGCTGACCCTGATCCTCAACGACTACGACTTCACCACCGCCAGCCGGGTGGCCGAGGCGGTCAACTCGCGCTTCGAGGCGCGCATCGCCCACAGCCGCGACGGCGGCGCGGTCGACATGGTAGTGCCGGACGAGTACAGGGTGCGGATCGTCGAGTTCATGGCCGACGTCGAGGAGGTTACGGTCGAGACCGACGAGCGAGCCCTGGTGATCGTCAACGAGCGCACAGGAACGGTGGTCATCGGCGAGAACGTGCGGGTCAGCACCTGCGCCATCGCCCACGGCAACCTCACCATCCAGGTGGCGATGCGCTACCGCGTCTCCCAGCCCGCGCCCTTCGGCGAGGGCGAGACCGTCGTCGTGCCCGAGGCCGAGGTCGAGGTGACCGAGGAGGCCGTAACCGGCGAGGAGGCGGCGGTGATGGTTATGCCCGAGGGGGCGAACATAGGCGAGGTTGTGCAGGCGCTCAACGCGCTGGGCGTCACGCCACGCGATATCATATCCATCCTCCAGGCGATGCGCGCGCAGGGCGCGCTGAAGGCCGAACTGAGGGTGCTGTAGCCATGGGAACCGCGCTGCCGCTGCAGGAGAACATCGGGTCGTCGCTCGGCCGCGACGCCCGCCTGCATGGCCTGGCCGGGCGCCTTCGGGCGCTGGGCTCGGCCGAGGGCGAGCTGTCGCCCCAGGAGGCACGGCGGCAGCGCGGGGAGCTGCGCGAGGCGGCGCGCGACTTCGAGGCGGTGTTCATTAACCTCCTTATCCAGGAGATGCGCCCCGACGAGGGTGAGGACGACATGTTCGGCGGCGGATTCGGCAACCGCTACTACACCGAGATGTTCGACGCCGAGCTCAGCAGGCTCCTCAGCCGCACCGGCCAGCTAGGCCTCGCCGAGATGATCGAGCGCCAGGTGGCGGGCCAGATCGGGCTCGACGAGGCCGATGAGGGCATCATCCCCGGCGAGGGCGTCGGCCGGGCGCTGGTCCAGCCGCTGCGCCGGATTGCGGCGAGCGCCTACCGGGCGGCGGAGGGATTCCTGAGGCCGCTGGCCGGAAGGCTGAGCTCGGAATTCGGCATGCGTGACGACCCGATCGACGGCGTCAGGCGCCACCACAACGGCATCGACATCGCCGCCGAGCGGGGCAGCCCGGTGGTGGCGGCCGCCGACGGCCGCGTCAGCTTCAGCGGCCCCAGCTCGGGATACGGGAATTTGGTTGTGATCGAGCACGCCGGCAATTACCAGACCCGGTATGCTCACAATGCTAACAATCTGGTCAGGAAAGGAGAGGCGGTACGAGCAGGTCAGGTAGTTGCTTCGGTAGGCGACAGCGGCCGCGCGACCGGCCCGCACCTTCACTTCGAGGTGCGCCGGTCGGGCGAGCCGCTCGATCCGCTCGCCCTGTTGCGCTAGGCTCAGGCGAACGCGGCAGTTCATGCTGGAATTCGCTCAAGTTCTGTGCTAAGGTTGCCGATTAGTAGATTAGCGTCATTATAACAGCCGGCGCGAAATGGAGACGGCGATGAGCATCGAGGGCATCGGCCCCCTGGACGGCCCGAAACCGAGCGACCGCAAGGTCGAACCTGGAGTGCACCCGAGCGACGGGGTCGGATCAGACGCGACGCCGCGAGCCGGCGATTCCGTCGAGGTGAGCGGTAGGGCCGATATCGGGCGCTACGCAGCGGAGCTGGCCAAGGTTCCGGAGATCCGCACCGAGCAGGTCGATTCGCTCCGCAACGCCATCACCGAAGGCAGCTACGACGTTCCGGCCGAAGACATCGCGTCAAAGATCCTCGACGAGCTGATCTAAGCGACGGCATTTAACGCACGCGAAGTGGAGGATGAAGATGGGCGATCCCGTCAGCATCCGACACGTGATCGCCTCCAGCGATTACTCGGATCGGATTCAGAAGGCCGAAGCGGTCCAGGATCAGCAGCAGCGCGAACAGTTCGCCCAGGAAGTCTTGCGGCAGGAAGAGCTCAAGCGCACGCGGGTCAACGAGGGCGATGGGACCGCTGAGCTTCAGGTCCGCGAGGAGGAAGAGAAAGAGCGCCGGCGGCGAGAGGAGCAGGAGCGCCGAGCTGCCGAGCAAGCCTCCGAGGAAGAGCCGGAGACCGACGAAGCCGAAGCTGATGCCGACGGCGACCACATCATAGACCTGCGAGTATAACGTCCCCTCCAACCTGACCCTTCGGCTCCCGCGCTGGCGGGAGCGAGGAGGGGCAATGGACAAGCTGCTAGCCAACGTCGCCACGACGCTGGAGGAGGAGCTGCGCCTGATCGACGGCCTGATCGGGATGGCGCTCGAGACCCGCCAGGCGATACTCGAGCGATCCCTCCGGCAGCTATCCCTCCTTGGTGCGCGCCAGCAGAACGCCGTCATGCGCCTGGAGATCACGCGCGGCGGCCAGATCCGCGTGCGCAGGGCGCTGCAGGCGCGCCTCGGCTACCCCGAGGAGGCCTCCGTGCCCGTGGCCTCGATGCTGGGGAGGATTGGAGCCACCGGGGAGCTGGCCCTGCTGCGGCGGCTGGAGAAGCGGGTAGCCAGGTTGCGGGAACTCAACGCCGCCAACCTCTGGCTGCTGAACAAGCAGATGACGTCTGCGAAAGCCCTGGGCCACGTGCTGGACATAGTACGCGGCGTCGACAGGGTCTACGACCGCGACGGCGAGGTGCACCCGGTCGCGCCCCAGCGGCGCGTGGAGGTGAGTAAATGATGACTACCGCCGGCAGGGTGCCCGGGGCCTTCAGCGCGGCCGCGCGGCTGCCGATACGTAAGGAGAGGTAGATATGGGCGGCATAGCGTTCAGTTCCAGCAGCAGCGCCTTCGGCGGCTCGCTCGACGTGGCCATCAGCGGCCTCAACGCCGCGCGCATCGCCCTGCAGGTGACCGGCCACAACATCGCCAACGTCAACACCCCCGGCTACGCCCGCCAGGAGGCGATACAGGTGACCGCGGATCCCGCCTTCACCTCGGTCGGCGCCATCGGACGCGGCACGCGCATCATCGGCATCGAGTCGATCAGGGACCGCTTTCTCGAGGTCCAGCTCTCGGTCGAGGCGCAGGAGCTGGGGCGCCTGCGGGATACCAACAACGTGCTGGGGCAGCTCGAGGGGATCCTAAACTCGATTGGCGGCATCGGCCTCAACGACGTCACCGACAACTTCTTCGGTGGCTTCCACGACCTCGCCGCCGATCCCGAGAGCATAGCGCAGCGCCAGGATACGCTCAGCATGGGGCTGAACTTGGCCTCCAGCAGCAACCAGACGATCCGGCGGCTGCAGGACCAGAGGTCCGGCATCAACACCGACATCAAGAACGTGCTCGGCCAGATCAACACGCTGCTGGAGCAGATCGCGGCGCTCAACACGCAGGTGGGCGGCAGCGAGACGATGGGCTTCTCGATCGGCGACCTGCGCGACCGGCGCACCTACCTGCTGCGGCAGCTCAACGAGTTGATCGGGGTCGACAGCTTCGAGAACGAGAACGGCAGCCTGACGATCGTCACCGGCAACGGCACGCCGCTGGTGGTCCAGGAGCAGCACGCCACGCTGTCGACGGCGGCCAACAGCCTCGATCCCAACGTGCTCGACGTGATCAGCACTTTCAACAACGGCCCCACCAACATCACCGACGCCGTTGACAGCGGCCGACTCGGCGCCCTGCTGCGGGTGCGCGACGGTACCGTCAGCGACCTGATCAGCGCGCAGAGGCGCTTCGCGGCCATCCTCGCCGACGTAGTCAACGTCCAGCATCGCCTGGGGACCGACCTCGACGGCAACGCCGGCGGGGACTTCTTCAACGATCCCTTCAGGACGATCGACGCCTCGACGGCGGCCGACATCGACAGCGTCACGCTGGTCGGCGACAACGCCACCTTCGAGGTTAACTATGACGTAGTCGACGGCAGCGCCGGCGCCGACGTCACCGATATCGATATAGACGATCCGACGGTTTTGACCAAGCACGACTACCGCATCAGCTTCGGTGCGGCCGGCGCCTACACCGTCGTCGACACCTTCAGCGGGCGGACCGCGGCCACCGGCGTCCTCGCCGGCCCGGGGACGATAACTTTTGAAGGTCTCGACGTTACCTTCAACGCGCAGCCGGCCGATGGCGACTACTTCGACCTCGACTTCGCCGGGCGCACCGGCTTCACCGGCGACGTCTACCGCATCGAGTTCGACGTGGCCGGCAATCCTACCGTAACCAACGTCACAACCGGCGGGGCCGTGGCGGTGACGGGCGGGCCCGTGACCGGCGCCGGCTTCATCTTCTTCGACGGCATGGCTGTCGAGTTCGACGCCCAGCCGGAGAACGGCGCCGTCTTCACCGTCGATTACGCCGGGCTCCAGGTCGCCGACGCGATAGCCGCCGACGCGACGCTGATCGCCGCCTCCGACGCCGCCCCGGGAGTCCTCGCACCGGGCAACAACGGCAACGCGCAGCTTATCGCGCGGCTCGCGGAGGAGGCCTTCGCCGGGCTGGACGACGCCACCTTCAGCGTCTTCCAGGCCAACGAGATCAGCAGCATAGGGACCGAGAAGTCCGAGACCGAAACACTGATGTTGATGCAGGAGACCTTTTTCAACACGCTGGAGAGCCAGCGCGAAAGCGTCAGCGGGGTCTCGCTCGACGAGGAGGCGGCGTCGTTGATGCAGTACGAGCAGGCCTTCCAGGCCAGCGCGCGCTTCATCGGCGCCATCGACGACCTGATGGACTTCCTGATCAACGTCCTGGTCAGCTAGGCGGCTAAGGGAGCACTGAGATGAGAGTAACCGACTCGATGATGTTCCAGACGTTCCTGAATCAGCTGGAGCGGATCAAGCAGGACTACAACCGCTACAGCGAGCAGATCAGCAGCGGGCGGCGCATCAACCGCCCCAGCGACGATCCCCTCGACACCACGAAGCTGCTCTCGCTACAGCACGAGCTGGCCAAGGTGGCCAAGTACGACAGCAACATCACCAGCGCCCAGCAGCGCCTCAACAGCACCGACTCGCAGCTCAACGAGGTGACCCTTGCGCTGACCCGCACAGTGCAGCTGGCCGAGCAGGGGGCCAGCGACACCTCCTACGGCGACGGCCGCGCCGGGATCGCCATGGAGGTAAGGGCAATCCAGAACCAGATGCTCAGCCTCGCTAGCAGCCAGGCGTTCGACCGCTACATCTTCGCCGGAACCCTCACCACGCGCTCGTCGATCCCCTCCACACCGGCGGGCCAGGTCTTCTCCGCCTCCGCCACGCTCGACGTGACCGGCGCCGGCACTACCGGCGGGACCGTGATCGACCCGACGCAATTCACCGAGGATATCTACGTGATCACCTTCACCGCCGCCGCCGGCAACTACGAGGTAGTCGATCTGGATGATAATCGCGTGGTCACTACCGGCACAGTGGCCGTCGGTGTCGGCAGCGTCAGCTTCGAAGGGCTCCAGATTGACTACAACCTGGGGGCCTTGCCGGCCGCCGACGCGGAGTGGGTCGTCAAGCCACAGTATGTTTACAACGGCAACGACGAGGGGATCGAGCTGCAGGTCGATGAGAACACCAACGTCGTCATCAACGTCACCGGCTCGGATATCTTCGGCGGCGCCAGCGGCGTCCCCGGCGGGACGATGTTTGACGACCTTGTGGACTTTCGCTACAACCTGCTGCGCGACGACACCAACGCCATCGGCGCCGACTTGCAGACCGCCCAGGACCACGTAACCGAGGTCGGCCGGCAGCGGGCTCTCATCGGCGGGCGCATCGCCAACCTGCGCAGCTACGAGTTCAAGAGCGGGCAGCGCTTAGTCGACCTGCTGACCGAGAAGGCGAACCTTGAGAACGTCGACCTGCCGGAGGCGATCAGCAAGCTGGTGCAGACCGAGGGCGGGCTCAGCGCCGCGCTGCAGACCGGCGCCCGCCTGGGCCAGCTAAGCCTCTTCAACTTCCTGCGCTGAGGGGAGGAGTGTTGTGAAGATACAGAATTCAATCGTGGGCGAAGTCGAGTTCGGCGAGGGCGACATCGTCACCTTTTCCGAGGGGATGCTGGGCCTGCCGGACTACAAGCATTACGTCGCCATCGAGAGCGCCAACCTGAAGCCGTTCCTGCGACTGCAGTGCATCGACGAGCCCAGCATCGGCTTCCTGACCATCGACCCCGCCTACATCGAGGCGGGCTACAAGGATTACGTCGTCGCCCAGGACCCCGGACACGTCCTCATCGACGAGCCGGAAGAGATCATGCTCCTGGTAGTCTGCACCGTTGACGAGCAGGGCACCAACGTGACCGCCAACCTGCAGGCGCCGGTGGCCATCAACCACCGCACGATGACCGGACGCCAGATCATTCTCCTGGAGAGCCCCTACCGGCTGCGGCAAAGCCTGACTGCCGGGGCGCGCCGGCGGGAGGCCTGAGCGATGCTGGTAGTCACCCGCAAGCAGGACGAGTCGATAGTCATCGGCAACGAGATCGAGGTGATGGTGCTGCGCATCGACCGCCACGCCGTCCGCATCGGCGTCAGGGCCCCTCGCCACATCTCGGTGCACCGCAAGGAGATCTTCGAGGAGATCAAGCGCGAGAACATCGCCGCCGCCGCCAGCCAGGTCGTCGAGATCACCACCCTGAAGAAGCTGATCGCCAGGCCGGAAAAAGAAGACGATGCCAAGCGGGCCACGGCGCCCGGATGCGAGAAATCCGACGAGCCAAAGCAGGAGTAGCCCCCGCCTCTAATCGGCTATAATAGACATCGGAACTAGGTGCGGAGTGCGCTTGCGGCGGTAGTGCCTCTCACACTGCGTCGCTCCAGCGTGGCTGCCGGCCGCACAGCGCTCGCGCCAGGTGGAATGTGAGGAGGATCGGCATAGTCGGCGTGCCGCCGCGGCGGCTGGTCGCCGAGCACCGCGGCAGCGACGGCGAGATCGTAGATCTGGACATGCCGCAGCCCGGCGTGCGGCGCGACGCCGCCGAGGCCCACGTGCCACGGGTCTACTGCGCCACGCTGCGCACCGTGGCCGCCAATGCCGTCAGCCTCGACCTCGACCTGATCGTCGCCGCTGTAGGCGACGGTAAGTGCGACGGCGCCCGCTTCATCCTCGGCCAGCTCGCCGGCGTCGTCGCCGCGCCGATAATCGCGGTCGCGGAATCGGACTGCGAGCCGCGCGGCTTCCCCATCTGCACATCCGGCCTGCCGCTGCGGCGCAAGGTGGAGCTGATCGTCAAGGGAGTGGCCGAGGAGCTGACGCCCGCGGAGCGCGCCGAGGCCGTGCCCTGCGCGCCGGCGGTGGGCTTCTGGGGCGTGCCGCCACACGACTTCGCCATCCTCGACCTCTTCCCCGACGACACCCACGTATTCGGCTGGACCCGCTGCATGGAGAACGGCACCCCGGCCGACCTCGAGCTCGAGCTGGAGGTCGACCCCGGGCTGCCCACGGTCTTCTTCGCCCAGGCCTTCTGCGCCAAGAACGCCCTGGCGCGCAGCCTGGCGACGCGCCACAACGGCCTCTACGTCGAGGCGGACGAGGCGATGACCCGCAGCGCTGCGGCCAAGGTGCAGGCCTTCCTCGAGCTCGGCGCCGGCGTGCGCGGACGGCGGCAGAGAGTGGGGCGGGGGGGTTGACGATGATCCTGCTCGACAGCGGCACAAGCTACGCCAAGATCCTCGACACCAACCGGGGCAACCGTCTGGTCGTCCCCGCCGTCGACCTCGACCCCGGCTTCCGCGCCGACGTCGCCTGCGGCCACAACGTCGGCGGGCGCAGCGAGCGGATTGTAAACGAGCTGGTGGCGCTAGCCCGCGGCGCGCTGAGGCTCACTGACGACGAGAACTTCGTCGTGCTCGACGTCGGCGGCCGCGACACCAAGTTCGTCAGGATCAGGGGCCGCGCCTACGACGGCTGCGACTGGAACTCCAGCTGCGGCGCCCTGGCCGGCTTCACCATCGAGATGCTGGGCCGCTACTACGAGCTGGACTTCGCGGCCGTCGAGCCGTGCGGCGACGGCGCGCCCGTCACCTGCGGCGTCTTCGGCATGAGCACCATGTTCGACCGCATCGTCCAGGGCTGCGACCCGCACGAGGCTATCGGCGCCTTCGTGCGCGGCACTGTCCTCTCCATCCACGCCTTCTGCGGCCGCCCGCAGCGGCTGCTGCTCTCCGGCGGCCTCTGCGACAACCCCCTGGCCGTGCGCTCCTTCCCCTGCGAGGTCGTTCCACTCGGGCGCTTCGTACTGCTCGAGGGCCTGCGCGACTACGCGCAGGATCGGGGGGAATAGCTCACTGGCGGCCGGGCCGCGCGGGCACCGCTCTGTAACTTATGTCACAGTTGGGGCGTCGGGACGCGGTTAATATTACATCGCTGCTCGGACCGCATGCTCGGAACGGGTTGCTTGCTGAGAGCGAATTCTCTTGTTGGGGTTTGATGTCATGGTCGGAAGAAGTCCGGATGGATTCAAGATCATTACCTACCTGCGCGATGAGATGACGTCGGAAGTGGCGTGCAGCGACAAGGCCGAGGCGGAGGAGATACTGACCGCATTGACTTCCAGAGGGATGAGCGGCGCGATCACCACGTCCGATGGAAGTGATGCCGTCGAGGAAAGCCTCATCGCTTACGACAGGGCGGAGATGTGGATCGACGGCTCACTGGTTGCACTCGGCCTGAATCCGTCCGACAACAGATAGCCCGCCCGATACGCGGCAACAGCGAGCTCATCCGAAAGGTAATAGAAGACAACATATTTCTAAAAATCGGTATTAGTCCTGTTCCGACAAGCAGGAATCAGTTGAGCGGGAACAGTCACATGTCTGCACGGTAATAAGTATTCCGATCTCAAGAGCTGGGTCCACTTTCCTCTACCATTACTCAACCGAAGTCTTTATAATAGGTTTAACAGTTAATGCATGTTTCGTAAGCTCGTAGTCCGCTCGTTGAGCGCGGGTGCAAACAATGGGTGCTGAAATGATGGGTGAAAAAGGACCGGACGGGTTTTTGATCGTCACCTATCTGCGTGACGAGAAGACTGCTGAGTTGCTGTGCAGCAGCTTCATCGAAGCGGAGAAGCTGCTGACTGCGCTGACCATCGATCGTTCGAGCGCTGTAATATCCACGTCAGATGGTGAACGGATTATCGACGACGCCCTCATCGCTTACGACAGGGCGGAGATGTGGATCGACGGCTCCCTGGTCGCACTCGGCCTGAATCCGTCCGACAACAGATAGCCCGCTCGGCACGCGTCAACGGCGGGCGGAAACCGAATAGTATATCGATTATAGTAGTTACCGATATTAATTTCCCATTGCCGGAAGCTGCTCAGAAATTCTTAACGCATCAGACTGCTTCGTCTTACCGATATAGTGCGTCTCCGGCGAGGCGGACGGCGGAGTGGGCAAGGCGAACTCGCGTTGGCGGCGCGCCGAGTTCAGAACAGTCCCGGCCGGCCCTCGAGCAGCTCGCGGAAGCGGCGCGAATCGCGCAGCGGTGCGAAGGCGGGGTCGTCCTTGGCGGCGAAGCGCGTCTGGTCGTCTAGCTGCACGGCGCGGCGCAGGGCGTCGATGGCGGCCTCGAGGTCGTCCTTCATCGCGTAGGCGACAGCCAGGTTGTAGAAGGCGCGGTGGGAGTCGCGCTTGGCAAGCGAGCGGCGGCAGGCGGCGATCGCCTCGTCGAAGTCCCCCGCCTTGATGCGGATCCGCTGCAGCAGCAGCTCCCCCTCCTCCATCTCGGGGTTGAGCTTGAGCGCCACCTTGGCGCTCTCCCGCGCGCGCTCCAGCTCGCCGGTCTCGGCGTAGGCGTGGCCGAGTTCGCAGTACGTGCGGGCGAACTCGGGCCGCAGGCGGATGGCGGTGCTGAGGGCCTCGATCCCCTCGTCGAACCTGCCGAGGTTGACCGCGGCCAGCCCGAGCCCGAAGTGCCCCTCGAAGCGGTGCCCCTCCAGCTCGAGGAGCGCCTGGAACTGCTCGAGAGCGCGCTCGAACCGCCGCAGCCGCAGGTAGATGTATCCCAGGTTTGACCTGGCCTCGGCGTTGGTGGCGTCGCCCTCCAGGACCTCCTCGAAGGAGGCGACGGCTTCCTCCCGGCGCCCGGCGGCGTAGTGGATGAGGCCGATGTTGAGGGCCACCGGGGGGTGGATTGGAATCTGGACCGAGCGGAACTGCTCCAGCTCCTCGACGGTCTCCCGAAAGCGCTCTTCAGCGTCGTCGTCAAGGCCTCGCGGTTCCTCGTCGATGGTGATGAGGGTGTCCAGACCAAGGTCCTCTCTGAGCTTCTCCAGCGGGCCCAGGCGCTCCTCCTGCCAGCTCCGCAGCAGCAGCGCGCGCGCGTCGGCGAGCTCGCGCAGCCGCGACGCCTCCTCGCGGTGTCGCGCGACCGAGTCCTCCAGCTCCGCGGCGCGCTCGGCAGCCAGGCGGCTCTGGGTGCGGGCCCGCGTGCGCGCCAGGTAGTTGACGCCGAGGCCGACGATGACAGCGGTTACCAAGGGGATGATGATCACGAAGAAGATATCGCCAAATTCCACTGGCATCCGCCTCCGGACCGCCGCGCAACCTCAAAGAGTGATAGCGGCTAACAGGTTGACGCGGAGCGTTTTATGGCCACATCTTAATTGCGGGCGGGCACAAGAGTCAAGCGGCCGCCGGGAAGCCGGCGGCGCTATTGCGTGTGGTTCGATGTAGACGGGGAATCTTCCGGGGTATTCCCCTGGGGGTCCGTTTCGCCAACTTTCTCCATCGTGATCCCGGTGTAGCCGTAGAAGAGCGAGACAAGCGGATTCGACAGGTTCAGAAAGGCGTAGGGGAGGTAAAGAAGCGGATTAACTCCCAAGGCGGCGTGCATGAAGGCACCGCAGCTGTTCCATGGGACGAGCGGCGATGTCAGGGTCGCCGAGTCCTCCAGGCAGCGGGAAAGGTTCTTCGGGTGCAGCCCCCGGGCGTCGAAGGCGTTCTTGTACATCCTGCCCGGGATGACGATCGCCATGTACTGCTCCGCGGCGACCACGTTCATCGCGATGCAGCTAAAAATGGTCGTCGCGACCAGAGAACCGGTACTCCTAGCCTTGCTCAGGAGCGCCCTGGCTATGGTGTTCAGCATTCCCGTGCGCTCCATGATGCCGCCGAAGGAGAGGGCGCAGATGATCAGGCCGACTGTCGGCAGCATGGAGGCCAGGCCGCCCCTGTTCAGGAGCTCGTCGACCATCGCCGCTCCGGTCGGTGTGAATATACCGCTGTAGTTGTAGGCGGAGGCGATGACGTCGGCGAGGGACCTGGATTGGCTCAGCACGGCGAAGATCCCGCCGAGCGCCGACCCGCCCAGGATTGCCGGCAGGGGAGGGACCCTCATGACGACCATAGCTATGACCGCGCAGGGAGCGATCAGCAGGATGGGGTGGATGAGGAAATTCGAATCCAGGACGGCGAGCATGGCGTCGAGGCTCTCCGTATCCAGCCTGTCCGCGGTGAACTGCAGTCCGAGCAGGCCGTAGAGGACCAGGGAGATAACATACCCCGGCGCTGTGGTGTAAACCATGTGCCTGATATGGGTGATCAGGTCGGTGCCCGCCACGGCCGGGGCGAGGTTGGTGGTGTCCGAAAGGGGCGACATCTTGTCGCCGAAGTAGGCGCCCGAGATGACGGCCCCGGCGACCATCGGCATCGGGATTCCCAAGCCGTGGCCGATGGCGATCAGCGCCACGCCCACGGTGCCGGCGGTCGACCAGGACGACCCCGTTCCCAGGGAGATGATCGAGCAGATGAGGAGCGTGGCCACGAGAAAGATCCCGGGCGAGAGTACCTGGAGACCGTAGTAGATCATGGCGGGCACGATTCCGCCCGCCATCCAGGTGCCGATCAAGATGCCGATGGACATCAGGATCAGCACCGCGTTCAAGGCCAGGTTGATGCCGTGGATCATCCCCCTCTCGATCTCCTTCCATGGATGCTTGTGTATGGTGGCGACGGCGGCGGCTACGGCGGCGGCGCAGACGATCGGTATGTCGGGCCTGTCTATTCCGAAGACGAGGATGGTAATCGAGAGTGCCGCGATCAGGAAGGCGACCGGAATCAGGGCCACCGGCAGGCTGATTTCTCTTCTCTCTCCCGCCACCGATTAATCTCCTTCCTGGCAGAGAAGCGGCTCCAACTCGAGCGGTACGGCTGCTGCGGAGGCGGACGACGGGTAAGGTAAACGGATGTAAGACGGAGCGTCGGTGGCTTCCCCGGCGGCGGCATAGTCCGCTGCCGACGCCCTCGGGGGCGGGGCCGGCGGCGGGGTCACTCGCTCTCGGCCTCGGACGGGGCAGATATATCGGACGGGGCGGGCAGGCCGAGCTCGCGGCGCAGCTTCGCCTCGACTTCGGCGGCGATGTCGGGGTTGTCCTCCAGAAAGAGCTTGGCGTTCTCC
>CAYOXX010000009.1:0-53385 GCA_964408025.1 uncultured Acidobacteriota bacterium | reverse complement strand
CCTTCGAAGTCGCTACCATCGACGCCAGCGCCATCGCCGTCGACCACGGCCTCGGCACCCGCCAGCACCCGATAGTCAACACCGCCATCCTCGGCGCCTTCGCCCGGCAGTCGGGCCTGGTGGGGCTCGACTCAGTGGTCGAGGCGATCAAGGGCGAGGTCCCATTCAAGCTGGAGGAGAACGCCCAGGCGGCGCGCGACGCCTTCGAGCAGGTGGCGATCGGCGGGAATGGAGGGGCGCGATGAGCGAGAGGGTTGGGCAACCGGTAGTCCTCGAGCGGCTGGCGGATTTCCCCGACGTGGTGATCAGCCTCGGCGACACGCTGGTCTTCAAGACCGGCTCCTGGCGCTACGTGCAGCCGAAGTACGAGAACAAGACCAGCCCCTGCAACGAGGCCTGCCCGGCCGGCGTCGACATCCAGGGCTTCATGCGGCTGGCGGCCGAGGGCCGGTTCCGCGAGGCGGCGATAGCCTTCCGCCGGGAGCACCCCCTGCCGGCGGTCACCGGCCGCGTCTGCTTCCACCCCTGCGAGGCCGGCTGCAACCGCGCCGACTTCGACGAGCCGCTGGCCATAAACGCCGTCGAGCGGCGCATCGGCGACGAGGCTCTAAAGATCCGCACCGAGAACCCCAACAAGGGGCTCCGCAAGGAGAAGATCGCCGTGGTCGGCAGCGGACCGAGCGGGCTGACCTGCGCCTTCTACCTGGCGATGCTGGGCTACGGCGTCACCGTCTACGAGTCTAAACCCGCTGCCGGCGGCGTGCTGCGCTACGGCATCCCCGAGTACCGCCTGCCCAACGCGATCCTCGATATCGAAGTGGAGAACATCGCCGGCGTCGGCGTCGAGTTCGCCTACAACAAAACTCTCGGTGTGGACGTCAGCTTCGAGGAGCTGCGCTCGCGCTACGACGCAGTCTACCTGGCCACCGGGGTCTGGCGCAGCAGGCGCATGGGGGTGCCGGGCGAGGATAGCGAAGGCGTGATGAGCGGGCTGGAGTTCCTCGCTGACGTGAACAGCGGCAAGCCGCCCCGGATCGGACCGAAGGTGGCGGTCATCGGCGGCGGCAACACCGCCATGGACAGTTGCCGCACAGCCCTGCGCCTCGGATGCGAGCCGAGGGTGGTCTATCGCCGTACCCGCGCCGAGATGCCGGCCAACGAGGAGGAGATCCGGGAAGCCGAGGCCGAAGAGATTCCGTTCGAGTTCCTGACAGCGCCGGTGGAGGTGATTGCCAGCAACGGCAAGGTCTCCGCCATGCGCTGCATCCGCATGGAGCTCGGCAAGCCTGACGAGAGCGGCCGGCGGCGGCCGGTGCCGATCGAGGGCAGCGAGTTCGAGGTGCCGGTCGACACGATCCTGACGGCCATCGGCGAGGAGACCGACCTCGACTACCTCGAGGAGAAGCTGGAGACGAAGTGGAAGAAGATCGCCGTCGACCCGCTGGGCCGCACCGCCGATGGTAAGATCCTGGCCGGCGGCGACGCCATCGACCAGCCGCACACGGTTGTCAACGCCATTGGTGCCGGCAAGAAGGCGGCGATAGCGATCGACGCCATGCTGCGTGTCGTCGACCCCGAGGGTCTGCCGGAGCGGATCAATGTGGGCGAAAAGGGGAGCGTTTCGACCGCCAAGTACATGGGCTCCGGCCCCGAGCAGACACATGAGGTCGTCCGCTACGCCGACCTCAACCCCGACTACTTCGACCCCACCCCGCGCGCCGCGATGCCGCACCTGCCCCCGGCCGAGCGCACAGCCTCATTCGAGGAGATCAACAAAGGGCTCAGCGACGAGGCGGCGATGGCCGAGGCGCAGCGCTGCTTCAACTGCGGCGCCTGCATCGAGTGCGACAACTGCATCCTCTTCTGCCCCGACATCGCGGTGCTGCGCGCCCCGGACGGCGGCGAGGGGGTCGGCAAGGCGCCCTACGAAATCGACTACGAGTACTGCAAGGGCTGCCTGGTCTGCGTGCACGAGTGCCCGCGCTCGGCGATGTCGTTCGAGGAGGTGCTGCGATGAAGAAGGTACTGATGGGGAACCACGCCGTCAGCTACGGCGCCATGCTCAGCCGCGTCGACGTGATCGCCGCCTACCCGATAACGCCGCAGACTCAGGTGGTCGAGGAGCTCAGCGAGATGTGCGCCAGCGGCAGGCTCGATGCCCGCTTCATCAAGGTCGAGAGCGAGCACAGCGCCATGAGCGCCTGCGTCGGCGCCAGCCAGACCGGGGTGCGGGCCTTCACCGCCACCTCCAGCCAGGGCCTGGCGCTGATGCACGAAGTGCTGCACTGGGCCGGCGGCGGGCGCCTGCCGATCGTGCTCGCCAATATCAACCGCGCCATGGGTCCGGGTTGGAACGTCTGGGCCGACCAGAATGACAGCCTCAGCCAGCGCGACACCGGCATCATGCAGGTCTACTGCGAGAGCAACCAGGAGGTCCTGGACTGGACGATCATGGCCTTCAAAATCGCCGAGGCGGTGAGGCTGCCGATGATGATCAACCTCGACGCCTTCTTCCTCAGCCACACCTACGAGGCGGTCGACGTGCCGGACCAGGAGGCGGTCGACGCCTTCCTGCCCAAGGAGACCCTCTACCCGCGGCTCGACATGGAGGAGCCGCACGCCTTCTACGCGCTGATAACGCCGGCCCAGTACTTCGAGATCCGCTACAAGCTGCAGGAGGCGATGGAAGAGGCCAAGCGGGTGATCGTCGACGTCGGCCGCCAGTTCGGCGAGGCGTTCGGCCGCCACTACGGCATGATCCAGCGCCACCGCATGGAGGACGCCGAGATCGCGCTGGTCACCAACAGCACCGCCAGCGGCACCGCCAGGGTGGTGGTAAACCAGTTGCGGGAGGAGGGGATTCCGGTCGGCCAGATCAAGATGCTGGCCTTCCGACCCTTCCCGACCGAGGAGGTCCGCGACGCGCTGGCCGGCGTCGAGAAGGTGGCGGTCGTCGACCGCAACTTCTCCTGGGGACACGGCGGCATCTTCGCCCAGGAGATCAAGGCGGCCCTCTACAACGCCGAGAAGCGGCCGCAGCTCTACGACTACATCGCCGGCATCGGCGGCCGCGACATCACGCCGGATACGATCCGCGATATCGTCCTGCAAACCGCGGAAGCCGAGCGTCCGAAATCAGAGTATTCCTGGATCGGGGTGAAGTCATGATTCGCGAAACGATACCGGAAGAAGAGCTGCTGATCCCCGGCCACGTCGCCTGCCCGGGGTGCGGTGCCAGCCTGGCGATGCGCTACGCGCTCAAGGCCCTGGGAACGGAGACGATGCTGGTCATCCCCGCCTGCTGCTGGTCGATCATCGCCGGGCCCTTCCCCTACTCCAGCGTCTCGGTGCCGCTGACACACGTGCTGTTCGAGGCGGCCGCAGCCGTCAGCAGCGGCATACGAGCCGCGCTCGACGTGCAGGGCAAGGAGAACGTCACCGTGGTCGCCTGGGCCGGCGACGGCGGCACCTTCGACATCGGCCTGCAGGCGCTGAGCGGTGCCATGGAGCGCAACGAAGACTTCATCTACGTCTGCTACGACAACGAGGCCTACATGAACACCGGCATCCAGCGCTCCTCGGCCACGCCCTGGGGCGCCTGGACCACCACCACGCCGGCCGAGAACAAAAAAGCCGAGCCGAAGAAGAACATGCTCGAGATCTGCGCCGCCCACCGCATCCCCTACACCGCCACGCTGTCGCTGGCCTACCCCGAGGACTTCATCGCCAAGTTCCGCAAGGCCAAGCAGATGCGCGGCACCCGCTTCCTGCACGTCTACAGCCCCTGCCCGCCCGGCTGGAAGATGGCCGACGACCTCACCATCAGCATCAGCCGCCTGGCGGTCAAGAGCCGCGTCTTCCCGCTCTACGAGATCGAGGACGGCACCAGCTACCGCATCAACGTCGACGAGCCGGTAAAGGTCCCGATCGCCGAGTACCTCAAGCCCCAGCGCCGCTTCGCCCACCTCACGGAAGAGGACATCGAGTTCATGCAGCAGATGGTGGACGAAAACTACGAGCGCCTCCTCGGCCGCGTCGAGCGCAGCGCGCTGGCGGCTGGCTGAGGGGCGTATTACCAGATTTTAAAACGGGTGCGCCACTACATGGCGTTGTCGCCTAATACGTCTTTCTTATATGGGTAAAAATCCCGCCCAACAAGAATTCCACTATGGTTCGGAGCGGACTTCGTTAAGCATCTCCTCGATAACAGCGATCACAACCTGCGGCCTGTCCTGGTGGATGCAGTGGCCGGACCCTTCGACGACGATGTGCCTGCCGCCGGGGATCAGGTTGGCCAGGCGGCGCTGGTGCTCGACCCAGAGGGAGTAGAAGAGGCGAGCCGTCGATTCGCTGAGCGCCGGCGACTCCAGGCCGCTCGAGGTGAGCACCGTCAGCGGCACCCTCGGGAGCGGTCCGCAGCGGCGGGACTGCTCGAAGGTCGTCTCGATCGATTCGAACTCGGCGCGCAAACCCGGCGGTCCGGAGGTCAGTACTTCCTCCCTCGCCACGTCGAATTCCTTTGTTTCCTCGTCGCTCAGGCGCTCGCGGAAGGCCCTGTTGTGGTCCTCGTGGGCGGAGTCGACGAGTACCAAGCCGGCTACCTCGTCCGGGAAGCGAGCAGCGAACAGGCGGGCGAGGACGCCGCCGTAAGAGTGGCCGACGAGGATGACAGGCCCGGGTACTCCGGCCTCGCGCAGTAGCGACCGCAGCTCCTCGTTCAGCCTCTCGCCGGTTCTCGGAAGTGGCCCGGGCTCGCTCTCCCCTATCCCCGCCCGGTCGTAATAGACAACCCGCGTGAGTGCGGCAACCTCCGTCGCCACCGGCTCCCAGTATTCCTTGTCGAAGGCGCCGCCGTGCTCGAAGACCACAGCCGGCCTCCCCTCACCGAGGAGGCGACAGCTAATCCTGTGTCCGCCGATATCTACAAGCATGGAGCGGTTCAATCCGTTACCCGAAGTCTTAAGCACATCCGCTGATGCGAGCGCGGACGCATTTCCCGCGGCGCGGCGCCGGCGACTTCACAATCCATCCCGCACTCGTCACCCATCAACCGCATCGCGCAGAAGGCCTGGGAATTGTAGAATCAGATCACCTTGGGCGCAAATCCAACGCACAGCCTGCCGAGCGCTCCGCTTGAACCCTTCCACGCAGCCATAAAAAACCTCTTCATCTTGTAATAATCAATATCCGCTGCGCAGCATCCGGCGTTGTCGCCGTGACTTCTTGCCTCTCGACAGTATCCAGTCTAGAATGATCCGATGGAGCGTGCCCTCGGCGGCCTATCTTTTATCAATCAGGGAGATGGTTTGGATTTCAGAGAGAAAAGATGGCCTTGCATAATCGGGGCGATCCTGCTTGTCTGCTTGACATGTTCACCTGCCTGGGCGGGCAAGCCGAAGGGTAAACCGCGCTTCGTCGACTTCACCGTTCAGGCCGGTCTCTCGAGAACCAGCGTAACCTTCTCGGCGGTCTTCAGCGACATCGATGGCGACGGCGACGACGACCTGATCGTCGGCAACCACGGGACCCCCCCATCGCTGTTCATCAACCGGGATGGGGTCTTCGCAGACGCCAGCGACCTTATACCGATCCCCGGCGTTGCGGACCGCCACGGCATCGTTGCGGTCGACCTCGACAACGACGGCGACAGGGACCTGGTCATCGCCGGCGGTGGCGCCGATGGGATCGGCACCGGCGCCTCCAACGAGGTCTATCGCAACCTGCTTCGGGAGACGGGTGAACTCGGCTTCGAAGACGTGAGCGCGACGGCGAGCCTTGCCCACAGCACCTGGCGGGGAAGGGCCTTCATCCCGGTAGCGAGCGCCGACGGGACGATGGTAAACCTATACTTCACGACTAAGCCGCGAGAAGGCACAACCAACCTGCTGTTCAGGAATATGGGCAACATGGTTTTCGAGGCCGACTCGACGTCCCGCCTCAACCGGAGCTTCAACTCCGAAGGGAAGGACGTCTTCTTCGATTTCGACCGCGATGGCGATCAGGATCTGCTACTGATAAACGACGGGAAGATAACGCTCTTCGAAAACCGCGACGGCAGGTACCGGCGTGTCTCGTCGGCACTGAGCGATTATAACCGGGTCAGGTCGGTGGCCGTCGGCGACCTCGACAACGATGGCTATCCCGATATCTTCGTCGGCCGCGGCGCTCCCTTAGCGTACTCCGACAACGTCAACGGCGACGCAGGGCGCATTAATATCAGGGTGATCAACAACGGCGCCGGCGACAGGGAGAGGATATGTTTCGCTGTCCAGGGGGACTCGATAAGGATAAATTTCTTCGTCAAACGCGGCCTTGGGGACACGAGCACGGATGACATCTATATCGGCGGCGGCCTACGTCATCCGGTTTCCAGAGAAGCCGATATCGTATCCGAGGACGCGAGCGGCCGACCGTCGATCTCGGCTGCCGGCACCTACATTTGGTACGACCAGGGCGAAGGGAAATGGTGGATCGAATGGAAACACCCGGCCGACTCCAGGGAGTTCAGAGGGGAAATCTACGCGACCGGGATTGGGCCTCTCGGCCGCGAGCTGTTTGAATTCACGGAAAGCAGAAGGAATGAGGACCTGATCTTCAGCAACCGAGGGGGGCGCGTTTTCGAGCGCTGCGGGAAGGAGAGCTTCGAACACGATCTGGCTACCAGGTCGACGGCGGTCGTCGACGTGGATAACGACGGTCTCAACGATATAGTCGGGATCAGGGGCAGCGAGGCGGGCAGGCTTAACGGCAACCTCTTTTTCATCATGAATATGGGCGAGGGCGGCTATCGGTTCGTCGACGCTGGCGGCTTGAGCCAACCCGATGCGAGGCTGGCGCAGGCAGACATGCTGATTTACGGATTCGCCGACGGCGACGGCTACCCGGACATGTTCATTACCAATGGCTGGGGACTCGTGCCCGGCAACAGCGGCCCCTATCAGCTCCTGCTGAACAGATCGAAGGGCAACAATTACCTGATAGTGGAGCTCGTCGGCACCCGCTCGAACAGGGACGCCATCGGCGCCCAGGTAGAGGTTCGGACCCGCAAGGGTGAGCTGCTCGGATACCGCGAGCTCGGAGTCGACTACAACCGCGCCCAGTGCACCCACAAGCTCCACTTCGGCCTGGGGCGCTACAGCGGACGCCTGCGCCTGACCGTCCGCTGGCCTGACGGCACAGTCCAGCAGGTCAAGACAAAGGTCAACAGAATCCGCGTCGTGCGGGAAAGCAGCAGTTAGCGGCCGCCTCGGCGCGGCACCTCGTTGCCAACCAGCGGCCGTTAACTTATATTCCCTTCAGCTCGGCAGGGCGTCAAGCCGCCTCACCAGCAGAGCAGAGGAACCTCAGGTGAACAACTTTCGGTTGCAGATTCCCACCACAATCGTCTTCGGCCCGGGCGTATTCGCGAGCCTGGGTGTCGAAACCGCCGCGGTAGGCCGCAGAGCGCTGCTGGCGACCTATGCCGACAACGGAGCGCTGGCGGGCCTGCTGCAGCGCATCGGCGAGCTTCTGAACGGGGCGGGCGTCGAGGTGGAGCTGTTTGATCGGGTGGAATCCAATCCTCGGCACGACACTTGCGACGAAGGAGCCCGGCTGGCCCGGGAGAGCGGCTGCGACCTTGTGCTCGCCCTGGGCGGAGGCAGTGTTATCGACGCCGCCAAGGCTATAGCGGCCGCCACCGCAACCGGCCACAGCTGCTGGGACTTCTGCCGGCGACCCGGCGGCCTGGTCGAAGTCACGGCGGCACTGCCCGTGGTGGCCGTTCCGACCACCGCAGCAACCGGCAGTGAAGCGAACTGCGAGGCGGTGATCACCAACTGGCGCGCACACGAAAAGTGCGTCCTCTCCAGCAGCTTAATTTTCCCTCGCATCGCCGTCTGCGACCCCGAGCTGCATCTGACCCTTCCTCGCGACGCAACCGCCGACGGCTGCGTAGACATCCTAAGCCACTGCCTGGAGGGCTACCTGAGCGGCGAGGACGACTGCTCGCCGCAGGACCGCTTGACCGAGGGGCTGATAAACGTCGTGCTCGAATGGGGGCCGGTTGCGGTCGCTGACGGTCGGAACCTCCGCGCCCGCCGCGAGCTGCAGTACGCCGGCCTGCTGGCCATCTCCGACATCGCACACGCGGGGCGGGGCGGAACCTGGCTGATGCATAACATAGAGCACGCCCTCAGCGCCCACTACGACATCCCGCACGGCCGCGGCATGGCCGTCGTCGTCCCCAGAGTGATGCGCTTCTTCGAGGAGTTCGTTCCCGACCGCCTGGCTCGGCTGGGCGAGCGCTGTTTCGGTCTCGCTCGCGGAGGCTCGAAGGAGACGGCTGGCCGGGCAGTCGACGCACTAGTCCGCTGGCTGGGCCTGATCGGAAGGGACCTGACACTCGGCGACGTCGGCATCGGCGACGAGAAGTTCGAAACGCTGGCCGAAGACGTGATCCGCAACGACGGCGACGGGAAGCTCTACCACTCGGTCGCCCCGCTCGACAGCGGCGCGATAGTCGAAATCCTGAGAAGATGTAAGGAGCCAAACTGATGCGCCTCCAATTGATGTCGCCTATTATCGCTACTGCGAGAAAGACTACGCACGATTCCAGAAAAGGAGGATTCAAGCCTTGAACAACTTCAGACTACACATACCGACCGCCATCGTTTTCGGTCCGGGCGTATTCGAGAACCTGGGAGTCGAGACCGCGGCGATAGGCCGCAAGGCGCTGCTGGTGACCGGCCGCACATCGGCCCGCAAGCTGGGGCTCACCGAGCGCGCCGTTAGGCTGCTCGAGAAGGCCGGCATCGAGGCGGTGCTCTACGAAGAGATCGAGCCGAATCCCCACCACGACACCTGCGACGCGGGCGCGGAGCTGGCCCGCCGCGATGGATGCGACGCGATCGTCGCCCTGGGCGGCGGCAGCACGATGGACGCCGCCAAGGCGATAGCGGCCGCCGCATCCACGGGGCGGAGCTGCTGGGACTTCACCATCGGCTCCCACCCGCGGGCCGATATAACGGCCGCGCTGCCGATTGTCGCCGTCCCCACAACCGCCGCCACCGGCAGCGAGGCGGACCACGGCGCGGTCATCACCAATTGGGACACCAAGGAGAAGTGCCCCCTGTTCAGCCCCCTCGTGATCCCGAGAGTAGCCATCTGCGACCCCGAGCTGCACCTGAGCATCCCGCCCGACGTAACGGCCGACGGCTGCGTCGACATCCTCAGCCACTACCTCGAGAGCTACCTGGCGGGCGAGGACGACTGCGGCGTGCAGGACCGCGTCGCCGAGGGCCTGATGAACGTCGTCTTCGAGTGGGGTCCGGTAGCCTTTAGGGACGGCAGCGACCTGCGCGCCCGCCGCGAGCTGCAGTACGCAAGCACTCTTGCTCTCACCGGCCTCCCAAACGCGGGCAGGGGTGGTACCTTCCCGATGCACGCCATCGAGCACTCGCTGAGCGGCCACTACGACATCGCCCACGGCCGCGGCCTGGCGATAATCATTCCCCGCATGATGCGCTTCATCGCCGACGCTGTGCCGCAGCGGCTGGCGCTGCTCGGCAGGAGCTGCATGGGCGTCGACGCGCAAGACGACCGCCGAGCAGCGGACCTGGCCATCGAGGCTTTCGTCCGCTGGCTCGACGGCATCGGCGAGAACCTGAAGCTCGGCGACGCGGGGATCGACGACGAGAAGTTCGAGGCGATGGCCGAAGACGTCCTGCGCAACTACAGCGACGGCAGTCTGTTTCCATACGTCGTCCCGCTGGACAAGGCTGCGATAGTCGAGATCCTGCAGAGCTGCCGGAAACCGAACTGAGGAGCCGCACCGGTCCGCCGACCCGGTAAACCTTTTGCGCTAATTTCCGTTTAGATTACGAGACCTTACATGTTCGGGGCGCGCGGTCCCAGTGCGAGCCGTACGAGACGATGCCCGATTTTGTCTTCAGGTTGACCCAGTTGTTGCTGCTGGCCGTCATCGGCCTGGCCGTGTTCGGCAACGCGGCGATCCAGAAGATCAGGACCGGCTGCTCGGGCTTCGGCCTGCCCGACCCGCGGCGGGTGGCGCACTTCCTCGTGGACGTCTTCTTCTGGCTGGCGGTGACCGCCTGGGTCGCAATCGGCGTCCTGTGGTTTCTGCGCCCGGGATTCCTCCCCCGGGTTTTACCGCTGGCCGATCCGCCAAGCGTCGCCGTCCAGATCCTGGGGCTGCTGGCTGCGCTGATCGGAACCGCACTGATGGTCGGCGGGGTAGTTTCCCTCGGCATGGCCTTCCGCACCAGCGTCGAGCACGCGGAGCGCACCCGCCTGGTTACCTCGGGGATCTACCGCTTCTGCCGCAACCCGATCGCCCTCGGCCTGCTGCTCAACGGCTGGGGCACCGCGCTCCTGACCCAGACGCTGGCCGCGGCGGCCGTGGCGGCGCTCCTGCACGCGGGCAACAGGCTGCGCATCTTCTTCGAAGAAGATCACTTGCGCCGCACGCTGGGCGCCCACTACGAGGCTTACTGCGCGCGCGTGGGCCGCTTCCTGCCCCGGCGCGGAACCGGGCCGGGCTGATACTGACGCCTACCCGAAGAATCCGTGGAGAGCTTTACCGCTGTTCCGCCGCCAGGCGGCGGATCATCTCGACCTTGTTGCGGGCGATGTCGTCGTCGGGCCGGTAGCGCAGGGCGAGCGCAAACTGCTCTAGCGCCTCCTGGCCCCGCCCCGTGCGCAGGTAGAGTCGCCCCAGCGAGTGGCGGGCCTCGGTGAAGGACCTGTCGATCCGCAGCGCGCGGCTGAACGCCCGCTCGGCCTCTTCGTAATCGCCGATGCCGACGTAGAGCCGGCCCAGGGTGTGGTAGCCGTAGGGATTGTCGGGCGACGCCTCGGCCGCCTCGCGCACCACACGGATCGCCCTGTCGATCTCGCCGCGGCGCATGTAGATGCTGCCGAGGTTGTTGTAGGCGGCGAAGTAGCCGGGCCGGATCTGCAGGGCCCTCCCGAACATCCGCTCCGCCTCCTCGACGTCGCCGCTGATGAGCATCAACACCCCGAGGTTGTTGTAGGCCTGCGGCGAGTCGGGGTAGAGCTTCAGCGCCATGTGGAAGTATCGCAGGGCGGTCTCGACGCTGTCGGGATCGCCACCGTCCAGGAGCGAGTGCGAGCCGATGTTGTTGTAGAAGCTGGCGGTGGCCTCGAGGTCGCTGATCACGCGGTAGGCGTGGTACTGCGGGTGATCGCGCAGCGAGAAGTCGATCAGGTAGTGGCGCGGACCCTCGAAGACGATGGCGCATATGTGGCTGTTATAGACCACCGTGTCGCCCACCTTCTCGAAGCTGTCGATCTCGGTGACCTCGGCGAAGTAGACCTCAATGTCGAGGGAGCGCGCCATGCCGATGAACAGGTTGGTGTAGGAGATGCAATTGGCCTCGCGGGTCTGGTAGACCTCGAGGGCGGTGGCGTTGCGGCCGCGGTTGTAGGTGATCCCCAGGTTGTCTCCGCGCAGGAGCACAAGGGCCAGTTCCCTGGCCTGCTGGATCTTGCCGCGGCCGAGCCTGTTCACCTGCATGGCGATCTGTGCCAAATCCCCGTTAATCTGGAAAGGAACCCGGAACAGCTCTAGCTCCTCGGGCTCAAGGACCTGCTCGGCATACCTCTGGATCTGGACCACGCTGTATCGGGTCTGCCTGGCCCGGTGCACCGTGCCGCAGCCTGCCGCAACCAGCAATATGATGGCGGCGCCGGCGACCAGCAGGAAAGAGCGCTTCTTCATGGTGAACACCTCGATGGTGGTTCCGCTTTAAGCAAATTAATACTACTCGCCTGCCGCCGCGCGTGCTGTAACGGCAGTTACGCAGCCGATCCGGTGCCAACTACTCGCCGCGTTGGAGCGCTAAAAGCGGTTGGTGTAGAGCGGGAAGCGGTCGCAGAGCTCGTGCACCTGCGCGCGCACCCTCTCCTGGGCCGCCCCGCGCTCGGACTTCTCGACATCGAGGACGTCGCAGATCAGGTTGCCGACCAGCTCGAACTCCGCCTCCTTCATGCCGCGCGTCGTGCAGGCGGGGCTGCCGAGGCGGATGCCGCTGCAGACCCACGGCTTCTTGGTGTCGAAAGGTATCGTGTTCTTGTTGGTCGTGATGTCGGCACCGTCGAGCCGCGCCTCAGCGCCCTTGCCCGTCATGCCGCGGCTGCCCAGCACGTCGACCAGCAGCAGGTGGTTGTCGGTGCCGCCCGAGACGATGCGGTAGCCCCTGGCCGCTATCGCCTCGGCCAGCGCCTTGGCGTTTGCCAGCACCTGGCGCTGGTACTGCCTGAAGCCGGGCGACAGCGCCTCCTTGAAGGCGACCGCCTTGGCCGCGATGATGTGCATCAGCGGGCCGCCCTGGTTGCCGGGGAATACCAGCTTATCCAGCTTCTCGGCCCACCCCTCCTTGCACATGATGAAGCCGCCGCGCGGGCCGCGCAGCGTCTTGTGCGTGGTGCTGGTGACGAAGTCGCAGCAGGGCACCGGGTTCGGGTGCAGGCCGGCGGCGATCGGGCCGGCGATGTGGGCGATGTCGGCGCAGACCACCGCGCCGGCCTCCCCGGCCAGCTCGGCGATCTTCTCGAAGTCGATGGTGCGCGGGTAGGCGCTGGCGCCGACCATGATCATCTTCGGCCGGCACTCCAGCGCGATCCTGCGCATCTCGTCGTAATCTATCTGCTCGCTCTCCCTGTCCACTCCGTAGGGCACGATGTTGTAGGTGATGCCGCTGAAGTTCAGCGGGTGGCCGTGGCTGAGGTGGCCGCCGTGGCTGAGGTCCATCCCCATCACCGTGTCACCCGGCTCGCAGATGGTCATGTAGACGGCGATGTTGGCCGTCGTGCCACTGTGGGGCTGGACGTTGGCGTGCTCGCAGCCGAACAGCTCCTTGAGGCGCTCGCGCGCCAGGTCCTCGACCGAGTCCATGTTCATGCAGCCGCCGTAGTAGCGCCGCCCCGGGTAGCCCTCGGCATACTTGTTAGTCATCACCGAGCCAGTCGTCTCCAGCACCGCCTCGGAGACAAAGTTCTCGCTCGCGATCAGCTCCAGGCCCTCGTGCTGCCGCCGCGCCTCGGCCGCCACGGCCGCGTAAACGTCGGGGTCAACCTGTTTAAGTGCCTCGTTCATCTCACTCTCCAGCGCCTAGAATCTCGTCCAATCAGGACACTAAAAAGTCTAACACAACGTCGCGCTCTCGGCACGCGCACGCGATTAACGGCGGCATGAATTTATCAGCCGTTGGCGAAGGCTGCCGGACGGCTGAATCTTGTGCAATATGCGGGCTAGATACCGCGAATCGAACCTCCGTCGACGGCAATGACGCTGCCGGTGACGAAGGAGGCCCGCTCGGAGCAGAGGAAGGCGACGACGGCGCCCAGCTCCGACGGGTCGGCCGCGCGACCCAGCGGAACCTGCTCCTGCAGCCGCCGCAGCATCGAGTCTTCGCCGCGCACGCCGGAGAGCTCGCGCATGCGCTCGGTGGCCGTTATGCCCGGCATCACGGTGGCGACGAGCACGCCGTCGGCCGCCACCTCGTCGGCCACCGTCTTGGCCAGCCCCGCCACGCCGGGCCGGAAAGCGTTGGAGAGAGTCAGGCCGGCGATCGGCTGGCGCGTCGAGCTGCTGGTGATGTTGACGACCCGGCCCCAGCGCTTCTCCCTCATCGCGGGGACGAGCCGGCGGTAGAGGACGGCGGTGCTCAGCATCAGCAGCCTGTAACCCTCGTCCCAATCATCATTGTCGAGATCGAAGAACTTGCCGGGCTTCGGACCACCGGTGTTGTTGACCAGGATGTCGGGCGGGCCGAGCAAGCCCTCGACCTGACGGCAGAGCTCGCGGATCGAGGCCGGATCGCGCATGTCGCAGTGCACCGCCGCCGCCTCGGCGCCCGTCTCCGACTTCAGTCGCAGACGCGCTGCCTCCAGGTTCTCGCCGCTGCGGCTGCTGAGGCAGACCCGCACACCCTCCGCTGCCAGCGCCGCGGCGCAGGCGAAGCCTATGCCCTTGCTCGACGCGGTTACCAGCGCTACCCTGCCCTCGATTCCCAGCTCCATCGCTTTTCCCCGTCGCGCAGTCGCCCCAGGCTAGCACTCGCGCCAAAGCGCCGCAACGCTCCGCCTGCCCCTCGCCCCTCTCGACCGCTGGCGGCGGCTGTACAGTCCACCGCCGCGATCGCACGAAGCGTCCCGGTCTGTGCTGGTTGGATGCTAACGAAACCGGATGCCAGGTCTATTTGGTCAATACCATTTGGCGCTGCCGGCGGAGCTTCTTGCGCAGCCGTCGCTGGGCTTCCTTCTGCTTGCGCCTGCGCCGCTCGCTCGGCTTCTCGAAGTACTTACGCTTGCGCAACTCCTTGAAAAGGCCGGCGCGGCTGAGCTTGCGCTTCAGCGTCTTGATCGCCTTCTCAACGTTGCTGTCGTAGACCCTAACTTCCAAACAGAATCACTCCCTTCGGCGGCCGATTCTACAAACCGGTTCGGGCGCTTGCCACCGTAGCGGTTTTCGCCGGACCGGAACGCGGCCGACAAGGGAGGGAGCATATAGAGGGGGCTTGCCGCTGTCAAGGATTTATCGCCAAGCCCGAAACGACGGGGGCAGCGTGGTCAACTGAAATTGACATTGCAGGACAAACCGAAATAGATTACTCGCGGTTCGATCGAGCCCGCAGCAACCTGCGGGAACGATTCGCCGGCGAAAAAACCGACGATTGGAGTTGGCATGCGCGCCTTCATCGCCCTCGAGCTCTCCGCCCAGCTGCGCTCGGAGCTGGGCCGTCTCGTCGAGCGGCTGCGGCCCGGCCTCGGCAAGGTCGGCTGGGTGAAGCCGGACAAGATGCACCTGACGCTGAAATTCCTGGGCGAGATCGACGAAGGACGGGCAGATCTGATCGCTGAGGGTTTGCGGCAGGCCTGCGGACGCCTGCCGCAGTTCTCGTTCGAGGCGGTCGGGATCGGGTGCTTCCCCAGCGCGCGCCGGCCGAGGGTTGTCTGGGCCGGGATCGAGGGGGAAATAGAGCGGGCGAGAGAACTGCAGCGGGGCGTCGACGCGGCCCTGGCGCCGCTCGGATTCGAACCCGAGGGCCGGCCCTTCTCTCCCCACATAACGCTGGGGCGGGCGCGCGGGCCCGTGCGGAGCGACCTGCTGGAGGCGGCCATCGACGGGCACAAAGGCGTCCGATTCGGGGGCCAGCGCGTGACCGAGGCGGTCCTGATGCGCAGCCGGCTACGTCCCGGCGGGCCGATATACACGCCGCTGGCCCGGGCGGAACTGAGGGCGATTGAGGCTTAGGCCATCGCACCTTGACGCCCGAGGGCGGCACCGGTTGCCGCGAAATGCGACAAAAATTGTCCCCCCTAATCCGACAATATTTGTCACTCAACGCAGTTTGCGGTCGGCTGAATATTAGAAGACCTCCGCAAAGTGTTGAATGCGGGGGCTTTATTCCCGTCACTATGATTCCTCGCGCCCGGCACGGAGTTTGCTAACATTATAGAGTAAAACATTGGGAGGTACTAACATGAAGGAAAAGGGCTTCACACTCATTGAGCTGCTGATCGTCGTCGCGATCATCGGCATCATCGCCGCGATAGCCATCCCAAGCCTGCTCAACGCTCTCGACCGAGCCCGCCAGACGACCACCGTCGAGAACATATCGCGCCTCGGTCAGGGCGTCGAGCAGTACGAGATGGACTATCAGATTGCGCCGCCCGCCGACGATGTCCAAGCCCTGCAGGACATCTTCGAGGAGACCGAGATCAACCTCAACAGGGCCATGACCAGGGACGGCTGGGGCTATGACCTCCTCTACGAGCACTCCGGTGTCCGCCTCTATACAGTCCAGTCACTCGGTTCCGACAACGCCGCCGGTCCAGCGGTAACGCCCGATGCGAACGGCGAGCTGATCGTCAAGCACTTCGATGAGGACATCATCTGGAGCATGGGCCGCTTCATTCAGCGCCCCGAAGGCGCGCAGACATCCGGTGAGAACCAGTAAGTAATTTCTTGCGCCGCCAAACCGAGCCCCTCCGCCGCCGGGCGGGGGGGCTCTTTCCAATCGCCCGCCCGGCAGCTAGAATGGCGCTCATGGACGAGAGCACCAGCCGCTTGGTTTTCCGGATTCTCCTCGCCTTTCTTCTCCTCAACATACTGCTGCCCGGCGAGCTCCACTCACTGACCCTGACGATCAGCCAGGTGGTCGTCTTCGGGCTGGCGGCCCTCTACCTGCTGTTCCTGCGGCCCCCGGCGCCGGCCCCGCGCTGGCTGCCGCTGGCCGTGCTCTTCGTCGCCGCCCTCGCCGTCAGCCAGCTGGCCTCGTGGCACCCCCACCACAGCCTGCAGGTCGGCGTCCAGATCGCCTCGATGGTGGTGCTGGCCTGGATGGTGTCGGAGATCGGCCCGCGGGAGGGGGACGTCTGGACCGGAGCCGTGGTGCTGCTCGTCCTGGCAGTTGCCCTCTCGCTCTACGGCCTCTCGCAGATCTTCACCTTCTTCTCCCAACCGCCCGAGGCCGAGCTGGTGCGGCGGGTGCTGCCGGTAAGCGAGCACTACCTGCGGCAGATCTACAGCCAGCAGCGTATATTCTCCACCTTCATACTGCCCACTTCCTTCTCCGCTTTCCTGTCCATTGTCTTTCCTATTGGCGTAGCACTGGCGGTGCGCCATCGGCGCAACCGCGTCGCGCTGGCCGCCATCGTCGCCGGCCTGCTCGTCATCCTCGCCGCCCTCGTGCAGGCCAAGAGCCACGGCGGACCCGTGGCCCTTGCAGCGGCGATCGTCATCGCGCTGATGCTGATCTTCCGGCGCCGGGGATGGCTAATGCTAAGCGCTCCGGCGGCCGCGCTGGCCGTCGGCGTCGTCCTGTTGCTGGTCATCGGCGCGCTCAGGGGCGACTATCTCTGGGACCTGGCCGCTGAGAACAGCCCCATACGCCTGCGCGGAAACCTCTGGCTGGCGGGGCTGGCCGCCTGGAGCCGCCACTGGCTACTCGGGATCGGCGCCGGCAACTTCTCCGTCAGCCTCTACCCCTTCCTGAGCTCCAGCGTGCGGCCCGCCCAGCACCTGCACAACACCTACCTGCAGCTACCGATAGAGCTGGGACTTCTCGGCCTGGCGCTGGTGGCAGCAACCGTCTGCATGCTCGCCAGGCGGCTGCTGGAGACCACCGACGAGTGGCGAGCGGCCAGGGACCCGCTGCGCCTGGGGCTGATTGTGGCGGTCCTCACTTTCCTGGTCGTCAACGCCGTCGAGATCGTCCTCTACTTCCACAGCCTCGGGCTCCTGGGGGCGTTCCTCATCGGGCTCTGGCTGCGGAGGACGGAACCGCTGGCCGCGGACGGGCGCTCGACGTCGGCGGGTCGGGCAGGCTGGATGGCCCGCGTGGCGCTGGCCGCTGCCTTCGCCATTGCCGTGGTTTTACTCGGACGGTGGTTCCTCGCCGACCACTTCTTCGAGAAGGCCAAGAGGGAGCAGCTGGAGCTGGCGCTGAGCGAGCTCCAGGGCCACACCCTCGGGGCAGGCCCGCGCGACCCGGCGCAAGGAGCGATGGGCATCGCCTCCGCGCGCAGGGGCGACAGCTGCGAGCAGATCCGCCGTATGACGGGAGTGGCGATCGCCATCGACGACGGCAACTACGAATACCACTCCCTGCACGGCGATAGCCTGCGCTGCCTGGCGGTTCTCAGGCGAGATATTGCGCTACTGGCTGCGGCGCAGCGCGCCTACAGCAGCGCGATCGAACGCTTCCGCCACGCGCCGTATCTCCACTACAGGAGCGGCGAGCTGCTCTGGATACAACATCGACTGCTGTCGGCGAACCGCAACCTCTCCGAGGCTGCGCTCCTGCACCCGACCGAGTCCGGTTACGCCGCCCTGCTGGCCGAACTGCGGTCGGAGATTGTGCGCCGCTTCGGCGACGACCGCCTGGAGGCGGTGAGGTGAGCGACGCCGGGGTAGCGGCCACCGAGGGGACGCGCCGGCGGCTGGCGCGGACAAAGCTGGCACTGATCGCAGCCCTCGTCGTTTTCCTACCGTTCTTCGGCGGCTCGAGCTCTTACGTAGGTCTGGCGGTTAGCGAATCCCTGCTGCTGGCGCTGGCCTCGGTGGCCCTGCTCGGCCACGCGCTTGCGGGGCGCCGGCAACTGGTCCTCTCCCCCTTCGAGATTGTCGGCCTGGTTGTGCTGGCGGCGGCCGCGGCCTCGGCACTGGCGGCTCCCTACGGCGTCGGCGCCTGGCACGCCGTCGGCGGCCTGCTGCTGCTCGGCGTCGGCTACCGCGTCGCCAGGAGCGCCGCCGAGGGGCCGGCCTACGCCAAGACCGTGGCGACAGCGCTCCTGGCCAGTGGCGCCCTGCAGGCGCTGCTGGCGCTGCACCAGTTCCTCTTCACCTCCTGGTACGAGCGCGCGCTGCCCGGCTACTTCGGCGAGTTCCTGGCCTCCAACGTCCGCGGCGGGGCGCTGCGAGCGGTGGGGGGGTTCATCAACCCCAACTACCTGGCGGCGATGTGCAACATATGCCTGGCGGTGGTGCTGGCGCTGCTGCTCTTCGGAGCCCTCCGATGGGCGGCACGGACTGCGCTGGCAGCGCTGGGCCTGGTCTTCATCGGCACCATCGTCCTGACCGGATCGAAGGCGGGACTGGCGATCGCGGCGGCGGTCGTCATATTCCTGCTGGCGCTGAAGAACCGGCTGCTGGCGCTGGTCGCCGTGGTGGTGCTGCTCATCGTCGTCGCCGTCCCCAGCCCCCTCAGTGCCCCGTTTGCCCACGCCCTGACTGCGGACCCCTACTTCGGCACGCGGGTGCTGATATGGGGGGCTTCACTACAAATGGCTGTCGACCACCCCATATTCGGCGTCGGGCCGACAAATTACCAGTACGTCTCGCACCTCTACGCTCCGCCCACCGACCAGTTTCTGGTCCGCTACGCGCACGTGCCGCAGCAGGCGCACAGCAGCTACATACAGGCGCTGAACGAATTCGGCCTCCTCGGCTTCGTCCCCTTACTGCTACTGCTGGCCGCCGTGGTGGCTGCGATTGCAGTGCTCGTGCGGCGCAACCGGCGGGCGGAGACGCAAACGCCGCTGCTGATCGGTTTCGGAGTCGGTATCGGTGGGCTGCTGCTGCACGCGCTAGTCGACAACGCAGCCCACAACCGCTGCCTGCTGGCGCTGGGCCTGGTCATGTTCGCCGCCATCGCGGTCCGCCTTGCCGGGACGGGGCGGCTGCCGCTCAATCCGTTCACGCGCCGATTCAGGTGCCCCGTTGAGGTGCCCCTGAGGGCCGCTACGCTGCTGGCGGCGGCCGTTCTGTTGGCCGGTTTCGCCGTCGCCCAGATCTGGATGCCGCTGGCTTACGAGACGCGGCTGCGCGAAGCCACCTCGAGGTTCAACGCGGCTGTGGCGGAGCTGCGCGGCATCGCACTGCCCCAGACGGCGACCGGGACCGGCAGCGAGAGTGTTCTCGAGCAGCTCGCTGACCTGAGGGAGGTCGCCCGCGACCTGGAGCGGATGACGCCGTACTACCCCGCCAACCTGGGGCTGCGCATGCTCCTGGGCTCCACCCACTTGGAGATCTTCCGCCACACAGGGGATATGGAGTCGTTCACGCGGGCGCTCGCCAACTACGAGGCCGCCGCCGATGCCGTCCCCGGATCCCGCACGGGAGCCTACTACCAGCTCACCGCCTATATAGAGCTGGTTAACCGCGGCTACCCGCAGACCGAGGAGATCCTCGACATCCTCGAGCGGCTTTCCGAAGATGCGATCCGCCAGTGGCCTTCCGGGGCTTCGTACCGCCAGCTGGCGGCGCGCGTAGCCGGCATAAAGGGGGATTTCCGCCGGGCGAATGAGCTGCTGGAGCTGGCGATAAGCCTCGAGCCCAACTACCTGCAGGCGATCTACGACCTCCGCAACGTCGCGCTGGAGCTGGGGGACGATGCGCTGGTGCAACGCGCCGACGGGCTGATGCAAGCTGCGGTATCCCGCATACAGGCCGCACCGGCTACCGAGCCCGACATCTCTTACTCACGCCAGATCCTCGCCCTGCCGGCTCCCGCTTCCCGTTAGTTGCTTTCCCCGCTACTCCTTGCATCCCGAATGGATGTCAGCTTCACGAGCACATCTTCCATATTCGCTGCGTAGACATCGGCGGTGAAGCTGTCCATGTAGCGCCGCCGCCCGGCCTCGCCGAGCTCGCGGCGCAGGTCGCGGTCAGCGGTCAGCCGTGCAACCGCGTTGAAGAGAGCATCCCGGTCCTCCGGCGGGACGAGCAATCCCGTCTCGCCCTGCAGGACGATCTCCGGCAGGCCGCCGACGTGCGCAGCGACCACCGGCAGACCGAGGGCCATCGCCTCGACCGCCACGCGACCGAACGGCTCGCGCTGCGAAGGGCAGAGCAGGAGATCTGCCGCGGCCAAAATCGCCGTCCTCTCGCGGCGGAATCCGGTCAGCGCCACCCGGTCCTCGAGGCTGAGTTCCCGCACCTGCCTCCT
The DNA here is from genome assembly GCA_964408025.1 of uncultured Acidobacteriota bacterium. Lineage (GTDB taxonomy): Bacteria > Acidobacteriota > DATKUA01 > DATKUA01 > DATKUA01 > CAYOXX01. The sequence goes on along the minus strand of CAYOXX010000009.1, from coordinate 32,911 downwards.
CAACGCCGGCAGCAGCGGCCCGTCGCCGACTACCGCCACCTTCAGCCCGACGCCGCGGCGCCGCGCTTCGCCGGCGACTGCGACGACGGCTGCGGGATCTTTGTGCCGCCTGAGCTGGCCGACGAAAACGGCGACCGTGTCGCCCCCTTCCCAGCCGAACTCACGCCTCACAACTTCGACCTCGGACGCATCGGGTACGGCCAGATCGAGGCCGTTGTGCACCACAGCGCAAGTCTTGAGATCCCGCAGGCGAGGGTAGGCCGCCGCGGTGTGGCGGCTGTTGAACACCACGGCGTCGCTCCAGCGCCGCAGCAGTCGCGAGACGACCCGGCAGCAGGGCGCCGCCTCGCGCACGTGCCACAGCCTGGGAACCGGGCTGCGGCGTAGAGCTGCTGCTGGCGCGATGCAGGCGGCGGTGTTGAAGATAACCGCGTCGGGTTCCTCATCCGCGACCAGCGCTCTAATCCTGCGCGCCGCCGCACCGTAGCGGAGCCCAAAGCCCAGCGCGCGTTCCGGCCGCGTCGATGGATAGGGGTAAGGAACAATCCGCGCGGGCAACCCGGTCTCCGCGGCCGCCACCGCAAGGCGGCCGTCGGCTGGTACTGCCAGCGTCGGCTCGTGTCCGCGCGTCCGCAGGGCTGCCAGTAGCTCGAGCAGTGAACGCTGGGCACCATAGAGCAGGCCGTCGTGGCTGAAGGCGAGTACTCTCAACCGGCTCCCCCCTCCCCCCTCCGGGCGCGCAGGACACTCCGGTAGAATTCGGCAGTCCTCTCGGCGATGCCGTTCCAGGAGAAGCGCCGCTCAGCCCGCCGCCTCGCTTCGCCCCCCATCCTGCGCCTCAGGTCATCGTCCAGCAGAATCCTCTCCAGGGCCCCGGCCAGCGACGTAGCGTCACCCGGCGGCACCAGCAGGCCTGTGACTCCCTCGTCGACGATGATCGGCAGGCCGCCGACCCGCGTCCCGACCAGCGGCGCGCCGCAGGCCATCGCCTCGAGGCCGGCGATGCTGGTGGCCTCCATCAGCGATGGCAGCGCCACCACACTCGCCAGCGCGTAGTAGCGCGGCAGAAGCTCGTGGGGCACGGGTCCGAGAAGGTTCACCTCTTCCTCGAGGCCGGCCTCCGCGACCACCCTGGTGAGCGCTTCGGTCTCCGCCTCGCTGCCGCCGCCGGCGATCAGCAGGCGGACTCCGGGGACGGCGGCGCGAATTCGCCCGATGGCGGCGACGAGATGCGGCAGCCCCTTCACCGGCGCCAGGCGCCCGACATATAGGACCACCGGATCGTCCGCCGCCAGCCCCAGCGACCCCAGCAGTCCCGGATCCGGTTGCGATGGCTGGAAGCGGTCGGTGTCGACGCCGCTGGGGATCAGCTCGAGGCAGACGGGCCGGTGGGCGCGCGACCGCTCCTCGAGCACCGGGCTCACGGCGATGATGCCGTCCGGCCGTCCCACCAGCAGCCGCAGTAGTGGCCTGCGCCAGGCGCTTTCGGACCAACGGACGTAGACCGACGTGTGGTTGGTGAAGACGACCGGGAATCGGCGGCGAAAGCCTCGGGCCAGCGGAGGGCTGACGAGCAGATCGTGCACGTGCAGCAGGTCCGGCTCGAGCTCGCCCAGCAGCACCCCCAGGGCCTTCCTGAGAGAGACCAGCCTGCCGAAATAGCGCAGGAAGCGAGGCCGCCGCCACCTGCGCAGCCGGATCACCTCCACACCCTCGAACTCCGACCGCTCCTCGCCCCGCCCGTAGCCGGGCACCACCAGTGTCACCCGCAGCCCCTGCCGCGCCAGCGCCGGGCAAAGGCCGGCCAGGTGGGCTGCGATGCCGCCGTAGGGCGGCAGGCGGAAGTCGGCCGAGAGCATGACCACTCTCAGCCCGCCTCCGGAGCTCAACTGCCCCCCTCCGGCACCTCAGCCGCCAGCGCCTCGCCGGGCCTCAGGTAGCGCGTCAGCAACAGGATAAGCGGCACAGCCGCGGCGGCGACCGTTCCCAGCGCCAGCTGCGCAAGCAGCGGCAGAAGTTCCCTCACCGCCCAAAGCAAAAGGCCGGCAAGCGCACCCACGGCCAGGGGCGGCACCAGCGTCCGCAGCACCGCCAGGTGGAAGCGCCGCTGCAGGGATGCGAACAGGAGCAGCAGCAGGAAGAGCTCCGAGGCCACCGTCGTCCAGGCTGCGCCGGCGGCGCCAAAGCGGGGAATGGCGAAGAAGTTGACGGCGATGTTCAGGGCTACTGCGGCCGCCAGCGCCGCGGCCCGCCACCCCTGCCGCCCCAGCGCGTAGAGCGTGTCCCCGCCGACGTAGTTAAGCTGATGCAGGCAGAGATTCAGCGCCAGGACGGCGAAGGCCGGCCAGGCCGCGCGAAACCCCTCGCCGAACAGCGTCGCCACCAGGGTCGGCGCCAGGGCGACTGCGCAGGCCGCCAACGCTGCGGAGGCCGCCAGCGACCAGCGCACCAGAACGCGGTAAGCCTCCCGCAGCCGTTCCGGGTCGGATGCGTAGCGGTAGAGCCTGGGGATGACTGCCGCCTGGACCACGATCGGAACAGCGTAGAGCATCGCTACGAGTCGGAATGCGGCCGCGTAGAGGCCGGTCTGCTCGGGCCCGTGCAGCACCCTGAGCATGACGATGTCCGCCTGCAGGAAGAGGGCGGCCAGCACCCCGGCTGCGCCGAACTGCAACGTCTGGCGCAGCAGCGGTTCGACGCGGGGCCTGCTGAAAGGCGTGGAGCGTAGGTGCGGCAAAGCCACCGCCGCTGCGATCAGCGCCCCCAGCAGGCTCGCCGCCGCGTAGGCGATCGCGATCCCGACGATGTCCCCGCCGAAGAGAATCGCGGCGAGCACCGCCGCCAGCAGCACGGCGCGGAAGCCGACGGTGACGCTCCCCATCAGAGCCATCCGCTCCCTGGCTTGCAGGACGGCGGTGAACAGCTCCATGAAGCTGCCCAGGAAGATGCCCGCGCCCAGTACCCCGACGAGCAGGAACTCCATGCCGCTCATCCCCAGCGCCGCGGCGAGAGCGAGCAGGAGCACGTAGAGCGCGGCCAGCAAAACCGCCTTGGCGCCGGTGGCCAGCGCCGCGACGCCGGGCAGGACGGCGGGATTGGAGGCGCCGGTCTTGAGGACTGTCATCCGCAGCCCGAAGTCGGCAAAGACGGCGGCCATCAGCACCAGCGACAGCGCCGCGGCGAACGACCCGTAGTAGCCGACGCCGAGGTGGCGGGCAACCGCCACCGCCACTGCCGCGCGCAGCACGTAGTCGAGGAGCTGGGCGCCCCCCAGCCACCCTATGTTCACCACGATTGAACGCAACCTGGCCATTCGGTCTCCCGGAACCCCGGCGGAGGCTGTGGCCGCCCATTATACGTGCCGGGCTCCCGATGCTCCATAGCGGCCGCCGCCGCGGCGCGCTGTTGCATCCCACGGCCGGTACGATAGAATTGATCTGTATGCGCGCTTTGCGTCCTTTCTTACCGGAATCCATAGATTAGCGGAGCCGGCCGCCTCGCAGCGGCCGCCCGTGCAGACGAGGTGCCGTCATGTTTAGAAAAGTAATGACCCTGACCCGCCACATCCTCGAGGAGCAGCTTCTGCATCCGGAGGCCACCGGCGCCCTCTCTACCATCCTCTACCAGATCCAGGTGGCGACTAAGATCATCGCCTCGCAGGTCAACAAGGCCGGCCTGGCCCAAGTTCTGGGCTACACCGACCGGGTCAACGTCCAGGGCGAGCAGGTCCAGAAGCTGGACGAGTTCGCCAACTTCGTCCTCATCAACGCCCTCGACCACACCGGCTACGTTGCCGGCATCGCCACCGAGGAGGAGGAGGACATAATCCCGATCAAGAAGCAGCACCGCGGCGGCAGCTACATCATCATGCTCGACCCGCTCGACGGCAGCAGCAACATCGACGCCAACGTCAGCATCGGCACCATCTTCGCCATCCACCGCCGCCTGAGCAAAGAGGGCACCGACCCGACGCTCGACGACTTCCTGCAGCCGGGCAAGGGTATCGTCTGCTCCGGCTACGTCATCTACGGCTCCTCGACCATGATGGTCTACACCACCGGCCACGGAGTCCACGGCTTCACCTACGACCCGAGCATCGGCGAGTTTCTGCTCTCGCACGAGGACATCCGCATCCCCGGCAAGTGCAAGGTGCTGAGCCTGAACGAAGCCTACGAGCCGCGCTGGCACGAGTGGACCCGGCGCTATGTGCGCTTCTTCAAGGATGAGGGCGGCTTCGACGGCAAGATCACCAGCCGCTACATCGGCTCCCTGGTGGCCGATTTCCACCGAAATCTGCTCTATGGCGGCGTCTTCCTCTACCCCGCCGACAAGAAGACTCCCAAGGGCAAGCTGCGCCTGCTCTACGAGGCCCAGCCGCTCGGCTTCCTCGCCCAACACGCCGGCGGCTACGCCTCGACCGGCGAGATCGGCATCCTCGACATCCAGCCCGAGGAGCTGCACCAGCGCGTGCCGCTCATCCTCGGCAACAGGCGCGAGGTCGAGGAGGCCGAGAAGTACGTCGAAAAGTACGGGGAATAATCACCCCAAAGGGTGAAGAGGTAACAAGACAATGTGGAAATGGATACTGCTCGGCGTCGGCGTCCTCATCTGCATCGGCATTTTCGCTGTCGTGACCATAACGAACGTCAATCCCCAGGGGTTCGCCGACTTCGTCCTGGCCATGGCGGACGAGTTCGACGTGGAAGTCGACGGCCGGCGCTTCGAGGTCAAGGTGAGCGAGTTCGAGGGCGGCACGACGGTCGAGGACCGCACATACCTGGTGCAGAAGATGCTTGCCCTGCTCGCCCTGCGTCTCGAGGACCCGGAGTTCCGTCCCGCCTGGGAGGAGTACAACCGCGCCTTCGCCGAGATGGCCGAGGACCGGACGCTGACGGCGGAGGAAAACGAGTTCCTGCGGGAGCTGCACAGCGACCTGGTGTCGGACGAGGAAATCCGGCACTGGATGCTGAAGTTCCGCGAGCTGGAGCGCTCCGGAAAGCTGGATGAAGAGGAGGTGGACTTCTTTTGATAGATCTTGACGGCCGAGCGGCGATCGTGACGGGCGGCAGCCGCGGCATCGGCGCCGCGACGGCAAGGATGTTCGCCGCGGCCGGCGCCGACGTGGTCATCTCCTACCGCACCAACCGCGCCGCGGCCGAGGCGGTCGTCGCCGACGTCGAACAAGCCGGGCGGGGCTGTCTTGCGGTTGCAGGTGAGCTCTCGCGCGCGGAGGACGCGGCGGCGCTGGTCGACGCGGCGGTCGAGCGCTTCGGTCGCCTCGACATCCTGGTTAACAACCACGGCATCTGGACCGAGGGGGCGGTGGACACGATGCCGACCGAGGTCTGGGACGAAACGATGGCCGTAAACCTGCGCGCCGTCTTCCTGGTTACACGGACCGCAGTGCGCTTCATGAAAAAGAGCGGCGGCGGGCGCATAGTCAACGTATCGTCGACCGCCGGCCAGCGCGGCGAGGCGTTCCACAGCCACTACGCCGCCTCCAAGGGCGCGGTCATCGCCCTCACCAAGAGCCTGGCGCCCGAGCTGGCGCCGCACAACATCGCCGTCAACTGCGTCGCCCCCGGCTGGGTCGACACCGAGATGTGCGCCGGGGTTTTTGCAGACGCGGCTTACAAAGAAGAGGTTCGCCGCAGTATCCCCCTGGGCCGCATACCGCCGCCCGAGGAGATCGCCGCACCGATACTCTTCCTCGCCTCCGACCTGGCGCGCCACATCACCGGCGAGATACTCAACGTCAACGGCGGCTCAGTGCTCTGCGGATAATTCTGAAAAGGAGGGCAGGGAGGCAAAGAGGCAATCCTTGTCCCCCTCGGCCAGCTATGAGTCCCATCCCATTTTGTTTTTCTCCTGGATGGTGGAGCACTGGGGTGTTAAGGAAAGATCTATTGAACAACAGAGACAGCAGAGGGGAGATAGTAATTGTTGACCTCTGGTTCTACCCGGTAACTTCCGCGGTGAATGAAAGGTACGGCACTTTACTAAAAACTGTGCCTTTTCGTCTCAGCGTTATAGAGAAACAAGGATCAAACGCAGAAGCGCCGAGTCTTACGCTGAGAGAAACAAGTATTCTTATCCTCTTTTTCTTGTCCTATGTGGTCTCTGTGTCATCTGCGTTTAAAAATCAATCCTTCCTTGCCCGATGGTGCGTACCCGCTCACCGGACGTCGTAGCGCAGGAAGGCCACGAAGGCGGCGGCGAAGAAACCGAAGGCATACAGGGCGAGGACGGCGTAGTCGGGCACGAGATTGCCGGTCGTCTCGGCCAGCGGGATGAAACTGGATCGGAAACGCGGCATGCCCGAGAAGTCGAGTTCCCCTCCCTCCTCACCTTCGAGCAATTCGAGTTGGAGATCGCCGTCTTCGCCTTCGCCGACGCTAAATCCAGGCGCGCGCCTCCCCCCGCCTTCTCTCTCCTCCAGCCGCGCCTGCCTCTCGTCCAGATAGTCGATGAGCGCCCTGCGGTACATCGCTAAGTCCCGCTCGAAGCGGTCCAGCATCTCCGGCCCGGTATTCGATAATCCGTTGACGATGAAAGAGAGGCAGGAAGAGGGCGAAGCGCGCGACAGGGCCACGGCGGTGTGCAGCATTCGGTTCCTTTTACGCCCGTATTCATTGAACAGCTCTTCCTGGAAAGTTAAGTTCTCCTCGTTGATCTGGTCGCGCAACGTCCTCTGTACCTGGATAAGCCTTCCCCTCCTGGCCTCTTCCACACTGATCGGGTTTTCTCTTACGTATTGCACAAGCCGTCTGCCGAATTCTCTCCTGCTATCGCGATAGTAAGCCTGGATGCGGCTCTCCACTTCGTCGATTTGCATCGGAGTGCTGGCCTGGGCCGCCGTCTGCACGGCGACCTTGGGCACTATGGTGACGCTTAGCGCCCAGACGAAGAGGCAGAGCAGGAAGCTGACGAACGAGTGCTTGGTCAGGGCGCTCATCGCCAGGCCGATACTGGTGAACAGCCACAGGTAGAGTAGGCAGGCGAGCGCCATTGCGCCGATGCTCAACAACTCGCTGCCCGAGAAACGGACGTCAGTGAACACCAGCAGGCAGGCCAGGCCCAGCAGGAAGGGGAGCACGAACAGCAATGCCATCGGCAGGAGGCAGCCGAATAGCTTGCCGACTATCACGGATGTGCGGCCTATCGAGTTGGACATTATCAGCCGCAGCGTCCCGGCTTCGCGCTCGGCGTTGATCGCGTTGAAGCTGAAGAGGATGGCGAAGAGCGAGAGGATGATGCCGACGGAGAAGGCCAAATCCAGTTCGCCGAAGACGGCGAGGATCGGGTTGAGGCTGTAGCGGCTGTCACGGGGTCTGGGCGTGCCGCGGGATCGAACTTGGCACTTGCTGCCGACGACGCCGCTGATGCCGACGCAGAAAATCGACATCTTCTCGGGATAGCGGCTGACTCGATAACCGGTGGACCTTACGTAGCGGTAATCGATCTGGTTCTTGATATCGCTCAGCGCCGTCACACGCGCGATGTCGGCGCTGCGGCGCTCGGTCTCGTAGGCGGCGTAGCCGTTAAAGATGCTGATCAGAATGAGGACGGTGCTGACGGCGAAGGTCAGCAGGAACTTGGGATTGTATAGCAGCTCCCTTATCTCTTTGATAGCGATCAGCCACATTTGGGTTGCTTAATCCTTCTGCTGTCTCATAACACCCCGCGAAAATTGCGGACTGTCTACCGTACGTCGTAGCGCAGGAAGGCTACGAAGGCGGCGGCGAAGAAACCGATGGCATAAAGTGCGAGGACGGCGTAGTCGGGCAGGAGATCGCCGGTCGCCTCGGCCAGCGGTGTAAAACTGGATCGGAACCGCGGCATGCCCGAGAGGTTGAGTTCGCCTCCTTCTTCACCTTCGAGCAATTCGAGTTGGATATAGCCGTCTTCGCTATGGCTGTAGCGGAGTCCGGTGCCGCGCATCCTCTCCCCTTCCCTCTCTTCCAGCCGCGCCTGCTTCTCGTCCAGGTAGTCGATGAGCGCCCCGCGGTACATAGCCAGATCCTGCTCGAAGCGGTCCAGCATCTCCGGCCCGGTACCCGATAATCCGTTAACGATGAAAGAGAGGCAGGAAGAGGGAGAAACGCGCGACAGTGCCATGGCGGTATGCAACATCTGGTTCCTTTTACGCCAGTACTCATTGAACAGCTCTTCCTGGAAGGCTTGATCTTCTTCGTTTATCTGGTCGTATATTATCTTTTGCGCCTCACGAAACCTTCCATTTTCGAGTTCACTCGATGAAATCGGATTGTCTCTCACGTATTGCACAAGTCGTCGGCTGTATTCACTCCAGCTATCGCGATCGTAGGCCTGGATGCGGCTCTCAACCTCGTCGATCTGCATCGGAGGGCTGGCCTGAGCCGCCGTTTGCACAGCGACCTTGGAAATTATGGTAACGCTCAGCACCCAGATGAAGAGGCAGAGCAGGAAGCTGACGAACGAATTACGGGTCAGGGCGCTCATCGCCAGGCCGATGCTGGTGAACACCAACAGGTAGAGCAGGCAGGCGAGCGCCAAGACGCCGATGCTCAACCACTCGCCGCCGGAAAAGCTGATTTCGGTGAGAAATAGCAAGTAGGCAAGGCCCAGCAGGAACGGTAGCACGAACAACAGGGCCAGCGGCAGGAAGCAGCCGAATAGCTTGCCGGCCAAAACCGATGCGCGGCCTATCGAGTTGGACATCATCAGCCGCAGCGTCCCGGCTTCGCGCTCGCCGCTGACCGCGTTGTAGCTGAAGAGGATGGCGAAGAGCGAGAGGATGATGCCGACGGAGAAGGTCAGGTCCAGCTCGCCGAATACGGCGAAGATCGGATTGAGGCTGTAGCGGCTTTCACGGGGTCTGAGGGCTTCATATCCGCGAACTCGGCACTTGCGGCCGACGACGCCGCTGATGCCCACGTTGAAAATCGACATCTTCTCGGGGTAGCGGCTGACCCGATAACCGGTGGACTTCACGCTATTGTAACTGGCCAGGTCCCTGATATCGCCCATCGCCGTTACACGCGCGATATCGGCGCCGCGCCGCTCGCTGTCGTAGGCGGCGTAGCCATTGAAGATGCTAATGAGAATGAGGACAGTGCTGACGGCAAAGGTCAGCAGGAATTTAGGGTTGTATAGTAGTTCCCTTATCTCCTTGAGCGCGATCAACCACATACGGTTCGCCCAATACTTCTATTGTAATATACCGTATCATAGTGTCTGTGGTTAATCTACCGGACGTCGTAGCGTAGGAAGGCTACGAAGGCGGCGGCGAAGAGCAGGAAGAACTCGACGATCAGGATGGCGATGTCGGGAACGATGGCCGCCGATTGTGCGGTCGGACCGGAACGGTTTTGCGCCGGTTGTCTCTGGCCATGCACTGCCATCTCCTTTGGTGGTTTGAATTTGCGCTAATATTCAAACCCCGCTGACAGGAAAGATGCATTGCCTTGGGGACGCTCATACTATATAACATTCGGGGACAGTAAAAACGGTATAAAAAGAGGTGACTCGTGGTTAGGATTTAGCGCTTAGCGCCCTACTTGAACGTGATTACCACCTGGCTCAACCTTTTCAGTAGCAGGTATATCGCGATGATCGTGATGATGGATATTCCCAATCATCATCAGCTCCTTTCTTCTACAGAAAGGTGGGCTTGAGTTGACAATAGGGTGTTAGGAATTCTCACCTCGTTTCACATGCCCTTGTGCTCGCGCCGCCACTATACTACTATAGCATGCTGCACCGGGATGGGTTTGGCAGGTGCACAATTCCGTTATCAGAAGTATACTACAACAACACCACTCGCTGTTATATATTTATATCCATTCTAAACAAATTTAAGAATTTACATCTTGCTATAGTAATAGAATTCAACGCTGGTTGTTCTATGCAGACAATTGCGTAGATTTTTTCCATCCAAGAGAAAAAGAAGAGATTTTACATAAAACTACGACGGCTGCCAGCGGTGGGGGCCAGCGGCCGGGCGCTCCACTGATACTCAACGTCGGGGAACGAGACTTTAGATCCACCCTGCGCTGTTGCTTTGGTTCTCCGCCCGGCAGCGATTTTCAAGACAAGGATGTTGATTATCAGTTTGTCGTACAGGAGTATAATCAGCGAGACATTGGAGCCAAGAGAAATGGAAACCCGTTGCTACCTGATACTTTATCTGCATATGCACCAGCCCTATTACAAGAACCTGCGGACGGGGGAGTACCTGTTGCCCTGGGTGAGGTTGCATGCGCTGCGGAACTACGCTGACATTCCGGCGCTGCAGGAAAAGTTTCCCGGTGTTACCCTCACATACAATCTCGTTCCCTCTTTAATCGAGCAGATTCTTGATTACGCAAACGGCGCGACCGACGAATTCGAACGAGTTTCCAAGAAAGCCGCCGAGGATCTCTCGGACGTGGAGAAGCGATTTATGCTTTCCAACTTCTTCCAGCTTTATCGGCCGGCTCAGATCGATCCCGTAGCCCGCTTCAGAGAGCTGCTGGAGCTAAAGGGAGACGAAAGCCGCGAGGTAAGCGACAGAGCTTTGAAGGCGTTCGATGCCCAGAAATACAGAGACCTGCAGGTCCACTTCAACCTTGCCTGGAGCGGCTGGCAGCTCAGAGAGATGCCGCAGGTCTCGGCGCTGCTTAAGAAAGGACGCAATTTTAGCGAAGAGGAAAGGCAGGCACTCTTGACAGCGCAGCGCGAGTTTCTCGTCTCCGTTCTGGAACCGTATAAAAGGCTTCTCGTAGCCGGAGCTTGCGAGCTGTCGACCTCGCCGTACTATCATCCCATACTCCCTCTGCTATGCGACACCGACTCAGCGCACGAGGCCACTCCAGGGCTTTCGCTACCGTCCAGCAGATTTCAATATCCTCGGGACGCGGTCGGGCAGATCGAAGCCGGCATCGACTTTCACACACGCACCTTCGGCGACAAACCTAACGGCATTTGGCCTTCGGAAGGCGCCATCAGCGCGCAGGCATGTGAGCTGATCGCGCAAGCGGGACTCCGTTGGGCGGCGTCGGACAGAACCATATTGGCGAGCGCCCTGGGTCTGCAAGTTTCAGATCTCAAACCGGAGGATCTCTATACTCCTTACCAACTACAGACGAAAACCGGAGAGCTTGTTCTGTTTTTCCGCGACACGAAGCTGTCAGACCTGCCGGCTTTCGTCTATCAGACCTGGTCCGGGGAAAGAGCAGCGGATGACTTCGTCACCAAGTTGAAAGCGATTGCCGACGAGGCCCCCAACGACCGAGTACCGGTTGTATCGGTAATCCTGGATGGCGAGAACGCCTGGGCCAGATATACCGACAACGGGCGCGCCTTCCTGGAAGCGCTTTTCGCGAAACTCCAGTCCTGCGGCTGGCTGCAGACCGTGACGCCTACGCAGGCCCTCGATGCGGAAGGCGTGAAGCCTCGGACGCTGCCAAGGGTAATCGCTGGCTCCTGGATTTACGGCACGCTTACTACGTGGATTGGACACCCGGAAAAAAACAGGGGCTGGGAAGCTCTAGCGCCGGCGCGGGCCGAGCTGGAAAAGGCTTTACAAAAGGACTATGCCGGCGACGGGAACATAGAATTGGCAAAGCGAGAGATGATGATTGCCGAGGGCTCGGACTGGTTCTGGTGGTATAGCGAAGACCACTTGACCGCCTACGCGGCGGAGTTCGATGCCCTATTCCGCGAACACGTGATGGGTGTTTATCGCAGTCTGAACTTGCCACCTCCGGAAGCGCTCCGCCAGCCGATCAAACAGGTTGAAGTGAAGTCAGAAATTCAACAGCCCGTGAGGCTAATCAGTCCGAAGCTCGATGGAAGGGATATCAGCTACGCGGATTGGATCAATGCCGGACGCTATTACGCGCTCGGCGGGGCAGGCTCGATGCACCATACGTCCTCACTGCTGGAGTGGATTTATTTCGGCTATGACAAGGAACACTTCTACTTCAGATTCGACGGCCGTGAGCCATTCAGTAAGAAACACCTTGACGGATGCAGCCTTTGCGTCTACATAACGTCCCCCACGAGCGCTACGATTTTGTTCGATTTCAACTCCGACGAATCGCCGCGCATTAAAATTGGTGGAGAGTCGCGGAATCTTAGTCACTTTGGAGCAGATCAGATCCTGGAGATGGCGGTTCCGTGGTTATTGCTGGACGCGAAAGAAAAAGATGTGCTGGCGTTTTACGTAGTCATCAAACAAGGAGATGATGAGCTGGAACGGCACCCGCGAGGCGGCGTAATCGAGGTGCAGCGTCTGGTTGACGATCTCCGGGATATCAACTGGTCCGTTTAGCCGATTCCTTTGATAGTATTGAAGATTGCTTGACAACGTACATTCGATTCAAGAAGACTGGCAGAGTTTGATAACTAATACACCTTAGGGATATGAAAAAGATTATCAAATGAGAAAGTTGAAATTTGTATTCGGGAGCCATTGCCACCAGCCGGTTGGTAACTTCGACTTCGTGTTCGAAAAGGCATTACGCGAAGCCTACGAGCCCTTTTTCAAAGAGCTCTCCGGGTTTCCCGGCATTAAAATGAGCGCCCACATAAGCGGCCCGTTGATCGAATGGATCGAAATCTACGATGGGCAGTTCATCGACACGATAGCTACGCTGGTCGATCGCGGTCAGCTGGAGATGATCAGCGGCGGTTTCTACGAACCGGTTCTGGCTTCAATCCCTGAAGGCGACAGAATCGGCCAGATCGAGATGATGAACGACTATTTGCAGAAACGCTTTGAAACCCAAGCTACAGGGATCTGGATGACTGAAAGAGTCTGGGAACCACAGGTGGTCGGTTCGCTCATCGACAGCGGCATCAACTACATAGTGATCGACGATTTTCATCTCAAATCAGGTGGCGTTCGGGAGGAGGAAATAGATGGATATTACATCACCGAGGACGGCGGACGTCCGCTGGCGATCTTCCCGATAAGCGAGGCACTACGCTACACAATTCCGTTTGCCGATCCTCAGGAGACAATTAGCTATCTGCGCAGGGCTTACGATGCAGGAAAAAGCGTCGTTGTGATGATGGACGACGGCGAGAAGTTCGGGCTCTGGCCCGGCACTCACAAGCTCTGCTACGAAGATAAGTGGCTGAATCGTTTCTTCACGGCGCTGATGGAAAACTCCGACTGGTTGGAACTGACCACTCCTCAGGAGGTTATGAAATCGCAGCACCCAACCGGAGTTGTATACCTTCCCACCGCTTCCTACTTCGAGATGAGCGAGTGGACCCTGCCCGCTGAGGTTGCCGCTGAATTCGGCGCGATCGTGCACGAGCTGCGAGATTCCGGTCAGCTGGAGCGCTTCAGACCATTCCTGAGAGGCGGTATCTGGCGTAACTTCTTCAGCAAGTATCCGGAAGCCAACAACATGCACAAACGGATGCTGGCTCTCAGCGCCCGCATCGCCAGGCTTGAAAACAACTCATCCATAAGTGACAGCGAGCAAATGGAACTTGCCAAACGCGAACTCTACCGCTCCCAGTGCAATTGCGCCTACTGGCACGGCGTTTTCGGCGGCCTCTACATGCCGCACCTCCGGGATGCCGTCTACAGGCATATGCTTCGAGCTGAGAAAGCAGCAGATATACTCGAGTATCCGCAAGGCAACTTGCCAACCGCCACGATGAATGAGGATATCAACCTGGACGGCGTGCCGGAGGTGGTTCTCCGTTCGGAGGAACTCAACGTAATCTGCGCGCCCCGGTACGGCGGCGCCATCTATGAGCTGGATTACCGCCCTGACGATTTCAATCTGTTGAACACGCTTGCCAGCCGCCCCGAGGCGTATCACCAAACCTTCGGATCGGCAATCACAACGCCGGCAGAAAGCGGAGACACGCCGAGCATCCACGATATCGCGCGCGAGATGGACGAGGAGCTTCGCGAAGCCCTGAACTACGATTGGCACAACCGATACTCTCTACTCGATCACTGCCTGCATCCTGATACCGGAACAGCCCAGATGCTGAACCGCAGCTTCAGGGAACTCGGCGATTTCGTTAGCCAGCCATACGAGGCTGGCGTGGAAGGTGATACTGTCACTCTTAGTCGGAACGGTCACCTCTTCACGGACCACGGAATCATCGCTTTGTCTGTGGAAAAGCACCTGGAGCTTCAAGGGAACTTGCTGAAAATCAGTTATTGTCTGGCCAACAACGGAGATGCAGAGGCAGATTTCGTTTTCGGCCCCGAGTTCAATTTCTCAATGCTCAGCGGCGTAGACGAACGGCTGAGATATATCGCCCCCGAAAAAGGTGTTGTTGTGCCAAGAATGGACAGCACTGGCGAGGTAGAAAGCTGCAGCCTGTTCGGCATAGAAGATCTGTCCAGGAACCTGAGAATCACTATCGCACTGGACACTCTGGGCGCGTTCTGGTATTTAACGGTGCAAACGATCTCGCAATCGGAAAGCGGTTTTGAGCTCAACTACCAAAGCTCGGCGGTTTTACCAACCTGGCGGTTGCAGCTGGAGCCCGGATCCGAGGCCAGATTCAATATCGAGCTTGCGATTCAACATCTCTAAATCAACGTCGAATGAAGCTGTCGTAATCTAAAGAGGAAAAAGAATGCCTGAGTTGAGAAAAGATCCGATCCAACGCAGATGGATAATCGTGGCGACCGAGCGATCGCGCAGGCCTACAGATTTCACACGCGAGAAAGCGAACGTTACATCGGTGTCGTTCGACCCGTTCGCACCGGGAAACGAGGACAAGACTCCTCCCGAGATCTTCGCTTACAGGAACAAAGGCTCCGAGCCTGATACGCCGGGTTGGAGCGTGCGCGTCGTGTCTAATAAGTTCCCCGCTTTGATGATCGAGGGTGACCTCGGCAGCGAGGGAGTGGGGCTTTACGACAAGATGAACGGTATCGGGGCTCATGAGGTCGTCATCGAAACAACCGAGCTGACTGAAACGATCCCCAGCATGTCCGTAGATCAGCTCACTCTCGTGCTGATGGCTTGCAGAGAGCGCTTAACTGACCTGATGAAGGACAAGCGATTTCGCTACGTACTGATATTCAAGAACCACGGTCCCGAGGCGGGCGCCTCGTTGGCGCACCCGCACATACAGATCATCGCCACCCCGATAACTCCGAAAACGGTTGCCATGGAGCTGGACTCGGCGATGCAGTATTACTACGTCAAGGAGAGATGCATATTCTGCGATCTGATGAAACAGGAGATCGAGGACGGTTCCCGCATCGTTGAGTCTAACGAACAATTCGTGGCTTACTGCCCATATGCCTCGCGCTTTCCGTTCGAGATGATGCTGCTACCCCGAGAACATAGCCATGATTACGGCCTCAACAGCGACGATCAGCTTCGGGCGATGGCCTCAACGCTGAAGAATGTCATGAGACGGCTATCCACAGCGCTTGATGATCCGCCTTATAACTTCATGCTGCACACTTCACCGAACACCCACACCGGACCGCGACGGGCAAACTACTGGATAACACTTGAGTGCGACTACCACTGGCACCTCGAGATCATCCCCCGCGTAACCAAAACGGCCGGTTTCGAATGGGGCACTGGATTCTACATCAATCCCGTGCTGCCCGAGAACGCTGCCGGCTTCTTGCGGGAAGTGTCCATATAGTCATCGTCGTAATTCACGTAAGCGGAGAAGAGTTCGTGAAAAAAGGATACGTAACCCTGGTTCTCCATAACCACCTCCCGTATGTCATCGGTCACGGCATGTGGCCGCACGGTATGGACTGGCTCAACGAGGCTGCGGCTGAAACTTACATTCCGCTGATCAACTCGCTTCAAGGGTTGCAGACAGACGGTATCAAGGCCGGCATCACGCTGGGAATCACACCGGTTCTAACCGAGCAGTTTGCCGACGACCGCTTCAAGGACGGCTTCAGCGAGTACCTGAATCAGAAAATAGAATCCGCCGAAGAAAATGCCGTTAACTTCGCTAAAACCGGCAACGAGCAGAGCAAATCTCTGGCTGGTAATTGGAGTGATTATTACCGCTGGGTGAGCAAGCTGTTCCACGAGAGTTTCGACCACGACCTCGTTAAACAACTTCGCAGACTTCAGGACGAGGAATGCATCGAGATAATCACCTGCGCTGCCACCCACGGCTACCTGCCGTTGCTGGGCACGGACGAGAGCGTCCGAGCGCAGATCCTGACCGGCATCGACAGCTACCGTCACCACTACGGCCGCGATCCGCGCGGCATCTGGCTGCCCGAGTGCGCCTACCGGCCGCACTATTCTTGGCGCCCTCCTGTTGGCGATCAAGATGAACCGGTCGAGCGCAAAGGTGTGGAAGAGTTCCTTCACGATGCGGGAATCAAGTACTTCTTCGTCGATAGCCATTTGCTGCAAGGAGGCAAGGCAATCGGCACCTATCTGGAGCGGTTCGAGGCCCTGCAACAGCTCTGGCGTCAGTTCGAGAAGGAGTATTCCCCGCGGGAACGGGATATCAGCAAAACTCCTTATAGCCTCTACTACGTCAGCTCAACAGGCGGTGACAAGCCGGTGGCGATCTTCACCCGCGATCCGCGGACTACAATTCAGGTGTGGAGTGGAGAGCACGGCTATCCGGGGAACGGTCACTACCTCGATTTCCACAAGAAACACTTCCCCGGAGGGCTGAGATACTGGCGCGTGACCGGCCCCAATTGCGACCTTGCCGACAAGGAGCTATACGAACCTGAGCGCATTGAAGGAATCGTGCATGAACAGAGCGACCATTTTGTTCAGATGATTGCGGAGCTCGCCGACGGCCATTATACGAAAGAAGGCAAACCGGCGGTGATCTGCAGCCCCTACGACGGCGAGCTATTCGGCCACTGGTGGTTTGAGGGACCCCGCTGGCTGGAAGCGTTGCTCCGAAAATTACACGCCCATCCGGAGTTGGAACCGGTAACAACGTCCAAAGCAATGGAAACAATACCGCCTGAACACGTGATAAACATCCCGGAGGGATCCTGGGGTGAGGGCGGTTTCCACTATATCTGGTTAAACGACTGGACTACATGGACCTGGCGGCATGTCTATGAAGACGAGAGAGCAATGATAGCTACGGTGCGGAGTCTGGGCGATGGGAAAGGCCTGGCCAGAGAAATCGTGGAGCAGATGGCACGCGAGCTGCTGCTTCTCGAGAGTTCGGATTGGCAATTTCTGATCAGCACCTGGAGTGCGCGCGATTACGCGGAAGCGCGCGTGGATCAGCACCACTCCAATTTCCAACGCCTACGCTCGATGACCGAAAGAGTAATGAACGGAGAGGAGCCGACGGAATCAGACCTCAATTTCATGCAGGATTGTAAATTGACTAATGGGATCTTCAAAATCAATTTGAATTATTGGGGCGAAAGCCAATCCCCTTCTGATAGACCGGAGACCGAACGATGACACAGAATGCAAATGATGCCCGGCTGAGAGTGCTGTTCGTCAGCGCGGAGATGGTGCCCTTTGCGAAAGAGGGCGGCCTGTCGGACGTAGCCGGTGCGTTGCCGAAGGCTCTCGCAGAACTCGGATGCGATATTCGGACCATCATTCCGCTTTACGGAAGCGTGGCCAGGGACAAGTACGAAATAGAGCCGGTTGCAGGTCTGCCGGATATCGCTATTCCAATGGGCGAGAGAACGGAAACAGCAAAGTTATACCAGGCCAAAATTCCCGATAGCGAGGTCAAAGCATACCTTGTGGAGAACAAGAAATACTTTGATCGCGATGGAGTCTATAACGATCCGGCGACCGGAGAGGGCTATCCGGACACCGCTGAAAGATTCATATTGTTCCAGAAAGCAGTAATGGGTTTCCTGCGGGAGCTGGAGTGGCAACCTCGTATAGTCCACGGCAACGACTTCCATACCGGCTTTATCCCTTACTACTTGAAAAGAGACAATGAAGGCGGGGCCGAAGCAATTGCATCGCTTTTCAGCATTCACAACCTGGCTTATCAGGGTGTTGAAGAGCCCGAGATTCTACCAATAGCAGATATACCAGCTGACCAGTTCTATCCGGTATCGGCGTTTGAATATTACGGCAAGGTCAACATGATGAAGGTCGGTATTGTGTTCGCCGATATGATCAACACCGTCAGCCCGACGTACGCCAGGGAAATTCAGAGCGGTCCGAAGTTCGGCTTCGGCCTCGAGGGAGTGCTGCGTTCGCGGGCGTCGGACGTGCGAGGGATTGTCAACGGCATCGACTATTCGATCTGGAATCCGGAAACGGACGAGCTGATACCCGCTCGATATTCGGCAGCCGATCTCTCGGGCAAAACCAAGAACAAACGAGAACTCCTGAAGCGCTCCAAGCTGCCCGTATCTAAGGGCAACGTCCCCCTGATAGGAATCATCAGCCGCTTGGTGGAGCAGAAGGGCTTCGACATTCTTGGCGAGGCGCTCGAGAACATCTTGGAGATGGATGTGCAGATGGTGGTGCTGGGCACTGGCAAACGGGAATATCACGATATGTTCGAAAAAGCGGCTAAGCAGTATTCAAAGCAACTGGCCGTCGAACTGGCATTCGACAATCAGCTGGCGCATTTGATAGAGGCGGGTTCCGACATGTTCCTGATGCCGAGCAGCTACGAGCCGTGCGGCCTGAACCAGCTATACAGCCTGCGCTACGGCACGATCCCTATTGTCAGGGCTACCGGCGGACTGGCCGACACTATCCAAGAGTACAATCCCGCAACCGGCCAGGGCACCGGCTTCAGATTCGAAGAGTACTCGGCGGATGCTCTGACCGCTGTGGTACAGCGCGCACTGAAATTCTTCGGTGACCGCGAAGCGTGGTCTCGGCTTGTGCAGAACGCAATGGCTGCCGATTTCTCCTGGAAGACATCGGCTGAGCAGTACATAGACCTTTACCATCAGGCGATAAACAATGCGTCGTAAACGATGGGAGATGGATAATGTATAGAATTCTTGTTGTAGACGATGAGGATAACATCCGGCTGCTCTACGAGCGGGAGTTGACGAAAGAGGGCTACGCGGTCGAGCTGGCTTCCTCCGGAGATGAGGCGCTGCAGATGTTTGAAAAAAATCCGCCTCACCTGGTTGTTCTCGACATCAAGATGCCCGGATTAGATGGCGTCAACGTGCTGAGCAGAATGATGAGCATCGATAATAAAATGCCCATCGTGCTCAACACTGCCTACGCTTCCTACCAGGACAACTTCACCACCTGGGCGGCGGATGCCTACGTAGTCAAATCCTCTGACCTCGGTGAATTGAAAACGAGGATTAAAGCGATTTTACGTGAGCGCTACTCCGAAACGAAACAAGGCAAGTAACGTTGCCGGCGTGAACGGGCAAGACCAGTGAGAAAGAGCATTCTTGATGTCCTGATGGAGAAATCCACCTCCTCGCTGTTTCTGAATGCCGAGGGGCGAATCGTCAAGACCAAGGGCGATCTGCATATGCTCTTCAACGGCGCCCCGGATGAAGCGATTGGCCTCAGCCTGTCCGACCTGCTCGAGCCCGTGTACAGGAAGGCAGTGGCGGACATTGTTGAGCGCTGCCTTGATTCAGGCCGCAGCGAGACTGTAGCCATCCGATTTAGCGCTGCTATGGAAACCCGGCAGGTTTTGTTAGTCCCGCGGGACCTCACAGCTGTTAATTGGCCTCCTGAAGCTGTTATGCAGGCGCAGGATGTCAGCGGCGGCCTGCGTTCTCACGACATCAGCCTTGTGTCCCACGAGCTGTTCACTTCCATCCTCAACGACATCGGCGAGGGCATCATCGTTTTCGATCCCGCGCTGAAGATCACGCACGTGAACGATTTCGCGGCGCAGTTGCTCGGACTGGAGCGCAAAAAGCTATTGGCTGACGGTGGCAGCACTCTATCGGTCCTTTATTCTGACCTGATCCCGGGAGATGAATCCGCGCAAATTCTCAGGGAAGGCCTGGAGTTTAACAAGATTACACACCTACAAACTCATGAAGACAAGCAACTGGGCCTGCTGCTCAATTTCTACCCCGTAAAAGATGGCGACGGAAAAGTAACCCACATTATCGAGACACTGCAGGACGTTACTGAGGAGCAAAAGACGGCCCTAAAGATTCAGCATATAAACCGCAGGCTTCAGGAAAAGGTGAGGGAGCTCAGCGTTCTCAACAAGCTCAGCAGCGATTTTAATGTCTGCACTAGCGGTAGAGAGCTCTTTCCCAAGGTCACATCGACAATCGTCTGCGGTCTCGGTTTCCACGATACAGTCTCCGTGCTCTCACTTCGCGATCCAGAAACGGTTGAGCTGAAATTGCGCGCCTTTTTCGGAGTCGAAGAGGATCAAGCCGGGTCGCTCACGGACAAACCGCAAAGCCTGCCCGATAACGTCGTTATCAGCGGCGAGAAGGCAAGGGAGATACCTGCTCTGCGGGAACAGGGTTTGAGCAACGCGATCTACGCGCCGATCGTCATCGACGGGCAACACATCGGCTATCTCAACGTGTTTCACCGCAGCAGGGACCCTATGCTGAAGGAAGAAGAAACGCTTTTGCGAATCCTGACTGAAAACCTGGGTCACTTCATCAAGCGACGTCGAACAGAGCAGGAGTTGCTAAAGAAGGTGCTGACGCTTTCGGTCCTCAAGCAAATAAGTGATGCGTTGCAGACTGCGCGCACACTGGAACAGATAGCCTATATATTCCTCACCGGCGTAACTGCGGAACAGGGCCTGGGTTTCAATCGGGCGATGCTGTTTCTCATCGACGAGGAACAGGATTTGATCCGTGGAGAATTCGCGGTGGGGCCTGCGGCGCAAGAGGAAGCGCACAGAATCTGGGCGGAGCTACAAAGAGAGCCCATCGATTTCGGTCAGCTTCTCCAGGATCACAGCAAGATAGAAGCGCTGACAAACTCGGAGTTAACCCGGCTGATTCGAAACACGTCCATGCCGCTTGACGGCAAAGGACTTTTCACCGAGGTATTGAAAAATCAGTCTGCTCTCCATGTTGAAATGCCGGATGTTTTCGGAAAAGTTGAGCACGAATTTCTATCGTCTCTGGGTTGTGAGGAGTGCGCCATCGTTCCCCTTTTCGCTACAGACCGACCAATAGGCATCCTGCTTGTGGATAACAGGTTTACGCGCGAGCCGATCAACGATGAAGACCTCCGATTCCTGGAGTTGGTTGCCAAGCAAGGGCAGAGCGCGCTGGAGAGCTACCTGCTTTACACCGAGGTAGAAAAGAAGCTCGAAATGCTCAAGCGCTCTAACCAGTTGCTGCAGGAATTCCGCTATCGGCTGGCAGACCAGGAAAAGCTCGGAGCTCTGGGCCAGATGGCGGCAAGCGTGGCGCATGAGATACGCAATCCGCTGGTAACCATCGGTGGTTTCGCCCGCGCCTTACAAGAAGATTGTCCGCCTGATAACCAGAATAAGAAATACCTAAAGATAATAGCTGACGAGGTTTCCCGGCTGGAAACCGTAGTGACTAATCTACTGAATTACGCTAAACCGTTGCGGCCAAGCTATCGTCATGTCTCGCTTCGAGAAATCGTACTTGAGACGATTTCCATTGTGGAGCCCGAGTTCGCTGATGCGGGCATAGCTATCAGCACCCGTCTGGATCGGAAAACCACTAAGGTCTGGCTTGATCCGGATTTGATAAAGCAAGCGCTACTAAATATTTTCAGCAATTCGCTCGATGCCACCGAATCCGGGGGCAAGATGCGTGTCTCGACAGCGATCCGCAGCGATCACATAACCATGTCGGTCAAGGACACCGGAAAAGGCATCAACGAGGAAAACATCGGTAAGCTCTTTAAGCCGTTCTTCACAACAAGGCCGGGAGGAGTGGGACTTGGATTGGCTATTGTACAGCAAATAGTCTCATCTCACGGCGGAAGGATAAAGGTGAAGAGCAGACTGGGAGGGGGTACGGCTTTTCATATAGTGCTCCCGCTAATCGACAGCAGCGAAGTCCTTAATAAGAATTTTGCGGACAAAGAAAAGGAATGAAATTGAGATTTTCTAACGCCTTCGCAACATCTTTATAGCCGTTATGAATGCATCGGACCACCCGAACTATGTAGAATTTAGAATCGAGGCGGAAATCCAGAAAAAAGGGCTAGAATAAAAAAGCGTCCCGGAGATCCGAAGGAGCGGACAGTTGATCTCAGCACTGAAGAACACGCTGACACTGGTTCTGGCTGGCGGTGTGGGACGACGACTCTTCCCTCTAACCAAGGAGAGAGCCAAACCGGCTGTTGTATTCGGCGGTATCTACCGGATTATCGATTTCGCTCTGTCAAATTGCATCAATTCCGGCCTGCGTAGAATCCACCTCCTCACCCAGTACCGCAGCCACTCGCTTCAGCGCCACATCACGCTGGGCTGGAACATCTCGCGAGCTGATGAGTTCATCGATACCGTTCCCCCGCAGTTTCGCGGATCTGATACCTGGTACCGCGGCACAGCAGACGCTGTTTTTCACAACCTCTTCCTGCTGGACGACGACAAACCGGAATACGTTCTCGTCCTGGCCGGCGATCACGTCTACAAGATGGATTACGGGAAATTCTTAGGCTTTCACGTGGAGCGAGGGGCGGATCTCAGTGTGGCCTGCGTGCAGGCTCCGCGCAAGAAAGCACGTGCCTACGGAGTAGTCGAAGTAGACGAAGGCGATAATATTGTCGGTTTTCTGGAGAAGCCTGAGGATCCGCCGAGCGTTCCCGGAAATGGAGATTTTTCCTTCGTCTCGATGGGAATTTATGTCTTCTCGACCGCCGAGCTGGTGCGCGCAGTAGTGCGGGACGCCAAAACGGATACAATTCACGATTTCGGACACGACATCATCCCTGCGATGGTCGCGGAGGGGAAAAAGGTATGCGCCTATGACTTCATAGATGAGAACCGGAAGGAAAGCGCATATTGGCGTGACATCGGGGACATCGACGGCTACTTTGAAGCCAACATGGACCTTTGCGACGTCGACCCGGTCTTCAACCTCTACGACGAAAACTGGCCCGTGCACACCTACCTCGAACCCGATCCGCCAAGCAAGACCGTCTTCGCGGACGAGCGGAGGAAGAACAGCCGGGTCGGCAAGGCGCTGGACAGCCTCGTCAGCCCCGGCGTGATCATCAGTGGAGGGGTGATCCGTCATTCCATCCTCAGCCCCAACGTGCGGACTAACTCATATTCGGACGTCAGGAACTCGATCCTGTTCCATGGCGTCGATATCGGGCGCAACGCTCGGATTAAAAACGTCATCATCGATAAAGACGTGATCGTGCCGGAGGACTCAATTATCGGCTACGACCGTGAGAAAGACCGAAAGCTGTATACCGTCAGCCCCGGCGGAGTAGTAGTGATCCCGAAGGGCCATCTCTTCGAATGAGGGATGCCGAATCTTATATGCTCTCAATTATTCCAAGAAGAAGAAAGCAAATATGGCTACAAATGATATGCCGGTCTGAAGGGTGAGCACAGGATACCAGGTTTGCCTGATGGCTCCTCCCGGTTAAGGGGGAGCGCAAGTTTTCAGGGAGCTGATCTTCCTGCTTAGAAGTTCTCTGTCGTCTCTGTGGTTGAATATCAATCCCGCCTTGCATCTCGGTGCGTAGCAGCTCACCTGACGTCGTAGCGCAGGAAGGCTACGAAGGCGGCGGCGAAGAGCAGGAAGAACTCGACAACGAGTATGGCGATGTCGGGGACTGTGGCCGCCGCGGAGGCGGCCAAAGGATCGGCGGCCAATGCGAATACCGGAGCATCTCCCGTATCGAGGATAAACTCAGGCGTTTCGACACTCACGTTAAAAGTGCGTTCGCCCTCTTCGTCATCATCAACCTGTATGGAGGTGCCAGTGCCATAGGGGGACAGCTCAGGGTGGAGCCGGATTTTCTCATCGGCGTAGTCGAGAAACGCGGAGCGGTACCGTCTCAGCGATCTTAAAAAGCGCTCTCGTAACTGGGCGTCGGTATAAGCGAGACGGCTAACGGCAAATATAACACAGGATGTTGGAGAAATACGGGCCAATGTTTCTGCCGTATCTAGCAGCCGTATCTGCTGCTGCTCATATTCGCGAAGCAATGCCTCTTCGGTACCGGCGTATTGCTCTCTGGCGTCTTCTATGGCCCGGTCAAACGCATCATCAACGTCCGCATCCGAACCGCTCTGCAGAGCTTCGGTGATGTAGCGCATTAGAAGCTCCTTTCGGGTGGCGTTCTGGCTGCGGGCTATCGACGCCCGCTCGGCCTCGATCCGGTCAATCGAAGGCGCCGGGCTGATCTGCCCCGCCGCCTCGACGGCTATCTTCGGCACAATCACTACACTCAGGACCCACACGAAAAGACAAAGCAGAAAGCTGACGAAGCTGTTGCGGGTCAGTGCGGACATCAGCATCCCAACCATGTAGAAGACCGCCAGGTAGGCGCAGAAGACCAGCGTCATTAAGCCGATTCGCAACCACTCCTCGGTGGTGAAGCTCACGTTGAAGAAAACCATCAGCATCAGCAGGGCGATTAGTACCGGCACCAGAAAAGTGATGAAGAACGTGACAAGACCGCCGATTGACTTGCCGAGAATGAAAGATGCTCGGCCGACGCTGTTGCTAAGCACCTGTTTGAGCGTGCCCAGCTCGCGCTCGCCGCTGATGGCGTTGTAGCTGAATAGCAGGGCGAACAGCGCCAGAATTATCTTAACGATGAAGGCAAGGTCGAGCTCGCCGAAGACGGCGAAGATCGGGTTGAGGCCGAATCTGCTGTCGCGCAGGACTATTTTTGCGTCTTCGCTGACCGTGGCTGCCTTGCCTATGGTGCTGTCGACGCCGCGCACGAATATGTTCATCCTCTGGGGCGGGCGTATCGCCTTGCCCCCCTCTGATTTCAGCCTCCTGTAGCTGCCACGGTTCTCCAGAGCTCTCTGGTTTTCCGACCTCGCTATCCGGTGCCAGCTCAGCTCCGTTCGGTAAAGCTGGTAACCCGTGAAGACGCTTGTCAGGATCAGCACGGCGCAAACCAAGAACGTTATTAGAAACTTGGGGCCGCTTATGCTCTCGACGATCTCTTTGTAGATAAAATACCGTATCATTTTTCCTTCCCCCGCGAAGCGATCACTTATCCAAATTAACGAAAGTTGGAATTTGTCAGTTCAGTTTTTCCCGCGTATCGTTTTGATACCGTTCTGATTCATTCGTAAAATCAACGTCAGAGTTGGAGCTAGCGGAGCTTATCAGCCTCTGGCTTATCCCGCCTGGATTGCCTTTGAGCGGTCGTTGTTTAGTTATTAGCCACCGAGATTCAACATTTTATCCACTAGCTCACCTGACGTCGTAGCGCAGGAAGGCAACGAAGGCGGCGGCGAAGAGCAGGAAGAACTCGACGACCAGGATGGCGACGTCGGGAACGATGGCCGCCGCGGAGGCGGCCAGCGGCTCAGAGGCCATCGAGAAGACGGGCGCATCGCCAGTGTCCAGGATGTGCTCGGGTGTCCTGACCCCCACTCTAAAGCTGATATTACCCTCGTCGTCATCGGTAACCGAAATGGAAGTGCTGGTGCCGCTATTGGCCAGCTCCGGGTGAAGCCTGATCTTCTCGTCGGCATAGTCCAGGAATGCCAGCCGGAAGCGCCTCAGCGACCGCAGGAAGCGCTCCCTCATCTCCGCATCAGTATAGGCGAGACGGCTGACCGCGAAGGTGACGCAGGATGTCGGCGAGGTACGGGCTATTGACTCGGCCGTGTTGAGCAGCCGTATCTGCCGCTGCTCGTACTCGCGCAGCAGCGCCTCCTCGGTGCCCGCGAAGCGCTCCCTGGCTTCTGCCCGCGCCCGGTCGCCCACCTGCCTCAGTACTTCCCTGCTTGCATTTGGATCACTTTGAAGGGCCTCGGTCAGGTTACGTGTCAGCAGTTCCCGCAGGACGGCGTAGTAGTTGCGACTGATCGAAGCCCGCTCCGCTTCGACGCGGTCGATCGAAGGCGCCGGGCTGATCCGGCCCGCCGCCTCGACGGCGATCCTCGGCACGATCACCACGCTGAGCACCCAGACGAACAGGCAGAGCAGGAAGCTGACGAAGCTGTTGCGCGTCAGGGCCGACATCAGCATGCCGACCATGAAGAAGACCGCCAGGTAAACGCAGAAGACCAACGTCATGAGGCCGACGCGCGCCCACTCGTCGCCGGTGAAGGTTACGCCGAAGAAGACCATGAGCATCAGCAGAGCGATGAGCAGCGGCAGCAGGAAGGTAACGAACAAGGTGATCAGCCCGCCGACCGACTTGCCGAGAATGAACGATGCGCGGCCGACGCTGTTGCTGAGTACCTGCTTTAACGTCCCCAGCTCGCGCTCGCCGCTGATGGCGTTGTAGCTGAACAGCAGGGCAAACAGCGCCAGGATGATCTTGACGATGAAGGCCAGGTCGAGCTCGCCGAAGACGGCGAAGATCGGGTTGAGGCCGAAGCGGCTGTCGCGCAGCACGATGTTGGCGTCGTCGCCGACTGTCGACGCCTTGCCGACCGTGCTGTCGACGCCGCGCACGAATATGCTCATCCGCTCGGGCTCGCGCGTCGCCTTGCTCCCCTCCGTCTTGAGGGTCCCGTAACTGCCGCGGTTCTCCAGGGCTCGCTTGTTCTCCATCTTGGCAGTTTGATGCCAGCTCGCCTCCGCTTCGTAGAGCTGGTAGCCGGTGTAGACACTGGTCAGGATCAGCGCGGTGCAGATCACGAAGGTTATCAGGAACTTGGGGCCGCTTAAGCTCTCGACGATCTCTTTAGAGATGAATTGACGGACCATGACCCTCCCCCTCTGATATGAAGTAACACCAATTATACGACGGGAGCGCGCCGTCGAGGTTAACGAACCGATTCTTCGGCCGCGTAACGGCAGCTCCGATCAATAAGCAATTCAAGCGCCCGACGACCCGCTCACTGCAGGAAGGGGTTGCCGGCGGCCTCAGCGGCGACGGTGGTGTCGGGCCCGTGGCCGGGGTGCAGGACCGTGTCCGGCGGCAGCGTCAGGATGCGATCGCGGATCGAGTTTATAAGCGTCTCGTAGTCGCCGCCTTTAAAATCCCAGCGGCCGATGCCGGAGGCGAAAATGGTGTCGCCGCAGAAGAGGTGGCCCTCGGCGAGCAGGCTGATGCCGCCGGGTGAGTGGCCGGGAGTGTGGATGACCGTCAAGCGGCGGTTGCCGAACTCGATCTTGTCGCCCTCGGCCAGCCAGCGGTCGACCTCGGGCTGCTCCACCGGCTTGACGCCGAACGACATCGCCGACTCGTTGAGGCGGCTCAGCACCGAGCGGGCCCCCTCGTGCAGCGCCAGCGGGACGCCGAAGAGGCGCCGGGCCTCGGCGGCGCCGGAGACGTGGTCGAGGTGGCCGTGGGTGCAGACCAGCTCCCTCACCCCGACACCCTCCTCCTCGACCGCGCGGGCGATCGAGTCGACGCGGCTGCCGGGATCGATCACCACGCCCTCGCCGGTCTCGGGGCAGGCGACGATGAAGCAGTTGGACAGGAACACCGGATCGGCGACTACGCTGCGGATCTTCAGGCTCATGGGCGCCTCCTCCATCGGTGCGGCGATTATAAAGACCGCGAGCGGCGCGGACAAGGAGTCGCTTCAGGCGGACGCCGGCGTGTGCTAGGATCGGTGTCGGAACCGCGCGCACGGGAGGGAACAGCGATGTCGCTTGTGAGGGAGAAGATCGAGCAGGCCGCCGGCATAGTGGACGAGAAGGGCGTCGACCTCTGGCTGACCTTCGCCCGCGAGACCGGCAGCAACCCGGACCCGATACTGGACCTGATCTACGGCACCACCTGCACCTGGCACTCGGCATTCATCATCACCAGGGGCGGCGACGCCGTGGCCATCGTCGGGCGCCTGGAGGTGGCGAACACCGAGGCGACCGGCGCCTACGACGAAGTGAGCGGCTACGACGCCTCGATCAGGGACGACCTGCTGGCGGCCCTCGAGCGCTTCGATCCGAAGCGGATTGCCGTCAACTACTCGACCAGCTCGGTGATGGCCGACGGCCTCAGCCACGGCATGTGGCTGACGCTGAACAGCTACCTCGAGGGCACGCCCTACGCCGGGCGGCTCGAGTCGTCGGAGGAGATCATCGCCGCCCTGCGCGGCCGCAAGTCGGCCGTCGAGCTGGAGCGGATCGCCGCCTCCTGCGACGCGGCCCAGGAGATCCTGCACCGGGTCACCGGCTTCCTCAAGCCGGGCGTGACCGAAAAGCAGGTGGCTGAGTTCATCGCAGAGCGCGTCGAGGAGATGGGCCTCGAGCCTGCCTGGGACCCGATCCACTGCCCGGCCGTCTTCACCGGCCCCGAGAGCGCCGGCGCCCATGCCGGGCCCACCGAGCGGCCGGTCGAGCGCGGCCACATCCTCAACATCGACTTCGGCGTCCGCAAGGACGGCTACTGCAGCGACCTGCAGCGCACCTGGTACGTCCTGCGCGAGGGCGAAGAGCGCGCCCCAGAGGCCGTCGCGCACGGCTTCGAAACAATCGTCGAAGCCATCAAGAAATCGGCCGCAGCGATCCGCCCCGGCATGGCCGGCCACGAGATCGACGCCGTCGCCCGCGGCCACATCGTCGGCGCCGGCTACGACGAATACAAGCACGCCCTCGGCCACCAGGTCGGGCGCGTCGCCCACGACGGCGGCGGCCTGCTGGCGCCAAGGTGGGAGCGCTACGGCAACCTGCCAGACCTTCCGATCGAGGCGGAGCAGGTCTACACCCTCGAGCCGCGCCTGACCGTCGAGGGGCACGGCATCGCCACGGTCGAGGAGGAGATCGTCGTCACCGACGACGGCTGCCGCTACCTCTCCCGTCCGCAGACCGAGATCTACCTGGTGAGCCGACGCGAGTAACTGATGACGGTCCACACGCGCTACGGATCCCATTCAGAAAATTATTATTCGCAGAACCGGCTCCAGAGAGCGGCGATTTCGCCACGTGGTAGCGGAGCGGCCCGGCCCGTTGACACCCCGGTGGCGCTGGCCTACACTGCAGCCGATGCCACCGGGCCGGGAGAGAGGGGTATGAAACGCCGATCCGCATTCCGATTGCTAGCCTTCACAATCCTGCTGCTTGCCCTGGCGGCTCCCACCCGCCTCTGGGCCGACAAGCACATCGTCGAGGAGGTCACGCTGCAGGCGCCGCCCGGCGAGGAGGGCGGCCGCACGGCCCTCGTCGAGACCTGGCTGGGGGAGGACCGCTTCGCCCGCATCGACCGCCTCAACAACATCACCACCCTCATCCGCCGCGACATGGGAAAGATGTTCCTGGTGCAGCACGACTTGGAGACGGTGATCGAGGTCGAGCTGCCGTTCACACTGCCCGAGCACCTGCGCGACCTGTTTTCAGAGATCCAGATGAGCTGGCGGCTGAACCGGCTCACGGAGACCCGGGTCATCGGCTCCTGGAACTGCCAAAGAGTGACGCTGCAGGGCCGCGGCGCCGTCTCCGTGGACGTCGAGATGTGGGTCACGCCGGAGACCGAGGTCGACACCGCCGCCTTCCGCAACCTGATCGGCGAGGCGGTTGCCTCCTCGCCCCTCTACCGCGACATGGCGCAACAGCTGGCTGACCTGGGAACCGCTTTCAGCATCCGCACCGTGACAACCGTCTCCCAGATGGGCCTCAGCGCCACCACCGTCGCCGAGGTAGCGAGTATTGCCGACGAGCCGGCCCCCCGCGGCACCTACGACCCGCCCGACGACTACCAACTCCGGACGCTCGACTTCGGCACCTACCTGAGCCTGGTCCGCCGGCAGCACCCGCCGACGCCCTGACCGGCCTCAGGCCGCGGCCCCGCGCTGTGGCCTCCCAAGCTCTCGCCGGGCGACGGGGAGGCGAAATGCGAGGCGGTTTGACAATTCCGGCGACGGTCTGATACTTTTGCCAGCTGAATCCCCACCCGGAAGGGTAGCGATGGCCCCCAGCGGAAACGAAGAAGCCAAGATCATCAAGAAATTCGAGACTGCTGCCAGGAAATTCTGGCGCGGCAACTACGAAGAGGCGCTCGCAGCGCTCGAGAAGATCCTGGAGAGCTCAACCGACCACATAGTCCTGACCGACAGGATCAACTCCTACATCTCGGCCTGCAGGCAGCGGCTTGGCGAGGACGACTTCAAACCCAGGTCGGCCGATGACCACTTCCTGTTGGGTCTGGTGCGCGTCAACAACGGCAAGCTCAAGGAGGGCATAAGCTCCCTCAACAAGGCCCTCGGCAAGCAGAAGAAAAACGACGCCTGGCTCTTCTCTCTCGCCTGCGCCTACGCCCTCAACAACCAGGCCGACGAGGCCGCCAACGCCCTGGAGAAGGCGATAGCGCTCAACAGCGACAACCGGATCCACGCCTGCAACTGCCCGGAATTCCGCCGTCTCCGCGGCCACGAGAAGATCAGGCGGCTGGTCGGCCCAACCTTCGTCCGGGCGCGATGACCCCAATGCAAAGCGACATCAGAAACATACTCAAGCAGATCGGCGAGAACCCCGACAGGGAGGGCCTGCGCCGCACCCCCCAGCGCTTCGCCGAGGCGATGCGCTTCCTGACGCAGGGCTACGGCCAGCAGGTCGAGGAGCTGATCAACGGCGCCATCTTCGAGGTGCCCCACGACGAGATGGTGACGCTGCGCAACATCGACTTCTACAGCATGTGCGAGCACCACCTGATCCCCTTCTTCGGCAAGTGCCACGTCGCCTACATCCCCAAGGGGCGGATCATCGGGCTCTCCAAGATCCCGCGCATCGTCGACCTCTACGCCCGCCGCCTGCAGGTGCAGGAGCGGATGACGATGCAGATCGCCGAGTGCCTCCAGGACGCCGTGAAGCCGCTCGGAGTAGCCGTCGTGGTCGAGGGCTTCCACCTCTGCATGGCGATGCGCGGCATCGAGAAGGAGAACTGCACCTGCGTCACCTCCGCGATGCTCGGCGCCTTCCGCCGCGACCCCAAGACGCGCAACGAGTTCATGAACCTGGTGACGGCGCGCAGCACCGTAGTCTCCCGCTGACGCGGCCGCCGGATACCGATCGGGATGAATCCGTACAGACACGGCAGCTTTCTCAACCTCGAGCCCGGGCTGTGCGATCCGGAAAGGTCCGGCGCGGCGATCCTGCCACTGCCGCTCGACCTGACGGCTTCCTGGAAACGAGGAACCGCCGAAGGCCCGGTCGCGATCATCGAGGCCAGTAGCCACATCGAGCGGTTCGACGACGAGTTGGGCTTCGACGCCTGCGAAGCCGCCGGCGGCATCCACACCTGCAGCTATCCCGACCTGCCGACCGACCCGCGGGCAGCCGACGAGGCCATCGAATCGCTGGCCGCAAGCCTGCTGCGACCGCAGCGGCTGCTGATCTCGCTGGGCGGAGAGCACTCCGTCACCTTCCCCCTGGTCCGGGCGCACCGGCACCGCTGGCCCGGCCTCTGCGTGCTGCAGATCGACGCCCATGCCGACCTGCGCGACACCTATCACGGCTCGCCCCTCAACCACGCCTGCCCGATGCGGCGCATCGTCGAGCTCGGCGTACACGTAACCGCCGTCGGCATCCGCTCCGCCGACGAGTCGGAAAGGCCCCTGCTGGAGTCGGACCTGCACCGGACTTTCCACGCCGGCCGGGTGGCGGGAAGGCTGGCAGAACACACCGGGCCAATCATCGAATCACTGCCCGCCGAGGAGGTCTACGTCACAATCGACCTCGACGGACTCGATCCGTCGGTCGTCCCAGCCGTCGGCACGCCGGTCCCCGGCGGACTAGGCTGGTACGAAACGCTGGCCCTGCTCAAAGCTGTCGCCGCCGAAAAGCACGTCGTCGGCGCCGACGTCGTCGAGCTCTGCCCCCAACCCGGCCTCCACCACGCCGACTCCGCCGCCGCGCGCCTCGTTTACAAGCTGATAGCCTACCGCACCCGGGCGGCCGGCAATTGATCTCACGGTAACAACTATTTATAATCGGTTACTCAAGGCTGCCCTGGAGGCGGGCGCGGGGGCCAGGCGGCTGCCCGCGGCCCGTTCACGGACGATGATCGAGATAATTGGCGTCCGCTTCAGCGATTCCGGGCGCACGCACTTCTACAAGTCCGGCAGGTTCAACCTCAAGAAGGGCGACCACTGCTGGGTCGAGACCCCGCGCGGTGAACGGATGTCCGAGGTGGTGATGGCCACCTCGAAGGTCTACCCGCACACGATCCCGGAGAACCTGCCGCGCGTGCTGCGCTCTGCCAACCGCAAGGATCTCGCCGAGCTGGAGCAGCAGGAGGGCCGGGAAGAAAGGGCCTTCGAGATCTGCCAGCGCAAGATCGCCGAGCACGAGCTGCCGATGAAGCTGGTCAAGTGTCGCTACATCGACTCCGGCCGGCGCATAATCTTCTTCTTCACCGCCGAGGGGCGTGTCGACTTCCGCGCCCTGATCAAGGACCTGGCCCGGGAGTTCAAGCTGCGCATCGAGCTGCGCCAGATCGGCGTCCGCGACGAGGCGAAGATCCTAGGCGGCATCGGCCCCTGCGGGCGCACCTTCTGCTGCACCACCTGGCTGCCCCACTTCACACCCGTGTCGATACGCATGGCCAAGGCGCAGAACCTCTCCCTAAACCCGCAGAAGATATCCGGGCTCTGCGGCCGCCTGCTCTGCTGCCTGGCCTACGAGGTCGACTTCGAAAACGGCAGCAAGTTCGACGACAGGAAGAAAAAGAAGAGCGACTTCGTCTGCCTGCCCCGCAAGCCCCACGAGCCGCCCCTGTAGCCCGCCCAGTGCCGCACAACTCGAGCCCGCCCGCGTGCTGCGAAAGGGCACCGCAATCTCAACCACTGCGGACCGGAAGAGGCCCTTCGGCAAACGCTGCTGTGGGTACGCAAAGCGACCGCCCTGCCCGGCGGGGGGGCGGCCGCCATAATACACTAAGCTCCGCGGATCAGGTCTGCATGTACTCGAGGTAGAGCTGCTCGAGGTTCTCCGCCTCCAGCTCCTCGGCGCTCTTGCTCA
>CAYOXX010000008.1:0-55316 GCA_964408025.1 uncultured Acidobacteriota bacterium | reverse complement strand
TCGACGAGACGGTGATGACCGTGGCGCTGCCGCAGCCGGTGGATGCCGGCCAGCGGCTGCGGCTGGAGATCGAGTTCAGCGTCCAGCTGCCCCGCGTGTTCGCCCGCACCGGCTACAGCGACGACTACTACCTCGTCGCCCAGTGGTTCCCGAAGCTGGGGGTTTACCTCGACGGCCGCTGGATCTGCCCACAGTACAGCAGCCACACCGAGTTCTTCTCCGACTTCGGCCACTACCGCGTCGAGATCACCGTGCCGCGCAATTACGAGGTGGGCGCCACGGGCATCCGCGAGCGGGCCCGCACCCAGGGCGAGACGAAAACGCTGGTCTACACGGCCCACCCGGTGCATGACTTCGCCTGGACCGCCAGCCCGCGCTTCCGGCTCGTGCAGCGCCAGCTGCGCTACCGGGACGGCGGCGGCGACCGTGAGCTGGAGCTGCACCTGCTGATGCAGCGCGACCGCCTCGACCTGGCCGATGCCTACGCCGAGGCCGTGAGGCGCGCCGTGACCTCCTTCGCCGCCGACTACGGCCCCTACCCGTACGCCAAGCTGACCGTGGTCGACCCCGCGCCCGGCCGAGGGCTGAACTCGGGCGGCATGGAGTACCCCACGTTCATCGTCGGCGGCAGCCGCTGGCTCGATACATACCTGTTCCCCGGCGGGCTGCCGCTCGAGCGGGTAACCATCCACGAGTTCGGGCACCAGTACTGGTACGGCGTGGTGGCCAACAACGAGTTCGAGGAGGCCTGGCTCGACGAGGGCCTTACCACCTACACCGCCGACCGCGTCGTCGACAGCTACGGCCCCATCGGCGCCGAGCGCTTCTTCCCCAAGATCCTGGCCGACACGCTGGTGCGGCTGCACCCATTCCGGCAGGGCTTCGACTTCGGCTTCGGGAACCTCGCCCCGCTACTGAAGCTGGGGATCGCGGACACCACCACGTCGCTACGCCGCGCCGATTACCTGAGGCGCCCCGGGGCCGACCCGATAAACATCGAGGCCTACCGCCCCTACGACTCCGCCGCCTACACGGTGAGCGCCTACAGCAAGCCGACGCTGGCCCTGCGCACACTCGAGCACCTGGTCGGCCCGCGGACGGTGCGCGAGATCCTGAGGACCTTCTACCAGCGCTTCCGCTTCCGCCACCCTACCGGCGAGGACTTCCGCGCTCTGGCCAGCGAGGCGGCGGGCGACGACCTGGGTTGGTTCTTCGACCAGGTATGGGACGGCACGGCGACGCTCGACTACGCGGTCGCCGGCATCAGGGTACGGGGAAGAAGAGAGGGCGGCCGCCGCGTCTCCGAGGTGACCGTGGCGCGGCGCGGCGGAGTGGTCGTGCCGCAGACCGCCGTGGTGACGCTGGCCGACGGCACGGAGCTGGAGTTCCCCTGGGAGGGGGGGGCGGGGGGACGGGAGCGGATATGGATGGACGACTTCGAACCTTACGCCGATGCGCGGGGGGTCGAGTACCGCCTGCGCCAGGGCCGCGGCGGACGCTGGCTGCGGATCGAGGTGCTGGCCGCGGAGCCGGCGATCAGCGCCCAGGTCGACCCCGGCTACGGCTACCTGCTCGACGTCAACCTGGCCAACAACAGCTACCGCCGCGAGCCCAGTCCGTGGCTGGCCGCCCGCGGCGAGCTGGCGTGGGCAAGGCTGCTGGGGCGCTGGCTGCACGGACTCAGCGTCTACAACTGAGGTGACCCGTTGACGCTGCTCTACTCGCTGGTCGGCGGTTTCATGAAGGCGCTTCGCTACTGGCAGGTGGTGGCGCTGCTGGCCGCGTTGCAGCTCGCCGCGGCCTGGCTGCTGGCGGTGCCGTTCGCCTCGGAGCTGCACCGGCAGTGGGACCACAGCCTGGTGAGCGACCAGCTCGGCGCCCACCCGGGGATGGAGAGCGCCGTCTGGGACGAGGTGCTAATCGCCAACGCCGCGCGCATGGACGCCGTCTACGGGCCGCCGATGATGCTCGGCGCCGGGGCCGCGTACGTGTTGCTCAGCCTGCTGGCGGTGGCCGGGGCGCTGCCTCTCTACGCCGGCCTCGACCTGAAGTTCAACTGGGAGCGCTTCTGGAGCGACGCCAGCCGCTACTTCCGGCCCTTCCTGGGGCTGGCAGTCGCGGCGGCGCTGCTGTTCCTGGCCGCCGACTGGGCGGCGGAGCTGGTCGACGCACTCGTCGCCGACGCGGTGGCCGACAGCAACGACGAGCCAATGCTCTTCGCCTCCAGAGTCTTGCTCAGCGGCGGGCTGCGCTTTGGGCTATTCGCTCTCATAGTGATGGTGTTCCAATACGCGAAGGCGATAGCCGCCGCCCGCCAGGTGCGCAACCTGGTGTTCCTCATACGCAAGGCCTTCGCATTCGTCAGCAGGCACTTCCTGGCAGCGCTCCTGCTGTTCTCGCTCTTCTGCCTACTTGAGCTCGG
Source organism: uncultured Acidobacteriota bacterium (assembly GCA_964408025.1). Lineage (GTDB taxonomy): Bacteria > Acidobacteriota > DATKUA01 > DATKUA01 > DATKUA01 > CAYOXX01. The sequence goes on along the minus strand of CAYOXX010000008.1, from coordinate 52,894 downwards.
CATCAACGCCATGGACGCCGCCGCCTGGCACTTCCTGCTGCCCGGAGCCGACACGCTGGTGCAGTGGGCCTGGCTAGCCCTCGTCACCGCCCTGCTGGTGGCCAACAAGCTCGCCTTCTTCGCCGGCCAGCTATTGTTCTACACCGAGAGCCGGCGTCACGACGACGAGCACGGGCGCGTCAGCATAGTCGCAGCCGACTACGCCACCGAATACTGAGGTCCGCCGCGAAACGATGACCAGGGATCGCATTCCGATCGAGCTGCTGCGGGAGTTCCGCATCGCCCACAACCTGGGCGCGCTGCTCAACGTGGTGCTGCCGCTGGGCGCGGCGATCGCTGTCGTACTGCTCGGCAGGGAGGAGCCGTTCGCCGGAGCCGGGGCGGGGCGGGGGCACTGGCTGCGCTACGGCCTGGTAGCCTTTTCCGTGACCATCTGCATCGTCGCCCGCATCGTGCTCGCCCGCCTGATGGGGTCGGTGGTGGCGATGACGCGCCGCGGCGCCTACCGCCCCGGCAGGACCGCCTACAGCTACCTCGCACTCTACTCCCTCTACCTCTGCCCGGCGGTCTGGGGCTTCGCGCACTTCGCCCTAACCGGGACACTGATCACCTTCCTGGTGCTGGTAGCCGTGACGGCGCTGGCATACCTATTCTGCACTCCCGGAATCGAGCACTTTTGGCACCGGAGGTAGCGACACCGGCCGTGAGGGGGGCGATGGGCGCAGGGCTGCTTCGAGGCAACGCAGGATAACTGCGGGCTTCGGTTAATTCCGCACGGGAGGCCAGAGCATGGCGGCAACGGGTCGGGGCGTGATCGCCTTCGGGATCGCCGCAGTCGCCGTGGCGGCGGCCGCGGCGGCGCTGGCCTGGTGGCGATGGGAGAGTGTCGCGGTGGTGGCGGGAGATATACCGCTACCACCGGGCACCGAGGTGCTGAGCGTCAGGTCGCGCGAGGCCAGGGAAGGGGCGGCGTGTACCTTCGGATGCCGCGCCAGGCTCGGGGCGGCCGAGGTGAGGGCTCACTTCCTCGAGAGCCTCGCCGGGCGCAGCCGGGAAGTCCGCCGCAGCGAAGAGCACCGCCTGGCGATGCGCCTCGAGGGCAGGATGCTGAGGCTGGTGCTCCACCCGCACAGACACTGGACTGACTTCACGCTCGACATTAATCCCTGCCGGCGGAGGTAGGTCCCGCCGGCCGCCGCGGGGCGGGGGCGGGGGGAGAGCGTCAGCGGAAGAGTATGCGGGCGACGCTTAGCGCGGGAATCCACCTGCCGTCTCGCAGGAGCCAGAAGCGTCCGGAACCGTCGCTACGGTAGTCGATCAGCACTCCCTGCACGACGACGCCGTCGCGTAGTATGAAGGTCGCCATCCAGTCCTCGACGTTCTCGCCGTCGACCTCGTGGCTCCGCCCGGCGGTCTCAAAATCGATCAACTCGATGTCGGCGATGTCGAAGCGCCGCCCGTCGGTGAGGACCAGCAGCAGCTGCGGGAACTCGCCCACCAGGCCGTAGATCGCGCCGGTGGCCGAGGAGCCGTCGCGCAGAGCTATGTAGGCACGGCCGCCGAAGAGCCGTTCGTGCTGCTCCTGATCCCGGTCACCGCCGGCCGCCGGGATCGCTACGGCCAGCGCCAGCGCCACCAGGGCGGCCGCAACTCGGGTTCCCATCTCTCTCCTCCCGCCGCCACGCGTGAGCGAGCGAAGTTATAGCGCTCAGGGCCGTGCAATGTTATAACATTTTTCCTTAACATGCTGTTATCCAGGGGGCGTCTGCACAGATTCCGCCAACGGCATACAAGTTCTTGGCCGTGCCTGCGTGTATAACTTCCGTGCATCTACACTGTTGTAGGCGCGTCCTTTCAGGGATCGTGCTCGAGCACTCGACGCTCGGTAGCAAATTCTTTTGTTAGATCGGCATTACACGCCTGCCAGCTCCGCCACCCTCTCCAGGTCGCTCTCGCTCCCGACCAGCACCGACTGGGCGCAGCGCTCGAACATCCGCCGGTCGGAAGGTCAGTCGGCGGCGGCGAGAGCGTTAACCGGCGAAATCCCGTGCAGCGAGAACAGGCGCCTGAGGTGGGTGCCCTTGCCGCGACCGCTGCGGGCATCGCCACGGCTGAGCGTCGGACAAACAAGCCCTGCCCGCATACTGTGAATTACCTGGGCTGGCGTGCACGGAGCCTCGCGGAGCTTGTCGCGACCGGCCGCTGGAGATAACGATCTCGAAAACACTACCGCAAACGCGTGTTCTGTTTAATAATGTAATGAATCGGTTGAAACGCTCGCAACGAAGCGCGCGGCTGTTTGCGCGCTGAAAAAAACACCAGCCTAGTGTAATCACCAGCATCTCCTCTTTTCGAAAACGTTTCAGAACGTGAAGAGCAGAACGAACCTTGCGCCTCTCATTAACGGTCAGAGGAAGATGTTTAACGACATGGGGCAATTTTTATCGAAGATGAGAGTGAAATAGTGCTTGATTTTTATTACAGCGCGAGTTAACATTTGATTAATAGTAAGCCGCATTAATAGGGGGCGGTAATGCCATTTGCAAAATATGAGGGTCAGAGGCCGCGTGGAGCAACGGAAATCGTAAGTATCCGCAGGAACGGCCAAATCGCATTTAATTCTAAAGCAGTGCAGAGCTTTTCTGTGGGTGGCTTCAAGTTCGCCGAGCTCTACTTCGACCGCGCCAACCGCCGCATCGGCATCCAGCTGACCAACAGCAAGGACAAGGGCGCGCGTAAGATCATGTCCCTCGGCAGCACGGCACTGGTGACCGGTGCCGGCTTCCTACGGCACTTCGGCATCAACATCTCCAAGGCCCGAAAGTTCCAGCCGAAGTACGACCGGGCGAAGAAGATAGTGATCCTCAACCTCTAGCCCGAGGGCGAATCAGACTTCCCAGCAGACGCTCAAGACCAGGTTTGAAGGGCAGGTGCGCACAGGCCTGCCTCAATTTTATCACACGGTAAAGCTACAGCAGCCACCAGCCGCGGCTGGTGACCTCTGCCGCTTCGCGCAGCCCCCAGCATTTTTTCCCAAAGAACCTTGCATTGTTATATGATTTGGGCTATCTTGTTAACGAACACTGGCCGACAGCCAGTACTGCCTAATATTGTTAGGTGAAATCATGACTAAGGGAAAAGGTCTCGATCCCCAAACGCGGATCATCGAGGAGGGTTACTCCCCCTCGGAGGGCAAGAACGCCGTCAAGCCCCCGCTCTATCTCAGCTCGACTTACGTATTTGATTCCTCTGCGCACGGCGAGCGTTTCTTCAAGGCGATACACGGCAGCCGCTCGCCTGCGGATGCGGGCTTGATCTACAGCCGCGTCAACCACCCCAACCTGATCGTCTTCGAGGAGCGCCTCAAGGTCTACGACGGCGCCGAAGCGGCGGCCGGCTTCACCTCAGGCATGGGAGCGATCGCGACTACTATCATGGCGCTCTCGCGCCCCGACTCCTACCTGGCCTACGCGGCGCCGGTCTACGGCGGCACCGACTCGCTGTTCGAGAGGGTGCTGCCCCACCTCGGCATCCGCTGCCTGCCGGTGCGCGCCGGCGACAACGCCGCCACAGCGTTCTCCGAGCTAGCGGAGCGCGAGGGCCGGCCGTTTATGCTCTTTTTGGAGACGCCAGCCAACCCATCGATCGAGATGACCGACATCGGCGAAGTGGCCGAGGCGTCGGCGGAGATGGAGTCGGACGGCTGGCGGCCACTGGTGGCTGTGGACAACACCTTCCTCGGCCCGATCTTCCAGCAGCCGCTCAAATTCGGCGCCGACCTGGTGATCTACTCCTGCACCAAGTTCATCGGCGGCCATAGCGACTTGGTGGCCGGGGCCACGCTCGGCCCGGCGGAAGCGATCCGCGCCATAAAGGGGTACCGCTCCTTGATCGGCACCACCATCTGCCCGTTCACCACCTGGCTGGCTACGCGCAGCCTCGAGACGCTGGACCTGCGGATGCGCAGGAGCGCCGAGAACGCCAAGCTGATCGCCGCCGAGCTGGACCGCCACCCGGCGGTGCTGTCGGTGAACTACCCGGAGCTGTTCGCGGTCGGGAGCAGGCAGCGTGCCATCTACGAGAAGCAATGCAGCGGCCCCGGCTCGCTGATCAGCTTCGAGCTGGCGAGCAAGGAGGCCTGCTTCCGCTTCCTCGACAGCCTCGAGGTCTTCACACTGGCCGTCAGCCTCGGCGGCAACGAGAGCCTAGCCGAGCACCCAGCGGCCCACACCCACTCCGACATCCCGGCGGAGGTACGCAGCAAGATCGGCGTCGGCGATAACCTAGCGCGGCTTAGCGTCGGCATCGAACACGCAGATGACCTAATAGCCGACCTGCTGCAGGCCCTGGAGAAGCTCTAGCCCCCCGGCTCGATCCGCCACTCGACTGTAGGGCGATCGAGCTCGCTGCGCAGCGCGCGGTGGGTCTCCTCTTTGCGCTCGAGCTGTTCGCCGAGGTAGGCCTCGAGGCGCGGCGCCAGCCGCTCCCAGTCCATCCGCTCGGCCACCCTCAGGCCGCTCTCAGCCAGGCGCCGGCGCAGGGCGGGATAGCGCAGGGCGCGCCTGATCTGCCGCGTCATCGCCGGAAGGTCGCCCGGTGGAAAGGGGAGGAAGTCGCGCTCCGGCTCGGCGTAGTCGCGCACCGAGGGCAGGTCGGAACAGGCGACGGCGGTGCCGCAGGCCATCGCCTCCAGCGGCGGCAGGTAGAACGACTCGGCATGGCTGGCGCCGACGAACAGGTCGGCGCCGGCGTAGAGCTCGGCCAGCCGCGACTGGGTCGGCTCCCGGTGGAACTCAACAGGGAAGGGGAGCTCGCCGATGGCGTCGGGCAGCGGTGAGGCCCGCACGAAGCTGAACCTCACTCCCTCGCGCTGTAGCTTCATCAGGGCGCCGCAGATTTCGACGATCCCCTTGAAGCGCGCGAACTCGCTGCCCACGCTTAGCACCAGAGGTACCCCCGCCTTTTTTGGTTGTGGCCGGGGATGGAATATCCCGCGGTCGACACCGTTGGGGACCACCGCCGTCTTCGCTGCGCCCAGCTCCTCGATGCGATCGGCGGCGGCGCTGCTCACCGTCAGTATTGGATAAGGGAGGCGCAGGCTGGCCTGCGCGGCTGTGATCGAGGCACGCTTTTTCTCATCTTTTTCATCTTCGGGATCACCGAAGACGATCTCGTCGCCTTGTACGAAGTAGATCGGCACCGCGCCGGCGGCCAGCGTCGCCTCGGCGACGAGGAACGCCTGCTCGTAGAAGCTGAAGACGACCAGGTCGCAGGGTGGTAGGCGGGAGCCAAGCCGCCCGCCCTTTTCTTCGAGCCAGGGGACCTCAAGGTCGATCCAGTCGGGCGGCGGCCCTGCGGCGACGATGCGCACGCGGTGGCCGCGCCGGGCCAGCAGGTTGGCGTGCTCGATCTGCACCTTGACGCCGCCGCGGGCGTAGCTCGCGGCCAGCAGGTAGACCACGTCAAGCTTCCGCTTGCTCATCGTGCGGCGGCCGGGGCTATAAAGAAGCGCGCCGACACAAGGCTCTCGAGCTCGATCTCCAGCTCGTCGCCCGGCTGCAGCGGGCCCACGCCCTCCGGCGTGCCGGTGAAGATCAGGTCGCCGGGCAGGAGCGTGAAGTAGCGGGAGGCGAGGGCCACCAGACGGTCGCAGGGCAGCAGCATGTTGGCGGTGCTGCCGCGCTGGCGCGCCTCGCCGTTGACACTCAACGCCATGCGGACGTCGTCGGGATCGAGGTCGCCGGTCAGGAGCACGAACTCGGATACGGGTGCGGAGCCGTCGAAGCCTTTCGATACCGCCCAGGGGAAGCCCCTCTCCATGTCACGCCGCTGGCGGTCGCGCGCCGTCAGGTCGAGGCCGGCCGCGATGCCGGCGATGTGGCCACGCGCCCGCTCCGGCGCGATGCTGCTGCCCGCCTCGCCGATCAACAGCACCATCTCCAGCTCGTGATGGAGCTCGGTGCTGAAGGCGGGGTAGGGAATGGAGTCGCCGTCGCGCGCCAGCGAGGTCGGCGGCTTCAGGAACAGCATCGGCTCCTCCAGCCTCCGCCCCATCTCATCGACGTGGCGACCGTAGTTGGCACCGACGCAGACGATCTTGCCCACCGCGATCGGCTCCTCCCGGCCGCGCAGGCGAACGGAGTGCATGTCGGAGTCCTCCCGCGGCAACAATACCATTTATGGCAACTGCGCCGCGAGATTGAAGATCCACTTGACTTCAAGCTTTTTCTTTTGTAAGATGTAATTAAGTTACGTGTATTAATGAAGTGAGGTATCGAATGAGCGACAACAGCGTTACCGGCGAGCGGGATCCTGAACAGGAGCAGACCCGGGAGCAGGAGCGCCCTTCAGCATCCGATACGGAATCCGGAGAGGGGCGCAAGGGTGAAGAAGACAGCGATGCCGGGAAGGGTGAAGACGGCGACAACGCCTTCAGGTCCTTCGTCGACGGCACGACTCGCATCGCGAAGGGCATGGGGGAGGCGTTCAAGGGCGTGGCCCACGTCCTCGGCGGCCGCGATCACGTGGTGATGGCCCGCGTCAACGCCGAGAGCCTCAAGGGGATCGACCAGCTCGTAGACGCCGGCATTTTCCGCAGCCGCAGCGAGAGCGCCGCCTACCTGATCGCCAGGGGCATCGAGTCCGACGCGGCGCTCTTCGAGACTGTCGAGGGCAGGGTCGAGGAGATCAATCGGTTGCGCGACGAGCTCAAACGGATGGTGGCCTTCGACGACGAAGAGGAGTCCGCAAGCAAAGGCTAGAGTGATTCTCACCAGGTTTCTCCTTCCAGGGAGATTGAGTTAGCAACTTGGTGGGACAGTCTCCGCCAAGCCGGACGGCGGATTCCTGTCTGTCGCCGGGGCGATGCCCCGGTCAACAGTTCACTATATTGATCAATGCAGCAGTAAATGGCGTATTTATACGAGAATCAGTACGTGTGGCTGAGTTTGCGTACTCGATTAATTCCCCTGCCCTGCTGCGATTAAGCGTCGCAGGAGTTGCCGCAGCCGTCCGTGCAGGTCTTCCGGGGCGCCGTAGATGACAGTTGCCAGGTTGCCGTTGCGGTCGAAGATGAAGGTGGTCGGCACGGCGACGATGCCGCCGAAGGCGGCGCCGATTTCGTCTGTGCCGACGACCACGCGCAGACCGCCACCCAGCGATGCAGCGAACCCACTAACCTCCTCTTCGTCCGACTGGACGGCGACGGCGACAACCTCCAGGTCGGCGCCGTGTCGGCTCAGTTCCTCGCCGAGGAAGCCCAACGCCGGTCCGCACGGCGCGCACCAGGTTGCCCAGAACTCGACCACCGCCACGCGCCCCGCCAGTTCCGCCGAGACGATATCATTCCCGCCGACGTCGACGGCGCAGAACGCCGGCAGGGTTTCCGGCAGCGGACTGCCAAGCGGCTGTATCGGTTCCGCAGACGCCGCGAATCCCTCGCCCCGCAGTGCGGATTCGATCATCCGCAGCAGGTCCCGCCTGAAGCGCTCGCGGTTGGCCGGTTCGTTGAAGGGCGCGTACCTGCCTTCCAGGCCCAGGAAACCGAAGTCCGCCGGCCGCGCGATGAGCGCCCCGTCGACGAAGACGGCCGGGTAGCGCCGGATGCCGTAGCGTTCCGCCAGCCGCGACTCGCCCCAGTTATCGTTGACCAGCCGCACACTGTCGCCGTAGCGCTTTATGACGTCCTTGATCAGCAAACTTGCCGGATCGCAGAGCGTTCAGGTGTACGGCCACCTGACCAGCGTCACGGTCACCTGACGCCCGTCGGTCTCCTGTGAGCAAAGCGGACCGGCGGCCGCCAGGGCGGCCAGGATGATGGCAAACGCCGCACAGGGAATCTTCATCTCTGCTCTCCTTCGGTCGCCAGGTAGTAGGCGGGCAGGACCCGACCCAAAACCGCGGCCGCCTCGCGCGCACCCACTGCGCTCTCCAGGAACAGCCTTCCGATACTGTCATCGCGGTTGCCGAACGCAAGGCGGTTAGATGCCGCCTCGACCCGCGCTTCCAGATCCGAAGGATCCTCCGCGGAAGGCTCCAGCGTGGTCGCCAGGGCCAGGTGGTAGCAGGCAGTCAGGTATTCCAGGAGCGCGGCGGTCCGCTCCCCCCTTGATTCCAGCTCGCGCGCCAGCTCCAGAGCTGCATTGGCCTCGTGGAAATCGCGCTCGCTATCTGCGGAGCCCGGGCGACCGTATGCCCCCAGGATCTCGGACTCTAGACGTGACAGCAGAGGCTCCAGCGGCCGAATTGCCGGACGCGGCGGTCCCTGCGGAAATTGCAGACCGGCGCAGAAGACGGCGAAGCCGATGTAGGCCCGGCAATTGCCGAGGTAAGGCAGGGCCATATTGCCGGCCTCGATCTCGGCGAACCGCCGCGAGGCTTGATAGTAGGTCCTGCTCTTGATCCGCGCGACCGCCGCCATCGCTTCCACAGCGGCCGGAAGCTGGGCACTCGCATTTAGCTCTTCGTATCGATTCTCCTCGTGTGTCAGCGTCTCGCCTATCGACTCCCATTCGCGGTAGAAAACCTCCGGCTCCGCTCCCGACAGGTCCTCCCTGAGCAGATACTCAGTCGCGGCGATCAGGACTCCGGATCGCTGCAGGGACCGCAGGCAGGAGAAAAGTTTTCCATCCCAAAGAGCATTTTCCGCCGCGTCCAGGGCATTTGTGATCATCCGCTGGTATACGGCGAGGCGCCCTTCGTCGCCGGTGTCGAGGGCGAGGACCGGCGCCCCCCGCAGGCGCCCTATCTCAGCCCCGAACTGTTCCTCGACGGACTGCTCTCCCCAGGCCGAGGTTGAGATAACGATAAGGAGTGCGATGCTCGCCAGGATCAACGGCGGGCCTTTGGGACCGCGCTTATGATTCATCCCTTTTTCCCCGAAGCGCCAAGCTTTCTCCAGCCCTTTTCCATCCAATAATCCGGCTCCGCGCGGCAGGCCGCCGTAACGTATGGCACACCTGTGCTCTGCTATACTGCCGTTGACACGGTGTGCACGGCGGCCACAGACTTTCGTTATGATAAACGCCGCGACGCGATCCAGGGAGTTTCCTTTCCTGACGGTCGAGGTACCCGGCGCCAAAGTCGATCCGCTGCTGGCGCTTGTCTGGGAGTGCGGCACTCTCGGTGTCGAGGAGCTCCCCGGCGACGACCACGGAGGGGCCGTCCGCCTGGTCGCCTATTTCGAGTCGGACGAGCTGCGCGACGCCTGCCGCCGGAGGGTATCGTCGGAGCTGCCCGATGTTGAGGTGGTCGACGCGGGCCGCGCGCGCATCGGCGACTGGGAGTCGCTGCTGCACGGCGGCTTCGAGCCGGTGGCCGTCGGGCCGCTGCTGATTGTTCCCGCGCAGCCGCGGCCGCCGTCGCCCGGGGACTCGATTCCACTCCTGATCGACCCCGGCCTCGGCTGTGGAACCGGCACCCACGCCACAACCTACCTCTGCCTGCAGTTCCTCGTGGAACTGATCCGGCCCGGAGCGGCCGTCCTCGACGTCGGGACCGGCTCCGGCGTGCTGGCAATTGCGGCGGCGCTGCTGGGCGCCAGCGAGGTCCTGGCGGTCGACACCGACCCCGAGGCGCTGGGAAACGCCGCCGGCAACATCGCCCTCAATAGCGCAAGCGAAATCGTGGCACTACGGCTAGGCTCGATCGAGCTGGCCGCCGGCCGCCGCTTCGACCTGGTGCTGGCCAACATCCTGGCGCCGACGCTTCTCGGGATGCTGGACGGCGGCCTCGCCGACCTGATAGCCGACGGTGGCTCGCTGGTCCTCTCCGGCTTCGCGCCTGGCGAGGCTGAGAGCTTGGGCGCGGCGGCCGAGGCGGTGGGATTGCGCCGCGGCGAGCTGCGCGTCAGCGGCGACTGGGCGGCGCTGCGGGCCGAGAGGCAATGAGTACCTAAAGGTCCATATTGGAGTTCGATAAGGTGACAGACAGGAATCCGCCATTGCGGGTTAGATTGCCTAGTCGCTCTACCTCCGCTATGCTTCGGCGGATAAATTCAGCTAGACGCTACCGACAGATCGGCCTCCGCCTAAGGCGTATAAATTCGTGGCCCTACCTACGAACGGGGAGATGTAGGCGGCAAGAGCGTGGGGCCTGAATGGCCCTACCTACGAACGGGGAGACGTGGGTGGCAAGAGCAAGAGCGTGGGGCCTACGCCTCAGGCGTATAAATCCAGGCCGACGCTACCGGTATTACTCTTGCCCCTCAAGCCTCTCCCGTGCCACCTGCAGTTGATCCATAAAAAGAAGCCCGCCCCGAAGGGCGGGCTCTACCTCCATGGTTGGAGGTGGGGGGATAGGGGTGGGAAGTGTTGAGGGATCGGCGGCGTGCCGCCATCCCTCGGGGGTGCAGGGGGAAACTTACTAACCCATCAACAGCTCGCCCGAGCCCCTCTGCGCCCGGGCGGCGGATTATTTCACCTTGATCTCGATCTGCTTCGGCTTCGCCTTCTCGCTCTTGGGCAGCGTCACCTCCAGTATGCCGCTGTCGAAGCGGGCCTCGATCTTATTCTTGTCGACATCGCTCGGCAGCGTGAAGGAGCGGCAGAAGCTGCCATAGGAGCGCTCGACGCGGTGGTAGTTCTCCCGCTTGACCTCCTCGTCGAACTTGCGCTCGCCGTGCAGCGTCAGCACGTTGTTCTCGAGTCCGATCTTGACGTCGTCCTTGTCCATACCCGGCAGCTCGGCGCGCATCACCACGCCGTCATCTGTCTCGAAGATGTCGACCACGGGCCGCCAAGCGCTCTCTTTGGTGTCGTCCTCATCAGCCCACCTGCCGAAGACGGGGCCCAGGTTGCCTCCACGGCCGAAAAAGTCCCTGAAAGGGTCCCTACGAACGATTGCCATTTTAAAACCTCCAGATACCCAAGTTTATTCTGTCTGCCAAGACCGCCTCTCGCGGCCCTCACCATCTTAGTCTATTAACAATATAATACCTGAGTGCCGATATGTCAAGTTATTTATTTTGAAGGCTCCTGCGTTGACTTAGGCCGCCGCGGGGTGCTAGAATTCGACTCGCTGGCTATGGCTATGAGCAGTATTGCGAACAACCTCGCCGCCCTGCACAAGCGCGTGGCGGGTGCCGCCGCCGATGCGGGGCGCGACCCGGCGGAGGTCACGCTAGTGGCCGTGGCCAAGACCTTCGCGCGCGCGAGCGTCGAGGAGGCGCTGGAAGCCGGGCAGCGCGTCTTCGGCGAGAACCGGGTGCAGGAGGCGCAGGCGAAGTACGATCCTCCCCTCAGCGGCGTCGAGCTGCACCTGGTCGGCCACCTACAGAGCAACAAGGCGAGGGCTGCGGCGGCGCTGTTCGACCGCATCCACTCGCTCGACTCTGCCAAGACGGCGAGGCGGCTGGACCGCTGCCTGGGCGAGCTGGGCCGCACGATGAGGGCGCTGGTGCAGGTAAACCTCGACATGGAGCCGCAGAAGAGCGGCGTCGAGGAGACGCGGGCGGCCGAGCTGCTGCGCGATCTCGCCGGCATGGACAACCTGAGGGCGGACGGCCTGATGGTGCTGCCGCCGTTCTTCGACGATCCGCAACGGGCGCGGCCGTACTTCCGCCGACTGCGCGAGCTGCGCGACCGCCTCGGCGAGCTCGACCTGGGCGTCGAGCTGCGGCACCTGAGCATGGGGATGACGGGCGACTTCGAGGAGGCGATCGCCGAGGGGGCGACGTTGATCCGCGTCGGCACCGCCATCTTCGGCCGGCGCGGTCGCTAGACGCGATGCTGCGCACGCTCCAGGTGGCGCTCTACGTCGTGGCGGTGGTGCTGTTCTGGCTGCTGGCGTTCCGCATGGCCGCAGTAGCGCTGCGCCTCAACCCCTACCGCCCCGCCGTTCAGTGGCTGTTCCGCATCACCGAGCCGCTGGTGCGGCCGTTCCGCCGGCGAATCGCGCGCACGTCGCCGCGCCTCGAGTACGCGGCGCTGCCGCCGATGCTGCTGCTGCTGCTGATCATCGTCCTCATCGGCCTGAAGACCTGGCTGGGGCGGTGATGAGCTCCCGGGCGGAGGAGTTGTGGGTCGAGGACAGCCCGGAGGGGGCGGTGCTGACGCTGCGCGTGGTGCCGCGGGCCTCGAAAACCGGCTTCGCAGCCGGAGCAGGCAGTGGGGGCGAGGGGGGCAAGCCTAGACTGCGCCTGGCAGCGCCGCCCGTCGACGGCGAGGCGAACGCCGAGCTGGTCCGCTACCTGGCCAAGCTCTTCGTCGTCGCGAAGTCGGACATCGAGATCCTCGCCGGGCGGCGGGGCAGGAGCAAGCGCGTCCTGGTGCGCGGAGTCGCGGCCGCAGAAGCCCGGAGGGTGATCGAATCGGCACTGAGGTAGCAAGAGCGTGGGGCCTGAATGGCCCCACCTACGAACGGGGAGATGTAGGCGGCAAGAGCGTGGGGCCTGAATGGCCCCACCTACGAACGGGGAGATGTAGGCGGCAAGAGCGTGGGGCCTGAATGGCCCCACCTACGAACGGGGAGACGTGGGCAGAAATGGCTCAAGGCGCAGAAATGTTGATTATTCAGCGTAGGTGGGGCCATTCAGGCCCCACGTCCTCGATGAACCACAATGTTTCATTCAGCGCCGGCCGATCAGACAAATCCTTACATGGTCTTCCCTGGGTTCCCGCATCGGCGATGTGGTCTGTGACGCGATTTACTTTTTGCGCGGTCACGGAGGCCGACGAATGCTGAGGGTGATTGCCGGGGAATTCAAGGGTCGCAGGCTGCGCACCGCCGACTCGTCTGCCACCCGTCCGATGACCGATCGCGTGCGCGAGAGCCTCTTCTCGATCCTGGCTCCCGAGCTGCCCGGCTCGCGCTTCCTCGACCTGTTCGCCGGCAGCGGCGCCGTCGGCATCGAGGCCCTCAGCCGGGGAGCCGCCGGGGTGCTGCTTGTCGAGAGCGACCCCGAGAGCTTCACCGTCATCTGCGTCAACCTCCGCTCGCTCGGCCTCACGAACCGCGGCCTGCCGATGCGCGCCGACGCCTACCGCACCATCGACTCCCTGGGTAAAAGTGGGCAGCGCTTCGACATCGTCTTCGCCGGCCCGCCCTACGACGCGGACCACCACAACCGCATCGCCGAGCGGGTAGCCAAGGCGGGCATCTGCCGCGACGGCGGTGTGGTCGTCCTCCAATACCGCCGCGGCGATCAGCTCCAACTGCCAACCGGCTGGGGCGCCGAGACGCGCGGCTACGGCATCACCAGCCTCTCGTTCCTGCGCCGGGCCGGTGCCTGAGCCCCCAATACCCATTCCGCCGTTGATAGCGGCCGCCGAAGCGGCCGAGCTTCTGGCGGCGATCGACGCCGGACGCGAGGAGGTTGAGATCAGCCTCGATCTCGGCCAAACAATGGAAACGGTCCGCCTGGGATCCGGCGGCGCGTCGCTCCGGGGCGTCTCCGTGACCCGCGACGAGCTGGTGACTGTGACCGAAAGGCCGACCGCTGTTTTCGCCGCGGTGCCCGGCGGCCCACGGCCACTTGAGGTGCGCCGGGGCGGTTACGCCAAGCTGGTTCCTACCGGCGGCGCGCCGACGGTCGAACTCAGCGGCGTGCGCATGCACCGCACCGCCGGCATCGACCCGTTCGAGGACGCGCGCACGAAGGCCGCGGCCGTCGTCGTGGCTGGCGACCGGGTTCTGGACACCTGCGGCGGCCTCGGCTACACGGCGACCTGGGAGCGGCGGCTGGGAGCGAAGAAAGTAATCAGCGTCGAGATCGATCCTGCGGTGCTAGAGCTGCGCCTTTGGAATCCCTGGTCGCGCGAGTTTCTCGAGGACTGCGCGACCGAAAGGCTCGAGGGCGACGTCGCCGAGCTGATTTGCGGATTCCCGGAAGCCGCCTTCGACTGCGTCCTGCACGACCCGCCGCGCTTCTCGCTGGCCGGCGAGCTCTACGGCTCCGGATTCACCGGACAGCTCCAGCGCGTCCTGCGCTTAGGCGGCCGCCTGCTGTTCTACACCGGCGAGCCGTACCGCAGGGGGCGCGGCCGCGACTTCGTCGCCGGCGTCGCCCGCCGCCTCACAGAGGCAGGCTTCAAAGCCGAATGGAGGCGGGAGCTGTACTCGTTCGTCGCTAATCGATAACGACGTCGGGCTGTAGCGCTATATGTTCCCTAAGAACTCGGGAATGGAAATTTCAGCCTCTCTAAGGATGGCCTTGAGTGTGCCTCTCTTCAGTCTGCGATGTCTGGGGATAGTTACCAGGTTGCGTTTCTCGGTGTGTTCGAGGAGCGTATGCCTTTTCCCCTCCCTGCGGACGGCCACCCGAACCGTCCCAGAACCCTGATAACCCTTTGAGGAGATAGATCGGGAAGCTTCAGCGACCGGCCTTTCGGGCTCTCTTCTCCCATTCTCTCTCTTCAAGGAGTTCAAGAATCATCGTTATGGCGTCGGTGATCATCTCCCGCGCCTCGTCGACTGTTTCCCCTTGGGAAACAGCTCCACGTAGATCCCTGCAGGTGACAACGTAGCCGCCTTCCTCGAGATCGGGCGTGTAGTCGATGGTGTATTCGAGCCCGCGAACCTCTATCCGCTCGGTAATAGTACTTTCCGTTTTCTCCAACTCCTCTCTCACTTCCGCAATGAGCCGGCCCAGGGCCACCGAAATTACAACCTGTCCGTGGCGCAACGCGTCGAGCATCTCCCTGGGATCGCTCGTCAGCACGAAAGTGGTCTCGCCGTCAGAAAGAAACCTCAACTCCGCTAGCGGCTGTTCAACATCCGGAAAGTGCGTGTGGAGATAGGCTACAGCCTTCCTGATCTTCTGCAGGCTTACCTTTTCTCGCAGCGCTTTTACCGTTCTCAACTCAACTATGTCCGTGAAAGAATATTTTCTTCGCGAGCCGTAGCCATCGGCAGGCCGTACGGAGGGTTTCACCAGGCCGGTGCGGTCGTAATAATCGAGTTGGCGCGACGATAAACCTGAGACCCTGCCTGCAATTTTCGTTCTGTAGCCTTCAGAGTGCATATAACCACCTTCTGTAATTCTCTTTTTGTAATTACAACTAATTATAATTGCCGGGGTCTAGGAAATCAAGGTGAATCTTTCGCTCAAGCTGTTTGCATCACCGCTCCTTAGTCGCTAGTCGTCGCCGGCGTCGCCCGCCGCCTCGCCGATGCCGGCTTCGAGGCAGAGTGGCGGCGGGAGCTGTACTCATTCATCGCGGAGCGACAGCGGTAGATAAGGAGCTTATGGGGAGCGGTATTCTTGTCTGCCGCATTACCCCTTTCTCAGGAGGGTCGACCCACCTAGGCGCGCCCTAGCGGGCATTCTTGTCGGCCACCTACGGACCGTGAACAGAGATGTCCATGCTCCCGATTGTAGTAGGAAGCTCGCCTCGCTCAACCGTTAGAGAAGCGTCGTGCTTCCTTGCTGATTTCTATCTCGCTTCGGTGTGGAGAACGATGGCGGAAAAGTCACCGTTAGGGACGACATATGAGGCTGCTGTGAGGAGCTTTTCGGCGACCGATGCGGGTGTCGCCACCTCGCCGAGCCGGGTACGCATCTGTTCGCTTCTGAGGGCGCAGGCGAGGGCCGCGTTGCAGAGCAGATAGTGGTCGCCGTCGCGGAGCTCGACGGCGTTGATCTCGGGCTCGACCGCACCGTCCGCGCCGAGGTGGCTGCTCGGGACGGTGTTCAGGCGCGACCGCCGCACCGTGGTATCGTCCTGGCCGCCGATGAGCCGGCGAATAGTCGAGAAGGTATGGTCGACGGTGAGCTGGGTAACCACGCCGGCGCGCGAGCGGTAGAGCCTGGCGTCGCCGAGCCAGGCGACCACCAGGTGCGTCCCTGCCGGGACCACCGCGACTGCGGAGCAGCCGATGGTTGCACCGCTGCCGGGTACGATCTTGCGGCCGAGGCTCTTCAGCTCTGAGTGGGTGCGGCTCAGCGCCATCTCGAGGCGCCGGGCCTCGCGGCGCGGATCGCCGGAGCCGGAAGGGATAAGGCCCTCGCGCTCGCGCGTGCTCTTCAGCCAGTAGAGCAGCACGCGCGCGGCATGCACGCACGAGACGTGCTCGAATCCCTCGGAGCTGACGCCGTCAAGAACGGCGTAGATACCAGCCACGTCGTCGCAGAGCGGTTTGCTGCAGCCGCGCTCGCGCCGCGGGTTGGTGCGCTCTACGGCGCTCGAGTGCAACACGAAGCTGCGCCGCTGGCGCAGCGGCTGCTCCGGTACCAGCTCCTCTTCGCCGAAGAGGTCTGGGTCAGACGACGGCGTCTTCTTGTCGTCGTCGAAGTACCTATCGAACAACATTTCCAGTACCACTCTACGCCGATAGTGCGACCGACTCCGTTAGCGGAAACTGCTCCGGAGGCGGCCGCACCACAAGCGGACATATAACCGGATCCCGCATATCTGGAGCTCTCCAACCCTTTTTCTACATTCTGTTACACCGTGTTTCAGTGACGGCGGTCACCAGTCGGTCCGCTGCCATCCTTGACAACAGCGAGGGCCGCTTGCGACAATTCCGCTTGCCTGCGGTAACGAGCGCCCGCGCAAAGTGCGGTTAATAAACACTTTATGCCAAATCACCCACGAATCCCGCAGGCGTTTTTTCTCGGCGGGCGCTACTTGATAGGAGAGGTAAGTGAAGATCCACGAGTACCAGGCGAAGGAGATTCTGAGCCGCTTCGGCGTGCCGGTGCCGCGCGGCGAGGTGATCACCGACGCCTCCGCCGCCGCCGTGGCCGCTACGCGGCTGCCGACCGGCACCGTCGTCGTCAAGGCACAGATCCACGCCGGCGGCCGCGGCAAGGGCGGCGGTGTCAAGCTGGCCCACGACGTGGCCGAGGCCGAGCGCTGCGCCGGCGAGATGCTGGGTATGACTCTGGTCACGCACCAGACCGGTCCCGAGGGCAAGGAGGTCCAGCGCGTGCTGATCGAGGAGGGTATCGACATCGACAAGGAATACTACCTCGGGATAGTCCTCGACCGCTCCGCCGAGCGCCCGGTGATCATGGCCAGCACCGAGGGTGGGATCGAGATCGAGACGGTGGCTGCCGAGAGGCCGGAGAAGATCCTCAAGGTGCACGTGGACCCGGTAGTAGGCCTGATGCCGAACCAGGCGCGGCGGCTCGCTTTCGGCCTCGGCATGGAGGGCGATGCCTTTAAGAACACCGTCAAGTTCATCGCGGCGCTCTACAAGGCGTTCGAGTCGAGCGACTGCAGCCTGGCGGAGATCAACCCGCTGGTCAGGACCACGGGGGGCGAGGTGCTGGCGCTGGACGCGAAGATGAACTTCGACGACAGCGCCCTGTTCCGCCACCCCGAGTACACCGAGCTGCGCGACTACAGCGAGGAGGAGCCGCTGGAGACCGAGGCCGGTAAGTATGACCTGAGCTACATCAAGCTCGACGGCACGATCGGCTGCATGGTCAACGGCGCCGGCCTGGCGATGGCGACCATGGACCTGATCAAGCTCTCAGGCGGTATGCCGGCGAACTTCCTCGACGTGGGCGGCACCGCCAGCGTCGAGCGGGTCGCGGCGGCCTTCCGTATCCTGATGAGCGACCCCAACGTCCGGGCCGTGCTGATCAATATCTTCGGCGGCATCGTGCGCTGCGACCGCGTAGCCGGCGGCGTGGTGGAGGCGATGAAGACTGTCGAGGTCGAGGTGCCGGTGGTGGTGCGGCTGCAGGGAACCAACGCCGACGAGGCGGCGGCGATGCTCGACGCGTCGGACTTCGACTTCATCGTCGCCCGCGTCCTTGGCGAGGCGGCCGAGAAGGCGGTGGCCGCGTCGAAGGGGGGTGCGAGATGAGCATTCTTGTGGACGACGACACCCGCGTGGTGGTGCAGGGGATCACCGGCGGCGAGGGCAGGTTCCACACCAAGGCCTGCCTCGAATACGGCACCAAGATCGTCGCCGGAGTCACCCCCGGCAAGGGCGGCCAGGAGGTGGAGGGGGTCCCGGTCTACAACACCGTCGCCGAGGCGGCCGAGCGGGAGGGCGCCAACACGTCGCTCATCTTCGTGCCGCCCGCCTTTGCGCCCGACGCCATCGCCGAGGCGGTAGACGCCGGCGTCGGCCTCATCGTCACGATCACCGAGGGGATCCCGGCACTAGACATGGTACGCGTCAAGGCGTTCCTGCGCTCGCACGGCGTCCGCATGGTCGGCCCCAACTGCCCCGGGGTCATCACGCCGGGCAAGGCCAAGGTGGGCATCATGCCCGGCTTCGTGCACACGCCGGGCGGCGTCGGCGTCATCAGCCGCAGCGGCACACTGACTTACGAGGTGGTGCAGCAGCTCACCGAGCGCGGCATCGGCCAGAGCACCTGCATTGGCATCGGCGGTGACGCGATACCGGGTACGAGCTTCATCGACTGCCTCGAGCTCTTCGCCGCCGACGGCGACACCGAGGCGGTGGTGCTGATCGGCGAGATCGGCGGCACCGCCGAGGAGGAGGCGGCCGAGTGGGTGAGGGAGAACATCGACAAGCCGGTGGTCAGCTTCATCGCCGGCCAGACGGCGCCCCCGGGCAAGCGCATGGGGCACGCCGGCGCCATCATCGCCGGCGGCAAGGGGACGGCGGCCGAGAAGGTTGCGGCGCTGGAAGCGGCCGGCATCCACGTCGTCGCCTCGCCAGCCGATATCGGAGCCACTGTGGAGAAGGTGCTGGGCTAGGCCCAGGGCTGGGACGGAGCGATCAGTTAATAGGGTAGTTTTTGAAACACCCAACGTAATCGCGCGAGAACAAACGCACCGCTTTAGACTGCGTCAGAATGCTGCAACCTATAGCGGGAGCGCGCTGAACTCGTCCGCCTCTGGCGGATCGCGCCCGCACGGTAGATCATATCTTCCAGCGAAGATGAGATAGCCAGCCGCCACCGCTATTGCGTTAGAGGTGGAGGGCCGGAGGCGGCGATCACCGGTCGGCTTGGAAATCAGCGGAGTTAAAGGCGGCGATCTGGTGGGCGCTCTTTGCGGTTCTCTCGTGAAGCTTGATCTCCTCAGCCGGCCACCCTAGGGCCACGAGTGCGCAGATGCGGTAACGCCAGGGGATCTCGAGGACCTTGCGAACTTTCCTGCGGTTGTACCAGCCGATCCAGCAGGTGCCCAGTCCCAGCTCGGTGGCGCGAAGCACCAGGTGCTCGCCGGCAATGCCGGCGTCGAGCAGGTGGTAATGGGTCCCCTGGATCTGTCGGCCGGCACCCTGCACGAACCAGTCGAACCTGGTGAGCAGCACGATCAGCACGGGCGCCGCAGCCGCGAAGCGTGTGGCGCTGTAGATGCCGGAGAAGGCGGCCTTGGCCAGCCTCTCCTTCAGCCCGGGGTCGTCGACCACCAGGAAGCGCCAGGGCCGCACGGCGCAGGCGCTGGGTGCGCGGCTTGCGGCCTCCAGGCACTGCAGTACCATCTCGCGCGGCACCGGCCGCGGTGCGTAGGCGCGGACGCTACGGCGCCGAACAATGGTTTCCATCAGTTGGCTGTCGGGCGGCCGCATCATTCTCCGCCTCGGCTGATGCTGCGCAGCGCCTCGGCGATGCGCTCCCTGAGGATCGGGTCGGACCTCTCGCGTGCCAAGCGCCCGAGCGGCTCGGCGGCGCTGGCCACCCTCGCCTCGCCCAGGACAACGACGATGAACTCCAGCACCGCCGCGTCGCCCTGGTCGCGCAGTCGCCCCAGGAGGAAGGCGAGTATGTCGGGCGGCGGGGATTCGCCGTGCGGCCAGACTATGGCGTGCAGGATGCGCAGCTTCACCCGCGCGTCCTCCTCGTGGCGGAAATCAGCCATCATCCGCAGGCGCACCTCGTGGTCGGCGCTGAAGCCGCGCAGCAAGTCGGCGGCGCTGAGCCGCACCAGCGGCGACGCGTCGTCGCCGAGGCGCTCGAGCAGGAACCTGACGGCGCCCTCGCGCGGCCCCGCCGCCACCGGGGCCAGGGCCAGGGCTCGTATGTAGGGGTCGCCCTCGCGGCGTGCGAGGCCGTGGAAGAATTCGAGGAACTCCGAGGACAGCGGCATGCCTGCCCTCCAGGCCGGCATCGTGGCGCGGAACCGTGTCAGGAAGTCGCGCAGCGCGCGGTCGTCGCCGCCGCGCAGGGCCCGCAGGACCTCTACCGCCGCGCTTCGCACGGCCACCGGATCGGTCGGGTTGCTGAGCCTCTCGCTGAGTTCGGCCGCGCCCCGGTGGCGCTCCCAGGCCCGCGCGATCTCCGCCTCCGGATGCTCCACCTCCGGCAGCGCCGGCGAGGGCAACGAGTCGAAGGACCGGTACGGGTCATCCCGCCCGCGGCCCTCCATCCAGGCGGCGGCGCCGGCGAGCTCGGAAGGGTCGCCCGCGGCGAGCGCCTCGAGGGCTGCGCAGGTCTCCGCGTCGACCTCACTTTCGGCAGCGAATCGGAGCCGGAGCGGCCGCGGCCCACCGTCGCGGCGCTCGAGCCTGGAGAGGTAATACCAGTGCTCGAGTGCCGCCAGCCCGACGTGTCCCTTCAGGCGCAGTGAGCGCTCGCGGTCGCCGGAGAGGATGCGCAGGTAGTGCTCCGAGCAGGTCTGGAAGTAGGCGTCAGCCAGGTAGAGCTGATCGAGGATGGCGTTGGCGGCAACCTCCCGGGTGGCCAGCGGCAGATCCTGGTCGGCGGCGACGAGACCTAGGACATCGGGGTCGCCGTCGGCGCTGAAGACTAGCAGCGGCTCGACGGCGCGCCGCGTGCCGACCCTGTAGTCGATTATCCCCAGCGTCGAGAGGTACGCCTCCCGCTCGACCACCCGCAGGTCGCAGCCGACCAGGATCTCCTCATCCTGCAGGGCCGGCGCGGCGCACGGCAGCGCCGCCGCCAGGAAGGCGGCGATGGCAAGCGGCATCATTGGGTCGTGACCTGCATCGGGGCAAGCCGATTCTAGCCTCTGCTCGCGTTTCCCACAACCGTTGCTCTCCTTCCACCCGGCGGCGAGCCGTCCGCGCGCTGTGATATCATGCCGCCCAGCGACAGGAGGACGCCGATGGGATTCCCGATGGAGCCGTTCCGGATCAAGGCCGTCGAGCCGATACGCGCGACCACGAGAGAAGAAAGGGAGCGGGCGCTAAGCGAGGCCGGGCTCAACGTCTTCCTGGTGCCAAGCGAGCTTATCCTGATCGACATGCTCACCGACAGCGGCACCTCCGCCATGAGCGACAACCAGTGGGCGGGCCTGATGCGCGGCGACGAGGCTTACGCCCGCTGCCGCAATTGGGAGCACTTCGAGGGCGCCGTCAGGGAGGTCTTCGGCTACAGGCACGTGATCCCCTGCCACCAGGGCCGGGCGGCGGAGAATTACCTGTTCGAGAACCTGCTGACGCGCGAGCGCAACCTGGTGATCGGCAACACACACTTCGACACCACCCGCGCGCAGGTGCAGCACCACGGCGGCCGCCCCATCGACCTGGTGATCCCCGAGGGCAACGACCCTGCGGCGGAGCACCCGTTCAAGGGCAACGTCGACGTCAGGAGGGCCGAGGAGCAGATCGAGGAAGCCGGTGCGGAGCGGATCGCCTTCGGCTTCCTGACGATCACCAACAACTCCGGCGGCGGCCAGCCGGTGAGTTTGGCCAACGCGCGAGCCTTCTCCAAGCTGCTTCGGCGGCACGGGATCCCGATGCTCTTCGACGCTGCCCGCTACGCCGAGAACAGCTATTTCGTCAAGATTAGAGAAAGCGGTTATGCCGACAAGTCGGTCAGGGAGATCGCCGCCGAGATGTTCGCCCTGGGCGACGGCGCCTGGATGAGCGCCAAGAAGGACGCGCTGGTCAACATCGGCGGCTTCATCGCCCTGGACGACGAGGAGCTGGCTCGGCGCGTCACCGACACGGTGATCCTCAACGAGGGCTTCCCGACCTACGGCGGCCTGGCCGGGCGCGACCTCGAGGCGGTCGCCCGCGGCCTGCTCGAGGGTCTGGACGAGGACTACCTCGCCTACCGCGTCGGCCAGGTAGCCGAGATCGGCAGGCAGCTCGCCGAGGCCGGCGTGCCGCACATCCGGCCGACCGGCGGCCACGCCGTCTACCTCGACGCCAAGGCGATCCTGCCCCACATCCCGCAGGAGCGCTTCCCGGCCGTGGCGATGACGGCCGCCCTCTACCGCGACTACGGCATCCGCGGCGTCGAGATCGGCGCGCTGATGTCTGCCGAGCCCGACCCCGAGACCGGCGAGGTCCGCTACCCGGAGATGGAGCTGGTGCGGCTCTGCGTCCCGCGACGGGTCTACACCGCCAGCCACCTGCAGTACGTGGTCGACGCCATAGTCGAGCTCTGCGGCAGGGCCGGGTCGATCCGCGGCCTCGAGCTGACCTACGCAGCGCCGACGCTGCGCCACTTCACCGCCCGCTTCAAGGAGGTCGACGGGTGATCTCCGTAACCGTCAACGGCGAGGAGAGGCGGCTGGAAGACGGCGCAACGGTCGAGAAGCTGCTTCAGTCGCTGGAGGTCAAGCGCAGGGGTCGGGGGCTGGCGGTCGAGCGCAACCGCGAGATCGTCCCCCGCACCACCTACGAGCAGACGCCGCTGGCCGACGGCGACGCGATCGAGATCGTCACCCTCGTCGGGGGGGGTTGACAGAGGCCAACGCGGTAGGAAACTAAAACAGCTTGCGGAGCTGAGCTCCGCCGTCCGCATTGGCGTAGACGTGCCCTGGCGGATATTCTTGTCCATGATCGGCCGACAAGAATGTCGGCCCTCCTGCTGAAATAGTTGAGACAGGGCGTTATCTCAGTGACAGTGAGCCGGGACACACACCGGGCGGCATAAAGGCCGCCCCTACTAGGATACACGCCAGGCTCACAGTAGGGGGCGCCTTCATGCGCCCCAAAAGGCCTGCCGTTGAGTTAGAAACCAGGTAATAATGGTCAGAAGCGGTTCACTGGGAAGCGGCGATTTGAATCGTGGTGCCGAGGCCGCCCTCGATGTAGCCGTCGCCGAGGGCCTGGCGGAAGAGCTCGCGCGCCCTGTCGCCGGTGCAGTGTGTCGGCAGTGCTCTTCGGATGCCGAGGCTCCGCAGGCGCTCGATTATCGCCCCGACCGTTGCATCGTCGGTCCCGCCCAGGTGGAAGCCGCCGATGACAAGGTAGGGGGCCTCGCCGCCGACCTCTGCGGCGCGCGCGGTCATCTCGGCGACACCGGGATGTGCGCAACCGGTGACGACGACGAGCCCTTCCGCGGCCCGGAAGAAGATGCCCTGCTCGCGGATAGCTTCGCCCATCTCGCCTGTGGAGTGGAAGCCGCTGAATATTTCCAGCGGCTCGTCGACGGCCACCACCCGCCCGCCGGCGTTGCGAACGAGCTCCCCGATTCCATCCGGGAACGAGGCCGGCATGTAGACGGTGACGTCGCCGTTACGGCTCAGGAAGGCCTGCAGGCCGCCGATGTGATCCATGTGGACGTGCGAGAGGACGACTACCTCTATCTCGGCGGGGTCGAAACCCAGCGTCTGCATGTTGCCCAGCAGTATGCCGCCGTTGCCGCCGGTGTCGAACAGCACCGTCTTCTCGAGGCCGCGTATGACGCAGGCAAACCCCCACGATGTTTCCAGGCGCGCGTCGGACGGGTAGTTGTCGAAGACAACGGTGATCTCGACATCGCTGCCCTCGACCCGTTGCGCAGCCATCTCCACGGCCTCCTCGCTCTCCACGCAGGCGATGGGAAACAAAATAAACGTTAACGCCGACAGGACAACCAATAGGCTTAGCATCTCCCCACCTCATTCGGCCTTGCCGAGCTGATGATACACTCGAACCCGGCCGCGGGCCATGTTAAACCAGAGAGGTACGGAAAGCCTTTCCGATCCCACAGGGATAACGGAGTCGCGAAGCATCAAGAGCGAACGCGGTTTGGATTCCCATCCAATAAATGCTGCCGCTTCTAATCCTTGTATATCGCCCGCTCCACGCTTGCGCGCGCCGGTGCCCTCATGTAGTTATTATGGGTGAGAGGTGAAGGTAGGGGTCAAATCGAATACTTGGAGCTGACGGATGGAAGCTTTCGAGAGGCTTGAGGATTTCGTAGCCGCGCTGGAGGCGCGGGGCGAGCTGGCGCGAATAGCGGAAGAGGTCGACCCGGTTCTGGAGATCGCCGCCCTCGCCGACCGGGCCGTCAAGGCGGGCGGACCGGCGCTGCTGTTCGAGAAGCCGAAGGGGAGCCGATTCCCGGTGGCGATGAACCTGTTCGGGACGGCCGAACGGATGGCGATGGCTCTGGGTGTCGAGGAACTCAACGAGGTCGCCGTGCGTGTCGAGGAACTGATCCGGCCAGAGATCCCGTCGGGTTTCATGGCCAAGCTTGCACTGCTGCCGAAGCTCAAGGAGCTGGCCGAAATCGGCCCCGCGACAGTCAAAAAGGCCCCATGTCAGGATGTTGTGCTCGAGGGTGACGATGCCGACCTGGCGGAGCTGCCGATCCTCAAGTGCTGGCCGGGCGACGGCGGGCGCTTCATAACGCTGCCGCTGGTCTTCACCAGGGACCCCGAGACGGGGCGGCGCAACGTCGGCATGTACCGCATGCAGCTCTACGACGCGCGCACCACCGGCATGCACTGGCACCCGCCCAAGGGCGGCGCGGCCCACTACGCCAAGGCGGAGCAGCGGGGCGAGCGGCTCGAGGTCGCAGTAGCCATAGGCCCCGACCCGGCGACGATCTACGCCGCTACGGCGCCGCTGCCCGAGGGGATCGACGAGCTGCTCTTCAGCGGCTTCCTGCGCCGCCGGCCGGTGAAGGTGGTCACGTGCGTGACGGTCGACCTCGAGGTGCCGGCCGAGAGCCAGTTCGTGCTCGAGGGCTACGTCGAGCCG
This sequence comes from uncultured Acidobacteriota bacterium, assembly GCA_964408025.1. Classification (GTDB taxonomy): domain Bacteria; phylum Acidobacteriota; class DATKUA01; order DATKUA01; family DATKUA01; genus CAYOXX01. Next base: position 28,141 of record CAYOXX010000008.1, on the reverse strand, counting down.
GGCGAGCGGCGCACCGAGGGGCCGTTCGGCGACCACACCGGCTTCTACAGCCTCGAGGAGGAGTTCCCCGTCTTCCACCTCACCTGCCTGACGCACAAGGCGGATCCGATCTACCCGGCCACCGTGGTCGGGCCGCCGCCGATGGAGGACGCCTTCATGGGCAAAGCGAGCGAGCGGATCTTCCTGCCACTGCTGCGGGCTGCCGTCCCGGAGATAGTCGACATCGAGCTCCCGGTCGAGGGCGGCTTCCATAACCTGGCGATGGTAGCCATCGACAAGCGCTACGCGGGCCAGGCTCGCAAGGTGATGAACGCCCTGTGGGGCTTGGGGCAGACGATGGTCACAAAGGTCGTCGTCGTTGTGGACGCCGACGTCGACGTCCACAACACGCGCGAGGTGCTCTGGAAGGCGCTCTGCAACATCGACCCCGAGCGCGATGTAGCCTTCAGCCTCGGGCCTGTCGACATCCTCGACCACGCCAGCCGCGCCTTCGGCTACGGCTCCCGCATGGGCATCGACGCCACCAGGAAACTGCCGGAGGAAGGTTTTGAACGGCGCTGGCCGGACGAGCTCAAGACGCCAGACGAAGTGAAACGCCGTATTAATGTACTTTGGATAAAACTAAAACTATAAACATTTCTCGATTCTCTTCATATATAAACATGTTTAGATTTATATTTGTTATATGTAATGACGTTCTACCAAATGCTCCCCCTACTGTCTTTCCACGACCTGATTAGATTTCCATTATTATCAAAATGGCATATCTTGAAAGATTCAGCTATATAGAACGTACCATCAGAAAGAAATGTTACATCTTTCGGATAAAATGATCCCTCATCTTCCAATTCATCACCCCATCTTCGTAAAAACCTTCCGCCTAAATCATATATTAATATTCTATTATTTTCGGTGTCTATCAAGAATATCTCTCCATTTTGATTAATTTCTATGTTTGTACTTGGCGAATCATATTCATAATCACTGCCATAACTCCATTCATTTAGTTGATTTCCTGTCTCGCTATAATGTCGTACTATATTTTCCCATAAATATGTAATATATATAGTATTATCTGGTGCTATTGCTATATCAAATGGTCTTGGTGTTAACATTTCCCTTCTTCTCCTTTCAATCCCCACGTTCCATTCTTTAACAAATTGACCATTTTCATTAAATACTTGTATTCTATTATTCATTGAATCCACAACATATACAAGGCCGTCTTCTGTTACCGTTATTCCTATAGGATGAGAGAATTGGCCTCTTCCTCTGCCTTCATTTCCCCATTCATTTTGGATATTTCCATATTCATCAAATTGAATAATTTTGTGATTATCTCTGTCAGAAACAAATAATGTCCCGTTTGATCCTATAGCAATTCCCCCAAGATCACTTATACCTTCTTCATCTACTCCTTCAATCTCCCACATATTTATAAGCTCACCATTTTCAGTGAGATGCAATATCTTGCGATCATATCCAATAGTTACATAAAGAGTTCCATCTGGTGCACATGCTATGGATTCTACACAAGTTAAAATTATGACTTCTTCGTTATCCGATAGGTTATTTTCTAAATCATTCCAATTAAGCCAGAATTCAATTTCAATTGTCTCTTCATTTAGGTTGATTTGAACTCTTTCTGCCAATTCTCTATAATTATTTATGTTGTATTTTAGACCAAATAAAAAATTACTTATCAATCTTGATCCGTATCTCTCCAAGAGGGGTTCAATATGATCAATCAAAGCATCATAAGCAGAGTTAGCATGATCACTGTTATCAAATAACAATTTAAAAGAAAATTCAATGTCACTTCGGCAATAAACTAAAACAATAAATGCCCGAAGATGATCTATCGCAGAAAGAAGTTGTTCGTCATTTAAAATAGAATTAATGCTATATTTAATCCCATTCAATTTATTTTCAAGACCACCCCAAATAATGCTAAACAGCGTTGCTTCGAAATCAGCTAATTGCAAAACTGTTCTGAAGTGATTTTCTTCAATAAATGCAGACCTATTTCCAGTAATAACATCAATGATATACTCCAAAGTATTTTTACTTGCATTAATAACTCCTTCATCATACATCATAAATCCATAAATATTATCTTCGGTAATCCAGTAAGATATATTTTCTCTTTGTAATTCGCGTAAATTTGAACTGGGTGAATTATTTTCAAAATAATATTGATAATCACCTCTTTTAATCGGGGCAATAATGCTAAAGATTCTTTCACTAAAATTAAGAGGATCACCATATATGTTAATAAACTGAACAGAATAAGTTGGATTGATATTGAGTTCATCGATAAATTCTTCCATATATTCCAATTGAGAATGTACTGATGTGTAATTGGATGATAATTGCGTGAAAATATCAGAGTTGAGCAATTCATTTATCCTATAGCCTACAGCAGTAGTGTAATCACCTCTTGGTAACAATCGAAAGATTTCAGGCATGGAAACTCTTGATTCACGCTCATCATCATTATCAGAATCATGAGAAGTTGGAGAACAACAGGGAAGGCAGATCAGGTAAAAGACGCTTGAAATGGCCATAAGAAAGATAATATATCTCATTTGACGCTCTCACGCTGGTTATTTAAAGTCACTCATTGGATAGTATCAATGTCAAGAGGATACTGTCAAGACAAAGTAAAGAAAAACATCTAACTTATTGATCGAGTAGAGGTCAAGATTTGTAAATATTTGATAATCATAACCTTTTTAAGTAAATATATTGTCTCTAATCAATTATACTATTAACAGAAGAGATGGAGTCCGCTTACAGGCGCTCTTGGCAGAAGCGCCGAGGAATAAGGGCGAGCATTGCAAATCATCTATAATATAGGATGGCGACCGATGGGAGAGGCGCTCTACATGCTGGTCTTAGACGGCGGCATCGCCGAGGGTCAAGATGAAGAAAACGTCAAGCGCAAGCTGGCGGAGCTGTTCAATGCCGACCTGGAGCAGATCGAGCACCTGATGTGCGGCAGCAAGAAGATCATCAAGAGTAACCTCGACCACGAGACGGCAACGAAGCTCAAGGCCGCATTCGAGCGCACCGGCGCGCTCTGCGAAGTCGAGGCTCTGCCGTCCGCAGACGCGCCGCCGCAGTAGGCCAGTCGCGTCGCACAAGCCGTCGCGTTGTCAGCGGTTTTCGAGGGCGCGCCTGATGTAGGAGATCTCGGAAGCTATCGTGTCGATATCCTCGGCGATGCTGCGCAAATAGTACTCGTAGTCCTGACCGCCGTCGGCAGCGGCGTCGCCGCCCGCCTCAGTGGCGCTCTCGCCGTCGGGCGGACGCAGGGCCTCGAAGTTCCGCTCGAGGGCCTCGAGGCGGGCGGAGAGCTCGGCGTAGAGCCGCAGGGCGGACTCGTGCTCGCGCAACGACGAGCCGGCGGCCTCGAGGTCGGCGCCGACGCCGACGAGCACGAAGATCACGACGACGGCGACCGCGATCACCGCCGCGGAGCCGAGAACGTTGCTGAACCTGGACGACATATCTAACCTCCAACTTGATCGCGTTCTGTTCTCCCTATTCTACCTGAAAGCGGCTGCCGCCCGATGATGTTACTGCTGTAAGGTTGGACATGGAGCGGGAGCGGGGTATACTCAAGATTGACCTCCACCGCTGCGGTACCTCTAGCTTAGACGTTGAGGAGCGTGGCGCCGGTAGTTGGCAGGAGCATGGAGAAGACCGCGATTTTCGACGAGCGGATCGAGCGCGCCGGCCTGGGCAGCATCGCTGCGAAGGTCGATAAGGGCGAAAGGCTGAGCCGCGACGACGGTCTGCGGCTGATGGCCAATCCCGACTTGCTGGCCGTCGGCGTCCTCGCCGACCGCGTCAGGAGGCGCCTGCATGGCCGCGACGCCTACTTCATCCGCAACCAGCACATCAACTACTCCAACATCTGCGTCAACCTCTGCCGCTTCTGTGCCTTCGGCCGCGCCGAGGGCGCAGAAGGGGCTTACCGGATGAGCCTCGACGAGATCCGGCGCAAGATCGAGGGGCGGCTGGAGGAGCGGATCAGCGAGGTGCACATAGTCGGCGGCCTCGACCCCGAGCTGCCGTGGGAGTACTACCTCGAGATGCTGCGCCTGATCGGGGAGCTGCGCCCTGACGTCCACATCCAGGCGTTCACCTGCGTGGAGATCGCCCACTTCGCCGAGAAGTTCGGCAAAAGCGTCCAGGAGGTGCTGGAGGAGCTGAGCGAGGCGGGGCTGGGCAGCATCCCCGGCGGCGGGGCCGAGGTCTTCAGCGGCCGCGTGCGCGCAGAGCTCTGCCCCACGAAGCTGGGACCGCAGGGCTGGCTCGAGGTGGCCGGAACGGCGCACCGCATGGGGATCCCATCAAACGCCACGATGCTCTACGGTCACATCGAGACGGCGGCCGAGGCGGTCGACCACCTGATCGCCCTGCGCGAGGCGCAGGACGAGAGCGGCGGCTTCCTGACTTTCATCCCGCTGGCCTTCCACAGCGAGAACACGGGGCTCGCGGGGCTGCCGCCGACGACCGGATTCGCCGACCTGAGGGCGATCGCCGTGGGCCGCCTGATGCTGGACAACGTGCCGCACATCAAGTCGTTCTGGATCATGGTCGGCACCAAGATTGCGCAGCTGACGCTAACCTTCGGAGCCGACGACATCGACGGCACGGTGATTGAGGAGAGAATCACGCACATGGCCGGAGCGCGGACTGCCGAGAGCCTCAGCGTAGCCGAGCTGCTCGATCTGATCCGCGGCGCCGGCTGCCGGCCGATGGAACGCGACACCGTCTACAACGTTCTAAAGGAGTACTGACGGTGTTGCCGCCGGCCGCACCAGGGTCCGGGAGGGACTGGACGGCGGGTATAGGATTGAGTATGCAACGGTACACTGAATCTTGGACCCGGCTGTCGTTTTCCACAATATGTGGAAAAGCTGTTGACGGCCGGTCGCGAGGGTTAGCCTCATGAGCATGATCCGCCTGGGAGCGATACCTTATCTGAACGCCAAGCCGATCTTTTACGGCCTCGAGGCCGGCCTCGGCGCCGAGCGCTTCGAGATCGGCTACCACTCGCCCGCCGAGTGTGCCCGCAAGCTGGCGGACGGCGAGCTGGACCTGGCGCTGATCCCCTCGATCGAGTACGCCCGCACCGAGGGGGGGGGCGAGGGTCTGTGGATAGTCTCGGACATCGCGATCGCCTCCGAGGGGCCGGTGGCATCGGTGCTGCTGCTGGCTAAAGTGCCGCTGGAGGAGTTAAAGGTCGTGGCGGTCGACGTCAGCTCGCGCTCCTCGGCAACGCTCCTGCAGATCCTCTGCGCCGAGAGCTACGGCATCGCGCCGGAGACGGAGAAGGCGGAGCCGGAGCCCGCGATGATGCTTGAGCGCTACGGCGCGGCCATGGTGATCGGCGACCCGGCGCTTTACTGCGCGGAGAAAGTCGTGGTCCGGCGGGACCTGGGGGCCGACTGGTCGGAGCTGACCGGTCACCCGTTCGTCTACGCCTTCCTCGCCGGGCGGGAAAGCGCCATCGGCGCTGAGGATGTTGCCGTACTGCGGGACTCCCTGCGGCAGGGACTGCTCAGCATCCACAAGATCGCCGCCAACCACCCCACGCCGCTTCAGGACGGCACGGAGCTGAACGAGAACTACCTGCGCGAGAACATGCGCTACAGCTTCAGCGATAAGGAGCTGACGGGGCTGAAGCTGTTCTACATCAAGGCCTGGGAGCACGGGCTGATCGACGGCGTGCCCCGCATCCGCTTCTATGAGGGGTGAGGTCGAGGCCGTCGTCCGGGAGCCCGGCGGCGGCCGGCTCGAGGCCGAACACGGCCTCTACCTGCTGGGCTGCGACGACCTGCTCTGGCTCGGCGCCATCGCCGACACCGTGCGGCGGAGGTTCCACCCCGAGCCGGTAGTCACCTACCTCGTCGATCGCAACATCAACTACACCAACATCTGCAGCTCCGGCTGCCGCTTCTGCGCCTTCTTCCGCCGCGAGGGCGACCCGGATGGCTACCTGCTGAGCCGCGAGGAGATCGGCGCCAAGATCGACGAGGCAAAGAGACTGGGAGCGACCTCGATCCTGCTCCAGGGCGGCCTGCATCCGGGACTGGATATCAATTATTTCGAGGAGCTGTTCCACTACATCCGCAGTCGCCACCCGATCCACCTGCACGCCCTGTCGCCGCCGGAGCTGGTTCACATCGCCGGGCGCTCCGGCCTCGGCGTAGGCGAGACAATCGAGCGGCTGAAGGAGGCCGGCCTGGGGAGCGTTCCGGGCGGCGGGGCCGAGATCCTCAGCGAGGGCGTACGCAGCCGGCTGAGCCCGCACAAGTGCAGCGCGGACGACTGGATAGCCGTCATGCGCGAGGCCCACAGCCGGGGACTGCGCACCACCGCCACGATGATGTTCGGCTCGCTGGAGACGCCGCGCGACCGCGTCGAGCACCTGCTGCGCGTGCGGGCGCTGCAGGACGAGACCGGCGGCTTCACCGCCTTCATCCCCTGGACCTTCCAGCCAGCTCATACCGAGCTTGAGGGCCGAACGCCGGATGGGTCGAACGCCGGCGCGGCCGACTACCTGCGCACGCTGGCCGCCGCACGGCTGCTGCTGGACAACGTACACAACATCCAGGCCTCCTGGGTGACCCAGGGCGCCAAGGTGGCCCAGGTGGCGCTGGCCTTCGGCGCCAACGACTTCGGCTCGACGATGATCGAGGAGAACGTCGTCGCCGCCGCCGGCGTTGACTACCGGATAAGCGAGGCGGAGATCATCCGCCACATCGCCGACGCGGGGTTCAGGCCGCGGCGCAGGGACGTCCTCTACCGCGACCTCGGCGACTAGCAGCGGCGCTCAACCTTCCACTCATTTCCGGCTCAAACGGCGGGACAGATACACCAAGAAGCGCCCGCCGCAGCTGAGCCGGCAGTCCCGTCCGTTCCGTTACATATTAAAAAAGTGCCCCCGGTTTTACCCGGGGGCACCTTTGCGCTTCTAATCCCGCAGTTAGAACATGAAGCGGACTCCGAGCTGGTAGAACCTGGAATCGGCGATGGTGCCTGGCACCATGTAGGTAGAGGCGCGGATGTTCCAGGACCTGTAACCGGTGAGAGCATCGTCGTTAAAGAGGTTGAAGACGTCGAAGAGGATGCCGATGCGATAGCGGTCGGCGAAGACAAACGCCTTCTCGAGCCGCAGGTCGACGTTGAACTGGCCTTCGAAGCGCCTGCTGCCGTCCATAACCTCGAGGTTGACCCACTCCCAATCCCAGCTCATCCACGGGACCCATGGGGTGCCGCTGAGGTAAGTCACTACGGGGGTTACGTAGATGTCGAACGGGGCGATATATGTGCCGCTGATCTTGAGAATGTGTGGGCGGTCGATGCTCATGCGGGTACTCTCATCCGTGTTGATGAAGAAATTCGGGTAGTTGAAGGTGGAGAAACCCTGGGCGGAAGACCAGGAGTTTTCCTGGGTGCCGGTGTTGACGCTGTAGGTGTAGCTGGCCATCAGGCTCCAGTTGTCGCTCATACGCTTGTGGACCTCGAACATGATAGCCCAGTATTTGCGGTAGAGATCATCCAGCATTCCGACCATGGAGCTGTCGGGATTGGTGTAGATCTCGCGCAGGCCGTAGAGGACGTTGTTGTAGATGGGACCGGAGTAGGAGCCGTTCTCGTTGCTGAAGCTGATGTTCTCCAGCTCCCAGGTGATGTCGGGGGAGATCACTCCGATCTGGTTGCGGTCGCGCTTGTAGATGAAGGTGATTCCAGTCGCCAGGTTCTGCATCAGCTCGTGTTCGACACCCAGCAGGAAGCCTTCGGTGTACTGGTTCTCGATGCCCGGATCGACGGTCTTGTTGCCGGAGCCGCCCCACTCGTCCCAGAGGACCCAGCCGTAATCTACGCCATACCAGTATTCACCCCAGCCGTAGTACTTGGTGGTGGGGATATCGGCGGCGAGCTCCTCGACATTGCCGCCGACAACGCCTTCATAGTAGCGTCCGAAGTGCCCGCGCAATACCGTCCTGCCGTCGCCGAACAGGTCGTAGGCGAAGCCGATGCGTGGAGCCCAATCGCCGAAGCCCAGGGCCTCGTCGCCGCCGATAGGCGCATCGCCTGGATAGTTGGAGAGCACGCTCGTGTCGTCGTAACGAATCCCGATGTTCAGGGTCAGGCGATCATTGACGCTCCAGCTATCCTGAGCGTAGAGCCCGTAGCGCTTCATGCGGATGCCGGATGTAAAGACGCCGTAGTCGAGCATGGCGACCGGCGTTTCGCGATTGCCGTCGAAGTAGACGATGTCCTGGGAGTCGAAGAAGCGTTCAGAAACGCTGTTGTCGTATTCAACTCCAAACTTGAAGCTGTGGGTGCCGTATAGATCGTCGTTGAAGTATTGCAGGGTCAGCAGGAGGTTGTCGCGCGGGCGCTCGTAGTACTCGACGCGGGAGTAGGTGCCCTCGGTCGTGCCGGTGATCGGAACCTGCTCGTAGGTCCACCAGTCGATGGCCGAGATGCCGGGATTGCGCGGGTCCAGGTCGAAGCCGCTGCGGGTGATCGAGAGGCGCCCCTCAACGATCAGGTCGTCGCTGACCACCCAGGAGTGGTGCAGCAGGAAGACGTCGCCTGTGGTACTCTGCGTGAACATGCTGCCGTCGTAGTGGGTGCGCCATCCGTACCACCACCAGTCGGGGCGGTGGCTGTCGTCGCGCCTGTGGCCGAAAAGGCTGGCGTAGGTGATGTTACGGTCGTCCCACATCGAGCTTACCTTGAAGAAGTAGTTGTGTGTGCGCCTGTTTGCCGTGACGACCTGGGCTTCCATTATCTCCCGCTGCTGATTGCGCTTGTAGTAGCTATAGTTGGCGAAGAACCAGATCCTGTCGCGGATCACCGGGCCGCCGACGGCGAAGTTCGGTTCGTCGATATCGCTGGCGGTCGGAGCGCTGATACTTTCGTAAGCGCCGGTGTTGTCGCTCACCCAGCCAACACGCCGTGCGAAGAAGTTTACCTCGCCGTGGAAGTCGTTGCCGCCGCTCTTGGTAACCACGTTCTGCACCGAGCCGGTGAAGCCGCCATACTCGGCCGGGGCGCCGATTAGCGCAATGTCGAACTGTTCAATGGCCTCCATATTTAACGCCCCGCTGGCGATACTGTCGCCGCCGGAGGCCGGGTCCGTGAGGTTGATGCCGTCGGTGTGGTGGGCATTGCCGACCTCGATGTTGCCGCCGAAGCCGGAGTCGTCGGTGAAGCCGCCAGTCAGCTCGGCCAGGCCCCATACCCAGCGGGTGTTGGGTACGTTCTGGAGGAAGTCGAGGTCAAGGGTGTCGCCGAGGGCTGAGTCGGTCTTGTCGACGATCGGCGCCTCGCCGGTGATCGTCACCACGCGCTCGAACTCCGAGGGCGTCATCACCTTGTCGAGCGTGACAGTTACCTCGAAGTCGACCACGATGCCGGCCTGCTCGATGGTGTTGTAGCCCTCCCTCTCGAACTTGATGTCGTAGGTGCCCACCGGCAGCAGCACGAAGCGGTAGGCCCCGCGCTCGTTGGTGGTCAACGTCATCTGGCGCGCAATCAGTGCGTCGGATGAGATAGTAACGGTCACACCCGTGATGACGGCGCCGTCGGCGGTGGCCACCGTTCCCATAATACGGCTCCTGTTCTGCTGGGCGAACGCCGTAGCGGCCACAAGCAGTACCAAGAGCAAAGGAAGAAGTTTTCTCACGATTGCCTCCCATTCAGGCTCTTTTCGTTGGATTCCGAAAACGCACTTGGGATCGCTAAATCTATTCAGCTCACCACCTCCTTTCCACACCGTTGAACACGGAAGACTGAACTTAAAGATAGCTAGTGCAATCACCATACCAGCTATGCGTAGCATTATTTGACATGCTTCCGGCCGCGTGAGCGCGTCGTGCTGAGTTAGTACTACGTGTTACCAGGATCTGCTAATTATAGAAGAATAAACAAGTTATAGCGCCCATGGTGAATACAGCGATCTCCCCCTGCAGCTCGCGACCGCTTCCGTATAACCAAGTGGCAATACACATAGTTGGAGCGCGTTCAAGAAACAGAACGGTCACAAGCTTTGGTTCAATCTGTCCTGTCGTGTGGGCGCGGCTCTTTTGACCGCTCGGCACGTTCGCTGGCAAAGCTCTGAGGGACTACGGGAATAAATGGCGGAAAATCAGTCGGATTTAAGCAGAGAATGACTGCTTATGTTGCTCAAGGCCCTGCCTTTTGGTGGTCCAATGATGACGATGCCTGCCCGCGAGGGCTCGGCCGCTGAGTCCGCTGAGGCGGACGATAAGGCCGGGAGATTCTATGTGCGGCAATGAGCCTTTAACGCGTAAATGGATCAAGGCCCTGCCTTGTTGCGGTCCTTTACGACCCGCTGCCATTCCTGGAAGAATCCGATCTTGTCGAGGTGCGGCCTCAGGTGCTCGAGCAGTGTTACGGCGAGTTCGAGAGGGAAGATCGGCACGATCTCGTTGCAGCGGCGGAAGAACGCCACCGCCCAGTTGGCGAAGGCGGTGTTTGCCTCTTCTAGGGTGCAGCCGGGTAGCCTCTGGAAGGCGATGTTGCTGTCCTTGCCGACGGTTATCGAGTTGATGCAGCGGTGCTCGCGCCGGCACGCCTCCCTCGTCTCGCGCAGCGTCTTTACGGCGACGAAGACGCCCAGCTCCTCGACCGCCGTCTTTCCGAGGGCCAGCATCACCGCCTCCATGAGGGTCGCTTCCTGCCCGGTAAGAACCGAGCCTTCCCCTTCCTGTGCGGGCGCTGGGGCCACCGCTTCCGGTCGGGGCGCGAGTAGCCCGCGGATGCGCGAGCGCAGCGCGACAGCGTCCAGGTCGCTGCCAGCGTGCAAGACGAGAACCTGATCGCGGATGAAATAGACTAGAATCCCGCCCCCCTCGAGGTTGACCGACAGGTGTGCTATCGCCGCCGGCGCGGCGTCCAGGTCCCTGCACAACAGTGCGGCGGCGCGCGCGCACGCGGAGCGGTCGAGCGAGGAGCTGTTGTATACGAGGGACCCGTCGGCCCGTGCCAGGGCGAGCAGGCCGCGCACTCCAGTTACCTCTTCGAGTTCCGCGAAGCGTTCGCTCATTTATCCTCCCCCGCCAGCAGGCTCTTGAGGGCCGCGTGCGACTCACTCACCTTGCGGCCGTCCACCTCGGCGGCGAGGAAGCCGTCCCGGTGGGGCAAGAGGATCAGGTAGCCCTCCTCGGTGCGCAGGACGACGTCGGCCACCGGCCTGGCGCCGAAGAGACCGCGGAGCGCGCCGGCCGCCTCCATCACCTTGGGCGCGTAGGCGCACCACTCGGCGCCTGAGCTGGACTCCGGCGACGCGTCGGTGGCGCGGCCGTCGGCGGCAACGAGGGCCGCCCAGCGGCCGCCGGGCAGGACCGAGAGGGCGTTCGCCGCCGGCGTGCCGCTGACCCGCAGGGCGACCGTCACCAGGCGGTCGAACAGGCGGCGCAGGCCTTCGAGGTCGACGCCCTTCTCGTCGCGCAGGCGCTCCATCGCCCGCACCAGGGAGTCCTGGTAGGTCTTCAGCCTGCGCTGCTCCCAGAGCTGGCCGCTCCACTCGATCCACTCCCGCTCGGAGCGGGCAACCACGGCCCCGTCGGCCAGCACGATAGTGCTGATGGATTGGTCCTCGCCACGGCGCAGCTCGGTCTGCACCTGCAGGTCGGCCTCGTCCCAGCGGAGGCGCGAAAACAGAGCAGCCGACGAATGCTTGCCCATAGCCCTTATGTTTCCAGTTGAGAAGCGGGAAAGTACATACCACTACCAATCAATATGCCGCTTTCATAAAAGAGTCAATGATCAGCGCCGCGTAGGCGGGAAAACCGTTTTCGCTCCACTGGGAACTTTTTTCCCTTGGTGGGAAGGTTAAGCCGGCACCGGCGTAAGAGGGCGCTCACACGAAGGCTGTAGCTTACTGTTGGTAAAGCACTTAACGAACGGGCTGGTTTTGGCAAGGAGTTTGCCTCCGATTGTGTCGAATGATAACAGAGTCCTGTCTGCGGAGGAGAGGGCAATGAGTGATCTGTTGATGGCCAACCTTCTTGGCGTGGAAACGTTGCGGCCGCTCGATCCCGTGTCGCGGCGCGGTGCCGGCAGAGCTTGGACCGCTGCGGCGGCGCCTGCCCTCGACGAGGCGGTGTCCGTTTCCCTCTCCAGCGATGCTACCGGCGGCAATCCGGCCGAGGTTGTGGCGCGCGTGGGCCGCGAGATGGCCCTGCTGCTGAACCAGATCAGCAGCAGCTCCGATCTGGAGGAGCGCCGCTCGCTGGCGTTGACGTTCCGGGCCAGTGTCATCGAGGCGCTGCAGGCCGCCGGTCACGTGGCCGAGGCCGGCTCCAGCCCGGATAAGATCGTCGTCAACGGCCAGGTATTCGACATCATCGGCTCCCTCAACAGGCCCGGCTCGCCCGCAAGCGCACAGTTCCTGCGCGTCTACGATACCGGCTACGACGCCGGCGGCGGCAGTGCCTCCGGTTCAATCAAGGAAGTCGTCTTCGCGGCCGGACGGGAGCGCCAAGACCTGCTGGACAAGATGAACTCCGCCACCACGGAGGCAGAGAAGACCCGCTGGGGCCAGGAGTTGAGAGACTATATAATCGAGGCGCTCAACAACGCGGGCCACTCGGCTTTCGAGGTCGGCAAAACCGATAAGATCGTCATCAACGGCATCGTCTACGACATCCTCCGCGCCGCCAACGGCATGGGTGGGAGCTCGGCCGTGCAGTTGCTGGAGCTCAAGCCGTTCGGGGAGAGCGTCCTATCCGACGCGAGGAAGGCGATCGTCAATGCGGGCGCCGCCAACAGCGCACTGCTGAGCCAGATCAGCGCCTCCTCCGACATGGCCGAACGGCGCACGATAGCCGAGCAGCTGCGCGAACTGGTGCTCGCCGCGCTGCGGTCGGCCGGCTTCGGCGCCGAGGCGCACGCCGACCCAGACAAATTAGTAGTCGGTGGCGTTACCTACGATTTCATCAAGGGGCTGAACTCCCCCGGCGTCGCGCAGTTCCAGGCCCTGCTCGTATAGCCCGAAGACCGCCAACCCGAATTGCTATTGAGTATCCGAACCCAGTCGTACCGCAACCGATCAAGGTTCCGCTAGCAAATCGAGATCCGGGGTCGTGAGCGCCCCCCATATATCGGTCAATAAGGCTCACTAAATTACTTTTAGTTCCTTGCCGGCTTCAGCGGAGGCTGCGACAGCGCGGTCGATCTGTTATGGCTCGGGGAACAAAAGGAGTCTTGGAAACTTAGAATCTACGTAAATAGAAAAAACTTAGATCCCAAGGTCATTACTCCTCCCTCGCGTCCGCGTGGGCGCTACTTCTTTGAGGAGGCCTATTTCACACCAAAGGGCGCCAACGAGGCTGCCGTTAATGCGCCTAAATTAATAGGCGTATTAATATTCAACCACGATGGTCACGTCGTCGGTTGTAAATCCCGTTCTCACACCCGTGGGGGGACGCGAGACCTGGTTACCGGGCAGGTAGAAAAGATCGGTACAAGTAATCGAGGAGTAAGCGCCAAGTTGGGCAGCTAATTCTGCGTTTAACGTGCCCATGCCTGAGATCACTGCGGGGGCAAGTTCGTCCTCGATGTCGTCAGCCTTCGCACCGCCTTCGATCCAGTAGGCCCAGCGGGCGACATGCCCATGCAGATGGCCGCCCCCATCGAGGTAGAGATAGATATGGTAAGTAATACTCGCCTCGTAATCAGGCCAACAGTGAATTTCGATATCAAGATTCTGATGCACCTTGAGATAGCACCTGTTGGAGTCAAGATAGCTGATACCGGAAGGCCACATCTCCCAAGTCAAAACAGGATCGCCGTCGCGTCTCGCGCCGCCGGTCAGCTCGTCATCGATAATGTCACGCCATCTTTGGAGAAACAGGTCTCTGAAGCTCAGCCGAACCTCACTTCCTCTGTACGGCGCGACGGCAAGGGCGCTGGTGGCCCTGTTGTTGAACCCATGGCTGGAAAACAGGTTGACATCGTACTCCGAGCCGGAACCTCTCCTATTGGTGATCTGCATGTAACGCCCCGCGTAATCCGGCATAGGCAGAAACGGCAAGATCGGGGCGAAGAGTATCACCGTTGCGTCTGCCCTGGACGACGAGAAGACGGTCGCGGAGCTGAGATTCTGATGTATACCCATGCTGAGCATCTCGCTGGACGGAAACCGATTGTAGCGAGGAGTGGCACCTACCCCCAATATCTGTCCGGAGCCGCTCTGATGGTTCCCTGTATAGACGATTGACAACACAGAAATCGGCATGGTCATCCCTCCCACTTCGCTTGAAATTCATCAAACAGCTGCTGTGTTATGGTGCGGCGAAGTAGTTTCCCACCTCCTCGTCTGCGCCCCAGCTCGTTCAACCCGCATTGAGTGAAGCGGATATTTTTCGCAGAAGGTGCGCGCCGCAATCGCTTGAGCAGGTCATCTACTACGACTCCCACCGGCGCGTGCCTCTCGATGCGTGCTAACAGCCATCTGGGGGGGCGAACTCCGTGGATCGATTTCTCCGTGACGGCGAGTTTCTTCTCCCGATCGAGGTAGCTTCTTGAGAGCCTCAATCTGGTTTCCGGTCGGCCCGATGCAGTTTCCGGGCGCGCCAAGCTCCTTAGGACTTTCGGGGTTGGCTTTTCCGCAGCTCCGATCCTGCGAAATGGATACCTGGGTATCTCTTGTGGGCTCATAACGTGTTCTCCTTTCTGGATTTACTCTTAGTGCCCGGATAGGGGTTGGGAACCCAAATACTGCGTTCATAACCCCTTTCCCAGCGTGTTAATGCAGGACCTGGTACAGCAAACAAGTTTAGTGGCACTTCTCCCCACAAATAACCTTCATCCAGATACCGAAAAGGAAACAGTGGCTTCCTTCTCCGAACCGCTCGATCCCTTATTGAAGTCACAGTGTGCTGTGCTGAACACTTAATGGAACTGTGATTAATGGTCGCTGAGAAAGACAGGTCTTGACTCGTTCATTGATAACTTGCGATTGATTGCGGTTGCAGCAACGACCCATCGGCGTTTCCCGCCAATTTGAGCTAGATTTAAGGCTAAATACAGCGCCCGACCTGCATCCTCTACACTTACTTAACTTTTCGATCGCCAAAAACGGAATCTTTTTTATGCGGAGATTGTTGAAAAACCTCTGCAGTCAAGGCAAACGTAAACGTCTGGCTGCAGCGCGACAATGAACTGGCGGAGCGGCAGTGGGCGGTCGAAATCCGGCGTCACGGGATCCTGAAAACCAAGCCGATGTGGAAGTGCAGGAACCTCATATCGCTATCGAATGCGTGGTGGTAGTCGCCGCCGAACTCAAGTAGAACGCGTGGGGTTATCTCGATATCGATTCCCGCACCCAGGTTAAATCCGAATTTGTTGCCGCCTCTTTCGAGAATGTAGATCCCGGGGCCGGCGCCGATGTAATAACTGGTGTTGAGTAACCGCCTGAAGTAATAACGCAGGTTGGCCGACAGGTTCAAACAATAGAAACCTCCGTCGAATCTATCGTCGAATCTGTTGTAGCCGAACATCCCGACGAATGACCACTCCCGTGAGAATTCGTATCCGAAGTCGATAATGAAATTCAATCCGTTATCGAGATAATCCGTTATGTCTCCTCTCGGAAACGCCACGCCGGTGTGAAGGCTGAGCGACCAGGGACTGTAGTACGGCCCAGGAAAATCGAGTTCGAACGGACGCAGCAAGAACGTGTACCCGCCTATAACTTCGGTTCGTTCGCCGTCGACGCGCTCTTGGACAATTCTGACCTCAGCTTCCCTTACACCAAAGTACTCTCCCTCGAGCCTTACCAGGATCTCCTCGCCGGCCTCCATGGTGAACATCTCGTTGAAATTGAGCTCGTCCATAGCAATCATGCATGCCTCCGACCGCCTGATCTTCAGCACCGTCTCGATCTGAAAGGGAAAGGAGTTGCGGACGTAAAGCATCTGGTCGAATCTGCCTCCACGAGTCACCTGCTGTAAGGAGACATTCTTGTGAGTAACGTTATTATCGTTCGGCGTGATGTTATCGACGACGAGCTTCGTCTGTGAGTCGGCCGACACCGGATCGTCGGAAGAGTCGATAATCGCCAGGAGGCAGTAGTGGTCAGGTTTCGGCTGTGTCGGGTTTACCATCGGCGCGTTGAAGTTAAACTGTACAATCTGGGCGGCGTCGGCCGCGGTACCTGCTACTGAGGCGCCGCAATAGTCAAGATTAGCTATCGTCTGCGCGCTGATCGGATGCCATTTGCTGGTGTCCGACGAATCAGCAGGGAAGGTAGTCCAGAAATCGGACGGCAACGACGGCAGGCTGGTTCCTGCAAAAGCCCAATGCAGTTTCACCGTCACTGATGTTGCGGCATCGGGGCCGCGGTTGCGCACGCGTACATATACCCTATTCGTCATCCCTTCTTTCGGATTCTCGTCCGTGAAGGCCTCGAAGGCTGCGGGAGTCGTCGGTGCCGGCTGATAGGGCGGGGCGTCAACCTTGATGTCGACACTACTCCAGAACCCGATTAAGCCGCGTGTCGGCTCGAACAGATAGCTGCTGGGCTTCTCGGTATTGCCCCAGTCGAGACGGTTGTCGCGCAGGAAGATGTCAACGCCTCCGAGTCCTCCATCGGCGGTGGGGGCCACAATCCTCACCGCCTCGAATGCGTTGGCCCGCCCGTAGCCGTGGGTGGCGTCGCCGGCAGCCGGGCTGCTAAACCCGTTGACCACACTGTAGCTTCCCAACGAGTCCTCGATCTTGTCGGCGGTGTCTTGCAACAGCCGCTGTACTTGGATGCGAGTAAGGCTGGGGTCAAGGTCGAGGATCAAGCCTGCAATCCCGGCGACTATCGGCGCGGCGGCAGAGGTGCCTCCGAAACAAAATGTGTAGTCCCTGGCGTTTGCGGGTGGCGGAGAAGGCTCGGTCGGCACACACGCCATTAAAACTGGGTCATTAATATTATAACCACTGTTGCCTTGCTCGTCTGTCGTGACCACGTTTAGTGTCCCGCCGTGTGTCGGCCCCAGCAGGTCCATGCAGTCACCGTACCCACCAGGGTTGAAGCTGTCTTGGTTGGTTGCGCGGCTGACGGCGATCACCTCGGCGATCGATGAAATGTCCGGACTCGCAGCGGTACAGTCGTTCACGTTGATGTTGTTCATCGCGAAAAGAACGACGCAGCCGAGGCCACCCCTACCATTGTTGGCCGCATTGGTTATCGCGGTTTCGACGACCGCGGTTGATGGGGTGCCGATGGCGTAGCCCCAGCTGTTAGTGATTATCTGCGCCCCCATCGCGCGCGCGTAATCGAAAGCAAGAGCATGATCGTTATACGTAGAACCTAAACGTAATAACATTAAGCTACAATTCGGGCAGGTGCCGCTGACACCGAGGTTGTTGTCACCCCTGGCGCCGACACAGCCAGATACCGAGGTGCCGTGATCGTCGGTGCCGATATTGCCGCTGTCATTCCAAAAATCGTAGCCGTGTATGTCGTCGATTAAGGTGTTGCCGTCGTCGTCAATGTTGTTACCGGCGATCTCGCCCGCGTTTGTCCAGAAATTAGGCATAAGGTCAGGATGGGTCATGTCGAATCCGCCATCGATGACGGCGATGACCAGGTTTGCGTCGCCGGTGCTGAAGTCCCAGGCCTCGGTTGTGTCGATATCGGCGTCGACCGTGCCGCCACCTTGGCCGGTGTTCCTATGGTGCCACTGGTCAGCAAAGAGAGTGTCGTTGGGTATCGTCTCGCGCAGGATCACAACGGGGATGAAATTGGGGTGGGCGAAATCGACAAGCTGTTCATCCTCCGCGAAAGCTCGGGAGGCCTCCAGGGCCGCGAAGCCGAACGTTCCGACATGTCGCAAGAGGAACTGGTTTCTCGTGAACGGATTACGCCTCAGGATTTCGAGCGATTCTGCCGCCAATAACTCCTCGATGCGGGAGTCTTCCACATCTTCCTTGAATTGCACAATGAACTCATCGGTCATGAGCATTGGGGCCTGAGCTCCTTCGGCCCAAACCACCAGACCAACTTGCCTGACGAAATCCGACCGCGTCTCCCTGATCCCGCGAGCGAAGGCACTGAGGTCCTCCTCGCTCCTGACCTGGGGCAAGTCGAATACGAAGATTCCACCCGGATACTCCTCCTCAAAGCGTAATTCAAGTGAGCGCTCCATAGGAAGCATAGCCTGCCGAGTCACGCCCTCCCTGGCGAGAACTCCTATCTGGTCCAATCTGATTGTTATCGGAATCCTCCTCTCGCCGGAGTAGAAGAATTCGGAAACTGTTTCTTGTCCGGCTTGCCTACAGGCATAGTGGGACCTTGACGTCTCCGATTTGGGCTCTGCGAGCCCGCTTGCGCTGACTGTAGAAATTGAAATCGCAGCTATAACCGCTGCCAAAACAGTCAGCAATTTCCCCTGGATGAGTTCTGCTTTCATTGTCTTCCTCCTTATTAAATGATCTGATCCTTCCTCGCAAAGAATCATGTGTTGTTTAACAACCGTTACCGGTTATTGATTAGTGGTCGCTGAGACAGACAGGTCTTGACTCGTTCATTGACAACTTGCGATTGATCTTGGCTGCAGGGACGATTCATCGGCATTTCCTGCCGATTCTGGCTCGATTTGAGGTTAAATAAAGCGCCCGACCCGCACCCTCTACAATTACTTAACTCTTCGATCGCCAAAAACGGAAACTTTTTTACACGGAACTCGTTGAAAAACTTCTGCAGTCAAGGCGAACGTAAACGTCTGGCTGCTACGCGACGTTGAACTGGCGGAGCGGGAGTGGGCGGTGAAGACCTGTACTAGGATGACTTTTGTCAGATCGACGCCGCGACGGGCGAACCGGTCGGTCTTTTTCTGCTATCCTTAGGCGTCCGGATCACGCCGCTCCGCGACCGCCTGACGGACGATCATTCGCGAATCATTCGCTCACATGAAAGCTGGCCGCATATCGAGACGAGGGTTTCTGGGCGGCTGCCTGGCGGCGGCTTTGCTGCCGGTGCGCCTGCCGGCGGCCCGGCAGGATGTGGGCGCCCGCCGCGTCTTCGACGCCGTCAGCGGCGAGCCGCTGGTGGGGGCGCTGATCACGGCCAAGCGTGTGGGCAGGCGCGGGCGCTGGCGATTCGAGACGGACGCCGAGGGGCTCTACCCGTTCAACCGCATCGCGGCCGACCTCGAGAGACCCGGCAAGGTGAGGCTGAGGATATCCCCCGGCAGCGGGGGCCACATCCCGTACGAGTTTTACCTGCACGTCCTGCCAGACGCCGAGAGCAACGCCAACATCGGCGACGTCGGCCTGGTACCGCTCGAGCGGCCGGGCTCGGCAGCCGGCATCGACGACGAGGCATTCAACTCCAACTGGGCGGAGCTGCTGAAACAGATCTTCTTCGCCGTTGACCGCCAGCCCTCTCCCCGGCCGCGGAAGACCCTGCCGGGATCGCTGGCCCGCTTCGACTGCAGGGATGTGCTGGTGCGGGTGGCCGGTTCGCTCTCGAGCGCGGAGAACGGTTTCGTGCGCGATGTCCTACCCGGGGCCGTCAGGGACCTCTCGGGAGGCCTGCTGCGCGTGCGCAAGTTCAGGAGGGTGAGCGCGGAGTCGGCCCTGGTCCCAGCCGCGGAGCTTCCCGCAGGCACGATCACCGTGGCGCGCCGCGACGACTTCCCGCGGCCCGCCGTCAGGATACGCTACGGCAACACCGCACCCGCCGCCGAAGGCGCAGAGTGTGAAGAGGTGAACCCCCACGAGATACTCGCCGCGCAGATAATCCTCGACGTCCTGACACTTGACGAGCTCTACAAGAATGGGACGGGAAACGACGACGAGCGCCGCTACGCCCGCAGCCTGGTGCAGCGCTGCGTCGCCTACGCGCTGGGCTGGCGGCCGACGATGCTGCTGCCCGGCCGCACAGTGGTCGACGACAACTACGGCCCCCCGGGCGCCTACACGCGACGGCTGCTGACGGCCGAGGACAGGGCCCTGGCGCTCGCCGCCTACGGTGGCGGCAGCGGCTGCTACCCGCCGGGCGTCAGGTTCGCCAAAGGCCCGAAGCCGAAGCTCAGGGCCGACAAGAAGTACCCGCTCGTGGGCGAAGCCTCCCCATAGAGGCGCGGCCGAGCCCACTCCGAAGGACCACGTGGGGCCTCCGCCTCGGGCGGATAGATTCATTGCCCTATCTATCTACGACCGCTGGGTTGCGGAGGGGATTTATTGCTCTGATACGTTGTTACAGTGAGAACAGGGGCCCTAAAGGACCCCCCTACATTTTAGCGAGTCACAGGTTGGGGAGTATGTTGCGCTCGACGAAGCGCTTGCCCTCCCTGATCCCCTCGAGGTGCTCGAAGCGGTGGGGCTGCAGGTAGAGGTGGGTGCCGTCGCGGAAGTCGGGCATGTAGTTGAAGGTTTCGATCTCGGCGCTCGGCTCGAGCATAGAGCGCTCGGGCCACTCGTTGAAGCTGGTGACGAAGAGGTAGGCGGTGCCGGTGCGGCGGAAGCGCGGGCAGTCGCGCCAGACGGCGCGCTGGGCCTTCATGCACTCGACCGTGTCCTGGCGGTAGGCGGGCGGCGCCCCTTCGACTACGGTCGGGATGAACGGCAGGTTGCCCAGCAGGGCGAAGTCGTTGTAGGCGTGGCCGATGCAAGGGAAAACGTCGGTGCCGACGGCGGCGGCCTGCGGCAGCACGGAGGCGAAGAACGCCGCGGTGTGGGCGGCCCATTGGCGCACTCCGCCGCCGAGGGTGCGCAGTTGCCGGTTGTTGTGCAGGTTGTAGGCGGTGACCGCGTCGAGGGCTTCGAAGTTATCGGTATTCAGAAACCACCAGACCTGGTCGCCGACCAGGTACGGGCGCCCGAAGCCGGCGCTGTCCACGCGGTCCCGCGTCTCGACAAGCAGCGAAGCGTAGTTGCCTCTGGTGCCGCGGGTCAGGTAGATGGCCACAACGGGGCGGCCGTCGACGTGCATGTAGTTCGGGTGGCCGAAGTTGTCGGCGGCGATGCGGAGGAACTCGTCGACGAACGCCTGCCGCGTGTGGCTGCCGCTGAAGTCGCGCCTATAGAACCGCAGGGCCTGGTCGAAGAAGATGGCGAACTCGAGGTCCGGGTAGTCCTCGAGCACGGAGCGCAGCAGGCCGGTGCAGCCGTTTACGAACGAAGCGAATTCGGTGCCCTCGCCGAACCACTCGACCAGGAAGCCGTCGATGCCGAACTCGAGGGCCCACTCGACGTGCTGGCGCACGACGGCCTCGTCGGAGGAGTCGTAGAGGCCGAGGTAGGGGCTGTACTCGCGGCAGACCTCCCACTTATTGTCATCGGCGCCGGAGTGCCACGGGTAGTAGTAGGCGTAGACTTTGAGGCGGAAATCGGCGGCCATAGTTACCATTCTGCAGCGAGTTCGGCTCGGCTCACGTCTGGGGTGAGCAGCAATCACTTACAAGGATACAAGATTCGGAGGGCGGCATCCACCTCCGCCTCCGACTACGCTGAGGCTTCGTCGGACAAGCAGGCTCCGGCGGACAAGTCCGCCAAAGCTTCAGCGACGGCGGACAAGTTCAGGCCGCTTCTATTTGGGGATGCTTGCCCACGGGTGACGCGGGGCGTCCAGGGCAACCGTTCCTATTTTTTCCTCAAGTGGAGCGGAAGAAACGAGGTGTCGATGCCGCCGGCCGCGGCCAGTTCAGCCGCCTCGCCGATCAGCTCGAGCCAGCGATGGCCGACCTGATCCCAGCCGTGGCACTCGGCGACGTGCCGGGCGGCGGCGGCGCCTATCCGCTCGCGCATCGGACGGTTCTCGGCCAGCTCGAGCAGCGCCCGCCGCAGGGCCTGCTCCTCGCCGACCAGGGGGATCCTGACGGTGGCGCTGTCGGGCAGGTCGCGCAGGTGTGCCAGGTCGGAGACGACCACCGCGCGGCCGAGAGACATGACTCTAAGCATCGCTGCCGAAGTCTCGCGTTGCGTCGGCCAGCGCAGGAAGGCGACGGCGTCGCAGGCGGCCATATGGGCGATGAAGTCGTCCATAGGCAGGCGGCCCGTGGCGACCACCCGACCCTGCAGTTCGAGCTCGCGAATCATTTCGTCGAGGTCAAGCGCCTCGACGGCGGCGCCCACCAGCAGGCAGCGGGCGTCCGGCCGCCCGCGCAGGAGCCACTTGAAGGCGCGCAGGAGCCGGTGGATGCGCTTCTCGGGCGTGAGCATGCCAAAGGTGCCGACGACGAAGACACCGCCATCGATTCCGAGCCGGGTCCTGACCTCGGCGGCGATCTTAGCGGGAACCTCGCGCCTCTCGATGCCCATCGGCACCGACCTGACCTGCGCGCTCGGCACCGCCTCCCTGACCCGCTCAGCCACCCACTCCTCGTGCACCGCCGTCATGGCGCTGGCGCGCACCGGGAGCTCGAAGGCCGGGAAGAAGCGGAGCAGGTAGCGGTTGTGCAGCCCGGCTAGGGCCAGCTCGGCGGCCGTGGCACCGCGGTCGCCGTAGGCGGCGATCATCTCGGCGCGGTACTGCTCTCCGGTCCAGCTCTCCAAAGCAGTATCTAGGCGGGTGCTGTGCAGCGAGAGGTCGTGCAGCACGGCAAGACCGGGGGTTGCGTACAGGTGGGGGTAGATGTAGTCGTGGCAGCGGGCGTTGCCCAGGTGGTAGACGACCAGGTCGTACGGTGCGCGGCCGTGAGCCGACACGAACCGTTCCGCCGGCAGGCAGTCGACCGAGCGCGCCAGCTCCGAGCTCTTCGGCTCGTAGCCGTCCAGGTAGAGATCGATCTCCAGCTCGCCGGCCAAGCGCAGCAGAAGCTCCTCGCAGTAGTCGCTGATACCGGAGGGCACCGGACGGACCGGCGAGAACACGGCAATACGAAGTCTGCTCACGGCGCGGGCAGCCCCTCGAACTCGATTTTCGCAGAGCAATTATAAGACTCCGTCAGGGCTGCCGATGTCAAGAAGCGAAAAGAGGTCATTTGTGAGCTTGCCAGGGCGGTGTCGGCAGTCTAGCATAATCACCCCGATATCTTGTGAAGGGAATGGAGGAGAAACCATGTTGAGGAGACTTCCGATCGCGCTGCTGCTGTTGGTTTCGGCGGTGGCGTTCGCGGACGACGTCTGGACGCCGGAGACGATGATCCTGGAGCGCAATCCCGGCGACGTCGCCGTCTCGCCCTGCGGCCGCTGGGTGGCCTACACGGTTAGTGTGGCGGTGATGGAGGAGGAGCGCAGCGAATTCCTGACGCATATCTGGATCAGCGCCGCCGACGGCTCGCGCACCTACAAGCTGACCAGCGGCGAGAGCAGCTGCACCGACCCGGCCTGGTCGCCCGCGGGCGACTGGATCGCCTTCCTCTCTGACCGCAGCGGCAAGAACAACATCTGGTTGATCCGGCCTGACGGCGGCGAGGCCGAGCGCCTGACCGACGTCAAGAACGGCGTCAATTTCTTCCGCTGGTCGCCCGACGGCTCCGAGATCGCCTTTCTGATGGACGACCCGCCGACCGAGGAGGAGGAGGCCGCGGAGCGCGGCCGCGACGACGCCCGCGTAGTGGGCGCCGACCTGAAGTACAGGCACATCTACTGCGTGCGGGCCTGCGTGCTCTGCGACGAGCGCCCCGAGCCGGTGCGGGTAACCGAGGGCGAGTTCCACGTAACCGACTTCGACTGGTCGCCCGACGGCGAGACCTTTGTTTTCAGCCACCGCTCCGATCCCGACATCGACGGGTGGCCCGACGCCGACATCTCGACCGTTCCGGCCGGTGGCGGCGAGCCGACGCTGCTGGTCGGCGACGAGGGGGCCGATTCCTCGCCGCTCTTCAGCCCCGACGGCTCCACGGTGGCCTTCACCTCCAACCGCGGCGACAGCCACTGGGCCGGCTACGCCAGGATCTGCCTGGTCCCCGCCGGCGGCGGCGAGGTGATCGAGCTGGCGCTCACCTCCGACGAGGAGCCGGACCTGATCGAGTGGGCGAACGACGGCGGCGGCCTCTACTACCGGGAGGCGATGCGGACCGAGTCGCACTTATTCTACCTGCCCGCCGACGGCGGACCTTATCGGCGTCTGACGGATAGGCCCGGGATCCTCTGGTCGGCCGATGTCTGCGCCGACGGCGCGCTGGTGTCCTACGCCTGGGAGGACCTGGAGGCCGCGCCTGAGGTTTACACGATGGCCCTTGACGGAGGCGAGCCGCTGCAGATCTCGAACATCAACGGCCACCTGCCCGAGCTGCCCTACGCCCGCAGCGAAATAATCACCTGGACTAACCCCGACGACGGCATGGAGATCGAGGGCATCCTCACCTACCCCCTCGGCTACGAAGAGGGCGAGAGCTATCCACTGCTGTTGGTGATCCACGGCGGGCCGGCCGGAGTCTTCGTCCGCAACAACACCGCCGGCACGCAGATCTACCCGATCCAGGCGTTCGCCGCGCGCGGCTTCGCGGTCCTGCGGCCCAACCCGCGCGGCAGCGCCGGCCGCGGGCGAGAGTTCCGCTACGCCAACATCCGCGACTGGGGAGGCGGCGACTACGCCGACCTGATGGCCGGCGTCGACCACCTGATCGCCACCGGCCTCGCCGACCCGGAGAGGCTCGGCGTCATGGGCTGGAGCTACGGCGGCTACATGACCTCGTGGATCATCACCCAGACCGACCGCTTCGTCGCCGCCTCGGTTGGCGCCGGCGTCACCGACCTGTTCAGCTTCAGCGGCACCAGCGACATCAACGCCTTCCTGCCCAGCTACTTCGAGGCGGAGGTTTGGGAGGACGACGCTGTTTACCGCGCCCACTCGGCGATGTTCCACGTAGGCAACGCGGTGACGCCGACGCTGATCATCCACGGCGCCAACGACGCCCGCGTGCCGATCGGGCAGGGCTACGAGCTCTACGACGCCCTGCGGCGCATGGGCGTCGAGGTGCAGATGGTGGTGCTGCCGCGCACGCCCCACGGCCCGCGCGAGCCGAAGCTCTACCTCGACACGATGCGCCGCCACCTCGATTGGTTCTGCGAGCGGATACCGGCAAACGAGGAGGAATAGCCGCGGAGCGATTCGGAAGAACCGAGGGCTTCGGCTGCTCAGTGCCGACGAGGGCGTCCCCATGGGGCGCCCTCAAACGCTTTTGGCAACGGTTTCGCTCTTCGAGTCAGGATTGTGCCTCGGGAAACAGGTCCTCCAGGATCTGAGCGAGGGAAACGACGGGGTGCAGCTCCACGTCGGTTACGCCCGCCTTCTCGAGCGCCGCGGCGTTGCGCTGCGGCAGGTAGATTCTGCCCATCCCCATCGAGGCGGCCTCCCGGCAGCGCAGTTCTGCGGCGGCGACCGAGCGGACCTCGCCGCCCAGCCCTAGTTCGCCGACAAAGACGGCGTCGCCGGGCAGCGCCTTGTCGAGCAGGCTCGAGGCGATAGCCGCCGCTACTGCGAGGTCGACGGCCGGCTCGTCGGCGCGCACTCCGCCGACAACATTTACGTAGACGTCGCGCGAGCCGACCTCGAGGCCCGCGCGGCGCTCGATCACCGCTAGCAGCAACGCCAGGCGGTTGTGGTCGAACCCCTCTGCGGTGCGCCTTCCGGAGCCGTAGGCGGCGGGGCTGACCAACGCCTGCAGTTCGATCAGCAGCGGCCGCGTGCCCTCAACCGTCGCCGTCACGGCGCTGCCCGAGGCGCCGCTTTTCCGCTCCGCCAGCAGGTGCTGGGACGGGTTGCGAACCTCGGCCAGGCCATCGGCGCGCATCTCGAACACCGCCAGCTCGCTCACCGGCCCGAAGCGGTTCTTCAGCGCCCGCACGATGCGCAGCGCCTGGAAACGCTCTCCCTCGAGCATCACCACCGCGTCGACGATGTGCTCCATCGTCTTCGGCCCCGCTATCAGGCCCCCCTTGGTGACGTGCCCCACCAGGAACACCGGCGCCGCCGAGGCCTTGGCCAGCATCAGGAACTGTGCGGCAGCCTCGCGCACCTGGCTGACGCTGCCGGGCGCGGACGAGAACCTGGACGAGTAGACGGTCTGCACCGAGTCGACCACCAGCAAGCGCGGGGCAAGGCGCTCGCAGGTCTGGAGAATGCCGTCCAGCCGCGTCTCGCAGAACACCAGGAGCTCTTTCGGGTCGATGCCGAGGCGCTCGCCCCGCATCTTGAGCTGTGCCTCGCTCTCCTCGCCGGAGACGTAGAGTACCGGCCCGTCCGCGGCCAGGTGGGCGGCGACCTGCAGCATCAGCGTGCTCTTGCCCGCCCCCGGCTCGCCGGCCACCAGCACCAGGCTGCCCGGCACCGCACCGCCGCCCAGCACCAGGTCGAAGCCGGGTATTCCGGTGCCGACGCGGGCCTCGGTCTCGACACCCACCTCGCGGTAGTCGCGCGGGACGCTCTCGCGCCGCGCCACGCCGCTCCAGCCGCCTTCTCGCGGGGCTGCGGCCTCGAGCCGCTCCTCCACCAGGCTGTTCCACTCGCCGCACTCGGGGCAGCGCCCCAACCACTTGGCGCTCTGGGCGCCACACTGCTGGCAGACGTAAACGGAACTCCTCTTGGCCATCTCCCGCCCCGGGTAAGGGAAAGCTTTTGCAAGCGGGGCATGGTATTCCCCACCTCGAAACGCGTCAAGACGCGGCTCCCGCAAGGGCGCGTTATACTATACAACCTCAGGAGATCCTACCCAACTAAGTGCGCCCTGGCGGGCATTCCTGTCGGCCATGTTTTCGCCAATTAAATGTATGGTTTCACCCCTCAGGCGTGCCGGGCAGGAATGCCCTGCCTCCTGCTTGTGGAGATTGACACATGTTAGGGGGGCCAATGTTCCTCTTCGCTCTTTGACGATCACGGACAGAAAGGACCACGCCCCTGCAGTGGAGGGGTTGAACAACACCAATCGTGTCTCGCGCTCTCTCCTAAGAGCCCACCGGATCGCGATTCGTCGCCCCCAACCCCACTTTCTCTGGTGCCTTGACACCGGTGCGGCGCGGCGGCTAGACTTTTATTAATACCGATACGCAGTCGCGTTCACATTTCGGCGGAGGGGCGGGCTATGGCGCAGGAAGGAACCACGGAGAAGGCGCTGGCGAGATTCGCCTCCTACCTGAAGCGTAACCACCTGAAGATGACGCGTGAGCGCCGCCTGATCCTGCGCGAGATGCTCGAAGACGACTCGCACCTGGAGGCCGAGGACCTGCTGGTGCGCTTCCGGCAGCGTGGCGAGAAGGTGTCGCGGGCGACCATCTACCGCACCTTCGACCTGCTGGTCAGGGCCGGCCTGATCGAGAAGAGCGACTTCGGCCACGGCCACTACCACTACGAGCAGAGCTTCGGGCGCGAACACCACGCCCACATGATCTGCCAGCAGTGCGGCGCGGTTATCGAGTTCGGCAGCGTCGAGCTTGAGGACCTGCAGAAGCGCATCTGCGCCGAGCACGGCTTCCGGCCGGAGAAGCACTCGCTGCAGATCTTCGGCACCTGCTCGAAGTGTGCCGGCGGCTAGCTCCGGCTTTGACACCGCGGCCCCGGCAATCCCGTGTGCTATTATTAACTTATCTCTTCCCACTACCTGTCCGCCGCTCGCGGCGGAGGAGGTCGCCATGCCGACGTTCGCGCTTCTAACCAAGCTTTCGCCGGAAACCTGCGCCCACCTCGACTCGAAGGAGGAGATGGGGCGCTCGTGGTACGGCAAGATCAAAGCCGCCTGCCCCGGCGTGCGCTGGCTGCACCACTTCGCGGTCCTCGGCCCCTACGACTTCATGGACATATACGAGGCCGATGGCGCCGAGGAGGCGGCCAAGGTCTCGATGATCACACTGTCCAACGGTGCCGCCGCGGCCGAGAACTGGACGCTGCTGCCCTACGCAGACTACCTCGCGATCATCAAGGACCTCGAGGCCAAAGGGGTCTTCTGAGCTTCCGGACGGCATCTGGCGGAACGGTTCCTTGCCCCGTGGGACAGACAGGAGAGCTTGTCCGCCTCAGGCGGATCCGCCTTACCTGCAGCTACAGTCGGAGCAAGCGAGATGTAGCGTCGGCCCGAATTGATCGTACTTAGGCGAAGGTTGGCCAAGCTCTATAGCATATCAACAGATACCCGGTAGGACAGACATTCCTGACGGGGCGGTAAAAAATCTAATTTGACGTTAAGTCGTTTAGTGTCAGTAAATT
>CAYOXX010000007.1:0-55568 GCA_964408025.1 uncultured Acidobacteriota bacterium | reverse complement strand
GCATCGCACAGACTCCGGGGATCGGCAGGAAGACTGCCGAGCGGCTGGTGCTGGAGCTGCGCGACAAGCTGCCCGAGCTACGGGCAGAGCTGGAAATCGAGGCGCCGGCGCGCAGTGCCGCCGGGGCGCTGAAGGCCGACGTGATCTCGGCCCTGATCAACCTCGGCTATCGGCGCCGTGAGGTCGAGAAGGCAGCCGCCTGGGCCCTGGAGCATCGCGGCGAAGAGGACGACTTCGGCTCCGTCTTCAAGGCCGCGCTGGCGCGGCTTACGGGGCTGTAGCCATGCCGATATACGAGTACGAATGCGGCGAGGAGTTCGAGAAGCTGATGCTCGGCTCCTCGCGGGAGCCGAGCTGTCCCCAGTGCGAGAGCGGCAACGCCCACAGGGTTCCGTCGGTGTTCGGCTTCAGCTGTGGGAGCCGCACGGTCTCGAGCGCGGGCGGGGCCGGCTGCGAATCGTGCAGCTTCCAAAACTGCGCGGATTGCGGAACTTAGCCTAGACCGCGCTCCCCCCATCCGCCGGTATCAACCTCCGCCCGGCGGCTGCGGATAGTGGTGATGGGCTTCCGACGTGTAGTCACGCACAACGATTTCGACGGCGTCGTCTGCGCCGCCATCTGCTCGCACATCTACGGCATGGAGAACATCTTCTTCATCAGTCCCCGGGACGTCCAGAACGCGCGCTTCCCGATCGACAAGGGGGACATCGTCTGCGATCTGCCCTACCCGCTGGACTGCGGCATGTGGTTTGACCACCACCCAGGCAACCTCGAGGACGTCAGGCTGCGCGGCATCGACCCGGACGCCATCCCGGGCCGCTTCCGTCCCGACCCGAGCGCAGCGCGGACCGTCTACGACTACTTCGCCGAAGAGTGGGAGATGGCGCCCTACCTGGCCGGCACCGTGGCCGAGGCGGACGTGATCGACTCGTTCGCCTACAGCTCGATCGACGAGTGGCGCCGCCCGACCCCGGGCAAGAACGTCGACAGGAGCATGAAGGCCCCCTTCGGCGACCACCGCGAGCGGCTGCGCTACCTGCACCGCGTGGCGCTCTGGGTGCGCGACTACCCGCTCGAGCAGATCGAACGCTTCCCCGAGGTAGTCGAGGCACGGCTGCGCTACGAGGGTGAAGAGGAGCGGTCGCTGAAGCTGATCCGCGAGAGCGCCTCCTTCCTGCCCCAGGACCCCGGAGGGGAGGTGGCGATCGTCGACCTGACCGGCTACCGCACCCGCCCCCACCTGGTCCGGCAGGTGGCCTTCCTCGAGTACCCGCAGGCCCTGGCCGCCCTGGTCGTTTCCAATCCGATGCTCGACGGGCGCAAGAGCACCAACCTGAGCGTCGGCATGAGCCTCTCCGTCCTGCTCAGTGGCCGCGAGCACGGCAAGGACGTCGGCGAGATCATGAGGACGTTGAACATCGGCGACGGCCACGCGGGCGCCGGCGCCGGCACCATCGAGTGCCGCGGCAAGGAAGATATGCTGCGCGCCAAGGAGCAGCTCCTGGCCGAAATATTGGCTCTCTGGCGCCAGCAGCCGCTGGAGCGTGAAGGGGACGCCCCGGAGGAGCGAAGCGAGTGATCTCGCCGCCCGCCCGGCCGCCCGCTACGGTCAGGGCCTGATGACGATCTTCCCCTTCGCCTTGCCGCCGGGTCCCCGGACGGTGAGCGTCAGCTTGAGCTTCTTACCCTTTACTTTTACTACTGCGCAGCCGACTGGCGGGAGCCTCTTGAGTTTTACTCCCTTGCCTTTGATCAGAACAGAGCTGCAGCCGGTGGCGGACCAGACGATCATCCTTCCGTTTCTTCCTACCTCTGAATCACCCGCCGCGAAATAGACTACACTCGATTTCGTAACGCTGGGTGGGAGGCTTACCTGGTTGGAATAGAGTTGGTAGCGACCCATGTGACCGGTCGGCGCGGCGTAGAATATGGTCGTCGCCAGGCCCGTGAATGCCTGGGAGGAGCCGAAGATGGGATCGTTAGAACGGCGGTAGAAGGTCACGGGGTCGGCAAGGAACTTCCCTTTTGAGTTGAACGTGTAGTGAACGCTGTTGAATCTGTTTGTTGCCCAGTTCACGTCGATGGCGAAAGATGATACATTTCTGCCGTTCCAGATGGGATTAAGCCAGAACAGCATTTCGGAAGCCCAGCCCAGGTCGTTGGGCCCGCTCAGCGTGTTGCCCTCGGCGTCGATGACGATGGAACCGTTCAGATAGTTCGAACCCTCCCTCAGCGTATAGAGGATCAGATAACCCGAGCCGAAAAATACCGGGCCTGAGGCGGACCCGGGGGTGATCGTTTCTTCGAGCGGGAAGGGAGCGCCGACGGGCCGGCCGCTGAAGTCGATACGGAGCAGGAGCGCTTTCTTTACTTCATGGTCGCTGAGACCGACTTGGCCGATGAGTGCCAGGAAGCCGTCGGTGTCGCAGGTCATCCCGAGTATATTGGCGTTGGTGAGGGCTCCCTGGGGCAGCGTGGTGGCGGTTAGCTGACTTCCGAGTTTGCTGGGACCGTGAACCAGAATAACGCGGCGGCTGGCTGCGTTGGTTCCGGCCGTGAAGCAGAAGAAGATCTCGTCGTCGATGACGCTGAGGAACGGATTTATCGGTAAATCGTATATGAAGCCGCCGTAGACGTAACCGTCGATATCCTGCCTGGCCAGCATCCTTCCTTCCGCGGAAACCCGCACCAGGTAGATGTTCCTGTTCCCAATCCACGACGAGATGGCGACTACGTAGGCCGAGCCGTCCCAGGCGGCGGCCATCGGCCAGTCGAGGCCGGTATTAGTAAGCACTCTCTTCTGCGGCCCGCTCGGGACGCCGGCGCTATCGAGCCGGCGAAAATAGAGGTTCTTGTCGGCATCGTCCGGCCCCTGGAATGGGTAAAAGGCGGCGTGGTCGACACCGTTGAACACCACCACGCCGGGAGCGGAGCTGCTGGGGCTGTCGTAATCAACGCGGTATGGCTCCTCGTAAACCAGTCCCTGGGAGAACGCGGCAGCGCAGAAAAAGACCGATATTGCCAAGGCAGAGACGAATTCTCTCGGCTTCATGACTGATCCCCCGTTCAACACCCGTTCGGTTGCCAAGGTGGGCATTCGACCTGCGCATGTGTGTTCTGTTTATTCCGGATAATTCTATATCAGACGGTAAGGTAGCAAGCAACTGTGCGCCGCTCGAGTCTGTTCCGATCATCGCGGAGACCGAAAGGCTCCCCTGCGACGTATCGGCGTAGATGCGGCCGGGCGGTCCGCTGGCGGCTCAGGGCCGGATGACGATCTTCTTTGCCGCCTTGCCGCCGGGTCCGCGGGCTGTGATGGTAAGCCGCAGCTTCTTTTCGGACACCCGCACGACGGCGCAGCCTACGGGGGGAAGCCTCCGGAGTTTGATCCCGTTGCCCCTGATGGTAACGGTTTGGCATCCAGTCGCGGACCAGAAGATCACCCGCTCACCGTCGCCGGTGTCCGATCCGCCAGCCGCGAAGTAGGCGACCCTGGGCTTCGCGATGCCGTCGGGGATACTTACCTGATTGGCAAAGAGCTGGAAGTAGCCGGTGCCGGAGTTGGCGGTGTAGACCAGCGTGTTGCCCATCCCGGTGAAGGCTTGGTTCGGCGAGAACCCGGGGGTAGCTATGCCGTCAGCGTAGTCGATCGGTTCGCCGATGATCCTGCCCTTTGCGTTGAACGAGGCGAAGAGCATCGAGTTGTTGGTGGCGAAGCACGTCAGGTGGCTTCCGTTCCAGGTCGGATTGCGCCAGAGCATCTCACCCGCTAGGCCGAGGTCGTTCGGCCCGGCCAGGGTCTTTCCGTCGGAGTCGAAGACCAGGGATGTGTTGGCGTAGCCGGAGCCCGAGTGCCGGCAGCAAACCAGCAGGTAGCCGTCGCCGAAGAAGACCGGGCCGGCCAGGTAGCGTGAGGGTGTGACTGTCGCCTCGAGCGCGAAGGGAGCGCCGACGGGGTTGCCGTCGAAGTCGATGCGGATCAGCAGCACATCCTTGATTTCCTGGTCGTGGAGTCCGCGCTCGCCGATCAGGGCGAGGAAGCCTTCGGTGTCGCAGGTCATCCCGAGCAGGTTGGCGTTACCCAGCGATCCCTGGGGCAGCGCGACCGCCGCAAATGACTCCTCGCCATCGAGCAGCGCGGGACCGCGTGCCAGTATCACGCGCCGCTTGCCGATCTCGGTGCCGTCGGTGAAGCAGAGGAAAACCGTGCCCCCAACGGCCTTGATGAAGGCGCTGTTGGAGGCGTCGATCGAGGCTCCAGGGGGCGAGTATGCGAAGTCGCCTGCGAGTTCGCGCGTGGCGAGAAGGGTGCCATCCCTGGCGACACGCAACAGCAACACGCGCTCGCTCTCTTGGTTGGCCGCTGCCACGATGTAAGCCGAGCCGTCCCAGTCGGCCGCCATCACGTAATCCCCTCCCGTGTTGGCGAGCACCAACATTTGCGGCCCGCGGGGAGTTCCGTCGGCGGCTAGGCGGCGGAAGTAAACCTGGTCGTCCTCGTCGCTCGTGCCCCTGCACGAATAGAAGACGCCGTGGGCGGAGCCGTTGAAGACCACCGCGCCGTCCCGGACGTTCACGTTCGGGCTGCTGCTATCGATACGATAGGGGGACCCGTTAAGCAGCTGCTGGGCGGATGCACTGGCTATGAAAAGAAGAGAAGCGACCAGGGCTAAGAAAAGATCCTTCGGTTTCACGGTTGATACCGCTTCCGTTGCGCGTCCGAACGGCGAAAGAGATTTCGTTAGCGCAACCGAAAAGGAAAATGATATTATTTCTATATTCCCATCTATCAATATCACAGAAGTGGAGTCGCGGGCAACGGTCTTTGAGCCCGACTTTAAATACAGATACGGACGTAAAAAAGCGGCCCGTTTACCGGACCGCCTTGTGTAGATATTTTCTCTGTGTCTTTCTCAGGGCCTGATAAAAATCTTCCGTTTCGCCTTGCCGCCTGGTCCTATGGCTGTGAGAGTGAGCTTGAGCTTCTTACCCGGTACCGAGATGATGGCGCAGCCCACAGGGGGGAGCCTCCTAAGCTTGACTCCTTTGCCTTTGATGCTGACCTTTTCGCAGCCGATGGCAGACCAGACGATCACCCATTCGTTATTACCGACCTCGGCATCGCCCGCAGCGAAGTAGACCACTCTGGGCTTCGTGATGCCGTTGGGGATGCCGACTTGGTTAGTTAACATGTAGATGGGATGGTGAGCAGTCTCAGCTGTATAAACGAAAGTAGTAGCCAAACCGCTGAAGACGTGATTGAAGCCGATGCCTATATCGTGCTGATCCTGGAAATACTCGATAATGATCGGCGAGGTCAGAAACAATCCGTTTGTGTTGAACGTGAGGAAACCAAAAGCCCCGCCTGTGGTGGCGTAGAGGCTCGCGACGTAGCTTCCGTTCCATATCGGGTGCCTGAAGAACATCGTTGTATGCGCCTGGCCCACATCAGTAGGGCCGATGAGGGTCTTGCCCTCGTCGTCAATGACAAGAGAGTAATGAGCATAAGTGGCGCCTACTGGGCCGCTGACATTTCTCCCTCCTCCCACCCTTAAAGTGTAGAGGATCATGTATCCGTCGCCGAAGAAGACGGGGCCCACGATCGAGATTGATGGAGTAATCTCCTCCTCAAGTTCCATGGGCGAGCCGACTACGTTGCCGCCGAAGTCGATGCGCAGCAGCCTTACCGCTTCTATCTCGTACTCCTCCTGCTGTTTGGTATCGCGCGCGCCGAGCAAGGCCAGGAAGCCCTCGGTGTCGTAGGTCATTCCGAGCAGGTGGGCGTTGCTGAGGGAGCCTTTGGGCAGCGTCGTGGTGGTGAATTGACCAATGAGGTTTCTTGGTCCCTGGAGCAGGACGACTCGCCGGTCCTTGACCTTTGGACCCTCTGAAAAGCAGAAGAAGATGGTGTCGCCAACGACCTTGAGGAAGAAATAGTTAATAGTTTGCATATCTTTAATCGGCTGTTGGATCTCGAAGGTGCCCGCGATGTCCACCCGGGCCAGCAGCTTGCCCTTCTTCGATACCCGCAGCAGGCAGAGGCTTTTGCCCTCTATGTTGCCGACGGCGACTACGTAAGCCGAGCCGTCCCAATCGGCGGCAATCGGCCAGTCCATGCCCGGGTTGTCTATCAACGTCTTCCGGGAACCAAAAGGGGTGCCGTCGGCCCTAAGGCGGCGGAAACAGAACTGGTATTCCGGGCCGCCGCTGTTGTTGAATGGGTAGAAGGCGGCGTGATCGGTGCCGTTGAAAGCGAGCAGGGCATCTACGGGCAGGTCAAGGATGGAGTCTTCGACCTTGACCGGCTGTTCCCTGACCAGTTCCTGCGAAAAGGCGGTGGCGCCGATGAGAATGAGGATGGAAAGCGCTGACAGTACGTTCTGAATTTTCATATTCGATCCCTCACAGTCTCTGTCTGCGGTCCGGATTGACCGCACGCTGTTTTGAAATGGTTAGGGCATTATACAGGTTATTACCAAGAATGCGAACCTAAAGGCAAAGAGCGGGCAGAATGCCCGCCCTTTACGATCGTAAAACCTGAAGGGGAACTGTTACCTTTCTAACGCCGCGTTATCTACGCGTTGCGGTGAAGACGCCGTTGGGCTGGGTGACGGCGGCGCCGGTGACGTTGCCCTCCTCGTCAAGCAGGAACTCGACGCTGAATCCGGGCAGGTCCTTGAGCCTGAACTGCGTGCCCCGCATCGGCTCCAGCTCGTAGGTCGGCTGCCCGGGGACTATCGCCACCAGCGTATTCTCCCCTCTGAACTCGATGGTTACCACGAACTCTTCCAGTTCGTATTCGCCGACGAACTGCTCGAGGAACTCGCGGCTGAACATGGCCTCCTCCGGCAGGCGGGTGAAGACGATGGGCGATACGCCCTCCTGCAGCGGTACGGAGGCGGTCTCGATGTCGCCGCTTTCGTTCATGCCGAAGGTGATCCTGGTATCTTCGAATTCATCGCTGGTAATCCTGAAGACGTCGTAGTGGTAATGCTCCAGCTCGACGTCCCCGCCGTTGTAGTACACGGAGAGCACGTCGTCCTCCAGCGTAACGGACATCAAGCCGTAGCCGGGGTGCTCGAACTCGCCGGCGTAGTCGGCCAGGGGATGCGAGGGCGTGGTGTCGGCCTGGCGGTTCGGGTCAGCCTCTTCCTCGCCTTCACCCTCTTCCTCCTCGGCCTCTTCCATCGCCTCCCGAATCCTTCCGTTCCAGTCGACCGGGTCGAGGCCCAGCAGGCGGTCGTAGACGTTGTATGTGACGATCTGGGGCAACGGGTTGGGGGACTTGTTAGTGAGGACTACAACGCCGACGTTGTCGAAGGGCATGAAGCTGACGCTGGTGATGAAGCCGTCGATGCCGCCGCCGTGCTGGAGCAGTTGGTGGCCGCGGTAAGGCGAGATTAACCAACCGAGGCTATAGCAAGAGAGCGGCGTCTCTGCATATCGGGCCGGCTGCCGGATGGCCATCTGCGGCATGTGCATCTCGGCCAGAGTGTTCTCTGCAACTAGCCGCGTCTCGCCCACCATCCCCTCGTTCAGGTGCAGCATTATCCAGCGGGCCATCTCCTCGACGTTGGAGTTGATCGAGCCGGCGGGGCCGATGGCGTCGATGTTGCGGAACGGAACGAGCTCGAGCTCGTCGTCGCTCTCACCGTAAGGGAGCGCGAAGTCGGCGGCCTCCTGCGAGTCGGCGACGGAGAAGTTGCTGTCGCTCATCCCGAGCGGCTCGAAGAGGCGCTCGCGGACGAACTCTTCCCAGGAGGTGCCGGCGACCTGGCCGACCAGGTAGCCGGCGGTCATGAACATCAGGTTCTGGTACTGCCACACTTCGCGGAATCCCTCGCTCGGTTCGAGGTAGCGCAGGCGCTCGTAGAGCTCCCGGCGGTTGAATGGCGAGCCGTACCATAGCAGGTCGTGCCGAGGCAGGCCGGAGCGGTGGCAGACCAGATCGCGCGGCGTCATGTGGTCAGTGGCGTACTCGTCGTAGAGGCGGAAGTCGGGCATGTAGTCGATCACCGGTGTATCCCAACCCAGCTTGCCCTCGTCGACCAGCATCCCCATCGCCATGACGGTGAACGCCTTGGTTGTCGAGCCGATGGCGAACAGCGTGCGAGGCGTCACCGGCAGGCCTTGTTCCACGTCGCGGAGGCCGAAGCCCTCGGCGTAAATCACTTCGCCGTCCTTGACGACCGCTATTGCCAGCCCCGGAACCTCCCACTCCTCGAGCAGCCCCTCGATGAACTCGTCGAGGCCCTCGAGCAGCTCGGCAGCCGGCGCCTCCTGGGCCGCGGCGAAAGAGACGGTAAAAAGCAGTAGCGCGAACAGAGAAAGCCCAAGCCTCATTGTGTTCCTCATCTGATCCCTCCAGATATAGAAAAAGTTCTGATTTCAGATCTACTCCCCACGTATATATACGTCGGTCACCAATCCCGGTTCGCGGCCTCAAAAAGCCGCGCGCGGAGAGAAGGATAACCGGATTGGGAACCGTAATCTAGGGCCTGATGATTATTTTCTTCTTCGCCTTGCCGCCCGGGGCCTCTGATAATGATAGAGAGCTTAACCTTTCTGCCGCCAGTGTCTATGACGGCGGAGCCGACCGGTCGTGCTTGGAAGCGGCATCCGTATTCCCGCCCGGGGCGAAGCGCCGCTCGACCTCCTCCAGCTCCGCCGAGGCGCTCTCCCACTGGCGGTAGAGGTCCTCGAGGAAGGCCTTGACCGCCTTCTCCTCGCGGCCCAGTTCGGCCAGGCGCTCGGGAGCGAGGTCGGGATCGGCGAAGGCGAAGTGGATCTCCTCCAGCTTCTTCTCGGCCGAGGCGATCTTCTTCTCCATCTCTTCGATTCGCCCGCGCAGCCCCCTGGTGGCTTTGTTCTTCTGCGCTCGCAGCCGCGCCCGGCGGCGCCGGCGCTCCCTGGCCTCGCCACCACCGGCTTCGGCATCGGTAGCGACGCGCCCAACGACGGGCGCAGCCAACGGCGCAGTTGCGGGTGCTTTCGGACTCCCGTCGTGGGCGCGCAAGTAATCGTCGTAGTTCCCGATATGGTCCGTCAGCCGCCCGGCGACCACCTCGACTACGCGGTTGGCGAGGCGGTTGATGAAGGCGCGGTCGTGGGAGATGAAGACCATCGAGCCGGAGTAGCCTGCCAGCGCCCCCTCGAGCGCCTCGCGGGCCTGGGGATCTAGGTGGTTGGTCGGCTCGTCGAGCAGCAGCAGGTTGGCCGGCTTGAGGAGCATCTTGGCAAGGGCCAGCTTGGCCTTCTCGCCGCCGCTGAGGTCGGCCACGCGGGTCTCGATCTCCTTGGGGCCGAGCAGGAGCGCGCCGAGCAGCGAGCGCAGCCAGGAGACCTTCTCCCAGCCGGGCAGGGCCGTCATCTCCTGCAGCGGCGTCTTGGTTGTGTCGAGGGCGTCGAGCAGGTGCTGAGCGAAGTAGTGGACGCGCACGTTGTGGCCCAGCTTCCGCGCGCCCGCGTCGGGGCGGAGCACGCCCGCGGCCAGCTTCAGCAGCGTGCTCTTGCCGGCGCCGTTGGGGCCGACCAGGGCGACGCGGTCGCCGCGAGCAACGCTGAAACTCATGCCCCGGTAGACAACCACATCTCCATATGCCTTATCTACGCCTTCGAGTGTAAGGGCTGGCGTGCCGCCGCGCTCCGGCTGCGGGAAGCTGAATCGAATCCGCTTGGGGCGCCGCGGGGCGTCGACCAGCTCAGCCTCCAGCAGCTCGACCATCTTCTTGCGGCTGCCGACTTGGCGGGCCTTGGTCTTCTGCGCGCGGAAGCGCTCGATGAAGCGCTCGATCTGGGCTATGCGACGCTCCTGGTTCTTGCGCTTCGCCTCGACGAGCTGACGCTGCCGCTCCTTGAGCACCACGTAGTTGTCGTAGCCGCCCGGGTACTCGCTCAGCGCGCCTTCCTCCAGCTCGACGATCTTGTCGACCATGGTGTTGAGGAATGTGCGGTCGTGGCTGATCACCAGGTAGGCGCCCTTGTAGGAATCCAGGAAGCTCTCGAGCCAGGCCAGAGCGGGCAGGTCGAGGTGGTTGGTCGGCTCGTCGAGGATCAGCAGGTCGGGCATCCGGAAGAGCAGGCGCGCCAGCGCCGCCCGCATGCGCCAGCCGCCGCTGAGGGTGCTCAGCAGACGCGAGGCGTCCGACTCGGCGAAGCCCAGACCGGAGAGAATGCGGCCGGCCTCGGCGTCAGCGGAGTAGCCGCCCAGCTCCTGCAGGCGGTCGAGGGCGGCCGCGTAGGCCATCTGCACCTGCTCCGCGTGTTGCTCGGCCACCTCGCGCTCCAGCTCCGCCACGCGCGCGCGGGCCTCGACCAGCTCGGGGCGGCCGCTAACCACGAACGGCATCAGCGGTGCGTCGCCCAGCGAGGTCACCTCCTGGGCCAGGTAGCCGACCAGCCGGCCGCGCACGTGGCCTACCTCGCCCTCGTCGGGCTGCTCGAGGCCGGCAATGATACGGGCCAGCGTGGTCTTGCCGACGCCGTTGGGCCCAATCATACCAATCCGCTCACCCGCGTCGACGCGCCAGCTCAGGCCGCCGAATAGCTCTTTCCCGACGTAGCCTTTGCTGATGCCCTGCAACGTGATCATCTGCAGCCCTTAATTCTCGTCGCCGGGCGAGGATATACAGCCGGCAGAGGGGCGATGTCAAACCGGCGGGATTCGGGTCACGAGGAATCGGCTTCCGCTGCTCCACCGTCCAGGCGCTCACGGAGGTAGAGTTCGAGCTCCCTGCGCGCGGCGACGGCGCGCCGCGAGGCGTCTCCGATCTCGCTGCGCAGCACGAGTAGTCGGCGGGCGGATGCCCTCGAGCCGGCGTAGGCCTGGAGCATGAGCAGTGCGGCCAGAGCTGTGAGGACCAGCAGGGCGCCCAGCGCCGGCAGCCTGTAGGCGGCGCCGATGGGGACGGTGAGCAGCAGGACGGCGCTGACGGCGAGCACGACGGCGCTGGCCAGAAGGATCCTCTTCGTCCTCTCGTTCCTGCGGACCTCGTCGGCCGCGCGCGCACGCTGCCGGCGCTCGGCGTCGATCAGGTCGGCCAGCCTTCCGGCTTCCTCATCTTCCCGCGCGGCCAGCGCCGGGAGGGCCGGGTCGCCGGTTACGCGGGGCGGCAGGGGCAACCAGGCCGCCGTTGCCGGACCGCGGTCGCGCAGCAGCGTAGCGCCGCAGCCGCGGCATCTGACAAGGCTCCGCTCCGCGACCTCCGCCAGCGGCCCGCCGCAGGCGGGACAGGTCTTCCAGGTTGCTTCCACGAGGCTAGTATAAGGGATAACGCCGGGGGCCGCATTGCAGACTGGGCTCCCCGCCCTCGCCGCACGGTGCGGCCAGAGAGAAGAGTTACTTGCCTCTTGAGTAGCCCCGCCCGGTTGTGTAAGATCGGCGCACAAGAGGGTAGGCAGATAACGAAGTGACATAACTTCTTTTTCTCTGCGTCGGGAATCTCTTGCGCCCGTAATCGCTTCAATGGAGTAAGTCCAATGGGTAAATATAAGTTCGGTGTTGTCGGCATCGGCCCATCCGGGGCGATCCTGGCCGCTCATCTGGCCGACCACGGCGAGGATGTCGCGATCGTCGACATCAAGTACGACCACATGACGGCGATCAGGGAGCACGGACTGCACCTGACCGGCGAGGCGGACCTGATCGTGAGATTCAAGAAGACCCATACTTCCATCTCGATGCTGAAGCAGTACGAGATCGACGTCCTCTTCATCGCTACCAAGACATTCTCGCTGCGGCCGGTGCTGCACGAGATCCGCGATATTTACCACGACGGCATGAAGATCGTCTGCTACCAGAACGGCGTCGACAACGAGGATATGATCGCTGAACGCTTCAGCCCGGAGGCCGCCCTCAGGGTGGTGATCAACCACGCGGGCAACGTCGTCGACGACGGCGTGGTCAGGATGACCTTCTTTCACAAGCCGAACTACATCGGCTGCCTGTCCAAGGAGTCGGAGAAGATAACAAAGGACGTGGCGAAGATCCTGACGGCCGCCGAGCTGGACACCGAGTACGCCCCCGACATCAAGTTCCGTGAGTGGGAGAAAGCGATCTTTCACACCGCGCTGGCGCCGGTCTCGGCACTCACCGGCCAGACGATGAAAGAGGCGATGAGCCTGCCCGAGACCAGGGAGCTGGTGGACGCGCTCCTGCGAGAGGCGATCGCGGTGGCCGAAGCGAGGGGCATCGACCTGGGCGAGGGCTTCTACGAGAAGGGGATACGCTACCTGGGAACTGCCGGCGACCACAAGCCGTCGATGCGAGTCGACATCGAAGAGGGCAGCGAAACCGAAATCGACTTCATCACGGGAAAGATAATCGAGCACGCGGAGAAGACCGAAGCCGGCTGTCCCATCAACCTAGCGCTGTACAACCTCGTCAAGGGAATGGAGATGAAGCTCTGATTTGCTATCGGGGAGGGTGGCATGGAAGAGCGTCAGAAAGTAAGGCGCCGGAAAATTGCGGCCGCGGGCAAGCTCAAGGAGATCATGGCCGAGTACTTCTTCGAGCTCGACGCCGCGGCCCGAGACCGGTCTAGAAAAATCGCCTGGTGCACCAGCGTCGGGCCCGCCGAGATACTGCAGGGCCTGGGCTTCCTGGTCTACTACCCGGAGAACCACGGGGCGCTGCTGGGCGCCACGCGCACGGCGACCGAGTGCATCCCGGTCGCCAACGCCGAGGGCTACAGTCCCGACATCTGCTCCTACCTGACCAGCGACGTGGGCGCCTACCTCAAGGGTTTCACGCCGCTGTCGACGGCCTTCGAGGGGATCGAGTCGGTGCCGCGCCCCGACGTCCTGATCTACAACACCAACCAGTGCCGCGACGTCCAGGATTGGCTCGCTTTCTACGCCCGGGAGTTCAAGATTCCTCTCCTCGGCGTGCAGACGCCCCGGTCCGTGGGCGAGGTAACCGAGGCGCACATCGAGGTGGTCGCCAGGCAGCTCGAGGAGCTCATCCGGCCCCTGGAGGAGATCGCCGGTCGGCGGCTCGGGGCAGCGGAGCTTGAGCGGGCCGTGGCCCTGTCGAGGCAGACCAGCCAGCTCTGGCGCGAGGTCCTGGAGACGGCGGCGACGCGCCCCTCGCCGTTTACATACTTCGACGGCACAATCCACATGGCCCCGGCGGTGGTTATGCGCGGGACCGAGGTGGCGAACCGCTACTACGAGCTGCTCCTCGAGGAGCTCAGGGAGCGCGTATCCCGGGGCGTGGGCGCCGTCGACGGCGAGCGCTTCAGGCTCTACTGGGAGGGGATGCCGATCTGGGGCAAGCTGAGAGACCTCTCGGAGCTCTTCAGTGAACTGCGGAGCTGCATCGTCGCCTCTACCTACTGCAACAGCTGGATATTCGAGCAGTTCGAGCCCTCCGACCCGTTCCGGTCGATGGCCAGGGCCTACACCGAGCTGTTCATCGTGCGTTCCGACGAGGCCAAGGAGGCCTACATCGAGGAGATGGCAGGCCTGTTCGGGATCGACGGGATTATCTTTCACGACGCCAAAACCTGCCCCTACAACACCAACAGCCGCTACGGCATGCCCCAGCGGCTCAGGGCCAGGCTCAAGCTGCCCACGCTCACCTTGCACGGCGACCTCAACGACCTGCGGTGCTACTCGGAGGAGCAGTCGCGCACCGGCATCGAGGCGTTCGTGGAGCAGCTGGAGGAAAGGGGATAGGCCATATCTACTTCGCCGGCTTAGATATCGGGGCCTCGGCAACGAAGGCCGTCATCGTCGACGAGCGGGCGGCGATTCTGGGCTCGTGCGTGCTCAAGACCGGCATATCCTACGAGCGCGTAGCCGCGGAGTGCTTCGAGCGGGCCCTCGAGGCGGCCGCTCTGGAGGCTGGAGCGGGGGCTATCGCCGGCACCCTGTCGACCGGCTACGGTCGCAAGAACATCCCGATAAGCGACAGCGAGAGCACCGAGATCAGCTGCCTGGCGAAGGGATCGCACCACCTTTTCCCGCGCTCCCTGTGCGTAGTCGACATCGGCGGGCAGGACAACAAGATAGTCTGGCTCGACAGCGAGGGGCGGCGGGTCGACTTCCAGATGAACAGGAAGTGCGCCGCCGGCACCGGGGCCTTCCTTGAGGAGATCGCCAACCGCCTCGACCTGCGCCTCGAAGAGCTGGAGCCCCTGGCCCGCCGGAGCACGCGGCGCGTGGAGCTCGGCTCCTACTGCACCGTCTTCA
The DNA here is from genome assembly GCA_964408025.1 of uncultured Acidobacteriota bacterium. GTDB lineage: Bacteria > Acidobacteriota > DATKUA01 > DATKUA01 > DATKUA01 > CAYOXX01. Next base: position 41,375 of record CAYOXX010000007.1, on the reverse strand, counting down.
CCTTCAGCGAGATCCTCGCCCACCTGCGCCGCGGCGTCAACCTCGAGGACCTGGTGCGGGGCGCGATGTTCTCCGTCGTCAAGAGGATCTACGAGTTCGGCATCAGGGGCAGCGAAGTGGTCCTCACCGGCGGGGTTATCGAGCACAGCCCGCTGATCGCGGAGATGCTCCAGGAGGAGTTCCAGGTGAAAGTCCTGGTGCCGCCGCGCCCCCAGCTCGTCTGCGCCCTGGGCGCGGCCCTGATGTCGCGGGAGCGGTTCTCGGCGGCGCAGTAAGCGGAAATCAGGAAGGGGGAAAAGTGAACCTGGACCCGTTGTTTAGGCCTCGCTCGGTCGCCGTAATCGGCGCCTCCAATCGCGAGCTGACTATCGGCTACCGCGTACTGCAGAACCTGTCGACCTACGGCTTCCGCGGCCCGCTCTTCCCCGTCAACCCCAAGGCCGAATCGATACTGGACCACAAGGCCTACCCTTCGATCGCCGACGTACCCGGCGAGGTCGACCTGGCGCACGTCGTCCTGCGCAACACCTTCGTGCCGGGCGTGGTGGAGCAGTGCGGGAAGAAGGGCGTCAAGGTGGTGATCGTCAACTCCGCCGGCTTCAAGGAGACCGGGGCGGAGGGCGCCGCCCTGGAGAAAGAGATGGTCGCCATCGCCCGCGAGCACGGCGTGCGCCTCTTCGGGCCGAACTGCCAGGGGGTGATGAATTCCGACGAGGAGGTCAGCCTCTACGCCAACTTCACCTTCACGCCGCTGCGGCCGGGGAGCATCTCGCTCATCGCCCAGAGCGGCGGCGTGGGCGAGGTGGTCAACAATCGCCTGCTGGAGCTGGGCGCCGGCGTGCGGCTCTACGCCAGCAACGGCAACGCCTGCGACATCGGCATCCCGGAGATCCTGCGCTACATGGGCGCCGACGAGGGGACCAGGGCGATCGTCGTCCAGATCGAGAGCCTGCCCGACCCGCGGGCCTTCCTCGAGGCGGCGCGCGAGGTGGGGCGCGCCAAGCCGGTGCTGGCGATGAAGTCCGGGCGCACCGCCGAGGGCGCCAGGGCGGTCAGCTCTCACACCGGCATGCTGCTGCAGCAGGACGCCGCGGTGCGGCTGGTCTTCGAGAAGGCCGGCGTCCTGCACTTCGACTCACACGAGGATATCTGCCAGGCCGCCATAGGGTTCGCCGCGCAGCCGGTCCCCGAAGGCAGGGGAGTGGGGATAATCACCAACACCGGCGGGCCGGCGATCATCGCCACCGATGAGCTGATCGAAGCGGGCCTCGAGATGCCGCGGCTTTCGGAGGGAGCACGCGAAGCGCTGCGGCCGCAGCTATACCCGCAGGCCTCGGTGCGCAACCCCGTCGACGTGCTGGCCACCGCCACGCCGGAGCACTTCGCCACCGCCCTGGAGACGCTGTTGGCGGAAGAGGCGATCCACTCGATCCTGCTGCACTTCGTGACGCCGTTCTTCGTAGACTGCCCTGCGGTGGCGCGGGAGGTAGTTAAGGTCGGGCGCGGCGCCGGCAAGCCGATCCTCTGCGTGGCGATGACCAACAAGGAGATCTGGGCCGAGACGCTGCGGACCGTGAGGGAGAGCGGCATCCCGACCTACGACTTCCCCGAGACCGCGGCCAGGGTGCTGGCGCGGATGACCGAGTACGGCGAGCTCCGCGACAGGCCCCCCGAGGGGGGGGCGGCGGAGCCGGTGGATGCCGACGTCGAGAGCGCGGGCAGAATAGTCGCCGGCAGGGAGAGCGGTCCGCTGGCGGCGGCGGAGGCCTTCGCGCTGCTGGAGTGCTACGGCATTCCCGCCGTCCCATGGAGGGACGCGGCGGGGCCGCGCGAAGCGCTCGCGGCCGCCGAAAAGATCGGCTTCCCCGTGGCGCTGAAGATCGACTCGGAGGCCGTGCTGCACAAGAGCGACGCCGGGGGCGTGGCCCTCGACATCGGCGACGCCGAGCGGCTCGAGCTCGAGCTGGAGCGGATGGAGAAGAGCTTCGCCGCCGGGGAGCGCCGCTACCTGGTGCAGAGCTTCCGTCCCGGCGGCATCGAGGTGATCGCCGGGGCCAAGGCCGAAGAGGGGCTCGGGCACGTGCTGATGTTCGGACTCGGCGGCATCTACGTCGAGATACTGAAGGACGTCGCCTTCTCCCTCGCCCCGTTAAGCGCCCCCGAGGCGGAGGCGATGGTGCGGGCGGTGAAAGCCTTCCCCCTGCTCCGCGGCGCCCGCGGGAGAGAGGGAGCGGATCTCGATGCGCTGCATGGGATACTGCTGCGCCTCTCGCGCCTGGTGACCGACTTCCCGCGCATCAGGGAGATCGACCTCAATCCGATCTCGGCCGGGCCCTCGCCCGAGGCCACCGCGGTGCTGGACGCCCGCATAATACTTACGTAGCTGCGGCCGCCGTCCCGGCTCTGATAGCGGAGAGCAAAGAATGGCCAACTGGATGAACCTCGGCGACATGGTGCGCATGAACGCCTCCAAGTACCCGGACAAGACCGCCATCGCCGACGCGGAGCGCCGGGTGAGCTTCGCGGCGCTGGAGGAGCGGACCAACCGGCTGGCTAACGGCCTCCTGGGGCTGGGGCTGCGGCGGGGCGACCGGGTGGCGGTGCTGATGGAGAACTGCCACGAGATCGTCGAGGCCTACGTAGCCTGCGCCAAGGCAGGCCTGGTGATCGTGCCGGTAAACTTCCGCCTCCTGGGCCGCGAGGCGCAGTACGTGGTCAATAACTCTGACGCCCGGTCTCTGATCGTCCAGGACGAGTTCATCCCCACCATCGACGAGGTCAGGTCGACGCTGGGCAACGTCGAGCGGTTCTTCTGCTGCGGCGCCGAGGCGGCCGCCGGCTACGAGCCGTACGAGGAGCTGCTTGCCTCGGCGGACGCTGTCGAGCCTGGAGACCGCGTGCCGGCCGCCGATCCCTGGGTCTTGCTCTATACCTCGGGGACTACCGGCACGCCGAAGGGTGTGCTCCGCTCCCACGAGTCGTACGCCGCCTTCTATCTGATCAATCCCGTCGACTTCGGCTTCCGCCTCGACGACGTCTGCCTCAACGTCATGCCGCTCTGCCACGTTAACTCCACCTTCTTCTCCTTCACCTTCACCTACATCGGCGCCACCGTCTACCTGCTCCCAGCCAGGCGCTTCGACCCGATCGAGATCCTTCAAATCATCCAGCGCGAGCGGATCACCTTCATTTCCCTCATCCCGACCCACTACAACATCCTGCTGGGCGTGCCCCAGGAGGAGTGGAAGCGCTACGACGTCGGCTCCATCCGCAAGCTCCTATGCTCCTCGGCGCCGGCCCTGGGGGAGATCAAGAAGCGGATCATGGGCCGCTTCGAGGGCGTCGAGCTCTACGAAGCCTACGGCTCGACAGAGGCGGGAATCGTCACCGTATCCTTTCCCCACGAGCAGCTCACCAAGGCCGGCTCCATCGGGCGCGAGTCGCTGGGCACCGACTTCATAAAGATCCTCGACGAGGAGGGGCGCGAGCTGCCGCCCGGCGAGGTGGGCGAGCTCTACAGCCGCGGGCCGATGATGTTCGACGGCTACCACAAGCTGCCCGAGAAGACGGCCGAGTCGTTCGCCGGCGAGTGGTTTAGCGCCGGCGACATGGCCCGCAGGGACGAAGACGGTTACTATTACCTCGTCGACCGCAAGCACAACCTGATCATCACCGGCGGCGAGCACGTATACCCCAGCGAGGTCGAGGGCGTTATCGCCCGCCACCCCGCCGTCCTCGACGTGGCGGTTCTCGGCTTGCGCCACGACAAGTGGGGCGAGGCGGTCAACGCGGTGGTCGTCACCCGCCACGGCTTCGAGGTGAGCGAGGAGGAGCTGATCGGGTTCTGCCGGGACAAGATGGCGCCCTATAAGAAACCCAAGTCGGTGATCTTCATCGAGGCCGACGAGATGCCGAGGACGGCGTCGGGCAAGATACTGCACCGGGCGCTGCGCGAGCGCTTCGAGCCGGACCGGGAGCGCTGAGGCGGCGGCCACCAACATACCCACGGGGGAACAGACCATGGCAATGTTCGAAAGCAAAGCGGCCGAGAAATTCGGCTTCCAGGAGGTCCTCTACGAGAAGAAGGACTGGGTGGCGCGGGTGACGATCAACCGCCCGCACAACTACAACGCCTACAGCACCCCGGCGCTGCGCGAGCTGGCCACCGCCTTCAACGACGCCGCATTCGACGACGGCGTGGCCGTGATCGTCTACACCGGCGCCGGCGACCGGGCCTTCTGCACCGGCGGCGACGTCAAGGAGTACGAGCAGGAGTACTGCGCGCGGCCGCGGGACTACTGGAAATACATGGGCCTGTTCCGGGCCTACATCGAGAGCATGGTCAACTCCGGCAAGCCGACCATCGCCCGCCTCAACGGCATGGCGGTCGGCGGCGGCAACGAGTCGCAGATGGCCTGCGACCTGGCGGTGATCGCCGAGCACGCCTTCATCGGCCAGGTGGGCACCAACGTCGGCAGCGTCGCCTGCGGCGGCGCCACCCAGTGGCTGCCGATCCTCGTCGGCGACCGCCGGGCGCGCGAGATACTGATGCTCAACGAACGCATACCGCCCTACAAGGCGCTGGAGTGGGGGCTGGTAAACTACGTCGTCCCCTCGGTGGTCAAGGACGGCGAGTTCGTCGAGCGGGCCGATGCCGAGCAGATCAAGAAGGCGCAGAAGGGCGAGGAGGGCTACTCGATCAGCCTCGAGCGCCTGGACCAGAAAATCGACGAATTAGTGGCCAAGCTGGTCGACAAGTTCCCCGAGTGCACCCGCTACACCAAGCAGCAGGTCAACGTCTGGAAGGAACTGGCCTGGCACCAGACGATCGGCCACGCGCGCGACTGGCTGGCGATACACTACACCAGCTACGAGCCGCTGGAGGGCATGAGGTCATTCGTCGAGAAGCGCCGTGCCGGCTACAAGCGGCTCAGAGAGCTGGCCGCCGAGGGCGCCTCCAGCGAGTTCCCCTGGGGGCCCTACAACAAGAGCTGCAGCGAGTGCGGAGCAGTGGCCCTGCCGTCGAGCTTCACCCACTGCGGCGCATGCGGCGCGAAGCTGTAGCGGAAGGCTGATTCACCTTTGCAGCGAGGACGTACACCGGAACGTTAAACATAAGCGCGCGCCCTAAATGGACGCGCCAACGACAGCTGTCACATCGGGATAACGGTAGGACAGATCCGCCACGGGCGGACAAGCTCTCTTGTCTGTCACATATGCTGTAGCGGCGACCTTTAGGTCGCCTGCATTGCGGTAGGACAGAAATTCCTGTCTGTCACCTTTGAACGGATGATACTCTGACGAGCGCGAAGGAGAAGCGCGCGCCCTAAATGGACGCGCCTACGAAAGCCTACTTGTACAATAGTGAAGCTCGTAGGCGCGGGCATTTAGCCCGCGCGGACACTCGAAGGAACAACCATAGATTCAGTAAAAATGGCAAGAGCAATTTTTCGATCGCGAAGGAGAGCGAGATGAGCACCTCATACGAATTCATAAATGTCTCCACCGAGGAAGCGGTGGGGCGGATCGTCCTGGATAGGCCGCCGGTCAACGTCCTCAACATCCAGATGATGCGCGAGATCAACGACGCCCTCGACGCCTTCGCCGCCGACGAGGAGCTGAAGCTGGTGGAGATCGGGGCAGTGGGCAAGGCGTTCTGCGCCGGCGTGGACGTGGCCGACCACGCACCCGAGCTGGTCGCCGAGATGGTCGAGCAGTTCGACGGCATGTTCGAGCGTCTCGCAGCCCTGCCGGTGCCCTCGCTGGCTGTCGTCGACGGCGCGGCGTTGGGCGGGGGGTGCGAGCTGGTGGCCGGCTGCGACATGGCGATCGCCTCGAAGCGCTCCAAGTTCGGGCAGCCGGAGATCCGCCTCGGCTTCTTCCCCCCCTTCGCAGCCTACGCCCTGCCCAAACTGATCGGCCACAACCGCGCCATCGAACTCTGCCTCCTTGGCGAGAGCGTCGGAGCCGAGCGCGCGGCCGCCATCGGCCTCATCAACCGCGCAGTCGAGGACGACAAGCTGGCGGAAGAATTAGCAGGCCTCGAGGACGGCATACGCGCCGCCAGCCCCCTGATCATCCGCCTCGCCAAGCGCGCCGTAGTCGAGAATCTCGAAAAACCGTTCGCCGAGGCGATGCGCAGCCTCGACTCCCTCTTCCTCGACGAGCTGATGAAGACCGAAGACACACTCGAAGGCATGAACTCTTTCTTGGAAAAGCGCAAACCGGTCTGGAAGAACCGCTGATTTCGGCTCCGCTACTACGCCCGGAGAGAGGACAATCCTGTCCGCCAATGACGAATAGGGTGTGACAGGTGAAGAGAGCAGTCCTGGGATTCAGGCGTTTATCAATTGCCACCGGCGCTGATGCACAGTATCGAATTCCCCGGAGCCATTTATCACGTATCGAGCATTGTCAGCCGAGACGAGGATATCTTAGCCGACGGAAATGACCGCCGCAGGTCTCTCTCTTGCCTGGTGAGAGGACTTCAAGAAGACGAGCTGTCTGGTCAATAAAGCATAGTAAACAAGGCGGCATGGATTCAAGATAACACTACTCGCCATGCTCTAACCCTGTGACTGAACCTTTTGCCGCTACACAAGATCCATTACACGCTGGTCGATTGTTACTCCATTGTTTGCATAAAAATCCTTTATTCTATCAGGTATGCCATCGGGGAATAAATAATTCTTTGGATTTGTATGTCCGATCAGTGTTAATTTTTGAGAACTTAAATTAGTTTTGAACGGCTCCATATATTCTTGTTGAGTCCATCTAAGCCTTGTCATCAGCCAATCAGTTCCAAATATGATCCTTTCATTGATAGTTTCGCTATCTAGATCATTTTCTAAGATTTTAAAATATCGCTTCTTAGTTTCTCGCATTAAGGCTTTGTCGTTATAAGATAAATCGGCATATATATTCTCATAATCTGGATTTTTCATTAATTGTTTTATTTTAGTTGACCAGTGTCCTTGTTCATGCAAATCTCCGCCGAAGTGCGCAAAGTTCAAATAGAGCCCAGGGAAATCCTTGAGCACTTTCTCCCAGTTTCTCGGATTTGTCAGGTTCATGGCGATGTCTTTGCACTTGATCAAATCGCTGGTGTAGGCACCTCCCTTTCCACAGTGGAGTGTTATTGGAATGCTTTTACTTTGGCAATATTCGTATAGCTCTTCTAGTGTTTTATTTATACGTTTATTATTTTCATGTTGCTCATTCACAAACTTATCTTGATGGTATGGATGGTATCCTAAAGGAGGATACATTTTCACACCTAAAAATCCATAATCTTCTAAAGCAAATTTAGTCCATGAAATAGCTTCTTCTCGCCTGGGATCTACCATCACGAACGGCATCAGCCTGCCCCTACAACTAAGAGCTACTTCAGATATAAGTGGTATCTGATGATTATAAGGAATTTCCGGCTTGTCATCGAATGAGGCCTTTTCCAAATCCATCATCAAGGGAGTGCTCACAACAACGCCCGTCTCATTCATTTCCCTCAGAAGCGCTTTTGCTACATATTCAATATTTTCTTTAAATAATTTCACCACATCTCCAACGTGTTTTACTCTAAACACAAAACGCACTATCTGTCTGAAAGTAAAAGAAGAAGTCAGACGTCTTAACGTTTTCTCGCCAATAGGAGTCATTATCTTGAAGAATTTGTCTGGGACTAAATCCCCATTCAGAAGATGGCAATGGACGTCAATTTTAATATCTCCTCCTGCAATTTCTCCCTTTGCGATATCTGTAAGAGATTTCATTTTATTCCTCCATTCAGGTAACATGTTTGTAATTCAACAGAAAGTAAACATGGGCTTTCTGCTGCCATCCTAAAAGTGAAACAGGATCAGTGCCATTTGAGGAGATCGACAAGTTCCCAACAATAGACTAATAGTGTCCATTTCAAATCCCCTATCATTACTAAACTCTGGAGATCGAATTATCGGAAAAATATTTGCTGAGAACCCGGCGAGAGGGGCGAAAGGTCAAGATGGAGATTCCCACCTGACCGGATTTTACTGCCCTCACGTCGTTACTTGTTGCACAAGCTTCCAAAAAGCCCCGGTTCTGCCTGTGCTTTCTCCTACCCAGCACACGGATGGTTGACATTTCATCCGACAAGAATGCCCGCCAGGGCGCGCCTTGTTGTGTCGGCCCTCCTGGTCTGTGTTACCCCGGAGGCCACAAATCCGCCACGCCCCTCAATATCCTGCCGGCGGATATTCCTGTTCGTAATAATCCTCAACATCGGGAGGGCGGACATTCCTGTCAGCCACGAATATTTTGTATTGATTTGTCCGCGCCGGTGTTCCTGGATAGATGCTTTTCCTTAAAAACATGTTGACAGGCGCGCACAGACACCGTTATATTTGAACGAACGTTCGATCAGTTTCTCATAACCCGACTGGCCGGCAGGCCAGTGGGGAGGCCGGGGAGGGCCGGTGACCACCACTACCGCACACGAGATCAAGCAGCGGCCGCGGCACGAGCGGCGGCTTCGGGAGATCCTGAAGGTCTCGGCGCGCGTCTTCGCCGAGGAGGGTTACGAGAAGGCCAGCATCCGCCGCATCGCCGGAGAGCTGGGCCAGAGCCTCTCGGCCCTCTACCACTACGTGCGCACCAAGGAAGAGTTGCTTTTCCTGATCCAGCGCGAGACTTTCTCGTCGCTGGCCGAGACACTCGTCGAGCGACTCGAGGCGGCTGCCGACCCCGAGGAGCGGCTGCGCCTGATGGTCGAGAACCACGTCGGCCACTTCGTCAGGCACATCGACGAGCTGAAGGTCTGCGCACACGAGATGGAATCGCTCTCCGGAGACGCCTACCGCGAGGTTCTGGAGATCCGCAGGCGCTACTTCCGCGCCGCCAGGTCGGTTGTGGCAGATGCCCTGAGGCACTTCGACAACGACAGGCTGGACCCGAATCTGGCAACGCTTAACCTGTTCGGAATGCTCAACTGGATCTACATGTGGTACGACCCGGAGCGCAACAGCTCGGCGAAGGAGCTGGCCGACCAGATCGCCGGGCTTTTCCTCTACGGTTTGGCATCCGGCAAAGCGCTCCCCCGCTCCGGGCGGGGCGGCAAGGAGGGGTAGATATGACGGAAACCGCTGCGACCCAGGACGGCCTCTTCGCCCGGTTCCAGAGCTGGCGCGAGGGGCGCCACGCCTACGCCAGGGCCTGGAAGGAGCGCACGGGCGGCAAGGTGGTCGGCTACTTCTGCACCTACGCGCCCGAGGAGATTTTGCACGCGGCCGGGATCCTGCCGGTCCGCATCCTGGGCAGCCACGAGGTCCAGGACGTCACCGAGCCCCACATATTCCCGATGTTCTGCCCCTTCTGCCGCGACTGCCTGGCGCAGGGCCTCAAGGGGCGCTACGACTACCTGGACGGGATCATGATCTCGCAGTCGTGCCTCCACATCCGGCAGGCGTTCACCAGCTGGCAGAAGCACGTGCCGGTCGACTACAGCTACTACCTGCCGATGCCCAACCACGTGCAGAGCCCCCGTGCCCTGCCGTTCCTGACGGCGGAGCTGGAGGCTTTTAAAAAGTCGCTCGAGGGCTGGACCGGCCGGCGGATCACCGACGAGGCGCTGGACGAGGCGATCGAGGTCTACAACGCCAACCGGCGCCTGATGCACCGGGCCTACGAGACGCGCAAGAGCGCTCCGCCGCCGCTGTCTGGCGAGGAGGCGATGCAGATGGTGGTCTCCAACCAGATGGTCGACAAGGCCGAGCACAGCGCGGAGCTCGAGCGCCTGCTCGAGGCGCTCCCGGCCCGCAAGGACGGCCCCGGCGACGCCGTGCGGCTGATGATCCTGGGCAGCGAGGACGACGACATCGCCTTCATCAACATGGTCGAGGCGTGCGGCGCCACCTTCGTGATCGACGACCACTGCACCGGCACGCGCTACTTCTGGAACGAGGTCGAGCGCGACGGAGACCGCCTGGCGGCGATCGCCGACCGCTACATCAAGCGGCCCCCCTGCCCGAGCAAGGACTGGCCGCGGCGCGACCGCATCCCCCACGTCCTCTCGCTGGCTAAGGAGTACGGCGTGCAGGGCGCCGTAATCATCCAGCAGAAGTTCTGCGACCCCCACGAGCTGGACATCCCGGCCACACAGAAAGAACTCAAAGCTATCGGCGTGCCGAGTCTGTTCCTGGAGTTCGACGTCACCGTGCCGCTCGGCCAGTTCAGGGTCCGCTGCGAGGCGTTCCTGGAGATGCTCTACGAGGACGACCTGTTTTGATCAAGGCGACGGGGGGCGCACACCGCGCCCGCCTACGGAGGAGCCGATGTCTGTAAACGGACCTTACAAAACGGAGCCGCTGAAGAGCTGGCAGAAGGCCAAGGAGATCCGCCAGCGCTACTACGAGGACTACGCCCGGGCGCACGAGCGCGGCGGCATCCGCTGGGCGGGCGGGGCCTGGACCTTCAGCGCCATCCCCTCCGGCCTCGGCCGCGACGCCTGGAGCATCACCAGCGAGCCGTACGGCGCCAGCGTCGCCTTCGACCGCGAGCTGTCGCTCCGCTGCCTGGAGGCGACCGAGAAGGCCGGCTACGCCCGCGACCTCTGCTCCTACATGCGCAACTACTGGGGCTCGATAATCCTCAACGAGTACGCCTTCGGCGGGCCGTTCCCCAAGCCCGACTTCATCTGGCAGGACCATATCTGCTGCAGCCACGCCAAGTGGTACCAGGTGGTCAGCGACCTCGAGGGCGGCATCCCGATGTTCTGCATCGACGTCGCCGTGGGGCCTTACAGCGAGGTGAACGAGAAGAAGATCGACTACGTCGTCGGCCAGATGCACGACGGCATCGAGTGGATGGAGCGGGTAACCGGCCGCACCTACGACGACGAGCTCCTTATCGAGGCGGTCGAGAACGAGTGCCGCTCCACCTCCGCTTGGGCCGAGGTCTGCTGCCTCAACAAGCACGTCCCCGCCCCGCTGGAGGAGAAGACGATGTACTCCCTCTACGTGCTCGGCACACTGAAGAAGCACGACGCGGAGGTGGCCGACTACTACGAGGAGCTGCGCGACGAGGTGGCCGACCGCGTCGCGCGGGGGATCGCCGCCATCCCCAACGAGCGCTGCCGCGTGATGACCGACACGCAGCCCCCGTGGGCCTTCCTGAAGGTCTTCCGCTACATGCAAGAGTACGGCTGCGCCTCGATCGGCTCGCTATACACCTTCGGCCTCATCGGCAACTGGGAGGTGAAGCCCGACGGCTTCTGGGGGCCGCGCACGACGCCGATGCAGCAGGGCGTTACCATCAATGACCGCGACCAGGCCCTGCGCATCCTCGCCGACTGGAACCTCAGCAAGCCGGAGTGGCAGCACTTCTACTCGCCGCAGCTCAAGAGCGAGCTGATGATCCGCATCGCGCGGGAGTGGAAGCTGGACGGCGTGATGCTGCACTACAACCGCGGCTGCGAGGGCCTCAGCCTCGGCATCGCCGAGAACCGCCTCGACCTCATGGAAGCAGGCTTCCCGGTGATGACCTTCGAGGGCAACATGGGCGACGAGCGCGAGTTCGACCTGACCCGTACGATGGGCCGCATCGACACCTTCATGGAAACCCTGGGGCTCAAGACGGTCTCCGGGAAATAAGGAACCCAGGCGGTCACGAAAGAGACGAGGCGAAAACCGCATAACGGACATCCGAAGAGAGGTGATTGACCCATGACCGTTGCAGGAATAGACGTCGGGGCGAGGAACATCAAGGTAGTGCTCCTCGACGACGGCGACGTCATCGCCCGCGGCATCGAGCCGGCCGGGATGGACACCCACGCCGCACTGGAGAAGGTGTTCGCCGCCACACTCGAGCGGGGCGGCGTCGAGCGCCAGGGCCTGAAGCGGATAGTGGCAACCGGCGCCGGCCGCAAGGACGTCCCCTTCGCCGACGGCGAGGTCACCGAGGTGAGCGCCGTGGCCAGGGCGGCGGCCTTCCTGGTACCCTCGTGCCGGACGGTTATCGACGTGGGCGCGGAGGAGGGCCGCGCCACGCGCTGCGACGAGCACGGCAAGGTGGTCGACTTCGAGGTCAACGAGAAGTGCGCCGCCGGCGCCGGCACCTTCACCGAGGCGATGGCGCGCGCCCTCGAGGTTTCATTGGAAGAGCTGGGCAAGCTTTCCCTGAAATCTGAAAACGCGGTGCCGATGAACGCCCAGTGCACCGTCTTCGCCGAGTCGGAGGTGGTCTCCCTCATCCACCAGCGAACCCCGAAGGCGGACATCGCCCGCGCGGTGCACGACGCCATCGCCAGCCGCATCATATCGATGGTCCGCAAGATCGGCTTCGAGCCCGACGTGATGCTGGTCGGCGGCGTGGCCAACAATCCCGGCTTCCTGGACTCGATGCGCCGGGACCTGGAGACCGAGATAACGGTGCCCGACGCCCCCGAGTTTGTCGGCGCCCTGGGCGCGGCGCTGGCGGCGGCGGAATCGTAGTAGCAGACCGAGCAGCGAAAGAGGTTAGCGACGATGGCTGAGGAAAAGGCATACTGGAGGTGGCAGGAGAACCGCTGGAGCGACGAGGGGATCGATTGGCGGGACGCCGACATCATCGCGGCCGGCGTCGACGTCGGCTCCGTCAGCACCCAGAGCGTGGTCCTGTGCGACGGCAAGCTCTTCGCCTACAGCAACATGCGGACCGGTTCGGACAGCCCCGAGAGCGCCAACAAGTCTATGGACTGGGCCCTGGAGGGGACCGGCCTGGCGCTGGACGGCATCGGTTACACCGTCGGCACCGGCTACGGGCGGGTGAACGTCCCCTTCGCCAACCGCTCGATCACCGAGATCGCCTGCCACGCGCGGGGCGGCAACTTCATGTACGGCTCCTCGGTGCGCACAATCCTCGACATGGGCGGGCAGGACTGCAAGGCGATCCACTGCGACGAGCGGGGCAAGGTCTCCGCCTTCCTGATGAACGACAAGTGCGCCGCCGGCACCGGCCGCGGCATGGAGGTCTTCGCCGACCTGCTGGCGGTGCCGATCGGGGAGGTGGGCGAGCTCTCGCTCTCGGTCGAAGAAGAGCCGCCGCCGGTGAGCAGCACCTGCGTCGTCTTCGCCAAGAGCGAGGCCTCGGCGCTGCTGCGCGAGGGCTGGCCGAAAAACAAGGTCCTGGCCGCCTACTGCTCCGCCATGGCCCACCGGGTCGTGACGCTGCTGGAGCGGATCGGAGTGGAGCCGCAGTTCGCCATCACCGGCGGCATCGCTAAAAACGTCGGCGTCGTCTCGCGCCTGGAGGGCGAACTGAATATCAAGGCGCTGCGCACCGACTACGACACCCAGATCGCCGGGGCGCTGGGCGGCGCGCTATTCGCCACCGCCCTTGTTAAAAAGGAGCGGGCAAAGGGGTCGTAGCGAGGGAGCTGGCTATGTTGGCTAATTACGGTTACAAGGACGGTTCCGGGGACTACTTCATAACCATCGACACCGACCGCTGCGACGGCTGCGGCGACTGCGTGCCGGCCTGCCCGGCCGGCGTCCTGGAGACGGCGGATGACCCGCACGACCCGTTCCGCGAGGAGCCGGTGGTGATCGTCGGCGAGGCGGAGCGGAACAAGATCAAGTACACCTGCGCGCCCTGCAAGCCCGGCCGCGAGCGGCCGACGCTGCCCTGCGTCGCCGCCTGCCCGCGAGACGCCATATCGCACTCGTGGTGAGTGCACGGACGGCGCCACGGAAGAAGATGATCGCGATAACCGTAGACGGCTCTCCGGTAAGCGCCGCGCAGGGGGCAACGATCCTGCGGGCGGCGCTGGACGCCGGCCTCTACATTCCTCACCTCTGCCACCACCCCGATCTGCCGCCCTTCTCCGGCCTGGAGACCGCCGAGGTCGTCTACCGAGGCGGGGAGCGGATCGAGGCGGACGCCTCCGAGATCGGCGATGAAAGCGAGGGGTGCCGGCTCTGCCTGGTGGAGGTGGAGGGCTCGGACGACCTGGTGCGGGCCTGCGACACCGAGGTGGCGGCTGGGATGGCCGTCGTCACCGACTCGCCGCGCGTCCAGGCGGCGCGCCGCGACAGCCTGGCCGCAATCCTCGCCCGCCATCCCCACGCCTGCCTGAACTGCGCCCAGCGCTTCGGCTGCGCCCTCGAGCCCTGCTCGACCGACGTGCCGAAGGAGGAGCGCTGCTGCCCCCTGTTCGGAAACTGCGAGTTACAGAAGGTTGCCGAGCACGTGGGCATCAAGGGAGACACGCCGCGCTACATCCCGCCCGGACTCGCCGTCCTCGAAGACGAGCCGCTCTTCCGCCTCGACTACAACCTCTGCATCGGCTGCGCGCGCTGCGTGCGTGCCTGCAACGATCTGCGCGGTGTCAACGCGCTGGGGGCGGTGGTGAGGGATGGCCGCTGGGAGGTCGGAACCGTGGCGCCGACGCTGCGGGAGTCCGGCTGCAGGTTCTGCGGCGCCTGCGTCGAGGTCTGCCCCACCGGCGCACTGCTCGACAAGGACCTGCCCAGCGGCGAGCGGGAGAAGGCGCTGGTGCCCTGCCGCAACGCCTGCCCCGCCGGCATCGACGTGCCGCGCTACATCAGGCTGATCGCGGAGGGCTCCTTCGACGAGGCCGCCGCGGTGGTGCGCGAGACGGTGCCCCTGCCCGGCGTACTCGGGCACATCTGCTACCGGCCCTGCGAGGAGAGCTGCCGGCGGGCGGAGGTGAACGAGGCGGTGGCCATCTGCGATCTGAAGTTGTTCGCAGCCCTGCGCGACGGCGGCACCTGGCGGCAGCGTCTGGCCAAGCCTCGGCCCTCCGGGAAGAGGGTGGCGGTGCTCGGCTCCGGTCCCGCCGGCCTCTCGGTCGCCTGGTTCATGGCCCGCCGGGGCCACGCGGTAACACTCTACGAAGCCGCGCCCGCCCTGGGCGGCATGCTCCGCTACGGCATCCCCGCATACCGCCTCCCGCAGGAAGTGCTGGAGCGCGAGATCGAGGAGATCATCGGTCTGGGGATAGAGGCCCGGACCGGAACGGAAATTGGCGCCAACACGCCCCTGCGCGGGCTCCGCGGCGACGGCTTCGACGCAGTCGTTCTGGCCGTCGGCAAACAACTGAGCCTGGCCCTCGACGTCGAGGGAGCGGAACTGGATGGCGTGACCGGCGGCCTGGAGTTCCTGCGGACCGTCCGGCGCGGAGAGGACGTTCGGCTGCGCGATCCCGTGGTCGTGATCGGCGGCGGCAACGTCGCCATCGACGCAGCGCGCTCGGCCCGCCGCCTCGGCGCGGAGAGCGTCCAGCTCGTCTGCCTGGAGCGGCGCGAGGAGATGCCCGCCCACGCCGGCGAGATCGAAGAGGCCCTCGATGAGGGCGCGCGGCTGAGCTGCTCGCTGGGGCCGAAGCGGATCGCCGGAGACGACGACGGCTCCGTCTCCGGCGTCGAGCTGATGCGCTGCACCTCGGTATTCGATGAGGCGGGCAGGTTCGCGCCCGCCTACGACCCCGACGATACGGTCAGCGTCGAGGCGGGGACGGTGATACTGGCCATCGGCCAGAGCTGCGACGCGTCGTTCCTCGACGCCGATACCGAAGCACTACTCTCGCCCGAGGGCGCGCTGCGGACGAAGGAGCCCGACCTGTTCGTCTGCGGCGACGCCGCCGGCGACTGCGCCAACGTCATCGAGGCGATCGCCTCGGCGCGCGATACCGCCGCCGTCGTCGACCGCTACCTCGGCGGCGACGGCGACCTGGCGGAGCAGTTATCGCCGGCTGCCGAGCCCGAGGCCCGCATTGGCCGCGAGGACGACTTCTGCGACTGGCCGCGAATGTCCCAAGCCCGCGAGCAGGCCGGCGAGCGCCTGCGCGACTTCCGGCCGATAGCGAAGCCGTACTGCGAAGAGGAGGCGGTAAGGGAGGCCGGCCGCTGCCTGCAGTGCGATCTGCGCCTGGCGATCGCCGGCGTCGTGATGCCGCCCGACAGCTGGCTGGAGTTCACTCGCGAGCGGATTGGGGAAGCCCCAGAGAAGGCCGGCGTCTACCAGCTTGCCAACGAGCACCAGAAGGTGGTGGCTATCAAGGGCGTGGAGAGCCTGCAGCAGGCGCTAGCGGAGCGGCTCGAGGCGGCCGGCTCGGCGAAGTTCTTCTTCTGGGAAGAGGACCCGATGTTTACCAAGCGCGAGAGCGAGCTGATCCAGCGCCACTTGCAGGAGTACGGCGAGATGCCGGGCGCGGAAGAGGGCGGGGGCGACGACCTTGACGATCTGTTCTAGGCGCGGCTGCTTTACGTGATAATCTATGAGCGACGCGAGGCAACAGCGGCGACGGCTAAACGAAGAGGGGTGGACCAGGCGCACCGTCACCGACGAGCCGCGCCTGACCGAGCTGGTGGAGCTGTATGAGGAGCTGGACTTCGAGGTGACCGTCCTGCCGGTCTCGCAGGAGGACCTCGACGGCTGTTCCGTCTGCATCGACCACGACCCGGGCCGCTACAAGACGATCTTCACCAGGCCGGGGAGCGGGGGCGGCGACAAGTAGCGGGAAAGGGGGAGTCATGAAAGCAGCGGTGTTCGTAGGGCCCAATCAACCTCTGGAAATCCAGGATGTTCCGACACCGGAGATCGGGCCCGAGGAGATCCTGGTGAAGGTGGCCGCCTGCGGCGTCTGCCACACCGACCTGCACTACGTCGACCACGGCGTGCCGACGGTCAAGAAGCCGCCGATGATCCTCGGCCACGAGGCCTCCGGCACCGTCGCCGCCGTCGGCAGCGAGGTGGAGCAGTGGAGCGAGGGCGACCGCCTGGTGCTGCCGGCGGTCCTCTCGTGCGGCGTCTGCCGCTTCTGCCGCACCGGCAGGGAGAACATCTGCGAGCGCATGGTGATGTTCGGCAACATGGTCGACGGGGCCTACGCCGAGTACGTGGCCGCGCCCGCCAAGGACGCCTTCCGGCTCCCCGACGAGCTCCCGCTCGAGGAGTCGTCCATCATCGCCGACGCCATATCGACGCCGTACTTCGCGGTGGTCAACCGCGGACAGGTGAAGGCCGGCGACTCGGTGCTGGTGCTCGGCTGCGGCGGCGTCGGCATGAGCGCAGTCCAGATCGCGGCGGCCGCCGGGGCCTCGGTGATCGCCGTCGACATCGTGCCCCAGAAGCTCGAGATGGCCAAGAAGCTGGGGGCGGCCGAGGCGATCAACGCCACGGAGTGCGAGAACCTGGGCAAGACGATCAAGAAGAAAACCGGAGGCGGCGTCGACGTCGCCTTCGAGATCATCGGCAATCCGGAAACGCAGCGCCAGGCGTTCGACTCGCTGCGCAAGGGCGGGCGTCTGGTGCTCGTCGGCTACACCCACAAGGAGCTGCCGCTCAACGCCGGCAAGATCATGTTCTTCGAGATGGAGGTGGTGGGCTCGCTCGGCTGCCGCCCGGTAGACTACCCGAAGATCATCGAGATGGCCCGCCTGGGGCAGATAAAGGTCAAGGAGCTGGTCACCGGCAAGCTGCCGCTGGAGCGCATCGAGGAGGCGTTCGACCTGATGCGCAAGGGCGACCCGGATACCATCCGCACCATCGTCATACCGTAAGCGACCGGCCGCGCGCGGCCGCCAGGGCAGGCGTATGAAGCTGCGACGTTTCGAATACCACGCTCCCGCCGACCTCGAGTCTGCCTGCCGCCTGCTGGCCGAGCACCCGGATTCCGCGGCCGTCCTCGCCGGGGGCACTGACCTGCTCGTCGACCTGAAGGAGGGGGCGCTCCGCCGGGAGCACCTAGTCTCGCTCAAAGAGATCGAGGCCGTGCGAGGGATCGATTACGACCGGGAGAGCGGGCTGTCGATCGGCGCCGCGGTCACCCACAACGAGGTCGCCCGCTCCGAGACGGTCCGCCGGCTCTACCCGGGCTTAGCGGAAGCGGCCCGTTCGGTAGCCGGCGCGCAGGTGCGCAACAGAGGCACGATCGGCGGAAACATCTGCAGCGCCGTCTCGTCGGCTGACGTGCCACCGATACTGCTGGCGCTGGATGCCGAGTTTCGGATAGTGGGCGCCGACGGGGAACGCCTCCTGCCGGCCTCGAGCTTCTTCCTCGGGCCGCGCCGGACGGCCCTGCGCCGGGGCGAGATACTGGCCGCCATCCACCTGACTCCGCCGGCTGAGGGCACCGGTACCTGCTACCGGAAATTCGCCCTGCGCGACGCCTCGGCTCTCGCCGTCGCGGGCGCCGCAGCAGCAGTAGTTATGGATGGCGGACGCTGCCTCGAGGGGCGCATCGCCCTGGGGGCGGTGGCGCCGACGCCGATGCTGGCCGCCAAGGCCAGCGGCCTCCTGCGAGGCGTGGAGGTCGACGAGACCCTGGCCCGCAAGGTCGGGGCCGTCGCCCGCGAGGAATGCAAACCGATATCTGACATCCGCGGCTCGGCGGAGTTCAGGCGGGAGCTGGTCGAGGAGCTCACCCGGCGGGCGCTGCTCGAGGCGGTCGAGCGGGCGAAGTAGAACGAGACAAGCGATGGAGAGGGTAGTAATCCTGAACGTTAACGGCCGCCGGCACGCGGTCGCCGTGCGCCCCGGCGCCACGCTTCAGGACGTGCTGCGCGACACGCTGGGCCTGACGGGGACGAAGAAGGGGTGCCAACTCGGCGTCTGCGGTAGCTGCACAGTACTACTCGACGGCGAGCCGGTGAACTCCTGCCTTCTGCTGGCCGTAGAGGCGGAGGGCCGCGAAATAACCACCATCGAAGGGGTCGCGCAGGGGGACCGGCTGCACCCGGTCCAGCAGGCGTTCGTCGACGCGGGCGCCATCCAGTGCGGCTACTGCACGCCGGGAATGGTGCTGAGCGCCGTCGCGCTGCTGCGCCGCAACCCCGACCCACCGGACGAAGAGATCAAGGAGGCGTTCGGCGGCAACCTCTGCCGCTGCACCGGCTACGCGCGCATCGTCGAAGCGGTGCGGCGTTGCAGGCCGGGGGCGGACGAGGCGGCCGGCCCCGCGGAACCCGAAGAGAGCGAGCTGAGCGTTGTCGGCAAGAGCGTGACGCGCACCGACGCCTTCGAGAAGGTCACCGGCCGTGCCGAGTACGCCGGCGACATCCACCTGCCCAACATGCTCTACGCCAAGATGCTGCTCAGCCCGCACCCGCACGCCCGCATAAAATCGATCTCCACGGAAAAGGCCGAGGCGTTGCCCGGTGTCGAGGCGGTAATCACCGGCCGCGACGTGCCGGATGTGCTCTACGGAGTCAGCCCCGCGCGTTACGACGAGTACGTGCTGGCCAAAGATAAGGTCAGGCATGTCGGCGACGAAGTGGCCTGCGTCGCCGCCGTCGACGAGGAGACGGCGATTCGGGCACTCGGCCTGATCGAGGTGGAATATGAGGTCCTGCCGGCGGTTTTCGACACCTTCGAGGCGATGGAGGGCAGCGCTCCCCAGTTGCACGACAAGGCGAAGAACAACATCAACGCCGAGGTCCACAACCACTTCGGCGACGTGGAGAAGGGATTCGCCGAGGCGGACTACATCCGCGAGGATCGTTTCGCCACGCAGCGTACCGTGCAGGCGCCGCTCGAGCCGCACGCCTGTCTGGCCACCCACGCCGCGGACGGCAAGCTCACCCTCTGGACCTCGACCCAGACTCCGCACTACGTCCAGAAACAGCTCTCGCGCGTGCTCGGCATCCCGATGGGCAGGATCCGGGTGATCAAGCCTTTCCTCGGTGGCGGCTTCGGCGGCAAGGCGGAAACGACGGCGGCCGAGTTCTGCGCATCCATTCTCGCCAAGCGCACCGGCAGGCCCGTGCAGATCGTCTACCGGCGCGACGAGGTCTTCATGCACGGCCGCGGCCGGCACGCGATGACCATCGAGCTCAAGACAGGCGTGAAGAAGGACGGCACGATAACCGCGGTGCAGGAGAAAGCGGTGCTCGACGGCGGCGCCTACACGTCGTTCGGGATCATCACCGTCTACTACGCCGGCAACATGATGCCTACGCTCTACAAGCTCCCCAACTTCAAGTTCGACGGCTACCGCGTCTACACCAACCTGCCGGCCTGCGGCGCGCAGCGGGGAAACGGGACGCCGCAGCCACGCTTCGCCTTCGAGAGCCAGCTCTCGATGATCGCCGACGACCTGGGGATCGACCAGATCGAGATCCGCCGCCGCAACGCCATGACCCCGAACAGCGAGACGGTCAACGAGCTGAAGATCGGCTCATGCGAATTCCTCGCCTGCCTCGACGCCGTCGAGGAGGCTTCCGGCTGGCGGCAGAAGGCGGGCAAGCTGCCGCCAGGGCGTGGCATCGGTGTCGGCGCCGGCGGCTTCGTCTCCGGGGCCGGCTACCCGATCTACCGCAGCTCCTTCCCGCACTCCAACGCCCTCATCAAGGTCTCCGAAGACGGCGCCACGGCCACGCTCTTCACCGGCGCCCCGGACATCGGCCAGGGCTCCGACACGGTGCTCAGCCAGATCGCCGCCGAGGAGCTCGGCTTGCGCTACGAGGACATCTCCATCGTCGCAGCCGACACCGAGCTCACCCCCCGCGACCTGGGGGCCTACTCCAGCCGAGTGACACTGATGGCCGGCAACGCGGTGCGCATGGCGGCGGCGGAGGCGAAGAGGCCGATTTTTGCGGCGGCGGGCGAGATGCTGAACTGCCGGCCGGAAGAGCTGGCCGCCGCCGGGGGGCAAATATTCGTCAAGAAAAGTCCGAAGAGATCGGTAGTCTTCAGCGAGGCGGCAGCCGAGGCGTTCAACCGTGGCGGCGTGGTCACCGGCACCGGCCACTACGAGCCGCCGCGCCTCGGGGGGAGCTACAAGGGGGCGGCCGTCGGCACCTCCCCTGCCTACAGCTTCGGCGCCGCCGTGGCCGAGGTCGAGGTAGACCTCGAGACAGGCAAGGTGCGTGTCCTCAACTTCACCGACGCCCACGATGTGGGCCAGCCGATCAATCCGATGGCCGTCCACGGGCAGGTCGAGGGGTGCGCGGTGATGGGGCTGGGCGAAACACTGCTCGAGGAGGTCGTCCACCACCAGGGGAGTCTCCAGAATCCCAACCTGCACGAGTACATCATCCCCAGCGTCATGGAGGTGCCGGAGATCCGTTCTATAATAGTGAGAAGCAGCGAACCTGCCGGACCGTTCGGCGCCAAGGAGGTCGGCGAGGGGGCCATGCTGCCCGTGATGGGCGCCTTGGCAAACGCCATAGCCGACGCCACCGGAGTGCGCATCAAGGAACTACCGATCACACCGGAAAAGATACTCCGTGGCCTGAAGAAACTGTCGGAAGAAAAATAATTCTTACGCGGGAAGACGCGGGTGGGAGATGCGGGCCTCGAAATGCCCGGTCGCGTTTCCCGTTGTGCTGACCAACACCCCACCGCGGAGGAGAATTAAATGTCCGTCGCTCTCGCCTTCCTTGTCCTCGCTTTCGCCACCTTTGGCAGCTCGGGGCTCATCCAGGCCCCGGATTGGGAGAACCCCGAGATCTTCAGGCGCAACATGGAGCCGGCTCACTGCACACTGATCCCCCACGTCGACATCGAATCCGCTTTGGTAAACGATCGCGAGCGGTCGCCTTTCTTTCGGCCCCTCAACGGCAGGTGGAAATTCAACTGGGCCAGGATGCCCTCCGAGAGGCCGGTCAATTTCTACGAGGAGGGGTACGACGTCAGCGGATGGGACGAGATCACCGTACCCGGCAACTGGGAACTGCAGGGATACGGCGTGCCGATCTACACCGACGTCGAGTATCCGTTCGAGGCCGACTGCCCCTACATTCACCACGACTATAATCCCGTGGGTTCGTACCGGAGGGACTTCACGATCCCCGATAGTTGGCGCGGCCGGCAGGTGTTCCTGCACTTCGGGGCGGTCAACTCCGCTGCCTACGTCTGGGTGAACGGAGAGAACGTGGGCTACAGCCAGGGCAGCAAGACGCCCGTTGAGTTCAACATCACCGGCTACCTGCGCGAGGGGGAGAACATTCTGGCGGTGGAAGTATACCGCTGGTCCGACGGCAGCTATCTGGAAGACCAGGATTTCTGGAAGATAAGCGGCATCGAGCGCGACGTCTACCTCTTCTCCACTCCGCCGGTGCACGTGCGCGACTTCTTCGCGCTCGCGGATCTGAGCGACGACTACGCGAACGGGATCCTGTCCCTCACCGCCATACTGGATAATTACCTGCCCGCCGAGCCGCGCGGTTACAGGGTTCGCGCGGAGTTGTTCGATGCCGAAAACAATCCGGTATTCGATGGGCCGTTGTGCGGCGAGGCGCTGTTCGACGGCAGCAGCGAGGCGACGGTCCGCTTAGAGCAGCCCGTGGAGAATCCCGCGAGGTGGACCGCCGAGACCCCCAACCTGTATTCGCTCACCCTTTCCCTCATCGATGCCTCGGGAAGCACCATCGAGGTTGTGGCCTGCAGGATCGGATTCAGAAGGGTAGAGATACGTGACGGCCGGCTGCTGGTGAACGGCGTTCCGATACTGATCAAGGGTGTAAACCGCCACGAGCACGATCCGGTGGGCGGACGGGTAGTGACTGAAGAATCGATGATCAGAGACATCCAGTTGATGAAGCGGTTCAATATCAACGCCGTGCGGACCAGCCACTATCCGAACAATCCCATATGGTACGAGCTGTGCGACGAGTACGGCCTCTATGTCATCGACGAGGCGAACATCGAGTCGCACGGCATGGGGTACGACCCGGAGACGACGCTGGGCAACAATCCACTCTGGCTTGGGGCCCATCTGGATCGCACTATCCGCATGGTCGAGCGCGACAAGAATCACCCATCCATCATCATCTGGTCGCTCGGGAACGAGGCGGGCGACGGCGTGAATTTCGAAGCCACCTCTGAGTGGATTCACCAAAGGGATCCGTCCAGGCCCGTTCAATACGAGCGGGCGCGAACACGCCCGCACACCGATATCGTCTGCCCCATGTATGCGCGGATCGAACGCCTGCTGGAGTACGCCGGCCGCGAGCGGAGCCGCCCGTTGATTCTGTGCGAGTACGCCCACGCCATGGGCAACAGCGTCGGCAATCTCCAGGAATACTGGGATGTCATTTACGAACACGAACAGCTGCAGGGCGGATTCATCTGGGATTGGGTCGACCAGGGCCTGCTGGCAGTAAACGAGGATGGCGAGCAGTTCTGGGCCTACGGCGGGGATTTCGGGCCCGAGGGCACGCCGAGCGACCGCAACTTCTGCATCAACGGCCTGGTGTTCCCCGACAGAACCATCCATCCGCACATCTGGGAGGTGAAGAAGGTATATCAATACATAAGGGTGCTCCCTGTCGATCTGGCGGCCGGCAGCGTCGAAGTGGAAAACTTGTACGATTTTATCAGCCTGGATGCCTTCGAGATGCATTGGACCGTTGTGGGCGACGATGAAGTGATCGCCGCGGGGACACTGGCAGATTTGGATACCGTGCCTCACGATTCGCAAATAATTGAACTACCCGTCCCCGAGATCCAGCCCCTGCCCGGCGTCGAGTACTTCCTCAACATAAGCTTCGTTCTGCGGAATGGCACTCCGCTCGTCCCCGCCGGCCATGAGGTCGCCTGGGAGCAGCTCGCCTTGCCCTTCCACGAAGCCGCCGCCCCCGTCGACGCGTCGGGGCTGGTTCCACTGACACTCGAGACCACAGAGGGATACATCCAAATCGGAAGGGAAGGCTTCAGCGTAACCTTCGACGTTTCGACGGGCGAACTCGCCTCCTTGCGCTATGGAGATACGGAGTTCATCGAGTGCGGACCCGAGCCGAATTTCTGGCGCGCGCCGACCGACAACGACTTCGGCAACGGCATGCCCGAACGCTGCGCCGTCTGGCGCGATGCCGGTGCGAACAGGAGAATCGACGAAGTCGCCGTTAGACGGATAAGACCTGGAGAAGTGCAGGTTTACGTCGCCTCGACGTTGCCCGCCGGGAACTCGACCCTCTACACCACCTACGCGGTTTTCGGCAGCGGCGACATAGTGATAAGCAACCGCTTCGCGCCCGGCGGCGACGACCTGCCCGAGATCCCGCGCTTGGGGATGAAGATGATCATACCAGCCGCATTCGACCGGATAACGTGGTACGGACGCGGGCCGTACGAGAACTACTGGGACAGGAATACGGGAGCGGCGGTCGGCGTTTATGGCGGCGCCGTGATGGAGCAGTACCATCCCTACATCCGGCCGCAGGAAAACGGCAACAAGACAGACGTTCGCTGGGTGACGCTGACCAATGAAGAGGGTTACGGGCTCCTGGCCGTGGGCATGCCGTTGCTGAGCATAAGCGCTCACCATTTCCTGAACGAGGATTTCGATCCGGGACCGGTGAAGCGCCAGAGACATACCTACCACATCAGGAGGCGGGACCTGGTGACGCTGAACCTCGATTACAGGCAGATGGGAGTGGGAGGCGACAACAGTTGGGGTGCACGGCCGCACGACGAATACACCATCTTTCCGCGGGAGTATTCATATAGTCTCAGGCTTCGGCCCTTCAGCGCTGAAGACGGGACTCCCATGGAACTGAGCAAAAGGGTGTTTAATCCCGCTGACGCCGGTTTTTAATGAACCACCGCGAGTGTGTATCACTGAGGGGAGAATGTCATGCCTAGACAAATATTGTGCGTCTTATTATTGCTGACCAGCGTTTTGGCGGGGGCGCAGACGGCCGGGCACGAGTTCCCTCAGTATCAACTAATCCAGGACAATCTGGCCGGGGGCTGGAATACCTGGAACACCAGAAGCGTCCTCTCTCACGTCCTGCTGCCCGAAGGCTTTGCCGTCAACTTGGCGTTCAAACAGCATTATTGGCTCAACGAGCAATACCTGGACGAGGCACTGATCGGAAGACGGGGAGAGGATGCCGAGGAGGTGCGGCCCGGTCCTCATGCCTGGAACGGAAGTTATACCCGCCTCGACATCCGTTGGGAACAGCTCAATGCGCGCATCGAGTCGGCAATCCACGGTGAAGACCTGGTTATCCTGATCACCCCTCTGAGCGAATTCAGTTCGCCCGTGATACTGGTCGTCGAGACGGGCATGTTGTGGAACAGGCCCGGATCGCTGGCCAGGAACGGGGATGTCCTCGCGGCTGTGCTGCCGGCGAGGACCGTAAACGTCTACGCCACGGGTGAGCCCACCGACGATCCGTACGTGGAGACGCTCACACCATACCTGGCCATAAACCTGGACAGGCCGGTCGGAATCTCCACCGGGGAAGCGAGAACCGTCGATGAGATTAGGGGAATAATCGATTCGCAGAGAGATAACTTGGAACGAACTGCCGGCGCCTACGGCGAGTTGTCCGAAGCCTATCTGGCGATCCAGTCCGTGATAGCCTGGAATACTGTCTACGAGCCGAAGCACGACAGGGTGGTTTCAACCGTGGGC
The DNA here is from genome assembly GCA_964408025.1 of uncultured Acidobacteriota bacterium. Classification (GTDB taxonomy): domain Bacteria; phylum Acidobacteriota; class DATKUA01; order DATKUA01; family DATKUA01; genus CAYOXX01. The sequence goes on along the minus strand of CAYOXX010000007.1, from coordinate 16,042 downwards.
CGCTTATGGAATGACAGGCGCGGCGGCTATGCTCTTTTCGGCTGGGACAACTTCTTCATGGCCTATATGACCTCCCTGGACAACAGGGAGCTCGCATATGCCAACGTGATCGAGCACCTGCGCGGCAAGACGGAGGAGGGATTCATCCCGAACGACAACCAGGGCAACGGAAGGAGATCGTGGGACAGGTCGCAGCCGCCGGTGGGCGGCATCATGGTCAAAGAGATCTATAAGAGGTATCCAGAGAGGTGGTTCCTGGAAGCCGCGTTCGACGACCTGCTGGATTGGAACAGGTGGTGGATACGAAGGCGCCTGAACGACGGCCTGCTGAGCTACGGTTCCCACGAAGCCCAAAATCCGTTCAACGAAGACTACCTGCAGAGCATGGTGGCCGCCGGCTACGAATCCGGTATGGACGACTCGCCGATGTACGAAGGGGTGCCGTTCAACACGGAAACGAGCACTATGGACCTTCAGGACGTCGGCTTGAACAGCCTCTACATCGCCGACTGCGAAGCCCTGGCGGAGATGGCCGAAACTCTCGGCAGGATGGAGGAAGCGGTCGAATTGAGGCGCCGTGCCGAGAACTTCAGAGGCGAAATGGAGAGATTATGGGATCAGGATACCGGCCTCTACCTGAACCGCCGGACTGATACCGGCGAGTTATCACTAAGATTCTCCCCCACAATCTTTTACCCTCTCCTGGCGCGTGTGCCCAGTCAAGAGAGGGCTCGGCGCATTGTCGAGGAACATTTCTTCAACCCCGATGAGTTCTGGGGCGAATGGATCCTGCCCTCCGCGCCCCGCAACGACCCGGCTTTCGAGAGGCAGAGATACTGGAAAGGGGCCATCTGGCCGCCGCTAAACTTCCTCACCTACCTGAGCCTGCGAGAGTACGGCATGCAGAGAGCTTGTGAGGAACTGGCGGAGAGATCCCTCAGGCTGCTCCTCGGCGAATGGGAACGGCACGGTTTCGTCTGCGAGAACTACTCTTCCATAACCGGCAGGGGCGACGATCCGCGCCTTTCCAGCGATAGATTTCATTCCTGGGGTGCTCTTTTTGGTATTATCGCTTTCATCGAGTCTGGCATAATGCCTGCCACTGAAGTCGACATCCACCAACATTAAAAGATCGGTTGAAACACCTAAGGAAGGCGACCGGGTGGACTCTTGGATCTGAACTGGTTCGATTATCTCGCCTTCGCGGCTTTCATCGGTGTCGTTTTCGCGGTATCGCTGCGGGTGGGGCGCCGCGAGAAGTCTTCCGAGGACTACTTCCTGGCCGGCCGCAACCTGACCTGGTGGCTGATCGGGTTTTCCCTGATCGCCTCGAACATCTCCACCGAGCACTTCGTGGGCATGGCGGGCAAGGGTTTCGGGCTGGGGCTGGCCATCGCCAGCTACGAATGGATGGCCGCGGTCACCCTGGTGATCGTCGCCTGGTTCTTCCTGCCGAAGTTCCTGCGCTGCGGCATCTTCACGATGCCCCAGTTCCTAGAATACCGCTACAGCGGCTTGACGCGCACCATCATGGCGGCCTTCATGATGGCGGCCTACGTCGTAGTCGCCCTGGCTACGGTGCTCTATTCCGGCGCCCTGGCCATCAACGCCATCTTCGGCATGGACACAACCGTCGCCATCTGGCTGATCGGCCTCACGGCAGGGGCCTACACGATCTACGGGGGGCTGAAGGCGGTCGTCTGGTCCGACCTCATCCAGGGCGCGGCGCTGCTGCTCGGAGGTGTCGTCGTCACCATCCTGGGCCTGCAGGCGGTCGGCGGAATCGAGGTGTTCCTACAGGAGAGCGGCGCCAAGCTGCACACCGTGTTGCCTTGGGACCACCCGGAGCTGCCGTGGCTGGCGGTATTCGTCGGGGGCTTGTGGATTCCCAATCTCTTCTACTGGGGTTTGAACCAGTTCATCACCCAGCGAACACTCGGCGCGAAGAACCTCGCCGAAGCCCAGAAGGGCATCTTTCTCGCCGCCTTCCTGAAGCTGCTGATCCCCTTCATCATCGTCTTCCCCGGAATCATGGCCTTCCAGCTCTACGGAGCCACGCTCGCCAATCCCGACCAGGCTTACCCGCACATGATCAGCCGCATACTGCCCGCCGGCCTGCGGGGCTTGATGTTCGCGGCACTGTTCGGCGCCGTGATGAGCTCGATCGATTCGATGCTCAACTCGGCATCCACTATCTTCACCATCGACCTATACAAGCGCTACTGGAACAAGAAGGCCGGGCCCGGAAAATTGGTCGCGGTGGGCCGGATAGCCACCGCTGTCTTCGTCCTCTTCGGCTGCACCTGGGCGCCGGTCATAGCTTCTTTCGGCAGCGTCTTCGACTACATCCAGAAGTTCTGGGGATTCATCACGCCGGGAATCGTGGCCGCTTTTGTGGTCGGTCTCCTCTTCAAGAGAACCCCCGCGTCGGCCGCCAACGGCGCACTGGTGCTGGGCATACCGATATACGGCGTTCTCCTCTGGGCGTTGCCGGAGGTGGCGTTTCTGCACCACATGGCGATCACCTTCATGATCCTGGTGGTTTTCATGCTGGCCGTAACGGTCGCCAGGCCCGTGGCCGAGCCTGCCCGGCTGCCGGTTTCCGAGCTGGATGTCGAGATGCTGCCGTCGGCGTGGCTCTGGGGCTGCGTCATCATAGCCACGACGCTTGGGCTCTATCTGATCTTCTGGTGAGCTGTTTCCGCTCAGGAATCTCTCCAGGCCATTCTCATGAGAAGGGCCGAGACAACAGCGGTCACGGAAGTGATAACTGCGGGAACGGTATTGGAATAGAGCCAGAAGCCGGTGGCGAACATCGCGCTGTAGATCAGAACCAGACCGAGGAACACGTTGAGCAGGCCCCTCGGCACGTCCCACTTGCCCGCCGGGCCGCCCTCCGGCTCCACTCCCTCACCATCCAGCGCTGCTCCCATAAGAATCCTTCTCCACCCCGGCCCTCCCGGGTGCACCTCGCGGCAGAAACGGCGCAGGGTTGTCTCGTCGGTAGGTCTCGTAACCAAGGTGACAAGGACCCATCCTGCGGTAGTGACGGCCACGCCGATTGTAAGTTTCTGCCAGTCAGCGAGATCGGGTAATCCCAGGAGCGGATAAATGAACTCGAAGTATACGGCGACCAGGAACGAGATCACCATGGCGGCTATCTCGCCGGCGGCGTTGATTCGCCACCAGAACCAGCGCAGGAGGAACAGCAGTCCGGTGCCCGCGCCCACCTGGAGCAGAATATGAAACGCCTGCAGGGCGTTCTCCAGCAAGAGAGCTACAGCCGCGGAAAGAACCATCAGGACGACGATACTCACCCTCCCCACCCGGACCTGCCGGGCCTCGGAAGGGTCCCGCCGCACGAAGCGCTTGTAGAAGTCGTTGACTATGTACGAGGCTCCCCAGTTGAGGTGGGTCGAGATTGTCGAGACGACGGCGGCGAGCAGCGAGGCGATCACCAACCCCAGCAGGCCCGCCGGCAGGTAGGTGAGCATGGCGGAGTAGGCCAGGTCGTGCTTGACTATCTCCGGCGCGATGTCGGGAAACGCCGACCTCAGGGAGGCCAGGTCCGGGAAGACCACGATGGAGGCCAGCGCCACGAGGATCCACGGCCAGGGCCGCAGGGCGTAGTGGGCCACGTTGAATAAGAGGGTAGCTCCGGTGGCGTGCTTCTCATTCTTGGCCGCGAGCATCCTCTGGGCGATATAGCCGCCTCCGCCCGGCTCCGCTCCGGGGTACCAGACGCTCCACCATTGAACGGCGAGAGGGATGATCAAAACCGTCATCAGTAATGAGGTATCCGAAAAATCAGGAAGGATGGATATCTTCCCCTGAATGGCCTGGTGAGAAAGCAGATTCTCCAGCCCGCCTACCTGCGGCAGATTAACGACTACATAAGCGGCCACGATAGAGCCCGCCATGGCGAAGATGAACTGGATGAAGTCGGTGAGCAGGACTCCCCTGAGCCCGCCGAGCATGGTGTATGTGACGACGAAGACGGAAGTGACGAGCACGGTTTGTAGAGGAGAGATCCCCAGTACCACGCCGCCGATCTTTATGGCCGCCAGCAGCACGGTGGCCATGATGATGACGTTGAAGAAGACGCCGAGGTAGAGGGCCCGGAATCCCCTGAGGAAGGCGGCCGCCCTGCCGCTGTATCTCAGTTCGTAGAACTCGATATCGGTGAGCACGCCCGAACGGCGCCACAGCCTGGCGTATATAAAGACGGTCACCATGCCGGTGATGAGGAAGGACCACCAGAGCCAGTTTCCGGAGACGCCGTGCTGGCGCACCAGGTCGGTTACCAGGTTCGGGGTGTCGGCGGAAAAGGTGGTCGCCACCATCGACACTCCCAGGAGCCACCACGGCATGTTCCGACTCGAGGCGAAAAACTCCGCCGCGCTGGACCCGGCTCTCTTCACCACGCAGATCCCGACGACCAGCGACACCAGGAAGAAAGCGATAATCGAAATCCAGTCGACCCACTGCAGTATCATGAGCGGCGCACCGCGATTAGCCCGAAATTCGATTCACTCGTGTATAGACTGCTGGTACTGTGTCCCGTCCACGGAGGTGAGGCGCCGGAGCTCGGGGAACTGGGGGGCTTGATTCTCGAACTCCTCCCGGAATCTTCGCGACAGGTCAGCCAGATCATACGTCTCCGCCTCGACCAGGCAGATGAGGCTGCCGCCGAAGCCGGCCCCGGTGAGCCTGGCCCCGACCACGCCCGGCTTTCGGCAGAGCCAATCGACCATCGCATCCAGCACCGGCAGGCTGACCTCGTAGTAGTCGCGCAGACTGGCGTGACCGTCGAGCAGAATCTCGCCGGCCCTTCGCAGGTCGTTCCCTTCGAAAGCGTCGATCAGCTCGAATACCCTACGCTGCTCCGTGACCACATGCTTCGCCCGGCGGTATACCGGCTCGCCGAGCTCGCCCTTCTGCGATTCGACCAGCTCGGGGGTCGCATCGCGAAGCGCCTCGATCTCCGGGTTCGCCTCCTTCAATACCTCGACCGCCCGCCGGCAGGAGTCCTGCCTCTCGTTGTATTCGCTGGCGGCCAGGGAGCGCGGGATTCCGGAATAGACGGAGAGGAAATCGACGCCGCCGGGCAACCGGTGGTGGGACATCTCCAGGGCGCGGCAATCGAGGAGGCCCGCGTGGCCGGCGCGGCAGGCTCGGGAGGCGAACTGGTCCATCGGTCCGCTTTTGATGCCGACGAAGTTATGATCGGCGCGACGGCAGATATTGACTATGCGAGCGTCGCCGATGTCGAGCCCCTCCAGGCGCTCGATGGCCGTCGCCGCCGCCACTTCCAGCGCCGCCGAGGAGCTCAGCCCCGAGCCAATCGGAACGTCCCCGTAAACGGCTATCTCTTTTCCGGAGAGCTCGAGTCCGTCGCGCTCGAACTCGGCAACCACCCCAACCAGGTACGAGGCCCACTGCGGCCGCTCGTCAGGGACGCAGTCTGCATCGAACTCGAAGCTCTCGCCCAGGTTCGCCGTGTGCAGCTTGAACATCCTGTCGGGCCGGTTCACGGCGGCCGCGACCAGGTAGCGGTCGATCGCTATCGGCAGGACGTGGCCGTCGTTGTAGTCGGTGTGCTCGCCGATCAGGTTTGCCCTCCCGGGCGCGGCGACCGCCAGGTCGGGGTCGTGCGAAAACCGCTTCCCGAAGATGCCGATGGCCTCGTCCATCAAGCTCTGCCTGTCCACCTGACCCCCTCGGCTTCCCGCATACAGGATTCCATCAGCACGTAAGCATCACAGGTTAAATCACTGGATCGTCCGGTTGCTGCTGCGACGTAGCGTGGTCTGAAAAAGCTGTGACCTCAACCTCCCCGAGTTTGTAATTCCGGCGCAGCTCCCCTGCAGGCCGGGGCCGCGGCGGCATTGGGCGTTGCCGGGCAGGCTCTCGCGCCAGCTCGAACGAGACCTCCGTACCCTCCGGTTCCAGCGTGTTTACTAGCCAGACGGAAACTCTGCCAGTCCACTCCCGAGCACTCTCCGCCGGCGAGATCGCGATTCGGCAAGTATGCTCCCCGGGCTCGACGTCGAGCAAGTACCACGCCCAGCGGCCCACCCGCTGCTCGACCCTCGGCTCCGCGCCTTCACCGTCCAGAATGGCGATAACTTCCGGTTCGTTCTCCTCCCCCACTTCTCCCGAAGGTTCCAGCAGGATCGCCAACGTGGCCCCGGAGGCAGGCTCCCCGAGGACGAACGAAATGTCGATAACCGATGACGACTCGCCGGTATCGAGCCGAACGGAGGAGTCGCCCACGGGGGCGGGCAGATGCCTTGTCGGCAGCGAGAATTCTTGTGGGTCCACCGTTACGCCGCCGCAGCCCACCGCTCGAACAGATTCCGGATTGAGCAGGCGGGCGCCCTCCTCCACTTCGTACAACTCCACGACATAGGCGCTGTCGCTCGCTCGCACCACCTCGAAAGTCGCGCCGGCCAGCAGCGGCTCCGTCGCTTCCCCGAGCGGGTAGAGCTCGTAGATGGCGGTCTCGTATCCGCGCAGCGGGATCTCCAGGTTCGAGCCCGCTTCGTACAGCCTCGGCGAAATCCAACGCGTGGGATAGATCCGTTCGACCACCAGGGAGGTCGCTTCGGGATCGAGACCATGAGCGGGCGAGAGGGCGACGTGCAGGGTCTGCGGCTCGATGAACGGATTCCTGGCGGCCACGATGCCACGGTCCCCGGCGAAGTGTAGATACCCATACGCCTCCCGCTCTCCCGGGTCGCCCCCGATCATCTCGGTGGAGCTTAGAACCTCGAAGCGGTCTCGGGCCCAGCGGATCGATTCCGCCAGCGCGTCCCACTCGCCGTCGCTGAGCAGGTCCGGCGAGACATAGAGCTCCCACATGGAGACGCCGCGGGCGAAATAAAGGACCGCGTTGTCGGTGAACTTGTCGAGGGGCTCTGCCTCGCCGCCCAGTTGCTGCAGGTGGCCCTTGATGATCCCGTGCGTCATCAGGTTGGCGATGGGGAACCAGAAATCGTTCTCGATCAGATCGTCGTGGAGGACGAAATCGCGGTAGGTGATGGCCGCGTCGCGGCGGCTGATCGACGGCACGTCGGCGTAGCCGTAGTCATAGCCCTGCATCCAGATCGTGTTGGCGTGCTGCACCCACCAGGGGCTCAGCCAGGTCCCGGACGTGACGTTGAGGAACAGGTTCGGGTTTTCCGCACGCACCGCTCGGCATAGTTCAATCACCGTTTCCACAACCGCCCGGCGCGAATATATGCCGACGGGATGGCCGTGGTCCGGTTCGCTGCAGGAGAACTGGATGCCGTCCCACTTGAAATATCCAATGTCGTCGTCGCGGACGAATTCGACAACCCGCGTCCTGAACAGTTGCCGGTAGCGCTCCCCGGCCAGGCATAGCTGGTCCCCCACCACCTCGTATCCGTGCGCGCGCATCCACTCGATCCGCCAGTCGCGGTGCGAGTAGCCGCCGATCGGCCCCAGCCAGATTCCCAGGTCGGTGCCCAGCTCCCTCAGCGCTTCCGCCACCGGCGCCAGGCCGCCGGGGAACTGCTCTTCCCTCAGAACCCAGTCGCTCCGGTAGACGTCCCAACCGTCGTCCAGCACGAAGGCATCCAGAATCAGCCCCCGCTCCTCAAGCAGCTCCGTACGGAACGATTCGACGATCCGCAGCAGATTCTCTTCGTTCAGAACAAACTCGGGGCTTTCGACCATCTCGGGCGCGCGCAGGTCGTACCAACTGTTGTAAAGGAGGTACGGCCGCAGGGGCGCGACCCGAATACGGTCCAGGTACCTCCAGAACCATCGCTTGACGTGCTCATCGGGTGAAAGCCCCTCAACGAGCCACGCGCTCTCCGTCCAGGAAGCGCCTATGCGTTCGCCGATCTCCTGGCCGCAGCGGATCTCAATCCCGCCTTCCTCGAGCGTGCCCAGGTGATTCTCCGAGGCGGGGTATTCCAGACCCAGGAAGGCGCCGCCCTCGTCCCGGAGCAGCGCCACCGGCTGCCCGAAACCCCCGGCCTTGAGCACCGAGACCTCGCCGACGACGAGACCACTGCGCGGCCAGAACCAGCGAAGGAAGTGGTGTCCGAACCGCGGATCGCGAACGGCGAGTCTTCGCCTGGCGTAGAACGCGTCCTCTTCCAGTTGATATGTGATCCGAAGCTCGAATGGATTATCAATCCCGACGAAGAGCAGATCGAGTTCAGCGCCGCCCTCCGGAAGCTCCCGGACTTCGTGCGCCGCAAGCCGAAAATCATCCGAGGTGAGGATTAAGGGATTCTCCGCGTTACCGGCCATCCCCGGCGCCCGCCACCCGGTCCACATCAGATCGAGGGCGAAGTCGGCGTCGGTCTCGACCGCAACCGGCTGGGTCGCGTATTCCGACGACCACTCCGGCAGGGCTTCGAGCCTGTCGGAGACAAGGCGACCGGCCTCGACAAACACCGAGCATTTGACACTATCGTTGCTCAGCCAGAATACCTGCCGGCCGTCGTCATTGCGCTCACCGTGCTCGATCCCCTGGGCCAGAGCCACCGATACGGAAAGAAGCGAGAGCGCGGCCGCGCGCAGCAGGACTGTCCTGGATAGCTTCATCTCAGATACCCCTCCCCTACTCCTGTCGATCGTAGTCGCTGATCTCCCCGTTCGCGCTCAGTACATCACTCCAGATAGCTTTAAACCGGTCTGACGATACTGACCGAACTCGTTTAAATCTATCACAATTGTATGTTCGCTTCCGAACCGTAGTGGTCACAGCCGCCATTAATTCACTCATCAATGAGCCGAAGGGGAGATAGCAGCGCCCGATCAAGGAATTGAGGGCTTAAGAGTAACTTCCGGTATACCCCAAGGGCGTGGCAGCCTGTTGAGAGTTGCCTTCGCGGTCTACCCGTGACAAATTGGATCGGTGGTCTCTCGCGGCCATGCCGCGTATGGTCGAATGGTAAATGCTCGGTATCAAAGAAGGAACCAAGTTATTCACTGTTTTTACTGGAGCGAAAAATGGGACATCTGGCTTTGCCGGTTTTCTTGATGTTAGCCGTTGGGATTAATCCTGTTCCCGGCGAGGAGACAGTGCGGCACAACCTCATGCCCGCTCCGGCGGAGATCTCTCTCGGCGGCGAGGGGGAGCTGGTCATCGATGCCACCTTCCGCGTGGAGTTCACCGGCCACGAAGAGCCCCGCCTCGAGCGGGCTGCCGGGCGGCTCCTGCGGCGAATCGCGGCCCAAACGGGTTTCATCTTTCTGCCCGATTCGGAGATTGAAGGCGCCGGCACAGTCCTTTACATCCAGGTGGCCGGCGCTGGCGAAGAGGTGCAGTCCTTGACGGAGGACGAATCGTACCGGCTGGAGATCAACGCCGAGGGAGCGTTTATTTACGCTTCCGCGTCGGTGGGGGCCTTGCGCGGCATCGAAACCTTTCTGCAACTTATCGAGCCGGGAGCGCGGGGATTCGCAGTCCCTATGGTGGCAATCGATGACTACCCGCGGTTCCCCTGGCGCGGCCTACTGATCGACTCGTGCCGCCACTGGATGCCGCCCGAGGTCATCGTGCGCACCCTCGAGGCTATGGCTACCGTCAAGATGAATGTTCTGCACTGGCACCTCTCGGAGGACCAGGGATTCCGCGTCGAGAGCCGGCTCTTCCCGAGGCTGCACCGGATGGGATCGGACGGGAACTATTACTCCCAGGAAACGATCAGGGACATCGTTTCATTCGCCCGCGACCTCGGCATCCGCGTCGTGCCAGAGTTCGACATGCCGGGGCACACCACATCCTGGCTCGTCGGCTATCCCGAGCTGGCCAGCGCTCCGGGGCCATACCGGATCGGGCGCGAGTGAGGCGTCTTCCAGCCGGTACTCGATCCCACGCGCGAAGAAGTTTACGAGTTCATCGACAGATTCATCGGCGAAATGGCGGCCCTGTTCCCCGACGAATATTTCCACATCGGTGGCGACGAGGTCGACGACACCCACTGGCGGGAGAATCCGCTGATCCGAGAGTTCATGGACCGCCACGGCATGGCCGAGAGCGCCGAGCTGCAAGCCTACTTCAACCGTCGCCTATTGGCGATTCTGGAGAGACACGGCAAGAAGATGATCGGCTGGGACGAGATACTCCATCCGGACCTGCCCAACGACATCGCGGTGCAGAGCTGGCGTGGTCAGGAATCACTGGCCGAGGGCGCCCGGAGGGGCTATCTCGGCATCCTCTCCCACGGCTACTACCTCGACCTCTTTTACCCGGCCTCGGACCACTACGCCGTCGATCCGCTGGGCACTGCCGGAGCCGAGCTGACGGACGAAGAGAAAGAGAGGATTCTCGGCGGCGAGGCCTGCATGTGGGGCGAGCTGATAACTCCTGAGCTCATCGACTCCCGCATCTGGCCGAGGGCGGCGGCGATCGCGGAGAGGTTATGGTCAGGCACTGAAGTCACCGACGTCGACGACATGTACCGCCGCCTCGAGAGCCAGAGCCGGCGGCTCGAGCACCTCGGGCTAAACCACCGCTCCTTCACACGCCTCTTACTGGAACGCATAGTCGGCCCTGGCGAATCGATTGAGCGCCTGGCGATCCTTGCCTCCGCCGCCGAGCCGGTGCAGGGCTACGAGCGCCACCGGACCCGTCCCTACCGAAGCTACACGCCGCTGAACAGGTTTGTGGACGCCATACCCGCCGAGAGCACCGCCGCACGCAGGTTCAACAGGGAGGTCGAGGCGATGCTGCGGTCGGACGATGGGTGGCGAGAGCACGGGGATGGAGTTGTGGAGTTTCTGCAGGAGCTGCGAGAAAACCACCCGCAACTGCTGCCTCTCCTGCGGGCCAACGCCATCTTGATAGAGCTCGTCCCCCTCTCCGCCGACCTCTCGAGGCTTGCCGAAGCCGGTCTTGACGCTATCGAATTCATTGAAAACAGACAGAGGCCACATCCGAACTGGTATGTTCGCTACGCCGATCTGTTCGAGACGCCGAAGAATCAGGAGGGAGAGGAGCCGATTCGGCCCGAGCACGAACTCCGGATCGCCATTCTTCCAGGTGTGAGAGCGCTGGTGGAACGGGCATCGGACCGCTGAGACTGGAAATTCCATTCGGGTACCTAAACGTAAAGAGAAAAACAATCCCGAATAGCCGTAACTTATTGATTTTGATCTAATTAAAAACTGTTTTTAGGCACGGAAATGGTCGGGATGGCGAGATTTGAACTCGCGACCTCCTGCTCCCGAAGCAGCGACTGCCTTCTTCATTTATCTCCACTTGCCTTCATCAAATAGTTGCAAATCAGATAGTTAGTGGCTATACTCCTTCATATTGTTGCCTTTGGATTCCCGCTGTTTCACCGAAAAAGTGGGGACTATGTGGGGACTGGAGATACAGATGGCCTGGCAAGCGACACGGTTTACTGGCGTTCGATATCGAGAGCACCCAACCAGAAAACACGGTGTTCAGAAGGATAAATATTTCGCGATCCGCTACCAGAAAGATGGTAGACGCTGCGAGGAGGGCCTGGGTTGGGCCTCAGAGGGGTGGACGGCACAGAAGTCTGCCCTGAAACTCGCAGAGCTGAAACAGGCGGCAGTGACAGGAGAGGGGCCTAAGCGCTTGCGTGAAAAGCGGGAGATTGAGGAGAGAAGGCGAGAAGAAGAAAAGGCTACACGGGAGCAAGAGCATCTGGATGCGATAACCTTCTCTCAATACTTCCATGATACCTACATGTCATACGCACGAGCGAACAAAACTGCCAACTCCTGCACAACCGAGGAAGGGCTATTCAGGAAATGGTTGGCTCCCGTCGTTGGAGATAAACCGCTGAGTAAAATAGCGCCGATTGATTTGGAGAGAATCAAAAAGAAGATGTTCGACTCGGGGAAGTCCCCAAGGACTATAAAGTACGCCCTTGCCACGGTGCGGGTAGTTTTCAATCATGCCTCTAGGATGGGATTCTTCTCGGGGAAAAACCCGATTACCGGTGTGAAGATACCTCGGGAAGAGAATAAACGGATGCGTTATCTCAATTTTGATGAAGCTCACACTTTGCTACCGCGTTTGCAAGAGCGGAGTCTGAAAACGCACGATATAGCACTTCTTTCGCTTCATTGTGGTTTGCGGGCCAGTGAGATTTTTCGCTTGTGTTGGGGAGACGTTAATTTCGAACGCCGTCAATTATTGATTAGAGATACCAAAGCCGGCCCCAGCCGCGCGGCATTCATGACAGATGAAGTATTCGAAATGCTCCGTGCGCGGCATCTCAGCCAGCTACCGAACGAACATGTATTCCTGGATCGCAATGGCCGGCAAATTCTAAGGGTTTCAAAGGTTTTCAGTAGGACTGTTGAGGAGCTTGGTTTCAATACAGGAGTATCTGACAGGAGAATGCGGGTGTGCTTTCACTCGCTGCGCCACACTTTTGCTAGCTGGTTGGTAGAAAATGGTACGGATCTCTATGTCGTAAAGGAACTCCTAGGGCATTACTCAATCGATATGACGCAAAGGTATTCTCATTTGGGCAAGGAAACTCTACGGCGTGCTGTCGATAGCTTACAGAAGCGGTTGAGAGAGACAAATGACGACAAGGCTCGGAGGTCAAATCTTCAAAATGCCGAAAACTTGAGTAGGTGACTTTCTCTGCCTTGGGTATAGGAGTTGAATTCCTCTACCTGTATTCCTCCCCCAACGCCTCCCCTATCTTCTCCAAGTTATGTCTCTCGAAGACCGTAATATTTATCCCGCGCGGCTGTCTGAAGCTCGCACCAGAAAGGCTTACATCAGCTTCAGCCCTGGCCACTCGTCGAAAGCATTGGCGATTACCTTCATCCGCCTCCGCTCGACGATTATGACTTCCAACCGCCCTCTGGAGGACTAGGGCAAGCTTGTTGGCGACGTCCCTGCGGCGACTGCGATATTTGATCGCTTCCTTCTCCAAGCGGAGATCACTACTATCATGGGGCAGAGTTTTTGCCTCCGACCTAGTGTGGATTAATCATCCACCTTCCACGTACTCTTATGAGATTGGTACCTGACCTGTTCCGCACCACGGTCCACCAAATATATGCTGCTTGCGAATGGGATTGCGAACCTATCGCTACGTCTCTCCATAGCTCTTGAGCGAGTAGCTCCATATAATTCACATAGTCTATACAGCATTCATGAAAACTGTATGGTTCGTTTCGAGCCCCACACCTTTCATGAAATTCATGTGCCTCGTTCTCCATAGTTAAAGCAAACTGATCTTGAGGGGATCTTTCAATTGGCCTCTGCATAGCCCAATCGTAACTCCGAGCGATCTGGTTTACCCTTAGCCAGACATCTTCAATATAATGTTCAATTGTAATCACTTGCTCCGGGGAGAACTCGGCAATGCGTTGTGCTGCTTCGTAATAGAAAGCGCTATGACCAGTCTCCGGGTCTTCGCTGTAGAAACCGCTTGCGAAAGGAAGCGGTTCTGCTTGCTCCTGGGCTGATTGACCTAAAGCGAACGGAGAAGATGTTTGTGAATGATTACGCTGGTCCCCTTCTGCCTCTTGACGCCTCTCTCTACGCCTTTCTGTCTTCCGCTCGGCTCGCTCTTGCTTTGCGTTGATATCTAAAATGAAGAAGGTCGCCGCCACTGAACCAATGACCAGAACCAAAAAGCAAAAGATGGCCGCCGAACTTATAAGAATTATCTTTCGTTTCCTTTCAATCACGACTTCCCCCTTTGATAGATATTAAGATTTAGCTTAGCTTGCTCTACTCTTGTGTAAAGGTGTCAGTTCTGGGATTCAGTCATTGACAGAATTTGTTTCACCAGTATCTATAGCCCATGGCGCAAATGCCCAGGATCGAATTCCCCGGAGCTATTCATCACGTGATGAGAAGTGGAAACCGAGAGGAGGATATATTCGCCGACGATGATGACCGCTGTAAGTATCCCTCCTACCTCGGAGAGGCTTGCAATAAAACGGGCTGGCTGGTCCTGAAGGCAGAGGGAGCAAGGATTCAAGCGAACACTAATCACAATACTCGAACCCCCGAACTCTGATCCTTTTGCACTGTTGCAAACACAATTCTAAACTAGTCAGTCAATAAATTCATAAACTACCATTTGAGAGAGCATATTATTTGCTTCGTCATATTCATCCACTACCTGCTGGTAATCTACATCGAATATTAGATAGTAATTACCTTCATTTATTCCGTCCGGTGGGCCGAGATGGATATTTTCATTATATATTTCTCCTGGTCTCAATGTTATCGAATCAGTAACATAGAGACAGGTATCGTTTTCGTCTAAACTATCATCAGTAGATAACCAAAACACAACGCCAAATGAATTAGCTGTTTCTAATCCATTATTCTTCACAGCATAGCGCAAAGTACAACCATCGCCAATACCAAAATTTACTGATCTCAATATTCGATCATCATCGATCCGCAGGCTCTCCGCCCGAAGATCTGCTTTCCTTTCTCCTGATGTAATTACGCTTATTAAAATGGGCCTGGAATTGTTGTTGTTTTCGTCTGATTCAGTGCATGTATTCCTGCTGTCGATATAGGCACCAATGTAATAGTATCCTTTCAATAAATCAGAGGGGATAGTAATCCTAACTTCACGGCGGATACCCTCAAGATAGTGTCTGTTAATAAAGCCCCCACTAGCCATAATGAACCATAATTGAGGTCTCCTTAAGCGATCAAGGGGATTACGTGGGACTGTGATCGGACCCAACTCACTTAGATTTCTGTCGTTCTGATCGATTGTGTTATCTTCCGAAAGGAAAATAGCTAAGTAGACATTGTTAGCTACTCCCGGTCCACTATTGCTAATTGAAGGAGGTAAATAGAACGTTATAGTCGACCCTGGTTCAACTAGTGTCCGTTCGATATCTGGATCTCCGACAAAGCAGAGTTCTGAGCGGATTTGTGGTCTACGATCTTGAAGTACTCCCGTTTCGGAGTCTGCGATGCACACAAAGAAAAATAAGATCATCATGGAAAAAGATAATGTTTTCATGCTAGTCCTCCTGCGTAAGAAATATATGCTGTTAATCAACTAGGTTAGATAATTCATAAACCCGCTCTCCCGACCAAATATATCCCGATTTGGGATATTTGTCAAGGCTTGGTAGCTTCGCTCAGTAAGTGAGGCGCGAAGCCAATGACGAGATCAGTATTCAGCGACAATTACGATATATTCCGCAAACTGTTAGTTAAAGCGAGGAAAGATGCTTACTTGACTCAAGTGGAATTAGCTCAAAGAATTGGAAAGCATCAATCGTATATCTCCAAATACGAAAACGGCGAAAGGCGCTTGGACGTTATAGAACTCATTGAGATTGCACGTGGGTTAAATGCCAACCCCGCCGCGTTCGTGGAAGAATTGTGCTCAAAAATCCAAGATCGCATTAGCGCCTAGCCTCGAATTCCATCATTAGTTGTTAACCTGTTGTTAAAGCACCACTGTGGGGCAAGGCCGATAGTTGACTGAATTTCGTTTCTCTTCCCCGACGCTTACGAGGCATGTAAGAGTCTAGCGGTCGAGTTCGGCAGTGCTCATCGAAGGCGCTACCGTTGTGCAGGAGCGTCCTTCAGCAACGAAATAGAGACTAGCTTTACGCGTCTTGGCTTCTTGATCCTTCCCCGGTAGAGGATACGGAACAGCAGCAACATCGAAAAGTATTTCGGCAAGCAAAAGCTCCGCACGAAGTTCATCCATTTGCTCTTCGACGAGAGGACTTGTCTGAAGCTGGTGTTCGCGGTGCTGATCCGGGCGGCAAGGAGATTCCGCCGGTTCGTAATGACGGAATTGGCCATTGCTTAATTCCAACAGCTCAGAGGGGAGAAGAAGTTACCTCCACCACCTAGTCTGGATTACGAGCTGGCCGACAAGCTCCGTAGCGTAGCCTAATGCCTCTCGTTTTTTCACCAGCTTTCGGACTTGACCTCGGCCACTATCGGTCACTTGAAAATCGGTCATTTTGAGGTAGGAGGTAGATTTGCCTGTTAGTCTCTCCTGCATGTATTGGGTTGGGGGGGGGGGGCGAATCAGCTCAAGATGGTCTATCAGAAAGCGAT
>CAYOXX010000006.1:15654-60891 GCA_964408025.1 uncultured Acidobacteriota bacterium | reverse complement strand
GTGCACGAAGTATCTGGTGATGTTCGTGTCTCCTGTCGTTAGAGCGCGGGAATTTCTGTCCACGGTCAATTCTCAAAACAGGAGGCCGGGCATTCCTGCCCGGCGTAACGGAAGGAGAAAACCATATATTAATGAGTACTGAATATGGCCGACAAGAATGTCGGCCCTCCTGGTATGATGACGTGGTCGTCATGAATGTCGGCCCTTTTCCCTAACCAGGAGCGTGGACATTCTTGTCCACGATCCTTATGTGGTTGCCATGAATGTCGGCCCTCCTAAAATGTAGTTAATGATCCCGACAGAAGTGTCATTCCTCCTGGATATGATGGACATGCTTGTGCACGCTCCCAAGCAGATCCATATTCTTTCCTTTGCGGCGTAGGTACAAACTGCTACAATGCCCCGGAAACCGGCGGGAGGTCGGGTTATGGTTACCGCCAAGCAGGGGCAGCTGGAGAGCGCGGGGCTGAAGATCGCCATCGTGCTCAGCCGCTTCAACGAGTTCATGAGCGGCAGACTTCTGGACGGCGCCCTCGACGCGCTGCACCGCACCGGCGCCGCCGACGCCGACATCGAGCTGGTCAAGGTGCCCGGGGCGTTCGAGCTGCCCCAGGCGGCTGCCAGGCTGGCGGCGACGGGCCGCTACGACGGCATCCTCTGCCTCGGCGTCCTGATACGCGGTGCCACACCCCACTTCGAGTACCTGGCCGCCGAAGCGGCCAGAGGCATCGGTCAGGCGGCGGCGCAGCACGGCGTGCCGATCGGTTTCGGCGTCCTGACCACCGACACCGTCGAGCAGGCGGTCGAGCGCGCCGGCTCTAAGGGCGGCAACAAGGGGTTCGACGCCGCCATGGCGCTGGTCGAGATGGTCAACCTCTTCCGCCAGCTCGAGGGCTGAACGGCTCTTTACAGCAGCGCCTGTTGACGCGATGGGTTCGAGGAGAAAGGCCCGCGAGGTCGCACTGCAGCTCCTCTACCTGCACGAGTTCGACGACGGGCAGGTGGAGCGGGCCCTGGCCCACTTCTGGAGGCCCGGGGAGCTCGACGAGCGGGCCCTCGGCTTCGCCCGCAGGCTGGTCGCGGGCGTCATCGAGAACCTCGAAGCGGTCGACCACAACATCGCCGAGAGCTCCGAGCACTGGCGGCTGAGCCGCATGGCCTTGGTCGACCGCAACATCATGCGCCTGGCGGTCTACGAATTCATCTTTACGCCGGAGACGCCGAAGAAGGTGGTGATCAACGAGGCGCTGGAGATCGCCAAGCGCTTCAGCGGCGAGGAGAGCACGCAGTTCATAAACGGCATCCTCGACAACATCCGCAAGCGGGTGGAGGCGAAAGCGTCGTGAGAGCAGCCTTTGCAGTCCTCGCGCTGCGACTCCCGCCGCCGGGCGGGAAAGAATAAATCGACTTACGACCCGCCGTATCGACCCCACGGCTTTGGAATAAAAACAGCCCGCGGGCGCGGCCCGCGGCCCCAGTACTCGGGTAGGCGAGATGGACGCGAACTACAACTTCAGCGAAGTCGAGGCGAAGTGGCAGAAGATCTGGGCCGAACACGGCGAGTTCGAGGTCGAGCCCGACCCTGGGAAGCCGAAGTTTTACTGCCTCGAGATGCTGCCCTACCCCTCCGGCGACATCCATATGGGGCACGTGCGCAACTACTCGATCGGCGACGCGATAGCCCGCTACTACTGGATGCGCGGCTACAACGTCTTGCACCCGATCGGCTTCGACTCGCTCGGCCTGCCGGCCGAGAACGCGGCGATGAGGCACGGCGTCCACCCCAGGGAGTGGACCGAGCGCAACATTGCCAACATGACTGTGCAGCTCAAGCGCCTGGGATTCAGCTATCCCTGGAGCCGCTGCGTCAAGACCTACCTCCCCGAGTACTACCGCTGGAACCAGTGGTTCTTCCTCAGGATGCACGAGCGGGGCCTCGCTTACCGCCGCGAGGAGCTGCTGAACTGGTGTCCCGAGTGCAGCACGGTGCTGGCCAACGAGCAGGTGGTCGGCGGCTGCTGTTGGCGCCACGAGAGCACGCGGGTGGTCAAGAAGAAGATGGCCCAGTGGTTCCTGCGCATCACCGATTACGCCGAGGAGCTGCTTGCCGACCTCGACCGGCTCCTGGCAGACTGCTGGCCCGAGCAGGTGGTGACGATGCAGCGCAACTGGATCGGCAAGAGCGTCGGCACCCGCATGCGCTTCGACATCGACGGCCTCGACGAGACGCTCGAGGTCTTCACTACCCGCATCGACACCATCTACGGCGCCACCTTTCTCGTTCTCAGCCCCGAGCACCCGATGGTCGAGGCGCTGGCCGCCGGCGCCGGCCGCGAGGACGAAGTGCGGTCCTTCGTCGAGCGCCAGCGCGAGCGGGTTCTGACCGAGGAGGAGCTGCTCGAGCAGGAGAAGGAGGGGGTCTACGTCGGCAGGGACGGCCTCAACCCCTTCACCGGCGAGCGGATGCAGATCTGGGTAGGCAACTTCGTGCTCATGGGCTTCGGCACCGGCGCCATCTTCGCCACCCCGGCGCACGACCAGCGCGACTTCGAGTTCGCCAGGCAGTACGGCCAGCCGATCCGCCCGGTGATCGAGACTCCCGAGGGCGTCCGCCTGCGGGCCGAGGAGATGACCGAGGCGATGATCGAGCCCGGCCGCCTCTTCAACTCCGGTCCCTTCGACGGCCTCGCTACCGACGAGGCGATAGCCGCCATCAACGAGGAGCTGGAGCGCCGCGGCACCGGCGGGGCTGCGATCTCCTACCGCCTGCGCGACTGGGGGATCAGCCGCCAGCGCTACTGGGGCACGCCGATACCGATGGTCTACTGCGACCGCTGCGGTATTGTTCCCGTCCCGGAGAGCGAACTGCCGGTAGTTCTGCCCGACGAATACATTCTAAAAGGCGAGGGCTCACCGCTCGAGCGGACGACCGAATGGCTGGCTGCCGCCTGCCCCGAGTGCGGCGGCGCGGCGCGGCGCGAGACGGACACCATGGACACCTTCATGGACAGCTCCTGGTACCACGTCCGCTATACCTCGCCCCGCAGCCAGGACGAGCCTTTCGATATGGTCGCCGCCGCCTCCTGGATGCCGGTCGACCTCTACATCGGCGGCATCGAGCACGCCGTCGGGCACCTGATGTACTTCCGCTTCTTCCACAAGTTCATGCGCGATATCGGACTCCTTGAGGGGCCGGAGCCGACGCTGCGGCTCTTCACCCAGGGGATGGTGATCAAGGACGGCGCCAAGATGAGCAAGAGCAGGGGGAACGTAGTCGATCCCAACGAAATAGTCGCGCGCCGTGGCGCCGACGCCCTTCGCATGTTCATGCTCTTCGCCGCACCGCCGGAGAAGCAGATCGACTGGACCGGCGAGACCGGCATCGAGGGAATGAGCCGCTTCATGCAGCGCCTCTGGCGCCTGGTCCGCGAGGCGGTCGAGCGCAGCGACGGCTCTCTGCCGCTGCCCGATTTCGACGCGCTGGGCGAAGAGCAGAGAGGGCTCCTGCGCAAAGCCCACCAGATGATCAAGCGGGTCAGCGACGACCTCGAAGTGCGCGTCCACCACAACACAGCCATCTCCGCCGTCATGGAACTTGTTAACGAAGTCGGCGCCCTCAAGGCTGGCGACGACTCCTCGCGGGCGGTCCGCTGGCGGGCACTGTCGACGGCCGTGCGGCTGATCTACCCCTTCGCGCCCCACCTCGGCGAGGAGCTCTGGGAGAGCATGGGGCACGGCGAGAGGTTAACTTTCCAACCCTGGCCGGAGTACGATCCCGAGCTGGCCGCAGAGGAGATGCTGACGATAGTCGTGCAGGTGAACGGCAAGCTGCGCGGCCAGGTTCAGGTCCCGGCCGGCACCGGCGAGGTGGAGGTCAAGGCCGCCGCCCTGGCCGACGACAAGGTCAAGCGCTTCCTCGAGGGAGGGACAGTCCGCAAGACCATCTACGTCCCCGACAGGCTATTGAATATCGTGGTTTCTTGAGCGAATACAGCCTTTTGAGTCGTGTTCCGGGCAGGGATGCAGCGCCACCGTATCCTTGCCATATTTACCTTTTGTGCTCACTGATATTTTATACTTGAACATTAAATTTTACCTTTTGTTAAATAGGTTACTGAGCTATTGTTGAACCCGTAGATGGCGAACGACATCATCATCAGGGAGGGGTGATGAGCATTCGTACTTTCTTTCTGATCTGCTTTTTCATTTCGGCTGCAGCCTATACTCAAGAAGAGCGGCCGACCATTCGTCCAATGCGAGTAGATTCGCCGCCGAGGATCGATGGCATTCTTGACGAACCGCTTTGGCAAACAATTGAACCGATTACCGACTTCCGGCAGTGGGAACCGGATGTTGGCGAACCGGTGACTGAAAGAACAGAAGTGCGGATCTGTTACGACAGCCGCTATCTCTACTTCGGTGTTCGTGCACATGATAGAGAACCCGAAAAGATTATCGCCAATATTTTTGAGCGCGACGACAATGTGTGGTATGACGACTCAATTGCTATATGTATCGATTCTCTGCGTGATCTCCGTACAGCCTACGAGTTCTTGACCAACGCGGTAGGTACCCAGACGGATGGAGAGTTAGCCGAAGGCGGTATCTGGAATGGCTCCTGGGACGCCATTTGGTACAGCAGAAGCAGCGTCGACCAGGACGGCTACAGCGTTGAGATCGCGATTCCCTTATTCGCACTCCGTTTCAAACCAGCCGAAGAAGTTGAGATGGGTATTCTGTTGGTGCGGATCATCCGCAGGAAAAATGAGACCGCTTACTGGCCGGAGCTTGGCAGGGACCACTTTCATTACAATATGAACATGTACGCAGGCATGGCTGGCCTTCGCGGCATCGAGCGGGGCGTGAACGTGGAGGTCAAGCCATACGCCATCGCCGGTCACACCAGGACCCCGGAGGAGAGCCGCTACGACGCCGACGCCGGACTGGACGTGAAGTGGGGGATCACGCCGAACCTCACGACCGATTTCACGTTCAACACCGACTTCGCGCACGTCGAGAGCGACGCGCTGCAGTTCAACCTCACCCGCTTCAGCCTCTTCTACCCCGAGAAGCGCGATTTCTTCCTGGAGAGTCAAGACCTCTTCCAATTCGGGCTCCCGTCTGCTGCCGAAGTCTTCTTCAGCCGCCGCATCGGCATCAGGGCCTCCGAAGAGGTCCCGGTTCTGGGCGGCGCGCGGCTTTACGGTTTGGTGGGTAACACCAATGTCGGTCTGCTGACGCTGCAGACGCGTGAGAGCGGTGGCGTCTCTGGTGAGAACTTCACCGTGGCCCGGGTCAAGCAGAACATCCTCGGCAGGAGTTACTTAGGCGGGATATTAACCAACCGTTCGGGATACGATCCGGGCAGCGACAGGACGGTGGGCTTCGACTTCAGGCTGCTTCACGGTGCGAACGCCGGCATCTCCGGAGCCGTAGCCCGCAGCGGCAGGCCGGGCGTGGACGACGGCAACTGGTTTGGCACCCTGTCGTATTTCAACACTACGGATCGCTTCGAGGCGAGCGTTCGCTACCTGGATATCGGCCCGCGCTTCGACCCCGGAATTGGCTTCATTCAACGAAGAGACCAGCGCACAATCAATCTCCACGGCGCCTATAAACCCCGACCTGGTTGGACGGGCGTGCGGCAGCTCTTCTTCTATGGCGACTATAACCGCACCTACAACTACGGCGGCGACATCGAGAGTGTACTGGCCAGTGGACAATTCGATGTCAAATTCCAGTCCGAGGATCTGGCTTCAGTAGTCGTCAAATGGGAAGAGGATCTGGTGCCATTTGCTTTCGAGATCGCACCGGGCGTTCTCATCCCGCCCGGGCGCTATTCGTTCCTCCAGGCCTGGCCGGGATTCGAGCTCTCGACGGCCAGGAGAGTTTCCCTCTTCGGCGGCTTCGCCGGCGGGGGATTTTATGGAGGTAACTTAACCGTCGGAGGACTCGGCTTCCACATCAAGTTCACACCAAGGTTCCAGGTCGGCGGAGAGGTGGAGGTGAGCGACGTCGACCTGCCGGGTGGGAGCTTCACCTCTGCGATCTCACGTATCGATCTCTCGTACTATTTCAGTCCGCTGCTTACCACGCGGCTCGCCACGCAGTACTCATCGCTCTTCGAAGAGTTCGTGTTCAACTTCCGCCTGCGCTGGATCTATGCCCCAGGCTCCGAGGCCTGGCTGGTGTACGACGAGGGGCGCCGCTTCGGCCTGCCCGGCTCCTCGCTGCGAGATCGTGCCCTGGTATTCAAAATCGTCCATAACTTCAACTTCTAATACTGGATTCATCGATTTGAAATCTGCTCAGCGCAGGATTCTGGAACTGCTTCGCGTCTGGACCGTCAAAAAATGGAGAATTTTTTCACACTTTGTAATTCAGGTTACATCATTCGATCTAATAAAAAGCGAATAATCGGCATCTCGGTTTAGGGGGAGGGGCTATGCGCAAACGAGTTGCTTGTTTTATTCTGTACTTATTATTTCCTATATGTATTTGGGCTCAAGAAGAGCGGCCGACCATTCGTCCAATGCGAGTAGATTCGCCGCCAAGGATCGATGGCATTCTTGACGACGCGGTTTGGCGAGCTGTTGAACCGATTACAGACTTCAGGCAGTATGAACCGGATGTCGGCGAGCCGGAGACGGAGCGGACGGAGGTGCGCATTTGCTATGACAGCCACTATCTTTACTTCGGCATCCGCGCTTTCTACAACGAGCCGGAAAGGATACTAGCAAATATGTACGAGCGCGATGGGGAGCTTTGGAATGACGATTCAATAGCGATATTCATTGACTCCCGGCACGACCGCCGGACGGCCTTACAGTTCATGTCGAATCCGATAGGAACCCAAAGGGATGCAGAAATGAGTCAGGGACGGGTAATCAATATTTCCTGGGACACCATCTGGTACAGCAGAGGGAACATTGATGCCGAGGGATATACATTGGAAATCGCCATCCCGTTCTTTGCCCTTCGCTTCAAGCCAAGTGAGGAAGTCGATATGGGACTTCTGCTTCACCGAATCATCCGCCATAAGAACGAATACTCTTTCTGGCCGATGCTGGAAAGAGATTACTCCGTCTACAACATGGGCCAGTATGGCACCATAGAGGGCCTGCGCGGCATCGAGCGGGGCGTGAACGTGGAGATCAAGCCTTACGCCATCGCCGGTCACACCAGGACTCCGGAGGAGAGCCGCTACGACGCCGACGCCGGACTGGACGTGAAGTGGGGGATCACGCCGAACCTCACGACCGATTTCACGTTCAACACCGACTTCGCGCACGTCGAGAGCGACGCGCTGCAGTTCAACCTCACCCGCTTCAGCCTCTTCTACCCCGAGAAGCGCGATTTCTTCCTGGAGAGCCAAGACCTGTTCCAGTTCGGGCTCGCGTCCTCTGCCGAGGTCTTCTTCAGCCGCCGCATCGGCATCAGGGCCTTTGAAGAGGTCCCGGTTCTGGGCGGCGCGCGGCTCTACGGCCTGGCTGGTAACACCAATGTCGGTCTGCTGACGCTGCAGACGCGTGAGAGCGGCGGCGCCTCTGGCGAGAACTTCACCGTGGCCCGGGTCAAGCAGAACATCCTCGGCAGGAGTTACGTGGGCGGGATTTTCACCAGCCGATCGGGATACGATCCGGACAGCGACAGGACGATGGGCTTCGACTTCAGGCTGCTTCACGGTGCGAACGCCGGCATATCCGGGGCCGTAGCCCGCAGCGGCAGGCCGGGCGTGGACGACGGCAACTGGTTCGGCACGCTGTCGTATTTCAACACTACGGATCGCTTCGAGGCGAGCGTTCGCTACCTGGATATCGGCCCGCGCTTCGACCCCGGTATCGGTTTCATCCAGAGGCCGGACCAGCGCGCTATCTACCTCAACGGCGCCTATAAACCCCGGCCGGATTTGCTGGGCATTCGTCAGCTCTCGGTCAGTGGAGACTACGAACGAATTTACAATTACGGCGGCGATGTCGAATACATACGAGCCCGGGGTGTCTTGAATATTAAATTCCATTCCGGTGAAGAGTTTGACTGTCCGTTTCTGCGGGAGGAAGAGTTGATACCTTACGATTTCGAGATTGGACCCGGCGTGATAGTTCCTGCGGGGCGTTACTCCTGGTTTCAGACCTGGCCATACCTTAGGATCTCGGATTCACGAAGGATTTCAGGCATGATTGCTTTTACGTTCGGTAGCATTTACGGAGGGAACTTGACAGCTTTTGGCGGGATCTTAACGGTCAGGTTCTCGCCGAAATTCCAGGCGACTGGGAGTGTGAGGATTTTCGACCTCGATCTGCCGGGCGGGAGCGTCGTCTCGAACATATCCACTATCGACATCAACTACTATTTCAGCCCGACGCTGACCACCCGCCTGTCTACTCAGTATTCTACGCTCTATGAGGAGTTCGTGCTCAACTTCCGCCTGCGCTGGATATATGCCCCAGGCTCCGAAGCCTGGCTGGTATATGACGAGGGGCGCCGCTTCGGCCTCCCCGGCTCCTCACTGCGAGACCGCACCCTGGTATTCAAGATGGTTCACAACTTCAACTTCTAATACCACAAATTCGAGTGGACAAGTTGTTGATCAGCTCTTGATGGATGGGCTCGCGCCATCCGCCGCAGACGGACAAGCTCCGGGACGCGCATACAAGGTCCTGAAAATACAATGGTTATGCTCATGGGCGCGGGCATGGGTATTACTACCTCTCTCGTAGCTCCAGCGGACGACTTGCTATTATCGGTAAATTTCCAATCTTCTCGCTAACAGCCCTTATGGCGCATCTGTATTTCCCTTATATGTAATACTTCAGGTCGGGCCACAGGTCTGGCAGTGGCACTAAGGGCTGCCGGCAGATATAGACCGGTAAATTGGTCTCGTATGCCATCGCATATCTATGCCCGATCACAGCGGCTTCTTCGACTTGTGCAAAATGCTCTTCCAGCCACTCCCTGCCGTGGCCGAAGCAGATGACTACCTCGCCGGAGTAATCGCGCGGCCCCCAGAGCCAGTAGCTGTTGTGGCCGCATATAGCGTTGGGGAGCCCCAACGCGGGGCCGAAGTAGTCGATGGCGCCCGCCTCTCCATAGTTGCGCGTGAAGATGGCACACTTGGCCTTCTCTTCCTCGGGTAGGCCGTTGTAGACCTCTGCTACTGTTTCAGCCATCTCCCGCCAGCCGAACCTGTCGGCGAAGTGCTGTGGCAGCTCCACCCGCTCGTGCCTTTCTGTTCTGATATTCTCCAGCATGCCGATTGTCTGGGAGAATGAGATGAAACTCTCTACGGGCAGTATCGGTAGCGCCAGCGGCGCCAGAAGCGCCCCGGAAATCACCAGCAGCGAGGCGATCGCCGGATTCAACCATTTCCAGCCGACACGCCTGGTAAAACGCTCGATGGCCACCGCGCCGGCGGCGAGCAGCAGCGGCACGGCGGGGATTATGTAATAGAACTTGGAGCGCTGCAGCATAATCACGACCAGGCAAACGAGGAACAGTATCCCGAGGGGTCGGAACTTCGCGGCATCCTTGCCGAAAAAGAGGAAGAGGAGTCCGGCGACCCAGATCGGTAGTGTCAGGGGATTGAGAGCGATCGTCAATTGCAGCAGGAAGTCCAGCGGCGATACGGGAAAGTTCTTGTAAAGCTGGGCGTTGCGCAAGAACTCCAGCGTCGGCCATCCGTTTGCCGCCTGCCAGACCAGGTTAGGCAGGAAGATCAAGGCCGCGATCGCCCCGCCCAACCAGGGCCAGGGCGAAGCCAGCAATCGGCGCTGCCGAGTCAGCAGCAGTCCGACTACCGCCGCGAAGCCGAACACCAGCATCGAGTGCTTGTTCTGCAGACCGATGCCGGCCGCCAGCCCGAAGAGCAGCCAGAGTTTCGGCGAGGCGCCTTTGAGGATTCTTATCAGCAGGTAGGCGCAGATAGTCCAGATCAGGACCTCGAAGGGATTCATCGACATGGTGCCAAAGAAGACGGATAAGCTCATGGCGGCAAGAATCGTCAGCGAGGCGAGTCCCTGAGCGAATTTGCCGCCTCCCAGCTCTTTCGCGATGACCGCGGCCAGCAGCACGGTCGCCGCCCCGGCCAGGGCCGGGAAGAGTCTCAGGCCCAGCAGCGAGCTGCCGAAGAGGATGAGGCTGAGTCGGGTCACTAGGGCCACCAGCGGGGGCTGGTCGACGTAGCCGAAATCGAGGTGCTCGCCACAGGCTACGTAGTAGAGCTCGTCGCGAAAGATGCCATAATTGCCGGCCGTGGAAAGAAGTATAACCAACAATAGGAAAGCCAGGATGACGGGTATATTGAAAAACTTACTTACCACGGAGTTCCTGGACGTATCTTGTATCTCCATAGTACCCCTCCCCCGATACTCTATTCAGACATCATAACACTACGAAACATTACTTGCGAAGTTCCATAGCTCGCTTGGAAGACAGTTGGAAGGGATCGGTATATCGTTTAGACTAGCCTCATGAGCCAGAAGAACAAGCAGGAGCTTTTCCGCCTGCTGCCTTCGGTCGAGCGGGTGTAGCAGCACGAGGCGTCCATTTCCGTTTGAACCCTCCGGTTCAGGATCTATTCCAGTGAATAAATTAATTATGTCAAATCAATATCCCCTCAGCATAGGCCATAGTTCACTGAGCGGAGCTACGGGTCGACGGCATACGTGTATCGGCTGGTTGGTTTCCCAGGCCATGACATAAGGGTGGTTGAAAATGGTGGCTAGTTCCACGCTTCTGAATATCTGCCCTAAAAAATGTTCATCGAAACCGATGCAAATCACCACTTCCCCGGTGTAATCGAGAGGCCCCCAGATCCAATAGTTGTTGTGGCCGCTGATTGCAGTTGGGAGTCCCAACTCAGGCCCGAAATAGTTGATAGCCGAGGCTTTGGAGTAACTATTGGTCAGTATTGCACATTCCGCTTTTTCGGCCGCTGGCAAACTGTTGTAGACCTGAGCCACAGACTCGGTCAACTCCTTCCAGCCGAACCTGAAGCCGAAGTGGATGGGAAGAGACACCCTGTCATACATCCTGATATTCTCCATTAAACCGATAGCATTCGAATATGTGATGAGGCTTTCGACGGGAAGAATCGGGACGGCTAACGGAGCCAATATGATCCCTGAAAGTAGGAGAAGCAAGGCGATTGCCGGCTTAGGCCATTTCCATTTAATACGTGTAGTCATTTTTTCTACGGAGACCGCGCCGGAAGCAAATAACATCGGCATTAGAGGGACAACGTAATAAATCTGGGAGCTGCTGAGCATGTATATGACCAGGAATGTGATCGACATTATTCCAAGGGATCTGTATTTGGCGGAGTCTTTCCCAAAGAAAAAGGAAAGAAGACCGACTGCCCAGACAGGGAATATCAGAGGGTTGAGCGCGAGAATCAGTTGAGTGAAAAAAGATATCGGCGTGTGAAAGATATTTCTATACTGCTGGACGACTCTTATGAACTCCAGTGTCGGCCAACCATGAGTTGCTTGCCAGATAAGGTAAGGCAGGAATACCAAGCCAGCAATCAGTCCGCCCCAATAAGGCCATTTAGATGCGAGAAAGCGACGTTGCCTGGTCAGCAGCAATCCAAGGATTGCTGCGAAGCCGAAAACCAGCATAGTGAGTTTGTTCTGGAGGCCGATGCCAGCTACTAACCCGAATAGAAGCCATAGTTTTACGGAAGCCCCGTTCAGGATCTTGATCAATATCAGCGAGCAGAGAGTTAAAAACAGGACGTCGAAGGCATTCATAGACATAAAGCTGAAGAATGCCAGGAGGGCGACGCATACAAGTACTGTTAGGGAAGCCAATCCCTGGGCGTATTTCCCGCCCCCTAACTCTCGAGCGAGGGCTGCAGCCAACAGCACAGTCGCAGCTCCGGCCAAGGCTGGGAAAAGTCTCAAGCCCAAGAGTGAATTACCAAACATGGCCTGGCTTAGAAGGGTCAACAGTGCAATCAATGGGGGGTGATCGACGTAACCAAAATCAAGGTGCTTGCTGCAGGCTATGTAATAGAGCTCATCGCCGAAGATGCCGTAGTTGCCGGCAGTCGCGAGCAGGAGCGCCAGCAAGAGGATGGCCAGGAGGACGGGTATATTGAGAAACTTTCTCACCAGAGTATCTGTAGCCGCTTCTTGTCTCTCCATGGTACCCTCCAGCCCCTAAAATAGTTGCTGTTCAGGCATCTTAATACTACGAAGCGTACTTCGCAGGAGTTCACTAGCCCGCTTGGAAGATAGTTGGAAGGTATCGTGATATCGTTTAGACTAGCCTCATGAGCCAGGAGAATAAGCAGGAGCTTTTCCGCCTGCTGCCTTCGGTCGAGCGGGTGCTGCAGCACGAGGCGCTGGCGGCGCTGTGCGAGCGCTGGAATCGGGAACTTGTGGCTGCAGCGGTGTCGGACGAGATCGAGCGCCTGCGAGCCGAGATCGCCGCGGGCATGCATTCTGAGGAGTCGCTTGCGGAGAAGTCCGACTCGCTGCCGGACGCGGTGGCGGCGAGGGTCGAGGCGGCGACCGCCTCTTCGTTCCGGCGTGTTATCAACGCCACAGGCATCGTCGTACACACGAATCTCGGCCGCTCACCACTGCCGGCGGCGGCGCTGGAGCGGATCGCAGAGCTGGGCGGCCGCTACCTGAACCTCGAGTACGACCTCGAGCGCGGTGAGCGTGGCAAGCGCGACTCCGGCGTGCGCCGCCTGCTGCGCCTGCTCTTCCCCGGCCGCGACGCGCTGGTGGTCAACAACAACGCCGCCGCCGTTCTGCTGGCGCTGAACACACTGGCCGAAGGGCGCGAGGTGGCGATCAGCCGCGGGCAGATCATCGAGATCGGCGACTCGTTCCGCATCAACGAGATCCAGGGCAAGAGCGGCGCGCGGCTGGTCGAGGTCGGCACCACCAACCGCACGAGAATCGAGGATTACGCCGCGGCCATCGGCCCGCAGACGGCGCTGCTGCTGGCGGTCCACCCGAGCAACTACCGCATCGTCGGCTTTACCTCCCAGGTCCCGCTCGCCGAGCTGGCGGCGCTGGGGCGCGAGCGCGGCCTGCCGGTGGTCGAGGACTGGGGCAGCGGCTGCCTCGTCGAGCCGGGCGAGTACGGAATCGCGGGTGAGGATTCGGCCGCCGCCGTGCTGGCCAAGGGCCCCGACGCCATCTGCTTTTCCGGCGACAAGCTTCTGGGCGGCCCGCAGGCCGGCATAGTCGTCGGGACTCCGGAGGTTGTCGAGCGGATGCGCGGCAACCACCTCTACCGCGCCCTGCGCGTCGGCAAGCTGACGCTGCTGGCGCTGGAGGAGGCGCTGCGGTTCTACCTGGCCGGGCGGGGGGGAGAGCTGCCGGCGCTCGAGATGCTCGGCCGCGGCACGGAGGAACTGTGCAAGCGCGCCGAGAAGATCGTCGCCGAAGTGGGAAGCGCTCTGTTGAAAGTCGTAGAGTCAACAGCCAGGGTGGGAGGCGGCGCGGCGCCGCAGGCGGAGCTGCCGAGCGTGGCGCTGGCCGTCGGCGACGAGAAGGCGGACCCGGAAGAGATCCGGATGCGGCTGCGGGAGAATGATCCTCCGGTCATCGCCAGGGTTCAGAAGGACTCCGTGCTGCTCGACTTGCGCACCGTCTTCCCGGACGAGGACCGGCTGCTTGCCGAGGCGCTCGAGCGCTGCCTCTAGGATCAGCGGGCGGCTACGTCACTCCTCTTTCTTCTCTTCGCCTTCCTCGTCCTCTTCCAACTCTTTCAGCTCTTCTTCGAGTTCTTCCAGCGAGGTTTCTTCCTCGATTACTATCTCTGCTTCCGGCGGCTCCTCTTCCGCTGGCGGCTCTTCGGCTTCGGCCTCCACTGCTTCCGCCGCCGGCTCCTCGGCGAACGCGGGGGGCTCGCGCAGCTCCGTCGCTTCCGGCTCGGAAACTTCCTCTAACGGCGTGGGTGGTGGCGGGAAAGCGGGAGGAGTGGGGGACTGGTATTGTGGACGTGGTTCCTCGGCGGTTACCTTGCGGCGCGAGAAGAAGTAGCTGCCGACGAAAAATATTCCGAGGACGAAGAATATAATCGAGAGAACGAGTTGCGGCCGCAGTTGGTCGAAGAGGATCAGGTAGAGGAAGGCCGACAGCGGTAGCAAGACGGCCGCCGGGTAAACGGCCCAGCTCAGCTTGTTCTCCTCGTTGCGCATCAGCCAGAGCAGCAAAAAGACGACTCCCGCGATCAGCAGCAACCAGATGCCGGCGAACTCCTCGCGGACATCGATATCCTTGGCGACGATCGCGGAGCAGACTGCCACGATGAGTCCGGCTGTCATGAAGGCCCACCACCGCTTTCTCGGCGCGAAGAGCCATACGAAGAGGAAGCCGACGGCCGCGCCGCCGAGGAACGACAGCGGCGCCAGCGTGTCCCACTCCAGGGCGGGCAGGGCGGCGATGGTAAACCTCTCCATCGATATCCAGATCGTCCCCGCCAGGCCGATGCAGATCCAGGCGACCAGCATCGCCCACCACTGAGTGCGGTCGACGATGAAGACGGAGAAGAAGGCCAGCGCCGTCAACAGGAACAGCGCTATGCCGATCAGCTCCTCCCTTCCCGCCTGGAAGTTGAGCACATAGATCACCGCTGCGATGAACAGCAGGCAGAGGGCGACGATCAGCAGCCAGAGGTTGGCCGGCTTGATGAGGTAGAAGATCAGCAGCAGCACCCCCAGCCCGGCGAGGCAGTATACGCTCCACTCGATTATGTTCCGTTCGTACTGGTCGAGCGGGAAGATATGCAGCGTGTGGACCAGAGTGACGCCGCCGACGAGGATCAGAATTATGCCGATTATTATGTCCCGCAGCCTGGAGCTTTGTATCGCCATCTCAGACCTCCCAACCTTACTGCGCAACGCCGCGGCTTCTCCGGGCCGCGCCCCTGCGCTTTAAGTCGCCTCTGCTACCATTTCGGTTTCGGCGACGATTTTGAAAAGGTCGACCCAGGTGTTGACCTGCCATCTTAGGCGCCCCGCCCGGCGGGCGTCAAGGAGCAGACATTTAAGACATTCTTATATTTCGCCTATGACGGCGGGCAGATAAACCACATCGAACATTCTTGTTGATGTGATAAAGTAATCGACTGCATATTTATTCAATCTGGCAAGCCAAACCGCTACTATTGATACTTATTAACAATTTGATTGATCAAAATGTTGTGGCATATAGACCAATGTATGTGTTGGCTTGGTTACATATTTATTGCTAGGTCCCGAGCAGGATAACAATTGTTGAAGGGGATCAAAGGGAGGAGTGATGATGTCTAGACGAAGACTTACGTTTTCATACTTTTGTTTAATTATAATTCTGGTCGCATTCGGTTGTTACACACCTTGCCTTGCGATCGTTAATGACCTCGACGTCGAGGAAGCCCGTCTAGGACGTTCTGTATCTAACTTTTGGTTTGACGTTATGTTGAGGCAGGAGGATCATGAGATTCTGCCTCATCCATTCGATGTCCGTAAATATACTCTTGATGTTGATCCAAATATGGATACGGGATGGTTGGATGCCGCGGTAACTATTGACTGCCTGAGCGGTGAAGATAACCTGGCGCAAGTGCAATTCAACTTCGTCAGCGACTGGAATATTACCAGAGTAGCTGTTGGCGGATCTGACACAACGTGGGATCACGACGGCGAGGTCCTTACGGTTGATCTTCCGCAACCCAAACGTTCAGGCAGGCCTTTCTCAGTCGAGGTTGAGTACGGAGGCTTTCCGGTCGAAATACAATTCATGTCCTATACTTTTTCGCCCTTCTGGATAGAAAGCGAATGGGTCGCCACCTTCTGCGAACCCTTTTTTGCCCGGTTTTGGTATCCATGCTTTGACGAGCCCTCGGACAAGGCCGAGGACGGTTGCGAAACGATCATCCGCGTCCCCGAAGGTTTCGTGGCGGCCTCGAACGGCCTGCTGATCTCGGAAAGAAGGGAAGGTTCCAGGCAGGTGTTCCACTGGCGCCATTCTTACCCCATCGCCACATATTTGATCTCTATCACGATTGCCCGCTACATCGTGGACGAATACGAGGTCGACGGCATCCCGATCCAGAACTTCCTCCTGCCGAGTTCCGCAGATGCCGCCATCTACGACATAGGCCGCACGCCGGTGATGATGCGCTACTTCTCCGATCTCTTCGGTGACTATCCCTTCGAAAAGTACGGTGTCGCCTTCTTTCCACCCGAATCGGGATCATTCGGTGCGATGGAGCACCAGACTATGACCACCGTCGCCGAAGGGGCAGTGACCGGCGACCGTCGATACGAAATCATGTACGCTCACGAACTGGCTCACCATTGGTGGGGCAACGCCGTTACCCTCAACGATTTTCGCGAAATCTGGCTCAACGAGGGATTCGCCACCTACTGTGAGGCTCTCTGGGCCGAGCGGGGCGGCGGCGCGGCGCTACGCGACCAGGCGGTGAGAAGTTTCCGCGAGCGCTATCTGCAAGAAGATCAGGTGAACCGCTATTCCATCTACCGCGACGACTACACCAGGTTGTTCACCTACACTACTTACCAGAAGGCGGCCCTTGTGTTGCACATGCTGCGCTGGGAGCTGGGAGACGAAGACTTCTTCGCTGGTCTCAGGCGATATTACCGGGACAACTGCTACAGCACGGTGACCACCGCGGACTTCATCGAAGCCGTGGAGAGCGTGTCCGGCAGGGAGCTGGACGACTTCTTCCAGGGCTGGATTTACGGCACCGGCTACCCGGAGTACGAGATCAGCTCTTATTACACCAGTGTCAAGGGGAAGCTCAAGGCCATCGTCACTGTCCACCAGGTTCAGGACGACCCCACGCTCTTCGCCATGACACTGCCCATCGATGCCGACGGATCCGGTCCGCTGCCGACGCGCCGCAGATGGGTCTCGGGCCGCTGGTTCCAGTTCGAGGTACGTGCGCCGGAGCGCGCTGGCGTGGCTGAAATAGTCCCTACTGATTGGTTGTTGATGACCGTTGCTGGAGAAGGGGATTATCCCGAGCCGCGCATCAGGAAGGTCAGAGCACGTTCGCTAGTGGCTGGTAGCACGAACTCAGTGACGATCGTGGGGAAAAACTTTACTCCGGTCACTCGCGTGGAGCTGTCGTCCCGTGACATCGAGATCGAATCGCTTACTGTCAACAATAACGGTAATCGCATTAAGCTTGAGGTAGCGGTGCCTGAAGGTATAAGGCCCAGGCGCGTGAGCGTGACGGTTGTAAATCCAGACGGTGACAAGGCGAAGAAGAAGAAGGCCCTGCGCGTGGTAAGAAAATAGCGACAGTTGCCATTTCTTCTCTGCGTATCCTGCTATAGGTAAAGCACTTATCGCGACTAATCTGGTACCTGTTCCCTATTATCTAGAGGACGTCGTAGCGGTTGAAGGCGACCACGCCTACGACGAGCAGTATCAGGTTCGTCAGCACCAGCGAGAGCAGCGGCAGCGTCGCCGACTCTAAGCGGGCAACAAGAGAGAGGGGCTGGTGTTCGAACGGCGCCGTGGCGGCTGCCTTTTCGTCGGTCGGCGGGTCGGCGAGCGGTGAGCTGGTTTGGATGGTGTTGACGACATGCTGAAAATACTATCCGGCGTTTCATACTTTGGGAAAAGGCGAGAGCGGAACAGCTACCATGCGCCGAGACATAAGAGTCGTTTTTATTACATCGTTTTAGGATGGCCTCAGATATTCTTCACGAAGATAAGAATTTCCTCGGTGGGGGTGAATTATGGGACGGAAACTCGCTCTCCTTTGTTCCTCGTTGATAATCTTCACTTTCGGAGCGACTGCAGATTCCATATGTCTTGCCGCATTCGGCGACCACGATCCATCAGATGACCGCAGCGAACTAATCGAATGCAGCCCCCAATATGCGGTTCATTTGAGACAGGAAGATCACGAGATCCTGCCACACCCTTTCGATGTCCGGAAGTACATCCTTGATGTGGAGCCGGATTTGAGTACCGGCTGGCTGACCGGTAGGGCGACGATCGATTGCCTGAGCGAAGAAGACGACCTCGCGCGGGTGCAATTCAACTTCGTCGGCGACTGGGATATCGGTGACGTAACCGTCGACGGTCAGGCTGCGACCTGGGACCACGACAGCTACGTTCTCACAGTAGACCTTCCGGCGGCCAGACGTTCGGGCGCATCGTTTTCCGTCGAAGTCGAATACGAGGGATTCCCGGTTCAATTCCAGCATGAATCTTACGTTTTCTCGCCTTTCACGATCGAAAGCGAGTGGGCCGTTACCCACTGCGAGCCGTTCTACTCCAGATGCTGGTTCCCGAGCTTCGACGAACCCTCGGATAAGGCCGAGGACGGTTGCGAGACTATCATCCGCGTCCCCGACGGTTTCGTGGCCGCCTCGAACGGCCTGCTGATCTCGGAAAGAAGTGATGGTTCCGGGCGGGTGTTCCACTGGCGCCACTCTTACCCCATCGCCACGTATCTTATTGCCGTCGCCATTGCCCGCTACATCGTGGATGAGTCCGTGGTTAACGGCATCCCGATCCAGAACTTCCTGCTGCCGAGTTCCGCAGATGCCGCCCGCTACGACATGGGCCGCACGCCGGTGATGATGCGCTACTTCTCCGATCTCTTCGGAGAATATCCTTTCGAGAAGTACGGTGTCGCCATTGTCCCATCTGAAATGAGGGGCTTGGGGGCGATGGAGAACCAGACCATAACCACCTTCACCGAGAACTGGGTGACGGGCGATCGCCAGCGCGAAAGCGTATACGCTCACGAACTGGCTCACCATTGGTGGGGCAATGCCGTTACCCTTGCTGATTTTCGCGATATCTGGCTTAACGAAGGATTCGCCACCTACAGCGAGGCCCTCTGGGCCGAGCTGGGCGGAGGCGCTGCGCTGCGCGACCAGGTGGTTAGCTATTTCCGCGAGCGCTATCTGCAGGAGGATCAGGAGGACCGTTATTCGATCTACCGCGACGACTACACCAGGTTGTTCACCCGCACGACTTACCAGAAGGCGGCCCTCGTTCTGCACATGCTGCGCTGGGAGCTGGGCGACGACGACTTCTTCGCCGGTCTCAGGCGTTATTACCGGGATAACCGCTACGGCACGGTGACCACTGCGGACTTAATTGATGCCGTGGAGAGCGTGTCCGGCAGGGAGCTGGACGACTTCTTCCAGGGCTGGATCTACGGTACCGGCTACCCGGAGTACGAGATCAGCTCTTACTACACGAAATCTCAGGGCGGGCTCAGCGCCATAGTCACCGTGCACCAGGCCCAGGACGACCCCACCATCTTCGCCATGACACTGCCTATCGATGCCGACGGATCCGGTCCGCTGCCGACGCAGCGCAGGTGGGTCTCGGGCAGCTGGTTCCAGTTCGAGGTCGGCGCCCCGGCGCGCGGTGGTACGGCTGAAATAATTCCTACAGACTGGCTCCTGATGACAGTCCAGGAAGGGGATTACGCTGCGCCGTACATCAGAAAGGTTAGAGGAATTCGTCTGGTGCCGGGAACCACTAACGTCGTGAGGCTGATGGGGAAGAATTTCACTCCGGTCACGCGCGTGGAGCTGTCGTCCCGCGAAATTGAGATCGAATCGCTTACTGTCAACGATAACGGTAATCGCATTAAGCTTGAGATAGCGGTGCCTGAAGGTATGAGGCCCAGGCGCGTGAGCGTGACGGTTGTCAATCCAGACGGTGACAAGGCGAAAAAGAAGAAGGCCCTGCGCGTGGTAAGAAAATAGTGACAGTCACCATTTCTTCTCTGCGCATCCTGCTATAGTTAAAGCACTTATCGCGACTAATCTGGTGTCTGTCCCTTTTATTTAGCGGACGTCGTAGCGGTTGAAGGCGACCACGCCTACGGCGAGCAGTATCAGGTTCGTCAGCGCCAGCGAGAGCAGCGGCAGTATCGCGGCCTCCAGGCGGCTGACGAAGGCAAGCGGCTTGTATTCGAACGGCGCCATGGCGGCTGCCTTTTCGTCGGTCGGCGAGTCGTTGGGGTCGTCGACCAGCTCGTCGAAGTACCAGAGGCCGTAGTCGTAGGCCTGCTCGATGAAGTGCCGCTGGCTCTCCGGCCCGGTGTCGGCCATGGAGATGAGGGCCTGGTTGAGGCTGCCGTAGGGTGAGACGAGCGCTATCGCCCGCCCCAGCTCTTCCTGCCGCAACACCCTCTGCCAGTAGTCCCTCTCCATCGAGATCACCCGGTGCCGGTGCCGCGTCTCGCGGGGGTACTCGTGGTCGCGGCGCGCCTGGCGCAATCGAACCCATTCCCATCCTTCCTGCCTGGCACGCTCGACCAGCTCCAGATTTGTTTCCCTTGTTTCTTGATAGTACTCGTTTGTGGCGATCCTGATATTCTGCTCGACTTCTTTGATCGTCGGCACGGGCACCAGGCTGTCGGCGGTGGCCACGGCTATCTGGGGAAGCAGGATGGTCAGCAAGCCCCAGATCCCCAGCCCGATGAAGATCGATTGGGATGGTGTCTTGGTCAGCGCCGAGATCGCGATTCCCAGAAGAATGTAGAGCGAGATGAAGAGGACTGCGGCTCCCGTGTTCGCTGCCAGCGCGAGCCAGATATCGGCCCCGAAGCCGATTCCGGTGATCAAAATGAAGATCATCAGGCTGATTACCATTCCCAGTAGGAAGGGGATCAGAAGCGCCGCCGTTAGCCCCAGCCACTTGCCGATCACCAGGGAGCTGCGCGGCACGCTGTTGGACATCAGGAGCCTCAGCGTGGCCATCGCTTTCTCGCCGCTGAGGCTGTCGAAGGAGAGTATGATCGCCAGGGCGCTGAGGACGAAGCCGATGATGAAGGTGAGATCAACCGTGGGGAAGACGGCCTCGGTGGGGCTCTGCACCGTGGAGCTGAGGGGTACGTTCCACGGATCGTCGTTCAGCTCGATGCCGTTTATCGAGTGCACGCTCACGCCGCGGAACAGCGCCATCAGTTGCGGCACCGGGCGGAAGACGCCGACCTCCTGGATTCTGCCCCCCTCGCGCCCGTCCTCCAGGGCCTTGCGCCCCTCGTAGTCGCCCTTCTCGGCCAGGTAGTCGTTCGACAGCACCGCCACGCTGACCGGGACCAGCAGGCAGCAGACCAGCACAATAATGACGAAGCGCAGCGTCCGCACCGAGGCGAGTAACTCCTTGAAGGCGATCGTGGCCGTCATCGCGCACTCCTATCGTGGGTCGTAGAAGATGAAGCGTGTGAAGGTCAGCGCGGCCGCCGCCACGGCGAAGAAGCCCAGCAGGCCGAAGTCGATCCAGGTGGATGCCAGTGTCTCAGATAGCGACGGAACGCTGAACTTGGCGGTGCGGTTGACGTCGATGAACGGCCTGGCTACCTCCAGGATCTCCTCCGGGATATCAAAGCGGCCCTCCATGTACAACTGGAGGAAATTGGGATCCTGAACGAATTCGGTGAATATCCTGTCCATCTCGGTCCGGATCTCCAGCAGGTCTTCCCGGAAGAGCCTGACGTCGTCGATGCCGGTGCGGCTCAGCGACGTGAACAGGTGCGAGAGGGAGCCGACCGGCGACACCCGGGCCAGGTTGGAAGTGAGCGCCGTTTGCAGGGCCTTACTGCGCTCGTTTTCGTCGTCTATCTTCTGCAGCTCGGCGGCGATCAGGTGGCGGATCTCGTCGTGGCGCGCCCCGTAGCTGCCGGAGTAGCTACGCGTCACGCCCGGGTTGGCCTCGGCGTACTCGCGTTCCATGTCGGTAGCCTTCTCGAACTTCAAGCGTGCCACCTTGTCTTCGCTGTCCACCGGCGCGAACTGCTGCGCCGTCAGCGCCGCAAGGCCGGGCAGTACGAAGACGACCACGATCCAGACAAACAGCGTCAGCACCATGGAGGGGGCCGAGTTGCGCGTGAATGCCGAGATCACGGCGCCGAGGCCGAAGAACACCGCGATGTGGAGCAGGCTCACGGCGTAGATAAGCGCTACCCTGGCCGCCGCGTCGCCGCCCAGGCTAACGGGCGTGAGGAAGCTAAGGGCCAGCAGGTAAACAAGAAAGGCGGCCGTGAAGGCGGTCCAGACCGATACCAGGCCGCCGAGGAATTTGCCGCCGAATACGGCGCCCCTCGAAGCCCCGGCCGACAGCATCAGCTTCAGGGTTCCCTGCTCGCGCTCGCCGCAGAAGATGTTGTAAGCGAAAACCATCGCCAGCAGGCTTACCAGCACCTTGACCATGAAGAGCAGATCGGGGGCGGGAAACATCAAGTGCAGCAGGTTCTTCTCCTGCTCCGGCTCCTTGCTAAGCTCGATAATCGGGAAGTTCGCCAGGAAAGCGACCCCCTGGCGCATCTCGGTGTCGAAGCCCCGGGCGAAGAAGATCATCGGGTCGGGCTCCTTCACCTTGGCAAGCGGCTCCGTCGAGTTGTCGCTGCTGGTGAAGTCGCCGTCGTCGAATTCCCAGAAAAAGATCTTGTTCCAGAAGAGCTGCTCAGCGGGCAGCGATATGCTCATGCTGTAGTTCTCGAGCCGCCGATCATACTCCCGGCTCATCATGCCGAGGCTGATCAGAAAGGCCGCCAGCATGAGGACGAAAGCCACCAGCGCCTTGCCGCCGAAAATGGCGCCGCGGATCTCGTGCAGGAAGATCTCTTTCATAATTACCGTACCTCCGTCATATCCAATCAGACGCTCCGGTGAGCCGTATTGTTTCCTGCTTTTTCCCGGGAGGGAGGAGCCGGCTGCTGCCGAAACGTAGGTGGAGAACTCCGGCGGAGAAAATCCCATCTCTTCCTTGACAATATACATATTATGGATGCCCCTACCTTCCTCTCGAAAGGAGGACGCAGGCTGATGAGATGTTTGCCCGCGCTATTGGTTGTCGCCTTCGCGTGCCTGGCCGCCCCCGGTGCGCTTCCGCAGGTCGAGCCGGAGCTGGAGTCATACACGCTGGTCCTGGGCTGTACGCCGGAGACGGTGACGGCGGTAATCAAGGACGGAGCCTTCGGCCGCGGCACCGCCAGGAGCCGGGTAGTTACCAGGGTCGGGAACGGCGGTTCCAGGAAGATCGTTTTGGAGGTCTCCCGCACCGTCGCCCCGGGCGAGATAACGTTCGCGCTCCTGGTGTTCTGTGTCAGGGTGCGTTGTTACGACGCCGACGGCGACCTCGTCCACTCGGAGGATCTGGAAGGCTTTATATTCGGCGACAGCGCCTCGGGCTCGTGGCGCGCGGTGCTGCGCACGATACCAGCGGACGCGAGCCGGATAAGAATCAAATTCTTCGGTAACTATGAATAGATACACAGCATTTCGGCCGCCGCGGTTTTTTTCATGCTCACTGGAATGGTGGAGGGTAATCATGAGAGCCGTATTTACAGCGCTGTTGATTCTCGTATCGATCCCGCCGCAGTGCCTTGCCCAGGATGAGATGCCGGCAATCCTCTCGATGCGCGAGCGGGCGGCCGTGATGGACCACTGGCTGGGAGTCCGACTCGATACCCTTGTGCCCGAGCTGATGCGGCGCGAGGGCGTCGACATGTGGGTGCTGATCGCCCGCGAGTACAACGAGGACCCGGTGGTGGAAACGATGCTCCCGGCCACCTGGCTGGCGGCGCGCCGCCGCACGGTGCTGCTGTTCTTCGACCGCGGCGAGGAGGCGGGCGTCGAGCGCCTGGCCGTCTCGCGCTACGCCGTCGGACGGTTCTTCGAGGGCGCCTGGGACCCCGAGGAGCAGCCGGACCAGTGGGCTAGGCTGGCGGAGCTGATCGCGGAGCGCGACCCCGAGGCGATCGCTCTCAACCTCTCCGCCACCTTCGGCCTGGCGGACGGCCTCACCCACACCGAGCATCAAAGCTTGATGACGTGCCTGCCGGAGGAGCTGCGCGAGCGCGTCGTCCCGGGCGAGCGGCTGGCTGTCGGCTGGCTGGAGACCAGAATCCCCGAGGAGATGTTGGTCTACCCGGCCGTATGCAGAATCGCGCACCGCATCATTGCCGAGGGGCTCTCCGGGAGGGCCGTCCAGCCCGGCGTGACGACCACGGAGGACCTGCAGTGGTGGTACCGCGAGAGGATCAGGGAGCTGAAGCTG
This sequence comes from uncultured Acidobacteriota bacterium, assembly GCA_964408025.1. Lineage (GTDB taxonomy): Bacteria > Acidobacteriota > DATKUA01 > DATKUA01 > DATKUA01 > CAYOXX01. The sequence goes on along the minus strand of CAYOXX010000006.1, from coordinate 36,877 downwards.
ACGACCTGGTTCCACACCTCCGTCTCCATCCAGAGGCCCGACGCGCCGGAGCGCAGCGGCGACTTCTCCTCCCGACCGGCACCGGAGGTAATTTTGCCAGGCGACCTCCTGCACGTCGACCTGGGCATCAGCTACCTCGGCCTCAACACCGACACACAGCAGCACGCCTACGTCCTCATGCCGGGCGAAGAGGAGGCCCCAGAGGGGCTGGGGCGCGCGCTGGCGGTCGGCAACCGGCTGCAGGACATTCTCACCTCGCACTTCGAAGTCGGCCGCACAGGAAACGAGGTTCTGGCGACGGCACTCGAGCAGGCGGCGGCCGAGGGGATCGAGGCCTCCATATATACACACCCGCTCGGCCTCCACGGCCACGCGGCCGGACCCACCATCGGCCTCTGGGACCGGCAGGACGGCGTCCCCGGCAAGGGCGATTACCCGCTCTTTCCGAACACCGCGTACGCAATCGAGCTCAACGCAACACTCTCGATTCCCGAATGGGGGGAGCAGGAGATCCGGATCATGCTCGAGGAGGACGCCTTTTTCACAGGCGATGAGTTATGGTATATCGACGGCCGCCAGACGGAGTTGATACTGATCCCCGGGCGCCGGTGATCGGCTCCTGCCACCTCGGATTGCGATATGCGCCAGGCGCGTCCTGAACGTATAATGCCGAGAACATGTGAAGAGGAGCGGTGCGCCGGGTGCTGAGGTTCAGGACCAAGCAGTTCGTCTGGGCGCTGGCACTGCAGGGCGTCTTCGTGCTCGCTGCCGGCTACATGCTTTGGTGGGCGCCGGGTGCGGGAGCCTGGCAGGCTTCGCTGGAGGCCTTTCTGGAAGCGGGCCTACTGGCCTTGGCGGTGGGCGCCCTGATCGCCCTGAGGGTAACCTCGATCTCCGCCGGCGAGATCGAGCGCTCGGCCGCAGCGTGGGAGCTGACGCAGAGCATCCTCAACTGCATCCCGGCCGGCATCGTCGTCATCGACCCGGCGAACCATCATATCGTCGATGCCAACCGCGCGGCACTCAAGGCGTTCAAGGCCAGGAAGTGGAGGGTAATCGGCAAGGTCTGCCACCAGTTCATCTGCCCCGCCGAGAAGGGCTACTGCCCGATCACCGACCTCGGGCAGAAGGTCGACAGCTCTGAGCGCCTGCTGGTCAGGGCCGGCGGCGCGGAGGTGCCGATATTCAAGACCGCGATCCAGGTAAAGCTGCACGGCCGCCACCGCCTGCTAGAGATCTTTTACGACGTCAGCGAGCGCAAGGATCTGGAGCGCCGCCTGCGGGACGCCTACTCGCAGCAGGAGAAGGCGGCCAACTACGACATCCTCACCGGCCTTCTGAACCGGCGGGCGATCGACAAGCACGCCGAGGCCGAGCTCTGCCGCGCCGAGCGGGGTGGCGAGCTTTGCCTGGCGCTTATGGACTTCGACCGCTTCAAGTCGATCAACGACAACCACGGCCACCAGGTCGGCGACGACGTTCTCCGGCGGACGGCCGAGCTGATCGGCGAGCACGTGCGCCCCTACGACTGGGTCGGGCGCTGGGGCGGTGAGGAGTTCCTGCTGCTGCTGCCCGACACCTCGATCTCCGAGGCTGTCGAGGTGGCCGAACGCCTGCGCCTGGCCGTCGCCGCGACCGAACTGCCGCTGCCGGGGGGCGGCAGCCTGCGCTTCACCGCCAGCTTCGGCGTCAGCGGCACCGCGCAGGCGCCGCGGAAAACTGCCTCTATCGAGAAGCTCATCGCCCAGGCCGACGAGGCCCTCTACCGCGCCAAACAGGAGGGCAGGAACCGCGTCTACCTCTTCGAACCGCAGGACAAGAACGGCGTCGGCTGATCTCCTGCTGCCTGCGGTTTGTGGTCCTACAACGGCATTAGCCAAATCTAACGGATAAGCTTCTCGAAGTGGATGAATCTGGTCCGCCCAGCCGCTTGCTGTGTGAATAGACATAGATTAGTATTGTGTTTGTCACTTTCCAGCTAACTTTTAGTGAACATCAGAAATAGGGGGATGCGATGTTAAGCGGACGACTACTGCGCGTAACGGTGGTGACCCTACTAGCGATCACCTTGCTTGGCTTCTCGACCGCCGCAGCGCAGGAGAAGCGGTCCTACGCGGACTTTCCGATTAGCCGGATCAACATGGCAGGCTCCACGAATTGCCCGTATCTGTTGTCCTGGCAGGTTACGAAGAAGAAATCGGGCGTCATCTTCGGCATTGATGAAGTCGAGGATGAGCAGCTGCTGTTCAAATATATTCTCTCCCACAAAGGGAAAATTTCCGGCTTTTCGATCCTTGGTACCTTCATGGAGGGCGAGATTTGGGACGCTCGCGCCCTGTGGCTGGGCGGTGACGGAGGATCTATAGGGCCGGCTGCAAATAATATGTGGGGTCTTTTATTTACACTCCGTGCCTCTTCTTATCCGGCGGAAGAAATGATTCTATCGGTGGCAAGATTCAATAATAAAGGGAATCTGCTGGGCAACTTTACCGAATTAGGAAGGTTTGACGTCCCGGCAAACAGCTCTGTCAATCGTGCTTACCTCGAGGCATCGCAGGGGCCGGACTCTATTTGTGTCGCTATCTCACTTTTATTGTTGCGAAGCGAAGGTTCTAGCCAGCGACTGTCGAGCAGAGCGTTTATTGGGGAGCTGGATTTCCAGGGTCAGCTACTGGGGGATATGCCTGAGGTTGCGATTCCCGGAGGTGGGCAGGACCAGTGGTTCATACTGATGAGCCCGTGCTGTATTGGGCGCTACTGGTTGACGCCGGCCGTGAACGCCAGGTTCGTTACCACTGCAACCGGAACTAATGCTGTGGGAAACGATCTCTACGTCCTCAGAACCACGGCCGGCAAAGCGACGACTAAATTACGCCTTCGCCGGCTCTCCAGAGACAACCAGGATAACTATTGGTCCTACAGGTCCGCGATGTTTATTCCCTCCTCCTCCAGCGCTTCGAGCACCCCCGGGATGCGACGCGCAAGGGCCAAGAAGACCACGACCCTTTTCTTCGGCCACAGGAACTACATACCCGAAGCACAGCAAACACTTGACCTTTACACGACTGAATATTACCTGGTGCAAGTGAGCCAGAAGGGGAAAATGGTAGGCGATGCAGCGGTTGCATCGCCTACCATCACGGTTCAGATTCCCGGATGGAGTCACACTATACAGTACGATCCGAATAAAGAAACTCGTCGGCACGAGGAAATGGTTTCCAACATAATTACGTCCGGGGACGGCAGCTACTACTTGGCTCAACTGCGTTCCTTATGGCTTGGGGGAGAGGTTTTCGCACCTCCCATACTGTACGATCACGATTTCGAGCATGAATTCAGCATCTATTCTCTCAACCTGCAGAGCGGCGAGGTCGATACGGTAGCCCGGGGAACCGCCAGTGACGAGCTGGAAGCGTACTCTCTACATACCTGGGTCAGATGGCTCAACGGCAAAGTTGCGGTGCTGAATCATCTTTATGACTGTATTTATCCGTTCGGACACGTCTATTATTTCTCAAGAATCAGACCTTAGGTTGCCTCACCGCTTCGCGGCACTCAGCCTGACCGGAACTGTACCGATTCCAGAAATGTAGCTGCTCAGGGCCTGATGTATGAGCATGCGCGGATAACTTCCCCTTTCCGTAGGATCTGTCGTCGAACTGTAGCAGATCCGCTTGCTGGAAAGCTGAATAAAGTATAGTATCTGATATAGGACATCCATACAGACCACAAAGTTGTTGAACCTCGGGGGGGTGTAGCGATGAGAAGAAAGCTGATACATGTTTCCGTAGCGATTCTCGTGGCGATCGCTTTTATCGGGTGCTCGACCGCCGCCGCGCAGGAGAGGCGGGCCCTCGGGAACTACCCGATGAGCCGCATCAATGTTCCTGGGACAAGCAACAATTTGTATGTGATGGATTGGAGGATCACGAAGAAGAAATCGAGCGTCGTCTTCGCCTGGGAATATGATAGCGGCACCAGTACCGAGAGGCTGGTCAAGTTCAATTTGTCTTACAACGGGAACGCTTCCGGCTACGCGACCCTCCTTAACGTCGGATCGGGTTGGATACTCGACGCCGCGGCCGTCTGGCTCGGCAACGCGGGCGCCTCTGTAGGGCCCGCCGCCAAGCAGCAAAAAACAGGGCTACTTTTCGTCGCCCATACTCCGACCGATTCTGAGGAAACCATAATCATTTCCGTGGCCAGATTCAACGACAAGGGGAATCTGCTCGGCGGCTTCCGGCAACTGGTGCAGTTCAACGTGCCGGAAAATAAGAACTACTATTTCGGCGGGATATCCGCCGCGCTGGGGGCGAGCACCGTCGGCGTCACCTGGACCTATACCATTAATGAATACATCGCCGGAACCGGCCTCAACGTTACCAGCTATGCTTACTTCTTCGAAACCGACTTTCAGGGCTGGCAGATCGGGGGGATGTCTCAGGTGTCGATACCCAACGCTGGCAACAATCAGCTCTTTTACCTCTACAACCCGTACTGGAACGGCAAGGGCTGGTTGGCGCCGGCCATGAATGCGAGAACCACTCCGTCCTTACCGGGGGGATATGATGTGCTCGGAAACGACATCTACATATTTTCAGCCACAAGCGGTACGGCGAGCCGCAAGCTCCGCCTTCGCCTGCTCTACAGGGACGGCTAGAACGAACTGTGGACGTACAGGGCCCACTTCATTCCGCGCTCATCGGGCGCCGCTCCTCCGCCGGTTCGCGAAGCCAAGGCCAAGAAGACGTCGACGCTCTTCCTCAGCCACTGGAACATGATACCCGAGGCGCAGCAGACGATGGACGAGTACACGGTCGACTGTTTCCTGGTGCAGATCAACCGGAAGTGTAAAAGGGTGGGCAGTGCAACCAGGGTTCAGATCGATCCCGAATGGGATCACGCCATGCCCTATGATCCGAACAAAGAACTTAGACAATTCTACGACCGCGTCTCCAACGTGATCACAACCGGTGATGGCATTTGTTACGTTGCCCAGGATCGCTCTACGGTTCTTCGAGAGGAGGTGGCTTCTCCGCCGGTCAGTTATATCTATGATATCGAGCAAGAATACAGCCTCTACTCTTTCGATCCGCAGAGCGGTGAGGTGGATATAATCGCCCGGGGATCTTCCGTCGGCGGAGAAGGCTACTTCTCTTCCCCCCGGATTCGTTGGTTCAACGGCAACATAGCAGTTATCAACATATTCAACGATATAGAGTATCCATACGACGACGACGCCAATTACTTCTCGAAATTCAGGCCTTAGGAGACCTCTCAGCCCCACGTGAGAACCGGCAATTTACACAAGGGCTGACTCAAGGCCCGCTTCGAATGCAATTGTTCAATTCGAAGCGATGTGCTAACATGCAAGATCAATTGAGGGAAAGGATCGGTTTCTCGACTCCCGATTGCTTAAATGAGGCGGAAGACTAAAGCCTGCTTGGCGTTGCCCCTGGTTTTAGTCTACCTGATCGTCTTCCTGGCTCACGATATCGTCTACCCCGATGTGCCACCGGGAATATTCACGGCCTCGGGGAATGAAAAGGCTGCGGTCTTCGACCCTTATCATGTCGATCAGCTCCAGTGGAGCGACGACCACTACTGTCCTTTCTGCTCCGGGTTCGTAGACACCCACGCGAGTCTGTGCGACCTGGAGAACTGGATTAAACAATCCCAACGAGCCGCCCCGGCATCGTTTAGGCTCGATTCTTCGGCCGTTCTCTCGCATAATCCCCGCGCCCCGCCACCGCAAGATAAATAGTTCGGAATTCCGAATTCCTAACATCATCAACCCACTCGCTGCCATATATATCGTGAGAATGTAAATCATTCTCATAATCAGCATTTGGGTGAGCTGCCCAGTTCCTTTGGGTGCTATCTGGTCTGAAATCATTTATTTTCTCATAAGGCTAGAAAAATGAGTTTAAAGCAAACCTTGCTTTTCATTATTGCGCTCTTGATATTTAAATCTCCGCTCGCCGCGGAACCGCTGGACTACAATGAACTAACTATCGATCCCGAAAACGCAGTTACGATTTCCGGATTCGTGATCAATCCGGAGGGGATACGCGTCGTCGGCGCGGTAATCGAGATTGTCGAAACCGGCCAGAGTGTCGTATCCGACGGGAACGGATTCTTCACCTTCCCGGCCGTGTTCCGCGGGCTGATAACCCTCCGGGCTTCCAGCCATGATTACGAACCGGTGGTTTCCCCCCCGATCGATCTTAGCGAAGGCGTTGTCGGACCGTTGGTTGTCAGCTTCGAGCGTGTGCGCACCTTCGAGTCGACGATCGTGGTCACCGCAACCCGCAGCGAGAGATTACTGTCCGATGTTCCGGTGCGCACCGAAGTAATCACCTCGGAGTCGATCGAGAGGAAGGCCGCCGCAACCCTGGCCGAGATTCTGGATGCGACCACCGGGCTGAGAGTGGAAAACAACTGCCAGAACTGCGGCTTCAGCTCCCTGCGCATCAACGGCCTGGAGGGCGCCTACGCCCACGTCCTGGTCAACGGGATGGACGCCTTCTCCTCACTGGCCTCCGTGTACGGCCTGGAGCACATCCCGGCGATTTTTGTTGACCGCGTTGAAGTTGTTAAGGGCGGTGGCAGCGCTCTCTACGGGGCCGGCGCCGTCGGCGGCGTCGTGAACGTGATCACCAAGCAGCCGACCCGGACCGCCGCCTCCCTGGAGGCCTACTACGGCAACATGGGCGGCGAGGACAGCGGCGACGCTCGCGGGTGGGGCTCGTGGGTCGGAAACCAGGGGCGCACGGCGATGTTAGCCTTCGGCAACATGAGCAGGCACTCCGGTTACGACAGAAACGATGACGGATTCACCGATGTCGCCCGTAAGCGACTGGAAAGTGGCGGGGTACATTTCTTCCAGCGCGCGCTGCACAACGCCGCCGAGCTCCGGGTCGGCCTCGCGGTCACTCACGAAGACCGCCGGGGCGGCGATAATCTGCAGCTATCGCCGGAGCAGACCGAGGTCACCGAGTGGATCGAGAGCTGGCGTTGCGCTTACACAGCCCAGTGGATCCACAACCTCAGCGGTTCTTCCTATTACCGTATGCAGCTCTCCCACGTGCGGACCGATCGCGACACCTACTACGGCGGCGGCTTCGACCCCAACGCCTACGGCGAAACCTCGAATCCGCACACCAACCTGGCCCTCTCCTTTGGACACATCGTTGGCGCGCACAACCTCCTGTTCGGCTTCCAGTACATCAGAGACGAAATGACCGATAGCCATCCCGGCTACGACCGCCTGCTGAGTCAGACATATGACAACTATGGTTTCTTTCTCCAGGATGATTTTAAAATCGGCGATATGCTGACACTCCTGGCCGGGGGGCGGGTAGACAAGCATTCGGAGCTGAGCGATGCCGTCTTCTCACCCCGCCTTTCGGCGATGATCAAAGCCAACGACAGTTTCCGCATTCGGGGCACCGTCTCCTTCGGCTTCAGGCCGCCGGTGGTGTTCGACGAGGACCTGCACATCCTGATTTCGGGCGGCGAACCGCAGTTCATCTACAACGATCCTGATTTGAGAGAGGAGCGCGCCGTTTCGCTCAGCCTCAGCGGCGAATACTCCAGCATCTGGGAGGGCGAGCTGTCCACCCGCTTCGAGGCCAACTTCTTCTACACCAGGCTGGAAGACACCTTCGTTCTTGACGAGATCGGCGGCGAATACGAAGGGGCGATGATCTTCCAGAGGATAAACGGCGGCGGCGCCAAGGTCTACGGCGTGGAGCTCAACGCCGACCTGGATTTCCCCGGCGGTTTCGATATCGAAGCCGGCTTGACCTTCCAGCGCAGCCGCCTGGACGAGCCCGAGCCCGACTTCGGCAGCGAGTATTTCTTTCGCACGCCCGACACCTACGGCTACTTGATGGCGAGTTATTCGTGCCCTCGGTTCTTCATTAACGGGACTCTCGAGTACACCGGCGAAATGTGGGCGCCCCACTACGCCGGCTACATCGACGAGGACGTGCTGGAGAGGACTCCCGGCTTCACGGTTTTCAACATGCGCGTCGGCATGCCGCTGCTGCGCGAACCCTTCGGCCTCACGCTGATAGCCAACGTTTTCAACATCACCGACGATTTCCAAGGCGACCTCGACATGGGGCCCAACCGCGACTCCGGCTACATCTACGGCCCGCGCCGACCGCGAACCTTCCTCGTGGGATTGAAACTCGACATTTGAGAAAAGAAAAGGATCAGGACGAGAATAACGGCTCGTCGTAATCCATTGATATTGTGAGTGATATCTCCAAGGCAGGATACTCGGTCTAACCCTCTTTTCACCAAACACCAGGAGCGTGGACCCACTCCGCCGCGGCGGACGCGCCCTGGCGGGCATTCTTGTCCACGATCCATCTCCATAAACAGGAGCGCGGACATTCTTGTCCGCGGCCGGCCGACAAGAATGTCGGCCCTCCTGCTGTGGAATATATTTTCGCTGTCGGCTTTCGCAGCAGACCGCTTTTTACCGTATCGTCATTCCTGTCCGTCACCTTTGAATGTCATCGCTGACGGCTTTCGCAACAAGCCATTTTTCACCGCCTCGTTTTTTCTGCTTAATCGGGAGTGGTTCCACCGCCGTGTTCGTCGGATTTCCGCACCGGAGTTTAGGCGATCTATCTCGTTCGATCCCGGTAAATCGAGTCCGGGATTTTCTATTGTTCGCAATCGTGACGCGATTTCGACATGTAGTAGCTTGCGCGCACCGGCATTCCCGGGTGACTATAGTGTAATCGGGGGCGCTTCGTTCGGAGCCAGGGGAGGCTGAACTCGATGCGAACATCGAGTAAATCAATAGCGTTTTGGTCGCTTGCCGTGATCGTCACGCTGCTCGCCGCCGTCTGGCAGCGGGTTTCCGGCCCCACGTATGAGCAGAACGTCGCGGTGACTATAAACGGCGAGGAATATGGTTTCGAGCTACCCCGCAGCCACGGCGGCGAGGAAGACTGCGAAATCAGCCTGGCCGTACCCGATCCGAATGTCACTGGGTCGATACATTACCGTCGCTTCCCCACCGACGACCCGTGGGAGGCGGCCGCCCTCGAGCGCCGGGACGATGAGTTGATAGCCCGCCTGCCGCACCAGCCGCCGGCGGGGAAGCTGCAGTACTACGTAACGCTGTCGGGAGAGGGAGAACCGGTGAGCGTCGCCGAGGATTCGCCGGTCGTGATCCGCTTCAGGGGCGACGTGCCCGCGCCGGTGATGATACCGCATATAGTCTTCATATTCGCCGCCATGCTGATCTCCAACCTCGCCGGCATAATGGCGGCGGCGAGGGACGAGCGGCACAGGTTCTACACATTCCTCGCCTTCGGCCTTCTGCTGATCGGGGGGATGATCCTGGGGCCGATTGTGCAGCAGTTCGCCTTCGGCGAGCTCTGGACCGGCGTCCCGTTCGGGTGGGACCTGACGGACAACAAGACGCTGATCGCCTTCGCGGCCTACCTGGTAGCCGTCATCGGCAACCGGAAGGGCGAGAGGCCGTACCTGACCGTGGCCGCGGCGCTCGTAGTGCTGCTGATCTTTTCCATCCCCCACAGCGTGTTCGGATCGGAGCTCGATTACGCGAGCGGCACGGTGACCACGGGGTAGCCCATTGGGAGTTGCCGTATTCGACGTCGTTGGCGAAAGGAAAGGCTTAAGCTACTCGGGCACTTGAAGCCGTCAAGGGCTCGCAGGTCTGCCGCAATCAGTCTTCTACACAGAGGCGTAGTTCCGGCAGGTGCCAGCGCCTGTTGGACGCTACGAGGCGAAACTCGGAAGCTTCGCTGCTGCGGATGTTGATGATTAGTTTAGCCGGCGTGCTCTGCATAAGCAGATCGGCGGCGCGGGCCCGCAGGAACCTACCGGTCGAATTTACCGTCAGATCGCGCCACTGGCCGCGGACCAGCCCCATCACCCTCACGCGTAAGGGGACGATGAATAGCTCTCCTCTGCCGTAGTCCAATTCGACTGCGCGCAGCTTCTTTCCATATGGCACTCGGAAACCGATGCCCTGGGGATCGGTAACAATTGCCGCGTCGGAGACGGAGACGCTGCCGTCGCTGGCCAGCGAAAAGGTCTCCGACGAGGAATCCTCCGCCGAAGCGTGTAATGGTGCCGTCCAAACAAGTTCGCTATCAGGAGGGCTGACATGGGGCAATTGCTTGCGCCCAGGCCGGATGTCGAACAGCATCCAATTCCCCCTGCGTCCGCGAAAGACCACCCCCCTCGGTAGTCTGCGCGCGGGATCGATAGTCCTGGGCCACCCCGGGCCTATTAACACCGTATCGATGTTCCAAGCGCGGATTAAAAAAAGGCTCTCGGGCGACGGAAAGCTGTTGAAACAAGCGTGGGCGGAGCGATACCAACCTGGTGCAAACCCGGTATATCCGGAGACGATGGGACGACCATGGGAAGGTTGCAAGTACATCCGCCTGACGGAGTAGATCTGGTTCCAGCGCGTATAGGGTAGCTCCAAAAGGCCATCTTGCCCCTTTGAACGCCTTATAAGTTCGTAGCCATCCGGCAATGAGGGCATGTTGACTGTTTTCAGCTCGATGCCGAGGAACCCTCCGAAAGACAAAGCGAGCACTGCAATAGCGAGGATCGGTGGAACGACTTTGGGGAAATGTCTGACGCGCCGCTCAAGCGACAGTGCTGTAGCGAAAACGAAAGTCCATCCTGTAAGCATCAGGCACCGCCGCAACTCTCGCAAATGGTTAAGCGGAAGCGCAATCCGCGATAGCGGCTCGAAAATGCCCTGCAACAGAACCGCTTCGTACCGCAGAACCACCGCAGGGCTGCCCATAGAGAGCAAGAAGAGAATAAGAGCAGCGAGGTATGCGGCGCTGGCGATGATTTTCATGGCGCTTTCCGAGTCGCTCCATGGGTTGGGCCAAATAGCGAGACGCAAGCACCAACTAACGATCAGTATCCATAGCGCGGCATCGATGGGGAATCCTGAAAACCATATGGACGCTTGGTCGAGGATCACAGCCGCAGCTACTGCGGCGAGAAAGCCGCCGATGATGATGATGATGAATTTCGTGGAACGGAAGATGAGCTCGCGTAATCCCTGCGGCCGGTTCTTTGCTATTCCCCGGGACCGTAGGGAGCGGAAAGTTACTATAAGTGCCATTGCCCCCAGAGCCAGCAGCGCCAGAAGTGGGCCCGCTCCGGGGGAATAACCATCTATGATCGATGGGGGCCAGACCAGTGACCAGGCTTGTTCAAACTCCGGAGGGCTATAGGCGGCGTCAATCAGTCTGGTGCTCTTGATCATTTTTGTCGCAGATGAAACGGGAGTCAAAAATGAATCCAGGTCCCAACGATTAGTTATCCACGGCCACAAGACGGCGAGGGAAGCTAGTGAGGCCGCCATCCCGGCCAGGGCCAATTTGGCGCTACGTATCCAAGTCCCTCGACCTCTTTGGGTGATTAGCAGCGGAGTTAAGAAAGGTATCGTGACCAATAACATAGCTGTTGTATACATAGATGCGCAGACAGCCAGAAAACAGCTGCAACAGAAGCCTACAAGATGCCACAATCGCCCTCCCTTCCAGACTTTGGCGGCGAAGAAGAGCGCCAAGACGACCCATTGCAAGGAAATATCCTGGATGCGATCGGTGAAGATCACGGTTGTGGATATCAGCACGCTCAAGAGGCCGCCGGTCAGCGCCAGGGACGGTCGAACGCTCAGCTCACGCAGGAGTAGGGTTGTGAACAATGCCAGCAGTACAAGGGTCAGGATTCTCAGAGCCGTGAAGACCAGCGCCGGTCTGTCGCCGAGAACGATGCGGAGCGGAACGGCCAGGAGAGATTCCGATATTATCGGTTCCGTGCCGCGCATCGGATTCGGATCGGGATAGAGGAACGGCGGTGAGTGGTAGGAGAGCGGATCGTGCATAAGTGCGTCGACGTTGAAGCGCAATAAAACACTTGACTGGAGGGGATCGAGGGAGCCGAAAGGACGAGTAGTCATCGGATTGTCTGTATCGAGTGGCGGGGCGAGCACGAGCAGGGCAGCGGCTAGGCTCAGGAGGGCTGCTATGGCCCAATAGAAAGACCGAGATTCTGCCATCGTAGAAGAGGTAAAGAGCTCCCTATAGGAACCTGCGGTTCTTGACTTCACGCCACCATACTGCCCGCCTGCGGACGCGGAAGAAAAGCGATTTTCATTTGCATGACGGTAATCTCAGCCGGTCCGTAGCGAGAAAAGCATGCAGAAGATCGATCGGCGCATATTAACCTGGGGCGGGTGAATCCGGCAACATCGATACGACGCATCAGGCTTGCCCATGCAAAGACCCGGTTTTTGTTTCTTGGGGAATCTCAGTCTGCTATACTGCTGCCCGTCAAGCTGGGAAGCCGGTGAGAGTCCGGCGCTGCCCCGCAACTGTAACCGGCGACGAACGCCGCGCCCCTGCTGGGGGAAAGCCACCGGCCCTGCGGGGCCGGGAAGGCGCGGCGGGAGGGCGACCCGGGAGCCAGGACACCAGCAACCGTTGTTTACCTTCGCGGGAAGGAGACGGTTGGATGAAAGCCCTCGGCAACCCCGGCCCCACGAGGCCGGCCCACCGCCAAACGATCTCGACGTCCCGCCACGAAAAACGGAGGCAATACCAAAATGAACCGAATGACCGTACTATGCTTTGCGCTGCTGCTGACTGCGGCCCCGCCGGCGGCGGCCCAGCAGGACGACGACGAGGAGCGCGGACCGCTGTTCACCCGGCGGATCGTGGTCTCTGCCAGGCGGGTGGCCGACGAGGGCCTCGATCTGGACCGCGTGCCGGCCAACGTGACGGTGATCACGCGTGAGGAGATCGAGCGCAGCGGCGCCGCCACCCTGCAGGAGCTGCTGGCCCACTACGCCGGAGTAATCCTCTACGACAACGTCGGCAACGGCGTCGAGAGCACGGTGGACCTGCGCGGCTTTGCCGACGGCACCGCAACTGCCGTCTACGTCGACGGCGTGCGGGTGAACGAGCCGGACGACAACCGCGTCAACCTGGAGACGATCGATCTGGGGGCGATCGAGCGGATAGAAATCATCCCCGGCGGCGCCAGCGCCAGCCACGGCAACGGCGCGCTAAGCGGCACGGTAAAGATCTACACCCGCCGCGGCGGCCCGGAGCCGGTCAACGAGCTGGCAGCCGGCTACGGCAGCTTCGGCACCACGCGGGCCGGCGTGCGCTCCTCCGGCTCGGTCGGCGAGCACGGCTACTTCCTTAGCTACGGCTTCGCCGACAGCGACGGTTTCCGCGACAACGGAGGCTACCGCCAGCACCACCTCACGGCCAACTACAGCATCGACTCGCCGCGCAACTATCGCTTCGAGGCGGCCTACCGCTACTACTCCGGCGAGCTCGGCAACCCCGGCGCCCTGACGCCGGCCGAGCTGGCCGCCGACCGCGAGCAGAACCCGTTCAACAGCGTCGACTTCAACAACAGCTATGAGAGCGTATTCGACATGCGCTACACACAGTACTTCACCGACGACGTATTCCTCTCCGCCGTCGGCTACCGCCGCGACGCCAACATCGAGGTCCTGACCACCGGCCGCTACGCCGACCTCTTCGGCGGCTTCCGCTCCGAGAGCGACCACGACAGCATCGGCCTGGCGGCCCAGGTCAACTACCACAGCCGGAGCGACGCGTTCGGCCCGACGGCAAGCATCGGCTTCGAGGTCTCGAGCGACAGCTTCGACAACGTCGGCTCATTCACCGACCTGAGCGGCGATCCGACATTCGCGGCCAGCGACCGCAGCACCGAGCAGAGAAGCCGGGCCTTCTACGCCCACGGGTCGCTGACCATGGGCGGCCTGCTGACCGTCAGCGCCGGCGTGCGCCACGACCGGGTCGACATGGACTTCAGCGATAACTTCGGCGGCACCGGCGACGCTAGGGAGTTCAGCGAGACGACCGGCTCAGTTGGCCTCGCGGCCCAGCTGGCGCCGGGCACGTCGCTATACTTCCGCTACTCGCAGGCCTTCCAGACGCCGACCGTAAACGACCTCTTCGCCTTCCCGCTCTTCGGCTCCAACCCGGAGCTGGTGCCGGTGACCGGCGACACCTACGAGGGCGGCCTGCGGGCGGCGCTCGGCAACCGCGTGCTGCTGCAGGCGGCCTTCTTCCGGATGGACCTGGAGAACGAGGTGGTCTTCGTCATCACCGACCCGCTGCGCTTCCTCGGCCGCAACGAGAACGTCGGCGAGAGCCGCCGCACGGGGCTCGAGCTGCAGGCGAGCGGCAGCCCCGCGCGGGGTCTGGACCTGCTGTTCAGCTACACCTACATCAGGGCGGAGAACCTGAGCCTGGCGCGCGAGCTGGGCGTCGGCGAGCTGATGCTGCCGCTGGTGCCGGAGCAGAGGCTGGCCGCGCGGGCCGGCTACAGGATCGGCTCCATCAGCTTCGGTGGCGGCCTCCTGCGCGTCGGCGAGCAGGTGCTGAGCAGCGACAACGCCAACGCCGGCCCGATGCTGGAGGCCTACACGCTGGTCGATCTGCGCTGCGCCTGGGTGGCCGACTACTGGATGCTGCGCCTCGAGCTACGCAACGCCCTGGACGAGCAGTACGCGACGCGCGGCATCTACTCCTTCGGCCAGACTTACCTGACGCCAGCACCCGGCCGCTCCGTGTTCGGCGCTCTGGAACTGCGCTATTGAGGACCGGCCTGCGTTAAACCGAGATAGATGGATAACCAGACGGATGAACCGCCGCCATACGCTCTTGGAGGCTGATGGCGGCGGTTTTTTTCCACGTCCGCTGGCTGACCGAACACGTTGACTAGCTCAATCGCTTCTCTCGACATATAGGGCGAATTCGCCTACAGCGGATTCGAAGAAACCGCGGACGGAGATGTAGTAGATACCCTGGGTGAGGTCGCGCCTGATCATGAAATCGTTACTCTTGAATCCGCGGTCCTCTGCAATCACCCGGCAGCCGGAGTCGAGCAGCTCCCCGACGGCGAGGAATGTACTGATGGTGTATATCGAGTAAGTTCCGTCTGAGGGTATCTCCACTCGATAGAACGTGCGAGCCTGACCCTGGGCTACTCCGCGTATCTCGCCTCTATCACGAAAGGCCGGAAAATGGTGGGCGGTCGAGCAACTGCTCCCGATTCGTTCGACGTACAGCGTGAACGGACCCGAAGTGCTGTCGCTGAAGCCGCGCACGGAGACGTAATATGTACCTGGCTGAAGCTGCCGCTCGATGAGGAAGTTTGCGCCTTCGCCGTCGTCGTCGTTCCTCACGATCTCTGTGCAGTCGGCGTCGAGCAGTTGGCCGACGGTGTCTACGGAGCCAAGGGTAAAAATACGGTACGTGTTGGCTACGCTCACCCGGACGCGGTAGTACAGCAACGCGGTGCCCCGAGCGCTGCCGGATACATACCCGCCCACGGCCAGCGGCTGCGCATTGGTGCAATCCGGCTCAGCCTCGAGGTGCAGCGTGAACGGACCCGAAGTGCTGTCGCTGAAGCCGCGCACGGAGACGTAGTAGGTGCCGGGCTGGAGCTGTTGCTCGAATAGGAAGTTGGCGCCCTCGCCGTCGTCATCGTTCATCTCGATTTCGTCGCAATCGGTGTCCAGCAGTTGGCCGACGGTATCTACGGAGCCGAGGGTATATATGCGGTACGTGTTGGCCACGCTCACCCGGACGCGGTAGAACTGCAACGCGGTGCCCTGAGCGCTGCCGGATACATACCCGCTCTCGGTTAGTGGTTGCGCATTGGTGCAATCCGGCTCAGCCTCGAGGTGCAGCGTGAACGGACCCGAAGTGCTGTCGCTGAAGCCGCGCACGGAGACGAAGTAGGTACCGGGCTGGAGCTGTTGCTCGAAGAGGAAGTTGGTGCCCTCGCCGTCGTCGTCGTTCCTCTCGATGATATCGCAATCTTCATCCAGCAGTTGGCCGACGGTGTCGGTGGAACCGCTCGTGTAAATGCGATACTCACCGGCGGCGGCCACCTGGAATCGGTAGTACTGCCTTGTCTGACCCCGGATTCTGCCAGATGCCAATCCAGCAGCCGTCAGCGACTGGGCGTCTGAGCAGCCGGCCTCGTACTCGAGGTGTAACGTGAAGGGGCCGGAAGTCTGGAGGTCTTCGCCGCGCACAGCGATGTAGTAGGTACCGGGCTGGAGGTTTCTCTCGATGCGGAAGTTGCCGCGCCCGCCGCTGTCGTTGTCCCTTTCGATCTGAACGCAGTTGGCGTCGAGCAGCTCGCCGGCGGTGTCGGTGCCGCCGCTGGCAAAAATTCTGCAGATCCCGGCGGCGGCTAGCCGGAAGCGGTAATACTGCTTCTCCCGACCCTGGACGCTACCCGATACCGAGCCTCCAACCTGCAGCAGAGAGGCACCGCGGCAGTCGTCGCCGGCCTCCTCCAGCGTCAGGACGTAACGATCCGTGGAGCTGTTGCGGCGCCCGCGTACCGAGATGTAATAGGTGCCGGGCTGCAGCGTTCGCTCGATCCGGAAGTTCGACCCCTGACCGCCGTCGTCATTCTCCTCGATGACCCGGCAGTCGGCGTCGAGCAGCTGGCCATAGGTATCGGCCGTGCCGGTTGTAAAGAGACGGAAGGTGCCGCCGGACCTGAGAACGAACCTGAAATATCGGGACGTCCTGCCCTGAACCGACCCGGCCATCGGCTGGTCGGGGGAAATGAACTCCGCTCTGCTGCAGTCGTCCTGAGGAATCGTTGCGAAAGATCCACCGCCGGCCGCTGCCGGCTGCTGAATCCCGGCCAACAGGATCAGCGCCAGGGCGCCCACAACCGCGGCCGTCCGATGTGCTGCAACGCGTTTTCTCTCGTCTCTCATTCCTACTCCTCCGAAAAGCTGTTTACGGCACGGGAAGTAAGGGGGAGTAATCCCCCCTGCGAGGCAAAGGCCATTCCCTTCAACCCGTTTGCGTCGGTTATTCTTTTCAAAGCTGTCGTGCGGAGCGCGCTTTATAAGTTATCTCAAAACGATCCTTTTTACAAGCTGTCACTGGCGGCCGGCTGCCTATAGCTTTCTAGTTATTTAGCGAACCCGCCGCCGTCCGCCCGAGGGGGACGGAAGGCGGCGGCTGGTTCCAGGTATCGCGTTCGCGGGCGCCTCAGGGCGCGAAGCCGGTCGCAACCTTCCAGGTTCCGCCTTCGCGCTGCAGGGCTATCGCCGCCGGCACCGTAGCTCCGCCCAGTGTGAGGTTGACGTTGGCGGTGGCCACGTTGCCGGAGCTGTCGAATGAGATATCGTTGACGACCCACTGCAGCGTGGTGGCCAGCTGCTGCTCGCTGTCCCGGTAGCTGGGATTCGCCTGCAGCTGCTGCCTATAGCCCTCGAAGTACTGGCGCGCCCGGGCGGTGGACATGCCGATCACGCCGTCGATGTCGAAATTGCGCATGGTCTGGAAGAATTGCTCCAGAACCTGGCGCACCTCGGCCTCCGACGCCCCGCCGGTGTCGGGTTCGGGCTTGCCGCCCGCAGTCGCTACATTGAGGCTGAAGTTGCCCGTGGTGTCCGCGCCGTAGCCCCTGACGGAGACGTGGTAGGTGCCTGGCGAGAGCTGCTGCTCTATGTGGAAGTTGTAGCCGTAGGTGCCGCCACCGTCGTCGTTCTCGGCAAGCACCTGGCAGTTGGCGTCGAGCAGTTGGCCGTAGGTGTCGGTGTCGCCGCTGGTGTAAACGCTATAGGCGCCCGGCGTGGCTACCTGGAAGCGGTAAAACTGCATCGTCTGGCCCTGGACGGTGCCCGATACTGAACCACCGATGCTCAACGGCAGGGCGTTCGAGCAATCGCTGGGTCCCGTCTGGCCGCCGTCCCCGCCGGCGTCCTCGACGTGGAGCGTGAAGGGTCCCCTGTCGTTGTCGCTGTAGCCGCGTACCGAAATGTAATAGGTGCCTGCCGGAACCTCGCCCTCGAGCAGGAAGTTATAGCCGTAGTTGCCGCCGCCGTCATCGTTCTCGGCAATCACATGGCAGTTGGCGTCAAGGGCCTGGCCTACGGTGTCGAAGTTGCCGGTTGTGTAGGCCCGCGCTTGACCGCCGGGAGAAGTGACGCGGTAATAGATGGGGGTTATGCCGTTGAGGACGCCGTCGACGGAGCCCCCGAAGGGGATGTCCTGCGCGCCGGCGCAGTCACCGCCGGCCGCCTGACCGCCGCTGCCCTCGAGGTGAAGCGTGTATGGCCCCGCGATCTCGCGGTAGCCCCCGACGGCGACGTAGTAAGTGCCCGGGATGTCGAGATACTGCTCGATGTGGAAGTTGTAGCCGTAGTCGCCGCCGCCGTCATCATTCTCGGTGAGCATCTGGCAGTTGGGATCGAGCAGCATACCTACGGTGTCGGTGTCGCCGCTGGTGTAGATGCTGTAGGTGCCCGCAGAGGCGACCTGGAAGCTGTAGTACTGCAGCGCCTGGCCCTGGGCCATACCCGAGACTGAGCCGCCGACAGTTAATGGCAAAGCGTTGTCGCAGTTGCCGCCGCCCGCCTGGCCGCCGTCGCCGCCCTCGACGTGGAGCGTGAAGGGTCCCCTGTCGTTGTCGCTGTAGCCACGAACCGAAATGTAATAGGTACCGGCCGGGGCGTCGCCCTCGAACATGAAATTGTAGCCGTAGTCGCCGCCGCCGTCGTCGTTCTCGTCGATGACGTTGCAATCGGCGTCGAGGGCCTGGCCGACGGTGTCGAGGTTACCGGAGGTGTAAACTCGCACGCTCCCACCGGGCAGAGCGACGCGGTAATAGATGGGAGTCGTGCCGCTGAGGACGCCGTCGACGGAGCTACCAAAGGAGATGGTCTGCGCGCCGGCGCAGTCGCCGCCGCCCGCCTGGCCGCCCCCAACCTCGAGGTGGAGCGTGAACGGACCGGTGACGCTCTCGTTGTAGCCGCGCACGGAGATGTAATAGGTGCTGGGTGAGAGCTGTCGCTCGATGTGGAAGTTGTAGCCGTAGTCGCCGCCGCCGTCGTCGTTCTCGGCAAGCACCTGGCAGTTGGCGTCGAGTAGTTGGCCGTAGGTGTCGGCGTTGCCGCTGGTGTAGATACTGTAGGCGCCCGGCGCGGCGACCTCGAAGCGATAGTAGATCGATTGGATCCCCGCCACGTTGCCGGCCATCGGCTGCCCGGGAGTGATCCTCTGGGCCGTGTAGTCGCACTGGGCCAGGACGGCGGAGACTCCCGCGCTCGAGAGCAGAAGGAGCGCGGCCAAGACAAACAGGAATGCAGATTCCCTCATCTCTATACCTCTTTGGTTAGAAGGTTTTTCCTCGTGTGTACCAAGCTATCCGCTATTATCAATGTAACCGATTGCGCTCTGTTTGACAAACTCTCTCCCGGAAAGTGCCTTCAGGGCGAGAGCTTTTGCAAGGAGCCACCCCAAGTCCGCGGGTGGGCATAGGAAAGAGCGGCGCCGCGCGCGACGCCGCTCTCTTCCAATCCGCTTATCCGGCGCGACGGCCTGCCGCGCCGAGGGGCTAGTGAACCAGCCTGTAGATCATAAGGTTGTAAGGGCCGTTCTGGTCCTGGTCGTAGCCGCGTACGGCGACGTAGTAGCTGCCCGGTGTGAGATCATACTGGATCAGGAAGTTGAAATTCGAGCCGCCGTCGTCGTCCTCGGCAATCAGCCGGCAGTTCGAGTCGTAGAGCGCGCCGAGGGTGTCGAGGTCGCCGGTGGTCGTGATCTGGTAGGTATCGACCACGGAAACGGTGAAGGAGAACACCTGCCGGGCGCCGCCGGACATGTACTGCTGGGTGGCAGGTCCGGTGGCAACCGGCGTTGCGTTCGAGCAGTCGCCTTCGCCAACCTCGCCGCTCTCAATGTGGAGTGTGAAGGGGCTTCTGTCGCTGTCGCTGTAGCCGCGCACCGCGATGTAATATGTCCCGGCCTCGGCGTCGCCCTCGAGCAAGAAGTTAGTCCCTTCGCCGTCGTCGTCGTTCTCTTCGATGAGGTTGCAGTCGGAGTCGAGGGCCTGGCCGACCGTGTCGCTGTTGCCGGTGGTGTAAGCCCGCACGAGCCCGCCGGGGGTGGTGAAGCGGTAATAGATGAAGCTGGTGCCGTTCAGGACACCGTCGACGGAGCCGCCGAGGGCAACGTCTTGAGCGTTACGGCAGTCGCCCGCTTGACCCATGTTGAGGTGGAGCACGAACGGGCCGATGCTGCTCTCGCTGTAGCCGCGCACCGTGATGTAGTAGGTGCCGGGATTGAGCTGCTGCACGATCTGGAAGTTCAGGTCCAGGCCGCTGTCGTCGTCGGAGACGATTGTGTTGCAGGCGGCGTCGCGCAGCTCGCCGAAGGTGTCCTGCTCACCCGTAGTTTGGATCATGTAGCTGCCCGCGCTGGCGATCTCGAAGCGGTAGAAGATCAGTTGCGTTCCCCCCAGGCTCCCCTGCACCTGCTGGCCTACGCCTATCGGGAAGGCCCTGTTGTCGCACTGGGCCAGTGCAGCGGGCGGCAGACCCGCCAGCATCGCGGCCAGTAGAACGGCGGAAGCAAGGAAGAGCGTTCGTGTCCAACGAGATACCATTTTGACCTCCTTAGGAATAATTGAGTTTGAGCCATGGAGACGAGTAATTACAGAAATTATAGCACGGCGAATTCTCCGGGTGTAGGAGTACTTGAGGAGTTCCACGCCGGCGTTTACCTCTCGGCACGGACGGTGTAGGGCCCGTGCTCGCTGCCGCCGAAGCCGGCGACGGAGAGGTAGTAGGAGCCGGGCTCGAGGCGGCGGCTGATGAGGAAGTTCGTGCCCTGGCCGCCGTCGTCGTCCTCGGCCAGCATCCGGAATCCGGCGTCCAGAAGGCTCGCCTTGAGGTCGACCTCCCCGGTCGAGTAGAGGGCGTAGGAGCCGGAGACGCTGACCTCGAGGAGGTAGAGGTGCTGCTCGCGGGCGGTCAGCTCGGCGCGTACTGGATTGCCGAGCTCGAGAGCCACGGGGCTCGGTGCGCGCAGGCGGAGTGCGAAGGCTCCCCGCGTGTCGTCGTCGTAGCCGCGCACCTCGACGTAGTAGTGGCCGGGAGCGAGAAGCTCGGAGATGCTGAAGTTGAGACCCTCGCCGCCGTCGTCGTCCTCGCCCAGCGGCAGGCAGTCCTCGTCCAGGAGCGCGCCGACGGTGTCGGCTTCGCCGCTGGAGAAGACCTCGACCGGCGCGTGGGAGCCGAGGTCGAAGCGGTAGTAGATCGGGCGGCGGCCACTGAGCGAGCCGTGCACCTCGCCGCCGGCCGCGATCGGCCGCGCGCCGTCGCCGCAGC
>CAYOXX010000006.1:0-15644 GCA_964408025.1 uncultured Acidobacteriota bacterium | reverse complement strand
GCCGCGGCGGACTCCCTCGGCGGGCGACGCCTCGAAGTGGAGAGCATAGCGCCCGGCCGCGGCCTCGTCGTAGCCCCGCACCGCGACGTAGCAGGTCCCCCGCGGCAGGCGCCGTGCGAGGGCGAAGTTGGTGCCCTCGCCGCCGTCGTCGTCCTCGGCGACGAGGCGGCAGTCGTCGTCCAGGAGCCGGCCGACGGTGTCGACGTCGCCCGTGGTATAGAAACGGCAGTAGCCTCCGGGGGAATCGAAGCGGTAGTAGGCCCAGGCGGTCCCGTCAGCGCGACCGGAGACGGTGTCGCCGGCCATGGTGGCGGCCGCGGCCTCGCAGCCGCCGGGGGCCCCGATCTGGAGGCCGTAGGGGCCGTACGACTGGTCGTCGAAGCCGGACACGCCCAGGACGTAAAATCCAGGAACGAGGCTGCAGGTGATCAGAAAGTTCTCGCCATCGCCGCCGTCGTCGTCCTCGGCCAGGGCAGCGCCGTCGCCTGCGACCAGCACTGCCCGCAGGTCCACGGAGCCGGTGGACCGGAAGGCGTATTCAGCGGCTATGGAGGCGCTCAGCCGGTAGTAGTGGACCTCGCCGGGCCTCAGGGCGGCCGAGTGGTCCGAGTCGGGCGCGACATCCACCATACTCGCCGCGTTGACGAAGAGAGTGAAGGGACCGGCGACGTCGGGGCCGTAGCCGCTCACCTCCACGTGGTAGATGCCGGGCTCGAGGGTCCGCTCGATGCGGAAGTTGTTCCCACCACCGCCGTCGTCGTCCTCGGCCAGGAGCCGATAGTCGGCGTCGAGGAGCCGTCCGACGGTGTCCAGGGGGCCGGTGGTGTAAATGTGGTGGCGCGCGGCCTCGGTGACCTCGAACCGATAGCAGAGGGGCTCGACGCCGGCGACAGAGCCGCAGACCTCACGGCCGACCTCCAGCGTCCGGGCCCCCTCGCGGCAGTCCCGCGCCTCGACGGCGAGTCCGTAGGCCCCCGCGAGCATTGTCAGGGCAGCGAGGAGTGCCGATGTCGTTCGCCCTCCCATGCCGGCAGTTCCCTCCACGCCGGGCGGCGTCAATCGCCGTCCGAGCGCTCGATGAAGAGGGTGAAATCGCCGCGGGCGGTCTCGCTGTAGCCGCGTACCGAGATGTAGTAGGCGCCCGGCGACAGCAACCTGATCATCGTGAAGTTCAAACCCTCGCCGGTGTCGTCGTCCTCGCCGATGCCGCGGCAGTCCTCGTCGAGAAGCTGCCCGACGGTGTCCTGCGAGCCGGTGGTATAGATCCGGTACGTCCCGGCGGTGAAGATCTGGAAGCGGTAGAACTGCGGCGCCGTGCCCTGCAGCGTGCCCACGAGCGCCTGCCCCGGGGCGATCGGCACGGCGCTGGCGCAGTCGGCCCCGCCGCCGCCGCTGCGCACAAGCAGCATGTACGAGCCGGCAGAGTTCTCGTCGTAGCCGCGCACCGAGGTGTAGTAGGTGCCGGGGCTGAGGTCGCGCGTAATCAGGAAGTTGAGGCCCGTGCCGCCGTCGTCGTCCTCGGCTATCGAGTTGCAGTTGGAGTCCAGCAGCTCGCCGATGGTGTCGGTGGTGCCGCTGGTGAAGATGCGGTACTGGCCCGTTGTGGTGATCTCGAAGCCGTAGTAGCGCCGGGCGGTACCCTCCAGGTAGCCGGGCACGCGCTGGCCCAGGGATATGGGGAAGGCGTCTGCGCAGCCGGCGCCTCCCTCCACTTCGGGTACTATGCGGAAGGTGAAATCGCCCGCCGACGACTCGGCGTAGCAACGCGCGCCGAGGTAGTAGGTGCCGGGAGCCAGCTCGCGGCCGATCATGAAGTTGTTGTCCTCGCCACCGTCGTCGTCCTCGGTGATGGGGCGGCGTTCGCTGTCAAAAAGCTCGCCGACTACGTCGACCGGGCCGGTGGAGTAAACCATGTAGCGGCCGGCGGTGGCCGCCTCGAAGCGGTAGTAGACCGGGTCCTGCCCCCGGGCTGAGCCGGTGATGTCAACGCCGGTTTGGGCGGAGTGGGCGTTGTCGAAGCCGGCACGGTCCACGATGTGAAGGATTACTTGGCCGGCGGTCGCCTCGCCGTAGCCGCGCACGCCGACGTAGTAGTTGCCCGGCTGCAGGTCGCGCTCGATAAGAAAGTTGTAATCCTCGCCGCCGTCGTCGTCCTCCGCAAGCTGTTGCCGCCCGGCGTCGAAGAGCGCGCCGACGGTGTCGGCGGGGCCGCTGCTGTAGATCATATAGCGACCAGCCGTGGCGATGCTGGGGGCGTAGTACCTGAAGTCGGAACCGCTGACTACTCCGGAGGCCACTGGGGAAGCGCCGATGTCGAGCGCTGTCTGGAAATCCAGGCCGCCGCTGCCGCCGCCGGGCCGCACCAGGAGGCCTGCGGTGCCCGAGGTCCCGTCGTCGAAGCCGCGCACGGATACGTAGTAGGTGCCCGGAGCGAGGCATACCTCGATCCAGAAGTTGCTGTCGAGGCCGCCGTCGTCATCCACAGTCAGCAGGCTGCAGCCGGCATCGAGTAGGGCGCCGACGGTGTCCAGCTCGCCGGTGGTGGCGATCCGGTAGGAGCCGATGGCGGGCACCTGGAAGCTGTAGAAGCGCTCCTGGGCGCCCTCGATGGAGATCTGCGCTTCGGAGCCCAAAGTCACCGGCTGAGCGTCCCGGCAGCCAGCCTGGGTCACGGGACGGTCGGCCTCGACTCGCAGGGCGTAGGTGCCCGTTGTGGTGTTGCCGTAGCCGCCTACTGCTATGTAGTATTGCCCCGGTTCCAGCTCCATGACGATTTGGAAATTGGTGCCCTCGCCACTGTCGTCGTCGTCGACGATTCGATTGCAGTCGGCGTCCAGGAGCTGGCCGATGGTGTCGGTCAGGCCGGTGGTCTGAATCCGATACTCGGCCGCCTCGGGCGCCTGGAAGGTGAAGAGTCTGTAGGTGTCAGGCGCGGCGCGGCCCAGGACGCTTTGGTTGAGGTAGATCGGGATCGCGTCGCGGCACTCGACGCTCCCCTCCTGCCGGGCTCCGCCCGGGAGGCTGATGTGGAGCGTGTAGGGGCCGGAGGTGGCGTCGGAGTA
This sequence comes from uncultured Acidobacteriota bacterium, assembly GCA_964408025.1. Lineage (GTDB taxonomy): Bacteria > Acidobacteriota > DATKUA01 > DATKUA01 > DATKUA01 > CAYOXX01. The sequence continues at coordinate 12,582 of CAYOXX010000006.1, read as the reverse complement.
GCCGCGCACCGAAATGTAGTAAGTGCCCGGCTCCAGCTCTGTCTCGATTCTGAAGTTGGTGCCCTCGCCGCTGTCGTCGTCGTCGACGATTCGATTGCAGTCGGCGTCCAGGAGCTGGCCGATGGTGTCGGTCTGGCCCTCGGTGTAAACAGTTACCGCGCCCGGGGAGGAGAGGTTGAAGCTGAAGAACCTCCAGGCGGTACCGAGCACAATGCCGGGTACGCTGCCGCCGGGCGGCATCGGCTCGGCGTCGTAGCAACCGCTGCCGCCGCGTTGACCGCCGGGGCCGGCTTCGACGTGGAGTGTGTAGGGGCCGGAAGCGGCGTCGTTGTAGCCGCGCACGGAAACATAGTAGCTGCCCGGCTCCAGCTCCCGCTCGATCAGGAAGTTCAGCCCCTGGCCACCGTCGTCGTTCTCGGAGATCACCCGGCAGTCGGCGTCGAAGAGCTGGCCGACGGTGTCGGTGTCTCCGCTGCTGTATATCCGGTAGAAGGCGGAGGCCATCACCTCGAAGCGGTAGTAGTTTGGCACGGTTCCGGAAACGCTGCCCGAGACTGTTGGTGTCTCGCCGATCGGCACCGCGTCACGACAATCCTGGCCGCCGGCCAGGGCGGCGGCGGGACAGAAGGCGACGACGGCCAGAACGGCCAGAACCGCGGCGGCGCCGCCGGAGCTGCCGGCGTGTCTGATCATCTTTTCCCCCCTGTGCGACTGATTTCAGGGCTTCTTGGCGGACGAGCGCCAATAATACAATACCGTCTGCCGGTATGAAACTCCCCCACCCCTATCGGCAATTGGCTGGCGCCTCTCGATCTGTTGGGAATATGTGTGTTGCCGGTGAGTATACAGCGCGTGTCCCTGGGAGTTGACAGAGAAACCGCATGGTTTGCCTGGAGGACCTCATGCGCTGCGATTGCCAAGTTCAATGCTGGGCCGATGATTCTATCCGTCTCTTACGTTCAAAGGAGACTTGCAAGAGAGCGTATCCACCGAGGGATCCGTCATCTCAAGGTGTTCAATGATTTCGGTGTGGTTTAAATGGTTTGGTATTACTTGGGCTCCTTCGACAGCCCCTTTGACACGTTGTCGACGCCGCCGAGGACCTGGATGCGGAGCGAGTATTCGCCATAGGAGTCCGCGTCGTAGCCGCGCACGCTGATGTAGTAGGTGCCCGGTGTGAAGTTGTGTGCGATGAGGAAGTTCGCATTTTCGCCGCCGTCATCGTCCTCGGCGAGCGCCCGGCACTGGCCGTCCAGGAGCAGCCCTACAGTATCGGAGTTGCCACGGGTATAGATTCGGTAGGGGCCCGCGACCGGCGCGTTGAACCGGTAGACGTGGGGAGAGGCCCCCATCAGGGTTCCGCTAACCTGCTGTTCTACCGCGATTTGCTCGGCGGTGGCGCAGTCGCCGCCGACCGCTGCGGCGCTGTCGGCCAGGAGCACGAACGGCCCCGAGACGCCGTCGTTGGAGCCGCTGACGGCCAGGTAGTAAGTGCCCGGCCTGAGGTCGTGGGTGATGGTGAAGTTGATGTCGTGGCCGCTGTCGTCGTCGGAGGCGAACATGTGGCAGCTTTCGTCGAACAGTTCTCCCTGGGCGTCAGTCGAACCGATTGAGCGGATGCGGTAGACGCCGCGGCGCTCGACCTGGAAGCTGTAGAAGAGGCGCTCCAGGCCCCGAACGCCGCCGGGTACCGGAGCCCCGAGCCGAATCGGCGCCGCGTCGGTGCAGGAGCGGCCGGTCGGCGGCGCGGGGTAGACGTGGAGCTCAAAGTCGCCCGCTTCGCTTTCGTCGTAGCCGCGCACCAGGAGGTAGTACGTTTCGGGAGAGAGATCGCCGGAGATCAGGAAGTTACCGCCGCCGCCGTCGTCGTCGCTGAAGGCGATGGGATTGTAGCTGCCGTCGAAGAGGATTCCCAGGAGGTCGACTGAGCCGCTGGAGCTGACGGCGTGAGCGCCGGCCGACCTCGGGCTGAAACTGAAGTAGCGCGGGGCGGTGCCCTGGACGGAGCTACCGACGCTGACGCCCGTGGAGACCGTCTCGGCCCTGGAGAGATCGGCGCTGCTGACGACGTTGAGGGCGAAGCGGCCGGAGACAGAGTCGCTGTAGCCGCGCACGGTAACGTAGTAGGTGCCCGGCTGCAGTCGTCGCGCCAGCAGGAAATTGGTCATGGGGCCGCCGTCGTCGTCCTCGACCAGCATCTGCCGGTTGGCGTCGTAGAGCTGCCCCACGGTGTCGGCACCGCCGCAGGAGAAGATGCGGTAGTCGCCTGCTGTAGAAATGCCGAACCTGTAGTACTTGAGGTTGGTGCCGCTTGCCATGCTGGTGACAAACCGCGGCGCCGTGATGTCCAGCGCGCTCTGGAAGTTGATCCCGCCACCGGAGCCGCCGGGGCGTACGATCAGCTCGGTTTCGCCGGAGGCTCCCTCGGCGTAGCCGCGCACCGCGACGTGGTAGGTGCCCGCCGGCAGGCTTGACTCGATGTAGAAGTTATAGCTCCAGCCGCTGTCGTCGTCCTCCTCGATCGCGTTGCAGCCGGCGTCCAGGAGCGCGCCCACGGTGTCCACCGAGCCGTAGGTTGCGATCTGGTAGGAGCCGGCCGTAGGCACCTGGAAGCAGAAGTAAGTTGACTCGGTCCCGTTGATTGCACAGGAAACAGGAGTCCCCGGAGCCACCGGTTGCGCGTTTTCGCAAGCGCTTCCCGCGACCGCCTGGGCGTCCACGCCCGAGCCCTCGACGCGGAGTGTGAAGGGGCCGGAGATGCCGCTCCCGTAGCCTCTCACCACCACGTAGTAGGTGCCCCGGCCGAGCTCCCGGCCAATGAGGAAGTTGAGGCCTTGGCCGCCGTCGTCGTCGCTGGCGATTTCGTTGAAGCCGGCGTCAAGGAGCGAGCCGACCGTGTCGACCTGCCCGGCTGTGTAGATTTGGTAGAAACCGGGTGCCTCGACGTCGAAACGGTAACAGCGCGGCGTGGTGCCCGAGACAGCCCCGGAGACTGCCTGGCCGATGCCGATTCGCGCGGCGTAGCGGCATTCCTGCCCGCCGGTCGCGAAAGCCGGGACCGCGATCGCTAGGGTGAAAGCGCAAGCGACTAGCACTGCAGGTATGACCCTCACACTCATGATCCCTTCTCCTGCCGAGTGCTCTGCCCTGTTTGTTTGGACGAATGATATACCGGGTGCAGGGAAAATACGACGGTTATTCGAATGTCCTAAAACGCCGTGGGCCACACCCGCGGCGTTTTCCGCTACTGCCTGTCGATGCGCAGCAGGAACTGCCCTGTTGCGCTGTCGCCGTAGCCGCGCACGGCCACGTAATAGGTGCCGGGCTCCAGACGGCGCTCGATCAGGAAGTTGGTTACCGCGCCCGAGTCGTCGTCCTCGACGATTACGTTACAGCCGGCATCGAGGAGCTGGCCGACGGTGTCGATCCCGCCGCTGGTGTAGATGCGGTAGGAGCCGCCTTCGGAGACTACGAAGGAGTAGAAGTTCAGCACGGTGCCCTGGACGAATCCCGAGACGTCCTCGCCCAGGGGAATCGGCACGGCGTCGTAGCAGCCGCTGCCGGCGCTCTCCGCGCTCTCCACCAGCAGGACGAAGGGACCGGAGGTGTTCTCGTTGTAACCGCTCACGGCTATGTAGTAAGTGCCGGGCCCAAGGTCGCGCCCGATGAGGAAGTTGGTGCTCTCGCCGCCGTCGTCGTCCTCGACTATCAACTGGCAGCTGCCGTCGAGGAGCTGCCCGCGGGTGTCGGTGGAACCCAGAGTGTAGATGCGGTAGTTGCCGCCCTTGTCGATCGCAAAGCTGTAGTAGCGCTGGTAGGTTCCGTCGACGCTACCGTTAACCTGTGATCCTAAGTCGATGGGCCGAGCGTTGTCGCAACTTGAGCCGGCCAGGACCTCGGATTCCACGTGGAGCGTGAAGGCCCCCTCCGCATCGTCGTTGTAGCCCCGCACGCCGACGTAGTAGGTGCCGCGAGACATCGCGCGCGCGAGCATGAAGTTGCTCGCCTCGCCGCCGTCGTCGTCCTCGGCCAGCGAGCGGAAGTTGCCGTCTAGCAGCTCGCCGACGACGTCAACGGGGCCGGAGGAATAGATCACGTAGTTTCCGTCGCTGTCCAGATTGAGGCGGAAATAGCTCGACCTGCTTCCGGAAACGGTTCCGGAAGCGATGCCGTCTGCCGGAACAATCGTAGCGGCGGCGATCTCGCGCTGGGGCACGACGTGCAGCGTGGTGCGGCCGGACGTCGAGCTTCCGTACGCGCGGACGCCGACGTAGTAGTTGCCCGGAGCCAGGTCGCGCTCGATGAAGAAGTTGGTGCCGCTGCCGCTGTCGTCGTCCTCAGCGAGGTCGCGTCCGTCGCCGCTGTAAAGGCCCCCGACGGTGTCGATAGAGCCGAATGTGTAGACCAAGTAGGTGCCGCCGGAGGTCACGCTGAAGGCGTAGTAGAGGTCGGCGGAGTTGCTGACGAGGCAGCGGGCGGTTCCGGACTCGGTGATGTCAGGGGCGCTCTGGAGGTCCAAGCCGCCCCCGGTGCCGCCGGATAAAACGACAAACGTGGTACTGCCGGAGGCGCTGCTGTTGAAGCCGCCCACGGCGACGTAATAGGTGCCCGGCAGCAGGCTGACTTCGATGAGGAAGTTGGTGCCGAGACCGCCGTCGTCGTTCTCGGCCAGCTCGTTACATCCGCTGTCGAGCAGCCAGCCCGTGGTGTCGACGGTACCGAGTGTGGTTATCTGATAGGATCCGTGAGACGGCACGTCGAAGCGGAAGTAGCTGCGTGCCGTGCCGTTTATCGAAACGTTTACCTGCTGACCCGGCGTGATCGATGCTGCGTTGCGGCAATCCTGTGCGCCCGCCGGGGCGGCGGCAGTGCCAAGGACAAATAAGACAACCGCAGCCGATAGGGCCGCGGATACGCGAAAACCGCCTGCGTGGCTCATAGTTTTCCCCCTGCTTAATGAATCGAAAAAGTTATCAGGATGTGAAAGGCGCCCACCTTGCCAATCCCGCACGGTATCTGTTGACAGCAGCTGCGAGCGAATGTTCCCGCCGAAAACGGGGGAAGCTGGCGCGTCGATGACGGAAGGACCACATCGTCCACATCCGGCATCCGCGCAAGCTCCAAGGGAAGTATCTCCGACCCCGTGATTTCCTTCAATATAACTCGATTGCACGACGGGTCGCCACTGCTATAATCGGTGCGACCCGTTGCGCGTTTGGGGAGGGGTAGAGCCTTGCGCCACACATTCATCGCCGTCGAGGGGCCGATCGGCGTCGGCAAAACCTCGCTCGTCAACTCGCTGGCCGGCCAGATGGACGACCCGCTGGTGGTGCTTGAGGAGATCGACAATCCGTTCCTCGCCGACTTCTACCAGGACAAGGCGGGCTCGGCCTTCCGCACGCAGCTCTACTTCCTGCTCGCGCGCTACGAGCAGCTTCGGGGCCTGAGCCAGCGGGAGCTGTTCCGCCGCAAGGTGGTGGCTGACTTCACCTTCGAGAAGGACAAGATATTCGCCTACCTGACGCTGGCCGACAGCGAGCTGCTGATCTACGACAGGCTCTACGACCTGCTCACCCGCCAGGTGCCGAGCCCCGATATGGTGGTCTACCTGACGGCCGGGGTCGACACCCTGATGCGCCGCATCAGGGGCCGCGACCGCGACTTCGAGGCCGGCATCGACAAGACCTACCTGCGGGAGGTCAACCGGGCCTACAACCACTACTTCTTCCACTACGCGCGCTCGCCGCTGCTGGTGGTCAACACCGACGAGATCGACTTCGTCAACGACCCCGACGACCTCACCGACCTCATCGGCCAGATAGCCGCGGCCGATCGCGGAACCAGCTACTACGTGCCGCGCCACGGCTAGCGGCTGCGCCCTGGCGCGACGAGCGTTTAGAAATCGTATAGAATTAGCCGAGCCGCGAGATTACAAGCAGCAATGGAGATGGAGATCGGGAAGGCCGGCAGGCGGGACCTGGCGCGCGAGATCGAGAGGCTGAAGCGCGAGCGCGGCGCCACCATACTGGTACACAACTACCAGCCGCCCGAGATCCAGGCCATCGCCGACATGCTGGGCGACAGCTTCGACCTCAGCCGCCGGGCGGCGACCACCGACGCCGAGCTCATCGTATTCTGCGGCGTCCACTTCATGGCCGAGAGCGCAGCCGTGCTGGCGCCGGAAAAGACGGTTCTGCTGCCGCGCCCCGACGCCGGCTGCCCGATGGCCGACATGGCGACGGCGCCGGCCCTGCGCGACCTCAAGCGCCGCCACCCGCGTGCCGCCGTCGTCTGCTACGTCAACTCCAGCGCCGATGTGAAGGCCGAGAGCGACGTCTGTTGCACGAGCGCCAACGCCGTCCAGGTGGTCAACTCGATGGCCGAGGATGAGCTGCTGTTCGTGCCCGACCGCAACCTGGCGCTCTACGCCCAGCGGTTCACGTCGAAGCGGATCGTCCCCTGGAACGGCTACTGCCCGATCCACCACCGCTTCACGGCTGACGAGCTGCGGGCCGCCAGGGAGGCCCATCCCGGGGCCGTGGTCGTGGTCCACCCGGAGTGCACGCCCGACGTAATCGACTTGGCCGACGAGGTCCTGAGCACCAGCGGCATGATCCGCTTCGCCGCCGAGGCGCCGGTCCGCGAGATCATCGTCGGCACCGAGGAGGGCATGCTGCAACGCCTGCGCCGCGAGTTCCCCGACAAGGAGTTCATACTACCCAGCGACTGCCTCCTCTGCGTCAACATGAAGAAGATCGGCCTGGAGGACGTGGTAGCGAGCCTGCGCAATGTGCAGCCCGTGATCTCTGTCCCTGAAGAGATCGCCTCGGGAGCGCGCCGCGCGCTGGAGCGAATGCTGACTGTGCCGCGAAACATCTAGCCCGGAGAATTCATGACGTTTTCCCGGTGAATGCTGTAAACGTCTGAACAAATTGGGATTAACTAGAATTTTTCGGGCTAAGCAGCCACCCGAAGTTGTAAGGAGTTAAGTTATGAGTGAACCGTTAGCGCCGAAATGCGCCGTCTGCGGCATCGAGAAGGAGAAGCGAGCCTGCGGCAGTGACGAGGGCGTCGGACCCGAGGGGTGCCCGACAATCGAGGGCAGGGAAGTAGTGGCCGCGGCAATGGAAAAGTATGCCGACCCGGAGATCGCTGCGTTTGCCAGGGCGGCGTCGCTGCAGGAGGCGGCCGGCTACGCCGACCGCGAAACCAGGCCGCGAGCAGTAAAGACGCGCGTCGAGGAGATCTGCGAGTTTGCCGAGCGCATGCGCTTCCGCAAGCTGGGCATCGCCTTCTGCAGCGGCCTCATACTCGAAGGGCGGCTGCTGCACGACGTACTCACCGCCCGGGGATTCGAGGTGGTCTCGGTAGTCTGCAAGGCAGGCTGCGTGCCGAAAGCGGAAATCGGCCTAGGGGATGAGGACCAGGTGCGGCCGGGGCGCTTCGAGTCGATGTGCAACCCGATCTCCCAAGCGGAGTTCCTCAACCGCGCCGGCACCGAGCTGAACATCATGATGGGACTCTGCGTCGGCCACGACTCGCTCTTCCTCAAGCACGCCGAGGCCTACACAACCGTTCTCGCCGCCAAGGACCGCGTCACCGGCCACAACCCCCTGGCCGCCCTCTACACCAGCGGCAGCTACTACCGGCGCCTGATGGGCAAATAAGAGAACCGCTAAAGTAGAGTTTTTAACCACAGAGACCACACAGGAAGAGATCGTAGGGGGGCGGAACTTGTCCGCCGTGGCCGATGCCCCCCGTTTCTGCTGGCGGTCAATAGCTAATAGAGTAGGGGGGTCCTTTAGGGCCCCCGTTTTCACTGTCTGACTCCGGCTCGAGTGTCGGGCTTTCTTTTTTGATCGTGAGACCGAACCCTGGCGACAAGGCATTTCGGGTGCTCCCGCCCGGAGCGGGTCAGGGTGTATCATGTCGAGCGGGGAACCAGGAAATGGCCAACGGGATTCAGTGGGGCGGCAAGCGGTACCACCCGTTTGGAACTTACCTGCGCGGTCGCTTTGGGCGGCGAGTGTGGAAGGTGGCCGTCGACGCCGGCATGACCTGCCCAAATCGCGACGGCACTCTGGGCACCGGCGGCTGCACCTACTGCCGCCGCGAGGCGCACCTGCCCGGCGGCTCCACGCCGCCGCCTGTTGAGGAGCAGATAGCGGACGGCATCGAGCGCCTGCGCTCGCTGCGTAAAGCCGAGCGCTTCATCGTCTACTTCCAGGCCGGCACCAACACCTACGCGCCGGCCAAGGAGCTGCGGAAGCTGTACGACCTTGTCCGCCTGTTCGACGGCGTCGTCGGCCTCGCCGTCGGCACGCGCCCCGACTGCCTCGGCGACGGCGTCCTCGACCTGCTCGAGGGCTACACCGCCGACTATGAGGTCTGGCTGGAGCTGGGACTGCAGAGCGCCCACGACACCACGCTGCGGGCGATCAACCGCGGCCACGACGTCGCGGCTTTCCTCGACGCCTACCGCCGCGCCCAGCGGCGGCCGCTGAAGCTCTGCGTCCACGTGATTCTCGGCCTCCCGGGCGAGGGGCGGGACCGGATACTCGAGACCGTCCGCCTGCTCGCCGCGCTGCGCCCCGAAGGCGTCAAGCTGCATCCGCTGCAGGTCCTGCGCGGCACGCCGCTGGAAAAGAACTACCTCTCCGGCGGATTCGAGGCGCTCGGCTTCGAGGAGTACGTCGGCCTCGCCTGCGACGCCCTCGAGCTCCTGCCGCCCGAGACCACCATCCAGCGCCTCACCGCCGAAGCCCCACCCGAGCTCCTCCTGGCCCCCGACTGGTGCGCAGACAAGCGAGCCGTCCTCGCCGCCGTCGACGCCGAGCTGGGCCGCCGCGACACCCGGCAGGGCAGCCGACTAGAGGAAAGCGTCGTAGATGGCAGAAGATAATCGGAGGATCTTGGCGGAGCCCGCTGGTGTTTGATCAGGTATGATGTCGCAGTCCTATGCGCCCAGGTAGAGACGCGAGGAGGAAGCGATGCACAAGAAGATAGGGATTCTCGGCGGCACGAGCCCGGAGTCGACTGTGGAGTACTACCGCTACCTCACCCGCTCCTACACCGAGCGGTTCGGGGACCACGGTTACCCCGAGATAATCATTTACAGCGTGAGCTTTCAGAGCTATGTCGACTGGTGCTTTGGGGAGCGCTGGGACCTGGTTGCCCAGGGCCTTATCGAATCGGCGAAAAAACTGGAGGCCGCCGGCGCCGATTTACTTATCATTGCCGCTAACACTCTGCACATTGTCTACGACCAGGTGCAGGCCGGCGTCGGCGTTCCGATGATCAGCATAATCGATGCCACGGCCGACGCCATCGAGGCGAGGGGATTCAGGACGGCCGGGCTCCTGGGCACAAAATTCACCATGGAGAAGCCCTTCTATAGGGATGCCCTGGCGCGCCGAGGAATATCGGTGATCGTGCCCGAGGCCGACGATCGCCAGTACATCAACAAGGTTCTTTACGAAGAGCTGTCCGAGGGTAAGATCCGGGACGAGTCCCGGGACGGCTTCATAAGGATCATGGAAACACTCGAGGAGCGCGGGGCGGAGGGCGTCGTCCTCGGCTGCACGGAAATACCGTTGCTTGTTGGCGAGAGAGACGCCAGGATGACGCTGTTCGATACCACCCGTATCCACGCCGAGGCGGCCCTTAATTACGCGCTGGATCAAGACCGGGGCGCTTGAGATCTGGAGGAGTGAGATGGAGGGCAACGTGATGATATCTAATAGGGTTAAACAGATACCGAAATCCGCGATCCACGAAATGACAAGGCTGTCAAAAGAGGTTGATGACGTCGCGTTCTTATCCTGGGCGAAACCGACGTCCGACACGCCGGAACATATTAAGGAAGCGGCAATCTCCGCAATACGAGACGGGTCTGTAGGCGGGTACTCCGAAAATGCCGGCTTGCTTGGGCTGCGAGAAGAGATCGTGAAGAAACTCAAACGGGACAATAACTTAAATGCCAAAGCTTCCGAAATCATGGTTACCGTGGGCGCCATAGAGGGACTGGCAGCCGCTGTGATGGCCCTGGTTGATCCCGGCGACGAGGTGATCCTGCCTACCCCCACCTATTCCACCCACATTCGCCAGGTGGTTATCGCCTCGGGAAAACCGGTGCTCGTTCCGCTGATCGAGGAAGACGACTTTGCCCTGGATATCGAGAGCATCAGAAATGCGATCACCCCGAAGACGCGGGCGATATTGTACTGCTCTCCGAACAATCCGACGGGGACGGCCTTCCCTGAGGAGCAGCTTCGCCGATTGGCCGAGGTCGCCCTGCAGAACAACCTGATGGTTATCACGGACGAGGCTTACGAGTATTTTGTCTACGACGACCACAAACATTTCAGCATCGCTTCGATTCCTGAAATGAGGAATAACGTTATCAGCTGTTATACGTTTACAAAGACGTACGCGATGACCGGTTGGCGGCTCGGGTACCTGCACGCAACCGAGGAACTGATTCCGCACATCACCAAGGCGCATATTCCCTTCGCAATCTGCGCACCGGTCGTTTCCCAGTACGCCGCTCTTGGCGCGCTCCAGGGCCCACAGGATTGCGTTGCGGAGTTCAGAGATCACTACCTGGCAACCCGGAACCTGATGTGCGAGCGCCTGGACGATCTCGATTCGGTATTCCAGTATCAGAAACCGTCCGGTTCCTACCTCATGTTTCCTCGAATACTGCTGGAAGAGGGACAGGATTCGACAACCTTCTGCAAGAAGCTGCTCAAAGAGGCGAGGGTATCGACGACACCCGGAATAGCCTTCGGGCCGACCGGGCAGGGCCACCTGAGGCTGTCGTTTTGCGTTCCCGAGGACGAGATCAACAAAGCCTTCGACAGGATGGATGGCTATTTCGGCTAACGGGACGACCCTCGAGGGTTGGCCTGGCGACAGGACGTTGTCTTTCACTGGAAAGAAAGAGATGAAGTGGATCTCGACGGACAGAAGGAACTGATATGGCTCTTACCGACGGACTGATCGACTACGAGCTGAAGAACGGCCTGCGGGTGCTGTTGCGCCCGGCGCGCTTCGCGCCGCTGGTTTCGGTCTGGGCCTGGTACCACGTGGGCAGCAAGAACGAGTCGCCCGGCCTCACCGGCGCCAGCCACTGGGTCGAGCACATGAACTTCAAGGGCACGGCCAACATCCCGAAACGGGAGATCAAAGGACTGATCGAGCGCCAGGGCGGCTTCTGGAACGGCTACACCTTCGTCGACCAGACGACCTACATGGAGACTTTGCGGCGCGAGGGCCTCGAGACGGCGCTGCGGCTGGAGGCGGAGCGTATGGGCGGGAGCCTCTTCGAACCCGACGAGGTGGCCTCGGAGCGGACGGTGATCATCAGCGAGCTGCGCGGCAACGAGAACGACCCGGCCGAGCTGCTCGACCGCGAGACGGTGGCCGCGGCGCTGCGCGCCCACCCCTACCGCTGGCCGGTGATCGGCTGGCAGAGCGACATCGAGGCGATGAGCCGTGACGAGCTCTACCTCCATTACCGCCGCCACTACAGCCCCAACAACGCCGCGCTGGTAGTCGTCGGCGACTTCGAGGAGGCCGAGGCCCGCCGGCAAATCGAGAAGCACTACGGCCCCATCGAGCGCTGGTCCGACGGCCGCCGCCCCGTAACTACGGTCGAACCGCCGCAGCGCGGCGAGCGGCGCGTCGAGGTCCACCGCGTCGGGGCCGCGCCGCTGCTGCAGGTCTGCTACCGCGCACCCGGCTTCGGCGACGACGATTTCTTCGCCATGCTGCTGTTCGACGCCCTGCTGGCCGGCCCCGGCGGCATCAACATCTTCGGCGGCTCGGGCGGCATCGCTCGCAGCTCGCGCCTCTACCGCGAGCTGATCGACAGCGGCCTGGCCGCCTCGGCGCGCGCATACCTGGTGCCGACCGAGCACCCATACCTCTATGCGGTCTTTGCGGTGCTCAAGGACGCCGAGGATTTCCCCGCAGTCGAGAACGCCGTCTACCAGACGGTCGAGGACCTGATCCGCCGCCCGGTGCGCAAGGCGGAGCTGGAGAAGGCCCGCGCGCAGCTCCGCTCGAAGCTGGCCTTCGAGCAGGAGGGGATCACCAACATGGGCCACCAGCTCGGCTTCTTCGCCACCATAGGCTCTGTCGAGCGCTACGAATCGGTGCTCGAACGCGTCGCCGCGCTCAGCCTGGATGATGTCATTGAGGCGGGGCTCAAGTACCTGGGCGCCGACAACCGCACGGTGGGCCGCTTCTGGCCCGAGCGTGGGGGGGCGGGGGGGCCGGAGCGATGAGCGAAGTCCTGCACATCGAGCTGGCCAGCGGCCTCAAGCTGCTCTGCAAAGCCAACCGCGCCAACCCGACAGTCAGCTTCCAGATCAGCGTCGCCGCCGGCGCCGCCGAGCACGCGCGGGCGACGTATTCGGCAACGTAGTCGTTGGGCACCGACGCGCCGAGGGCCACGCTGCGAAAGCCGAAGACCAGCGACTTGTCGACGCACTCCGCCGCCCGCGCGTGCTCGGCGGCGCCGGCGGCGGCGTTGTCCCGTCCGCACTGGCGGCGGCTGTACTCGCCCGCGTCGGCCCC
>CAYOXX010000005.1:40710-78830 GCA_964408025.1 uncultured Acidobacteriota bacterium | reverse complement strand
TCCGCCACTTACTTTACAAGTAAGCAACAATCCGCGTAGCGGCCGACCGGTGCACACTTCTACGTCCACCTGTCACTCGCGGGAAATGCTGTTATTGATCCCACCCTCTCCGCCACTTACTTTACAAGTAAGCAACAATACGCGTAGCGGCCGATCGGTGCACACTTCTACCTCCACCTGTCACTCGCGGGAAATATTGCGTGGACAAAGAACCAATTTAGTGATCGGAAAGGAAGGTGGGATTAGTCGCCCCTGAAAAACGATGTAACTTATTGAATTTGCTAGACATAGGAGTTTTTTATTATGGCATAATTACCTGCATATCGGCCCGAGCGGGCCAAAACCTGGTGATTTATGCAGCCAAAAGAACAGTTTGAACACCCTTATCTGTTCCGCTCTCGCCTGGATCAGATCCTCAACCCTGAGCACCCGTTCTTCAAGCTGGCCAGCCAGATCGACTGTGCAACGCTGGAGCAGGAATACGCCGGCCTTTATGACCCGACGTTTGGTCAGCCGGCTAAGAGCGTCCGCCTGATGGTCGGCCTACACTAACTCAAGCATGCCTTCGATTAGAGCGACGAGTAGGCTGTTGCGGCTTTAATTGAGAATCCGTACTTACAGTATTTCTTCGGCTTCGAGCACTTCGCCCACGAGCAGCCGCTGGACCCCACGACGCTGGTGAAGTGGCGCAAGCGAGTTGGCGTCCAGCGCCTGGAAAAGATGCTTGCCGAGACGATCATGACGGCCCGATATCGTCTCCGCCGGCGCAACCCAGGATAAGAAATGCGAGGCATGAAATAACGATTAGTCGATGTGTCATCTGGCTTCTCTTAGATCAGTGAGACATTAATGTAGTTATGGCACCTCATTCTAGATACTCTTCATCATGTCTTTGCTGAGCTCTTTCCATAAGGATCTGGGAACTTTCTGCTTCAGATTTTGCCCATTCTTTGATACGCCTGAGTGGATGGCTAAGAAATTGATTAGCAAGCTCCAAATCCTGTCTGTGCATATCTGCTATGTTGCCCCACCATGATCTAATGCCATGTATTCCAGTACTGAATTCTTGAAATACTCGATCGTCTTCTTCATATTCTTTAAGTATGAATTCGGTTAATTTTGGAACAACCTGCGAATTTTCTTCGTTTATGTAAGGTCGTGGTAGATGCCTCGCCAATATCCTGGCTCCTTCAACACCAGCATGCTTCACCCATTCTATCACAACGTTTGGATCAATCGCCTCTATTATGCTTCTGTAATCTTCAAAGTAGAAATGCGATTTTGTATCTTCGTTCAAGCCAATTCTTCCGATATGTTTCATTACAATAGATGCATAATCCACTGCAATATCTATCATTATTTTTTTTAATCCTTCCCGAATTTCAAAGCTCTCCGATACTAGTCCTTTTGCAGCTATTTTAGCAAAACGGTTAGGATCTTCCTTATATAGTATTTCATATACCTGATTCCAATAACGATAACCTCTATTATTATGAGTTGTTTGAATTTCTACAAGATTCCACATCAATTTTCTAATCTCATTGTTATTCAATATGTCTTCACGCTCATCGCTTTTTCCATCACTTAATGCAAAAGTAACCATATCTATGGCTACATTGAAAGAACCAATATCACCCCCCTTCGCTGAGCTTACTAACCTTCTTAGGACCTCGTAGTATTCTGGAGATGCTATCCGCCTAGTGCCTATAGCCATTTGAAAGCTCTGCAGGAAATAGGCAGGCATCTTTCCTGAATCGACCAAACCCAATGCACGATTCAAAGCATCCGTGGAATCTCCACCAGCGACGAAAAGCTCGAAAGCAAGAATTGGTTCCTCCTCTAGAATTCTGTCAATATGAGAATTGATTTTTTGAAAAAGGTTATGATTAGCCTCTAAGCATCCTTTTACGTAACCACGAGCAAGAGATGCCGACTGATAAGTGCAGACAGATTCAAATATTTCATCAACAAATATACCTTCAGCATCCAGTTTTCCCAACTCGCGACCAAACATGTCTGCGCTTTTGGCGTGTTCAGAACATAACCATTCCAGTTCCTCCTTAAGGACTTCTGGAATTTCTAGCGTATTTCGTGCTAATTTGGATATTTCTAGAATCCATGCTTCATTATCTCTGTAAACAGTGCGATCCCAGTAATGACAACTTATAAGTGATACTATTTCCCCATGAAATGATGTGGGTTCTAAACTTGAATGCCACCGCTCTATCTCTTCGACATATTCACTCGAACAACGTGATACCTCTTCATCTTCACGAGAATGATCCTTCAGAAATCCGTCGACGAGAGAAAATACCTCTGCTCTTGCTTCCTCAGAGAGGCTTTCAAGATTGAAGATAGATCTAAGATCATTTAAACAACCGAGACTGAGTAAATTACGCATGTTGTTGAGAGCTATTTTCTGAACACCTTTAGATAACCAATCATTTTCAATTCCAGAGGCTACAGCGAGGAGAGAAGAGAGTTGTCTCAAGCAATCATTCTTTTCCCCAGTAGTTCGAGGATTCCATTCCGGAGGAGCAATTCTTCCGGCGAGCAATGCTGGATGTCTTGTTCTAGTGGAGAATGGTGAAAATGATTCCTCTACCGAAGAGAGAGCTAGCTCAACTATGTTGCGATCACTTGAAAATAACCTCCCCTTTATTTTCAATAGCCTAAATTCAAAAGGAAGTGGGGTTCCAGAAAGCACAACACGATATATTTGCCTCCATATTGATGTTGCATTATTGCCAATATCTTGTTCAGTTTCATTGACAGCAAGAGCTAGGAGAATGCTCTCTGAGTCATCAAAATAATCAGGAAAAGCCACGATCTTCTCTAAGAACCAAATTAATAATCGTCTAGATCCCCAACGTCCATTAGCGCTACCTTTCATGTTTAGAAGTTGTTCGTTTGTAGCATCATTGATAAGATCCCTGATAATTGGAAGAAAAATATTTGGAGATATCTCAGTTAAAGTGACTAGCCATTCTATTTTATTTATATCAGAAAGGTCATCAGGAATTAAGTCCAAAGCCCATTGCTGAAAAAATGTGCCGACAAGTTTGCGAACCTCCCTTGTAGCACTTGCTGAGATTCTCTTATTGAAGGATTCTAATAATAAGGAGGGTAAATTCTTTAAGAAGGAATCTGGGTTGTCACTAACCCATTTCTCCCATGCTTTAGCAAACGCAACGTGGGCGATTATTTCAGGAGTGACATAATAATAACGTCCGGCTAGTCCAACGAATCCAGGAACGTCGTGTAACTTCTTTGCGACATCATTAAATATCGATCTTTCGATGTTAGATATTTGACAAATATGATCAAGCTCATCACTCACATCATCTCTAAATCCTACCTTAGAGAACAGCGATAATAGCATTATAATACGAAGTTCTTCTTTAGAAAGTCGTGTGCGTAAATAATCCCAAACAGATTGAAAAACAGGGGTTACTTCGCCAGCATTCGCAATTTTAGAATCAAATCTGCACAAGTCTGCAGCCAAGCGAATGAAACCCTCTGATAATTCAGCATAGGTAGCTCTACTATTTGCAGGAACCTGAGGAAAGTTCTTTTCAAGAATAGACGAAACCGCATCGGGTGTAATACTTTCCATCCAAATCGCAGATGACTGCTCAATTGGTCTTTCTCCTGAATTATCAATAGCTATTATCCTAACACGATCACAACAATTATTAAGAACTCTTTTAATACGAACCCTAGCATCGACAGAACATTCGTCAGCGATTAAAATCGCTCTTGAGGTAGCATTATTCAATAAAATATTCGCGATTTTTAGAGCATTGCGATCATCATCTGTATATAGAACTAATCCTTCTGATCCTTTGAAACTAGAAACAACCTCATATACAACTCGTGTTTTGCCGACACCAGCCATACCTTGAATAGACAAGAGGACCTCGGGAGGATTAGATGAAAAATCTATATGATTTCTGATTAGAGAAGTGATATTAAACCATTCATGTATGGGTACAAATTCATTGGTTGAAGTAGTTGCTATTTCTCTAAAGGCATCAATGTGATAAACTATGCTAACAGTAGAACCGTAAAAAACGTGTTGAATTAGAGCGGGATATCGATTAGCCCATAAAGCAATAGCATTTGAATCAAGAATAATGACTGGAGGAGAATCAGAATTAATAGCTTTCAACAGGCTTGTTAAATGATCTTTTAAACCAGCCATTTTATTTGGAGTTAATGAGCAGTTTACACAAAGCCGATATCCATAGCCGTCTCTGATACGTTGCCTAACATAATCCTTGCCAATCTCTCCGTCAAGTGAGCGATTATAGATGCGGCGATGAGACCCTGTTTTATATTGCCAGATAGTAGGTGATGAGAAGTAACCTGTAGAATCATTAGAAAAGGCAGATTTAACTTCAGTATCAACACCGCCATCTGGTATAGTGGTTGCTAGATTAGATGAAATATCAGAGTCTTTCAAACCAAATACGCGACCATGAAAAATAATTAAGGAATTCATAAATTCAGTAAAACGTTGACCATTAATATCGCCAAGAGATGAGATTGAGGAAGGTTTTACCATAAACATTGTTGGGACTCCAGCTAACGATACACATTAGTATACAGCATCTTGATCATAATGGGAATACGCCTCGTCTGCGAGGCATTTGCTTTGTGGGCTTATTCGTGCCCTGGTCAGCTGCCAGGGGCATCGATTTTATGTTTGAAGTAACCGAATCGCCGGTCGCGAGCGGGGCATCGTAGGTCGTTACTACCTCCTTGTGACACTTACTGGGCAGTTCTGCTGCTCAAGCCGCATGACGCACACTACGGTACCTAAAGCAAATCTCCTTGACCAATCTTCTGCGGCCCGAGTTTGTCCGCCGTTGGAGGAAATCCCACCCTCTCTGCCACTTACTTTACAAGTAAGCAACAATACGCGTAACGGCCAACCGGCGCACACTTCCACCTCCACCCGTCACTCGCGGGAAATATTGCGTGGACAAAGAATCAATAAAGTGATTGGAAATGAAGGTCAGATTACCTGCAGGGCGAGCTTGTCCGCCGGAGCACAGCGGAGGCGGAAACCCCACCCTCTCTCTCCGACGTTGGCAAGGCGGGCCGCTTTTTGAAATCTATCAAGGAAACTGCGATGCGTAGTCTAATGCCTCGCTTTTATATCCGATTTAATAAATAAAGAAATTGTTGCCAGTACCGGATGTTCAAGCGCGCACCCTCCACACGAGGCTGAGCCCGTGCGGAGTACCGAGGCACCACAAAACACCCAAGACAAGTGGTACTACAGGTTCTTCCTTATGATCCTTATCACAGCGTTGTTGTTGGCCTCGTTGGCCTCGCTAACCGCCCCGGTGACGTCTACGAAACCTTGGAAGTAGAACTTCTTCTTGAGCTTTTTGAATAAGGCCACTCCGGTGATCTCGATGTAACCCCCGTTTCCGTCCAGGCCGGATAGCTGCCCTTCGACAACAAGCGTGTCTCGCGACGATCTCCTATTGGCCTTCCTTGTGATGTAAGCTCGGTATTGGAACGCAGTCGAGTCGGCGCTGCCGCAGTTGGTTATGCGGAAGCTTATCTGCAAGGTAGTGGAAGAGCCTGCCGCTTGAAGCCGACTTATTCTTACGTGGCTGATTACAAGGTCGACACCCTTTACCTCGGCAGCAATAACTCTCCCGAGGCAAGTGTTATTGGTTCTGTTAAGCTCGGGCAGCGCACCATCCGGGTCTGCCGATATCTCGACCGTGTTTACGCCGGGCGTCAGGGGCGTGTAACTAAACTCCACTTGTGTGGTCTCTCCGGCGACAAGATTTGGAACCTTCACTTCATTTATTGCGATCCCGTTTTCCTGGAGCCGGACTACAAACCCGCCGGCGTCACCTGAGCCGGTGTTTCTTATCCTGACCTCGATGGCCGTTTCCGTACCGACTCTGCTTTTACCTGTCCTTCGCCGCTGCCAGGCGGCCGATGACGGAACTTTGCTGTCTCCAATTCTGGATATGCTTACCTCAAGGTCCGGAGCATCTCGCACCACATGAACAGTTACCGTGGCGGTATCGCTCCCGCTGGAGTTGCGAGCCCTGAGTGTGTAAGTGTCGGAAGAGTTCGGCTGGTAACCAACTGTCCCGCTATCGCCACTAACTGAGCCAACGTCAGGGGAAATCTCGAGAGTGTCGGCGCCGGCAACTGTCCAGTAGAAATTAATCGCCTGTCCGAGAACAGCGGAAGCCGGACTCGAAGAGAAGTTCCGAATTCGCGGCCTGTCGGTTACGTGAACGGTGGCCTCGGAATTAGAGGTGCCAGCAGAGTTGGTCGCCGTGAGTCTGTAGGTAGTCGTTCGGTTAGGCGAGACCGGCTCGAAGCCATCTTCGCAAGCAACGCTCCCAACGCTGTTGTTAATCCTCACTATGTCGGCACCGTCGACGCTCCAGCTCAAGTAAGCCATCTCGGAAGTGTGCATAGGATCTCTTGCTGAGGTACTGGAAAAGAACCAGTTGACCTCTGGCGCTCTCATGACATTGACGGTTGCCCAAGCTGTAGCGGACCCGGCGGAACTCGTGGCAGTGAGTGTGTAGGTTGTCGTGCTGCCGGGCGAAACGCTCACGCTGCCGCCGCTCTTGTTCACGCTCCCGATGCCATTGTCGATGCTGACGCCGTCCGCGTTTTCAACATTCCAGCTCAGCGTCGACGAACCTCCGGAATTTATCGCTCCCGGATTCGCCGTGAATGAATTGATTGTGGGCAGATCTACGTCGACGGTCACCGTAACACGGGCGGTTTTGGGGCCGCCCGGCCCTTGGGCGGTCAGCGTGTAGGTCTTGGTGCTGTTGGGTGATACTTCCACGGAGCCGCTAACCGGGTCGACACTGCCGATATCCTGATTAATGCTGGCGCTGGTGGCGTCGCTGATGCTCCAGCTCAGCGTGGAAGATCCTCCCCTTGCGATCGTGCCTGGGCTGGCAGTGAATGAGTTGATCTTTACCGTCACCTGAACAGTCACTGAACCATTGCTGATTGATAAGCCGGAGAAGCCGTCGGTTAAGTTGCTAAGAGTAAGATTGCTGGTACCCATGGGCGCGCCGTTCTTTATCTGGAATGAGATGACGGCTACTGTACCGCCGCCGGGATTCAGCCCTGTCGAGCCATCGCCGCTATAGCCACCAACGCGAACCTTGTTGCCGCCGATGAGGTTTGAGTTGAAATTGTAGCCGCTCGGCACGCGGTTGCCCTTGGAGGTGCCGTTGTAATTAAGAGTTGCGGAATCGAAAGTCAGGTCGAAGCCGAAGGCCAGCACTCCAGAGCCGTCGTTGATGCTGACGCTTATCGAAATATTCTCTCCAGGACCACCCGTAGCGCTGGACGCGCTGATCGAACTGGGAGCCATCCCAGCCTCAAGAGTCTCTAGAGGATGTGCAGAGGCCAGCCAGACACAGACAACGGTGGTCACAACTGCTATTAAAGAACGCCTTCTTAATATGTCTCGCATTATTCCCCCTCCAATTCTACAAGGAATAGGGAACTGTCTACGATATCCCATTGGTCCGTATTTTTATGGATGCTCGTCATCGCTGCCACTCCCTAGTCCAGTCCTAGATAGGCCTGGAAAATGATAAGCGCGTCGCCCGGAGTTACGCTGCCATCGTCGTTGGCGTCCGCACGGATAAGGCTGCAGGGATCGGTGATGGTGGATATTCCGAGATAGTGCTGGAAGGTCAACAGTGCGTCGCCCGGCGTTACACTGCCGTCCTGGTTTACGTCGTAGTTATCTACGCAGTCGATTACTTCGATCTGACCGTTGTCGATCGTGCCGCTCGCGATGTCGTCCGAAATGTCGCTTAGGACCAGTTCGGTCGTGGTTTCGGTTGCGACATCTTCTTTTATCTTGAAGTTGATGATGGCCAGGACGCCGCTGCCGGGATTAAGAGTTGTCTCGCCGTCTCCACTGTAGCCGCCGACCCTGACGATGCTGTTACCGATGAGGTTGGAGTTGAAATTATAGCTGCCGGGCACCAAGCCGCCTCTCTCCGCGGGCTGCTGGTACTCGAGAACATCGGGATCGAAGGTCAGGTCGAATCCGAAGGACAGCACCCCCGCGCCCTCGCTCAAGCTCACGCTGATTGGAACGGTATCACCAGGCATTCCGGACCCGTCGGATACGCTGACAAGGAGTGGCGTTTCGGTATAGGCGGCATCCAACGTAGTGGTTTCGTCGCGATTAATCGTAGCGGGCCGGTCGGAAGGTTCTGTCCATCCCGGCGTTGTTTTGAACTCTATGGTGACTTCGCCGACGGGGATACCGCTCTCCGTGTATCCGCTATCGAGCCAGGTACCGGTACCGGTGCGCCGCCACTTGGCTCCGGCGTCGACGGCTCCCTGGGGCGAGATATTCACCTGGAGGGAACCGGAAAGCAGCTCGTAGGTGCCGGTCGTGGTGGCGGTTTGGCCGGCAAGGATTGCTACCTGCTCGTCTGGAGGAGTATCCCATCCTGCGATTTCTTTGTACTCCACAGTTACGGTTCCGGCCGGGATGCCTGTTACTGTGTCTCCGCTGTCGTGCCAGGTCTCCGTTCCCTGGCGCCGCCACTGGGCGCCGGCGCCAATCGCTCCTTGAGGCTCGATGCTCACCTCCAGGGATCCTATCTCCGTCGTTACGGTGTAGTTTCCCATCATCTGCCAACCGGTGCTGTTTTCCGATATGTCGGTGGCACTAAGGTAGATATTCTTTTCGCCGGAAAAAGAGAGATAAAATTCCAACGGGAACTGCACTTCGAGGCTCGTTCCCGACGGCGTCACCTCCACCGCCGAAACATCCACACTCACCTGGCTGTTGCTTAAGGTTGCGGCATCTCCGGGTGTGGCGGATGCCCAGCCGTCGCCCGCGTCGTTGTAAAGGCGGATCTCGTTCAGATCGTGGCGGTACACCAGGTGGGAGGCGCCGACGCTGCTCGTGCTGGTGTTGATCAACAACTCCACCTGCTCCAGATCCGCCGCGCCGTTACCGTCGCTGTAGACGGCTGTGAACGTCTGCAGGTAGCCCAGACCGCTCGACGGTGCTACCGATTCCACAGCGGGGGGAGTATTTCTGCTAATAGCTATTCGTAGATCATCGGACAGGAGACGTTCGCCGTTGTAGCTGTAGAGTAGCCCCGAGGAACCGGAGCCGTCCTGGATGCCGATTGTGGCCGATCTGCCTTGGTTATAAGATGAAGAGCCGAAGTAGACATCGTTATAACATAGTTCGACCGAGTCGGACGTTTCGTAAAGCTTGATCTGAAACTCGACGGTATTGCCTATGGGGCCGCTGTAGTGTTCGGCGAGCCACTGGATGATCAATCTCCTGTTCGGCGCTTCGCCTAACACTTCGTATTTCACCCAACCTGTGCTGGAAGTGTCGAGGTCGTCCCAGAAGGGGGCGATCAGGTTCAAGGGGGCTGAGGACGACGGGATCGCTGTGTTCGTGTATGGGAAGTACGAGCTGGAGAAGGAGATCGCACCGTTGACGCCAATCCAGACTGAGGAGTACGACAGGTCGCAGTAAATGAAGTCGAACCCGATCTGTATGCTCGCCGATCCGTCGTCGGCATTGCTGAAGGAGATGGCGGTTCCCGTCGCCGAGATGTCCTCGAAGCCGCCGCTGGAGGTCGAGCCGCTGTAGCCATGCGCGTCCGGCCCAGGCCAGAGATTTGTATATGTGGCGGTGGCGGTGGCGAGCTGATCCTCCTCGATCTCGACCGTCTGGCTGGCGGGCGCGCCCCAGGAAGATATTTCCTTGAAGGTGACCGTCCGCGTCCCCGTCGGCACGCCGGTCGCGGTTTCTCCGCTGTCGAACCACTGGCCGGCCCCCGCCCAAGTCCACTGGGCGCCCGCCGCAACCGCCTCGGCCGGCCCGAGTGTGACCCTCAGCGACCCTGTGGCGCCCGACACGGCGGTCAGCGCCCCGTAGGCGTTCAGGCGCCCGCCTGTGACGCACTTGCCGGACAGGACGGCTAGCGGATCGGCACCTAGGTAGAGGCGCTGGATCACCTGCGCGGTGTTCAGCGGCGGCTCGTGAGCTAAAACCAAGGCGGCCACGCCGGCGACGTGGGGCGTGGCCATCGAGGTGCCGTCGAAAGAACTGTAGCCGCTCCCGGGGACGGTGCTGAGTATGCTTACGCCGGGGGCGGCGAGGTCGGTGCTGACGGCTCCGAAGTTGGAAAAGCTAGCGAGCTGGTCGTTGCGGTCGGTGGCCAACACGGCGACAACGTTGGCGCACGAGTAGCTGGAGGGGTAGTGAGGAAAGGTGTCGTTGTTCATCGAGCTGTTGCCAGCGGCGGCGATGAACGGCCTGCCGTTGGCCTCGATGGCGTCCTCCATAGCCTGGCTGAAGCCGCCGCCGCCCCAACTGTTGCTGCTCACGTGGGCGCCCATGGCCGTCGCGTACTCGAGGCAATCGATCGCGTCGGAGGTGTAGCCGCTGCCTCCGGAATCGAGGAATTTCAGGGCCATGATGCGGACGTTCCAGTTGACGCCGGCGACGCCAATGCCGTTGTTGCCCACGGCGCCGATAGTCCCGGAGCAGTGTGTCCCATGGTCGTTGTCGTCCATCGGGTCGCCGTCGCCGTTGCAGAAGTCGTAGCCGTAATAATCGTCGATTAATTCGTTGTCGTCGTCGTCGAGGCCATTGCCCGGGATCTCGCCCGGGTTTGTCCACATGTTGTTCGCCAGGTCGGGATGGTTGTAGTCGACTCCCGTGTCGATGACGGCGACGATTACCGAGCTGCTGCCGGTGCAGAGGTCCCACGCCTCGGGGGCGTCGATGTCGGCGTCGGCGGTGCCTCCACTCTGGCCCGTGTTATGAAGACCCCAGAGCGAACCGAAGCTCGGGTCGTTTGGCGTAGAGGCCGGCAACACGTCCACCGTGGTCAGAACGTAGTTCGGCTCGGCGTACTTTATGCCCTGGGCATTGGTGTAGTGGGCGATCGCGCTCTCCAGCGCGACTCCCTTTGGTAGCTTCACTAGGTCGGCGTTGATTGAGTCGAAGTGCCGCACGACCTGCGCGCCGATGGCGGCATGCGCCGCACGTATCGTCTCCGCGGTGGCTCGCCTCGCGTAGCCGACCAGGAGCTCGTCAGCGGCAGCCTTACGTTCTTTGATTCGCGCCGTCTGCCTCGCCCGGCCGTCCTGTGCCAGCGTGGCGAAGATCGAGCTGAGCAATACGAGCACAGCAGCCATGAGCAAGACAATGTGGAATGCATGCTTTCGCATCGCATCCTCCAACAACAGGTACTAGCACTGGAAGAATCGGGGAACACCACTACTCTGGCCAGTAGACACCTATTTAATTTTATTTGTTCCACCCCGTTGTTCGGTGATCGACGTACATTTATCAGCCGCAGTAGATAGGCCACCACATCTGGCTGGGGAAAATTAAAAGAGATGTGCCGGGGCACGATTCCAACGCGCAGGTACACACCCTCTATAATAACGCTCGCTTTTCGACTTGATTATCGGCTATAACTACTGACGCGAAAAGGCTATCCTCTTTTTCACGCGAGTATCAGCTTTCACGCCCGCTGTGGTGAATCCCAATCCGCCGCTATAACCGAATGGGCCTAAAACGGCATGCGGGCCACCCCCCCAACAAGTCTTTCCGCTTCAACGATGTCGCTCCCGCTTGCAAGGCCACCACATTTGACCTAAACCTCGTGCCACCATATACTCCGTTAGTGGTAAACAAAAGCTATTTCGCTTTAATTATTTATTTATATCTTAGAATGAAGGATCGGGCAACCGTTGAACGCTAACTCAGCTTGCAGAACAGTGGGGTGCTGGCTCGCCAGATTTATTAGTATAGCCGTCGTCGCCCTCGCCCTCGGGCCGATCGTCTACCAGCCGTGGTACGGCCTGGCCGGCGACTGGTTCAGAGTTGCGCTGGTGGTAGCGTTGGTCGCAGCGGGAGCGTGGCGGATCGGCGTCGGGCTCTTCCTATTTCTCGCCCTTCTGCCCGCTTCCGTGGCCTTAACCGACCTGTTGGGCTACCCCTATTCGAAATACTGCTTCGTCGAGTTCGCCGGCTGGGGGCTGGCGATTGGGGCTTCGATCCGCATCGCCTGGCTGCGGAGGCCGCGGTTTCGACTCGGCCCGGCAGACTGTTTCATTGCGGGATTCTGGCTGATAAACACTCTGTCGCTGATCCAGGTTATTAACAACCTGCCCGGCGCCGACAGAGGGCTTCTCGGGCCGCTGCTGACACTCGGACTTCGCGACCTCGGCTGGAGAAGCCAGACGAACGGCCTATACCCGCTTCACCAGTGGTATCTGCTGACACTCTGCCTGGTTCTCGTCTACCTTCTGCGAGACGCGCTGGCCGAGAAGACCGAAAAGGTCTGGGTGATGCGCGGCGCCCTCGCCTGCACAATAGTGAGCCTGGCGTTGGGCTCTATCTACTTCGCGGCGTTCCTGCCGGTCATGGACTATCGCTTTTCCGGTTTCCTCACCGATACCAACCAGTTCGCCGGTTTCATCTTCGTCCTGCTGAGTGGGCTGGCGGCCGTACTGTTGACTGAAGCAAGGCGGCTCCGGTTCTGGCTGCTCTTGGCGGGCATGGCGCTGGCCTTGGCTTTCCTGCCATTCACATTCTCGAAGTTCATACCCGTCGGGATCGGACTTCTAATCATCATATTCCTTCTCGTATTCGGTTCGTCCGCTCATCGCCAAGCAATCGCGGGCAAACTACGCACCCAATACGCCGTCGGCACGCTTATAGCCGTTCTCTCTCTTATGACCGCCGGCATGGTCATCGCCCGCTTCCTCCCGGCGCAACCAGGTGAGACTATAGAGCATTACGACAGAGTCGAGCCGTTCTTCGAGAACACAGCAAGAATGCTCGACGCCGAAGTCGTCGCCGGAACACTCGAGCGGGGGCGCTATATCTTTTGGATCAGCAGCGAGTTGATGATCCGCGACTACCCCCTGAGCGGCGTCGGCGTGGGCCGCTACCTGCAAATAAAAAGTGTCTACACGCCCGCTGTCGGTCCCCCGTATATGAATCTCCCCGTGCAGAACTCCCACAACACTTACCTCCAGGTGGGGGCGGAGTTGGGCTTGCCGGGGCTCGCACTGTTCGTAGCCATTCCACTTCTGGCCCTGGCCACGGCGTTACGCACCTCGGAAGTGCATCGGCGGGATCGCCGGGCGTTGACAACGGCATTTTTTCTCCTGGGCGCTCTTTTGGTCAATTTCATCACGAACGACAATTACCTGGTCACCGAGATGCAGATCATATTCTGGCTGGGCATCGGGGCCATACTCGGGATCGCTTCACCCTCAAGCCGAAGATGGACTGCCGCAGCCGGCGTTGTGGCCGCCGTCACCGTCGTCCTCTTCGCCGTCGGGTTGCTGCAGGAGCCGCCCAAGCCGCGCCATCGCAGGTTCACAGGCCGGGTTGGAGTCAGCTATTACGAGTTGTCGAACACCCAGATGCGTTTCCGCTGGCTCGACCGTGCGGCTGCCTGGGAGCAGCCGCTGGGGTACGGGCGACGCATGTTGACAATTCTCCCCGGCCCTATGTGCCAGAGCGGCAGCAGGGACGTCGAGTTGTCCATCGGCGGCGCTTTCCGGATGAGATCCGAACTCCAGCAGGGCGAAGCGATTGCGCTGGACACGATTTTCCTCGAGGGTGAAGGTGCGGACGGCGTCATAACATTCGGCTTCCTCTGCGGCCCCTCAGTCGCCCCGTTGAGCCTCGGCATCAACGAGGATCCCCGCTTCATGAGCGCTCAGTGGGTGGAGCCTTACAACAGCTGGACACTGAACCGTTATCGCGAGTCGATACCGGAGATCCGCAACGAGTTTTACTTCCCTGAAAGCATGCAGGGCCGCAGCACGTTCATCTGGTTCCGACGGTCCGTTCGTTTTCTGATAGACGGCGTCCTGGAAGGATTCGAGCCGCGCCTGCTAATCAACCACCCCGACGCTCAGGATCGACCGGTTACCCTAATGATCGAGGCCAACGGCAAGCTGCTGTGGGAGATACAAATCGACCGGCGCGATTGGATTACGGTTCCGATTACGTCCGCGGATTTGCCGCCCGATTCGGTTATCACGCTCTCGGTTAACCGAACCTTCGTGCCCGCCCAACTAGGGGAGGGCGATGACGAACGAGAGCTTGGTCTCGCTATCGACCTCTCAAGCCTACCGCTGGACGACTTAGGGCAAAGGGGATTCTGATCAGCCCCTGCAGCAGCGGCGCTCCGGTGCTGGCAAAGACTTCCAGCACCAGCTTCAGCTCCTCGCCGCTCACGTGCGGAAGGGAAAGATCAATGCGTTCGCTGCTCTTCGCCATGGCCCACCTACACCTTAGTCGTCGGTACGACCACTTATTCTACAATTCAGTTCTCCGTTCAGTCAGGTTTGCGCAAAGGCAGACGTAGCGAGCGAAGCTCTCTAACCTCCCGTAAGCGTCCGCCAGATATATCGCATGTCCCGCCAGAAGCTGTAATTCTCCACGTATTCGCGGTTGAGCCTCACCTTTTCGGGATAGATTACCTCGCGGTTATACTTCTCCGCGTATTCCTGCACTGCCAGAATCTCCTCTTCGTTGCGGAACCTCAGCGTCGCTGGTCCGGTTATACCGGGTCTGACCGAAAGGATTATGCGGTCATCGCCGCCTAGCTCGTCCGCAAATCCGGGCACGTCCGGCCTCGGCCCAACAAAGCTCAGCTGGCCGAGCAGTACATTGATCAGCTGTGGTAGCTCGTCGATCTTGGTTCTTCGAAAGAATCGGCCGAGAGGGGTTGTGCGAAGGTCCTCGGCTGTGGTGACAGTCGTCTGCAGACCGCCAATCTCTCGCATGGTGCGGAGCTTTATCACCTTAAATAGTTTTCCGTGGCGCCCCACTCGCTCCTGCGTGAAGAATCCCCACTTGCGGGTGTCGATGGAGGCGGCGACGAAGGCGGGAATGATAATCCACCAAGTGAGTAGGAGCCCCAGGGCCGAGGTGATGATATCGAAAGCGCGCTTGACGAAGCGCTGCCACAGGGTTAACCCGACAGGCTGGTGCAAATCATTCGTAGCCATAGCGATTAAGTGATTCCTGCATCAGCGGCAGGGCCCTGAGCACAGCCTCTTTCTCCTCGTCCCTCTCCCATTTCCCCACGCTCGCTCCGGAAACGGATTTCGATACCTCGCTCGCCTTTTCCGCCGAACAATCAATGCCCAGAGAAGCGGTTATCCTGAGGAACTCCTCAGCGGGTGAACGGACGAAATCCTCATAGCGCAAGCGATACACCCGTTCGTTGTCGATTCCGCTCAGATGTTCTTCCGAGAGCTGCGTACTTCTTGACCACTGCAGGGCGCAGACCTCCACGAGGCAGCATTCGCTAAGCGCTCTCTGGATGCCCTCAAAACGCGGACCCCAGAACGCCAGCCGCCTTTCCTTGGAGAGGGCACGCGCTACCCGGTTGCAGAGATATCGTAATCCATAGTAAGGCAGATCGCCAAGCGGCACAAACCTGGCTTTCCTCAGGATGTAGGGGATATCCAGGCGGGCTTTCCAACGTTTCATCGCCGAGGCGACAACATCGCGCCCGTCTCTGACGAGAAAGAGGTATTTGGCCTCGGGGACGATTCGGTCGACAAAACCGACTCGAAGGGAGTTGGCGCACGTCTTCTCTACCAGGTAACGGACATCCAGCCTTCTCGCCATCCTCTCGAAAGCTCTGCGGATGAATTTCCGCACCGCCGGCGTGGCCATTTCCGGAGTGAATTCGTCGTCGGGATGGCGGCAGTTTCCGTGCCGCCAGATATAGTTGATTTCGTCGCACGGCCAGGTGCCAATTCCCACGACTCTGGTAAGAGCGTCGCGAAGCATGTTAGTACCGGAGCGCGCGGCACCTATTATTATTATCGGCTGATAGGAACTCAAATCTCCCATATAACTCTTCTCAAAAGCTCCTATACTTCAAGCCCCAGCGAACGGTATACATCCAGGTAGCGATTTGTGATTATTTTCAAGTCGAACTTCCTTTCCGCCAATGCCCTGCCTGCATCACCCATTTTGTTTTGCAGATCACGATTAGGTAGAATCTTCATCATTGCAGTGGCAAGTTTTTCTTTGTCGCGTGGCTGGACCAGCAAGCCGGTCTCGCCATCGGCAACCAATTCTCTACAGCCGGGAGCGTCAGTCGTTATTACAGGGATCCCACATGCTGCGGCTTCCAGGCCGACTCTAGGCACACCCTCACCATAGTATGAAGGTAGAACAAAAAGCGAAATAGAGGGGAGTATTTCCCCCAAATTCTTTATGAATCCCAAATATTCAATAATCCCCTTTTCTTCTTGTGATTTTATCCATGCTAAATCAACCGCCGACGGATGAGCAGCATCTTCTTCTCCCGCTAACTGAAAGCGAACCCGAGGAATGAGCTTTCGGCAGATTTCGGCGGCCTCGATGTATTCTCTTATTCCCTTATGCCAAAGAAGGCGAGACACCATCAAGACTTTCTGTTTACCAGCTTTGTTCCTTTCTTTGCGAATCGGTTTGAAGCGTTTGGTATCTACTCCGGAACTTACAATAATGTTGCATTTCCCAGGTTCTATTAATTCTTTTCCGAGAAGCAAAGCATGATCATCCTGATTCTGGAAAATCGTCATATTGCTACGCTTCTTTATGTATTTCAATGCAGCAGAAGCAATTGCGCGATTCACGATGCCAGAGTCAAACATCAGGCCGAGTCCAGTAACGGTATTAATCACTTTAGTGGCCTCCAAGCCCATTGCAGCGCAAGTGCCAAGAATAATCGGTTTAACATTGAAGTGATGAACAAGAGCCGGATTTATTTCCGAATAGGCTCCTCGTAGACTTCGAAAGGCCTTCCAGTCGACGACGGGAGTGAGCACCCTGCGGGCGAAAGTGGTCTCGATGATTTTTATCCCCTCTTCTTCGATTTTTTCCGCGAATTCATCAATCCCAATTGCTGCATAGACTCTCCAGCCGTTTGAAACAAAATGCTTCATGAGCAACATTCGGGAATTAACCAAGGCAAAGCCGCGGTTTGCAACAAATATCGCTGAATAGGATTTCCTCATACTTAAAACGCGTTGACCGCCTTTTTCTCGCCGATAGAATTCTGATTTAGCTGTTTTGAAGCTTGTGAGTAATGTTTGTAGGTCGATTTTCTGATACCCATTGTTCCCACACAATAACTAGAAGCAAGGCCCAAGAAAAGCATGAACTGGCGGTCGCGATGCAACCTGTTATGTACCATGAATGCCATAGCGGCCAGGATGAATGAGATCACAAGAGTCTTTACAATTTTAGCTTGCAGGCCTTTCCCGCCTGCTCTTCTGAAGAGCGGTATCCAAAGCAGCCAGTAGAAAGCCAGGATTCCCAGAACACCCATCTCTATTATCACGGCCAGATGACCACTATGAAATTCATGTTCTCCCGTAATGATGGGGCCTCTCCCAACTCCTATGCCGAATGGAAACCATTCCCCAATTCTTTCCAACGCCTGAAGAGGTTGGGTTAGTATTAACGTCTCGCCAGTGCTGAGCTTATCAAGCCCCTGGCTGAAGCGCTGCGCAACAAATGTGCCGCTAAACTCCGAGTAGAACACTATGAAAAAACCGATCAGAATAATAACCACTGCTAGAACTGATATGTAATGTCTGGTCAATGCGTGTCTAAGTCCGATGATGAGGAAAAACACAAGCCATAAGGCAAGAGCAATAATCGCGGACCTGCGGGTTGCCGCAACCGTAATAAATACACAAAATATGCCGGCAAGTAAAATACATACCCGCTCGAGTTTCTTTGGGAAGGCAGCCCAGCCCATGGCGAGTAAAATGCCGGCTGTTGTGAAGCCGTAGTTTCCAAGCTGTGCGCCTTTGTGGAATGTCCCTCTCACGAATCCAGATCTGCGCCCTGCAAACCACTGGGGAGAGAAGAAGAAGTCATGAGCAACGATGAAGAATTCCCATGCCGCTCCCAAGGCGATCCCTAGGATGAGTGCTTTAACGAGTGCAGGCGACCTGGCAATGTTGTAACCGAGAACCCAGTATAAAAGCGCCATACCGACTGCTGAGAATGCGACAAGTGTTGGCCCGATATCAATAACTGGAAATATTGAATGGCCTATTCCTATAAACAAAGACAACATTAGTGCACACAGATAGAATGTAACTGATACGTGCATTTTAAGTCCTTTAGCCAGGAAGAGTGTTATAATAAATAATAAGACCAGTAAATCGACAGGTTTCACTCTGTCCATGAAATCAGCAGAAAGACCTCTGAATTCTTGACTGAAGCTAATAGCAGGTAAGGTTAGGCCGATCAGAAAACAGAGTACCCTCTCAAACCTCCTCGCCGGCGAGGTTTCCAGTGTGTATTCATAGGTGCTATTGAACATAACCACGTACCGTATTATAAAGCAACCGATATTCGGCTTCTTCCTCGGAGCTCACACCATTATAGCGTTGCCGCTTTATCAAAGAAGTTTGGCCTGTCAAAAAAAGCAACCGGTAGAGAACAGTTTTGATAAGCGATGTTAAAAGGCCCCCGGTTGCACCGAGAGGATCTTTGGTAAAGTGTTTCCTGTATCGCTTACGGCGGAATCTGTGTGAACTCAGTATTTTTTTCCTGTTGCCCATAAGGTTTTCCCGACGAACGTAGGTTACCTCGGGAAGTGCCACAAACCGCTTGCCGTACATGATCTGTAGCAGGAAGTCTTTGTCCTGGCCTCTAAGCATTCTCCCGTCGAATTCGCCGCTTTTGGCTGCCGGCATACGGATCAAGGATGTGATCCAGAGCATATCTGGTATATCAAGCCTCCTGTGAGGGCCAACCACGACAACATCGCTGCATGTTATCGGGCAAAAGGAGCCTATTGGGGCATCATCAGCGTTGACAACGATCATTCCCGAGGAAGCTAGTAAGATATCGGGATCTTGATATTCCTCCAGAGCGGCTAATTGGCGCTCGATTTTATACGGATATATCCAGTCATCGGCATCAAGCACTGTCAGGTAATCGCCTATGCAGTTCTCCAGTGCGACCTGCCGCGCATAACCCCGGCCGTAGTTACGATCGAGGGCGATATAGCGGATCCGTTCATCATCATACCGCTGAATCAGTTCGCCCGTCCCGTCTTTGGATCCGTCATCGACCAGGACCAGTTCCCAATGTTCATAGGTCTGGGCCTGAAGCGAAGCGATGGCCATCGGCAGGGTTGCCGCGGCATTGTATGCCGGCATCATGACGGAGATCAGGGATCTCATCTAACGGACTCCAGTTCTTCTGCGTAGATCTGTTGCAGCTTTCGCGCCGACTCTTCTGCGGAAAACCTGCCAGACCACTCCTTGGCATCGCGAACTAGTCTTTCCCTCAGTTGACCATCCCCGCAGAACTTGTTGAGGGAATCCTGCAGCTGTGTGTCGCTGTCCGGCCGAAACATCAGTTCCTGATGGCTGGCAGGTATTACTTCCCGAATACTCGGGAGGTCGGCGGCGATGACAGGCAGGCCGGCGGCGCAGGCTTCGATGGCGACGATCCCGAATCCCTCGTTGAGCGAGGGGAACACAAACAGATCGGCCGATTTCATCAATCCGACAAGGTCCTCCACGTCCGGAAGCACCGAGACATTATCCATTGTCGCCGCCTGCTTCCGTATGTCATCAAGCGTTGGCCCCGTGGTCCCGGCAAGAACAAAGTGCATGTTAGGCCGGTGTGCAGCTACGCGTACCAGCTGAGCATGGTTCTTGTGTGGGACAAACCGGCCCACATACAGCGCGATTGTTCCGTCATCCGGCAAACCCCAACGTCCACGGACTTGGGAGCGGTCGACAGATTTCCGGAAACGGTCGAGACCCACAGCGGGGTAGACCACATCAATGTCCTCCGTGGGTACACCTATCCTTGTTTCAACAGCTGTGCAAACACTCTCGGTTATAGCAAAAACGCGGGTCGAATACCGCCAAATCATCATGCTCATAATGCCTGTGTAGACCTTGCGCAACATCGTCTGGGTTCGGACGTCTATCAATGGATACATATGAGCGATTCGCGACGGTATGCCTGCTCTTTTTGCCTGGCGCATCACAAGGCCGTTGAAGAAATAAAGGTGGGAATGGGCAATGTCATACGGTCCGTTTTTCTGTAGAGTCCGGCGCATGCGCCATGCCATCTTGAACGGGTTCATGCTTTTCGGACACGGAATAATTCGACAACCGAGATCTCTCACGGCATCAGTGAAGTGTTGGCGCCCCTCCTGCAGGCTGATGATGTCGGATTCATGACCCCACCCGCGCAGATATCCGAGCGTTTCCACCAGCCAGGCTTCAATACCGCCGCGACCAAGGCCTCCTACGATATGGGCTATGCGCGCCATACATTACCTTCCTCTTTTGTAACCGACAATGCTGATATTGTTATCAAAATTATTTTCATATCCGCGACCGCAGAGGGAAAAGACGAAACGATGCAGCATCCTCACGAGTGCGAGTTTCATTTTCCCTGTGAAATGAGCATAGGCCTGCGGAATGATGCGTGATTCGACAAATCCGCCGGCTTCAAATAGCTGTATCAACGAGTTCGTGGTGAACAGCCGTTCGTGGGTCAAGTCAGCATAGCGAACAAACGTAGCGGTCAAGTTGGCCGCGTTGGGCACCCTGCAGACAAAAAAACCTCCATTCCTCAATGCTGCGTACACCGCTTCCACCCATTCCAATAGAGCGTCCTCACCGATAATATGTTCGAACACGTCGAAGCTGAAGATGGCATCGAAGCTCGAGTTGTTCTCCCTGAGATATTGGAATCCGTCCTGCAAGTAGAATTCAGCGCCGGGTACATTCTTCAGAGCCGCGGCAATTTGCGGCTCTGAAAGATCTACACCCGTTGCCTGGACATCAAACCGGGATAGCCAATGCAACAGCCTGCCCGTACCACATCCCAGGTCGAGCACACGGGCATCCGCAGGCAGGTCCGACATCAGTTCGCCAAACATACGGTCGAATCTTCGCTTAACTCGTCTTGAGAAGCGAGAGGCAGTTAAAGATACATTTACCCGATCGTTATGCTTGTCGTAGGAATGGTACAGAATTTCCCGAAGTCTGCCCATGATCCCTTGTCATCCCGGATGCTTTACCAGTGGGAGAGGTCCCGTCCAGTGATCTGCGAAAGCAGTTCGACATCCTCCCGGAAGTATTCCAGAAGTTCAACGCGGAATCCTTCTCTCAAGGGTGGGCGGGAGTACTTCTCTTGGTTCATCCTGCTGATCGCTGTAACCACATGCGGGGGTTCCACCCCGAATGTGGATTGGATCCAGCGCTTCACCGGCCTGCCGATAGCAGACGCCGTACGTAGCATTGAGCCAAGGGCCCGAGAGCGCAAGCGCTTGCTTACGTTGACTCTTGGAAAGCTCTGCCGTTTATCGTCCGGCATAGAGAGATGCGCAAGAACCGCACGATACACTGTTCCCGGAGCTGTTACAAGATCATCGAAAAAACTTATCTGGACGAGATCCCGCTGTATCTCCTCCAACACCCACTGAAGCTGTGCTCCAACCCGCGCTTTGTCGCCATATAGCAAACCCTTGGGATACAAACACTGTTTTGGAATGTGCTTGCCCTGTCTGCGCTTCTCCTGTAACCGCCATGCCTCCTCGAAATCAGCCACGTCCTCGTTCATCGAGGAGAGCAACTGGTTATGCATTGCATATGCCATATCGATCGGATTTCTCACCACCGCGACGAGACGTGCCTTCGGAAAGCGCGTCTTGATATTGCGGATTGCTGCCGGAGAAGATATGTACGACGTTGAACTCTCACCAACGGCAAGGTGTTCCACACCTGCTTTGCTGAACAGGTTAAAGTACGCTCTTTCATTGGCGACGTTCCGTCGCTTGTAAGGCAGATCCTCAGCCAGAAAATGCGGCTCTTTCACCGGCGACATATAGATGTACGGATGCTCGCTCAGCCAGATATACAGCGCTGTGGTGCCGCATTTGGGAGCGCCGATGATGAAAAAACTGGGTTTATCCGCGACCATATTTAATTACCAAACTCGCGGTACCAGTCACTCAGATCCCGCTCGATCACCTGTTGCAATGCTTGGATATCTTCCCTGAAATACTCCGTGAGCCGCCGTCGCATCTTCGGATCGAGAGGCTCGCGGCGCGGGGTACTTGTATTAAAGATCCGGACAGCCTTAAAAACACCGGTGGAACGGCCACCCAATAATTTATTTACTCCGCGCCGCAATGCGGTAATCAGCGGTGGTTTATTGTTCAAGACCCAGGCAAGGAAACGGGACCTGTTGCGCTTGTTCGGATTTATACAGGGGAACTCGTCTCTTCCGTCATACGACACATCGAGAAATTCCAGCGTTTCTTTGTAGACTCCGAGGGTGTCTCGCTTTAAGTCATCTATGAGGAATATCTTGATTTGATCGGGAAGGAAGTGTTCCTTGTAACGTTGCACTTGTATCAAGAATTTGCCGACATCGCCGTATTGCAATGCAAAGGGAACTCTGCAGCCTTTCGGAATCCTGTTACCCCGCCGCCGCTCCTCCTGCAGTTGCCAGGCTCTGGTAAAGTCTTCCTCATCTTCGTTCATTTTGTAATATAACTCACTGTGCAGCGAATAGACAAGATCAACAGGATTACGCAATATAATGATAATCTTAGCGTCGGGGTTGAATGCGGCGATTTTTCGAGCAGCGGTCTTGGAATAGAGGTAGAACACCGATTTCTCACCGATGAGCTGGTAGTCTCCGGCGGTCGCGAACAACTTCTGATAGCCTTCCAGATTCTCCGGCTTTCTACCTAGCGAAATGGGTAGATCATCTACGAAATAATGGGGCTCGAAATTAGGCATGAAAATCCCGGGATGTTCCCGTAAATATGTCACTAGAGCAGTTGTCCCCGCCTTTGCGGCTCCGACGATAAAAAAGTTCGGTTTCCGCATAACGCCTCTTACAGCTTTGCGAAGATGGTGGCGTTGATTTTCAGCCGTCGCGACACGAACCAGACAAGAATCAGGTTCAAAGCCGCAATTGCAATCGCCGTGGCGACTGCGCCGCCAACAATGCCAAATGTCGGTATAAGTATAGCATTTAGAACGATATTCAGGCCAGCGATACCTCCGTAGACTATAGCCGCGACTTTCTGATGGCCGGTCATTGTGGTGAGAAACCCCACCGGACCGGCCAGAGCGTTTACCATCTGACCGATAGATAATATAACAAGAGCCGTATAGCCTCCGGTGAACTCCGGGCCGAATAACGCCAGGGCCCATTGCCCGAATAATACAACCCCGATAACGATGGGCAAGGTGATCGCGAAAATCACTCGAGCAGCGAAACTTATCATGCGCTGCAGGTCACGCATCCTTTCCTGGGCGTAGAGTTGGGAGATCAAAGGCGCAACAATAGTGTTTGTGGCCAACAAACCCAACAGTATCAATCTGGCAATTCGCACCGCCGAGTTGTATATGCCGGCCTCAGCTGTCCCTAGAAGCGCCCCGATCATGATTATGTCCAACCTGTTCAGCAGAATTATGAAACCGACGATCAGCAGTAACTGGAAACCGACCGAGAGCCACTCTCGTGTGCGGTATCGAGGCTCAGCACTATTCGCCTGCGCGGGTACGGCGCGGACGAGGAGAAAGCCGAGCAGCAGTAGGACTATTGATGAGGCAACAAGAGTCGCTCCCATAGCAACAGGCGCCGAGGCCGGAAACCTCAGCACAACGACGGCAATAACAACTCCCGCCGCCAACAGCAGCGGACGTAAAAGCTCCGTTGGCGCCCGGGCCGAGGCAATTCGCTTAAAGGCCCTCAGGCCTCCCGCCTCGACTTGAATAATCGTAAGAACAGGCAACAGGATGCAGGCCATCAGTAGAGTCGCTCTCAGGCTAGAACTTACGCTATCCCCGATCAGCCAAATAACGCAGGCCGCGACTACAGCCATCAGCACGGCCATGGCCAATGCACTCTGCCGACTGCGCGTCATAACCCCACGCAGAAGTCCCCATTCCCCGGATCCCATGTAGGCCGGGATAAAGCGCACCCTCAAGTTGTCCATGCCTAATTTTGCGAAGATTGCAAGAATGCTGATCAGGCTAAGGGCGAAAGCGTAGTCGCCATAGCCCTGCACGCCCAGCAGGCGTGCGATCAGGACTTCAGCCGCCAGGGCGGCTCCCAGCCCCAATATCCTGATGGCAAATGCGGCGCCGCCTCCCTTGAGGACTGTGGCGCCGATGCCGTCGCCTGGCAAGCCACCCAGCAAACGGCCGAACGGTTTAAACAGATTCATGTCCTGCTCGTGGAGGGCACATTAGCCAGCACAACGCCGGCCGATAGCTTGGAATATGCTTGATTATCTCGACCGAGGCCACGCGAAATTCCGGATCGTCCTGTAACTACGAGAAACGCGTGAAGGTGCTCTCTTCCGATTGTCTTCTCCGATTACAGTCAGTCCAGATTTGATCTGAAGCGATTACGTCTTGCCCGCTGCCTTGATTCCGCGCAGGTAGTTCAGGAACAGTGCCAGGAACACTGCCACCAGCAATCCCAGGAAGAAAGCGATCGCCGTGATACTCGCTTTGTTTGGTGCCACCGGCTGCGTCGAGCGGGTCGGCTCGCCGATTTCGCTCAGGTTCCCCGCCTGCTGCAACTGCTGCTCCAGCTCAAGCCTGTCCGCGGTTGCCTGCTCCAGTTCCGCCCGCAGACGCAGGATAACGCTCTCCTGGCCGCGCATCTGGTCGGATAGTTCCATCAGAATTCGTTCCCTGTCCAAAGTTGCCCTCTCGATCCTCATCCTCAGGTCTTCGCTCTCCATGCGCGCGCCGTGCAGCAGCTCTTCGAGCCTTGACGACTCGAAATCTCTCTGCAGAGCAACAGTAGTCATCAAGAGCGAGAGCACTCCAGAGTCCAGTCTTTCGCTCGTCAGCAGGGCGCCGCGCTGCCCCATGACTTCCTCTATGCTCTCCCGAACCTCGAAAAGTTCTTCTTCCAAAGCCTGAATCCTGTTCTCGCTGAGCCCTGATCTTCGTCGCAGCCCAGCCAGCTCTTCGTCTTTCGAGGCGACCAGGTTCTCGTTCAGCAGCACAAGATTTTCCGCTCTCGCCTCTTCGGCTGCAAGGGAGTCCTCGAGCGTCGCCACCTGTACCTCTTTGGCACGCAGACGGCTGGTAATCGAGGCCCTGAGCTGTTCGATTTCCGACTCGTAACTAGCCTGGATAACTTCGACCAGCCTGGACAGCATTCGCCGTCCGTTTACATCTTCGGGGCCAAGCCAGGTAACGTGTATGTTCTCGGTTAGTCGAGGAACCTCTGCCCTCAAATTCAGGGAGGACCCATCCCCCAGATCGAACTCGCTCCTTAAAACCTGGTCGTAAACGCCCAGTCGAATTCGATAGGCTATGGACTCCGGAGAGTCGACATATCTTTCACGATTCTCAGCAGCATCCCAATACTTGCCGGCGGTGAACAAGACTGAGTATTGGTATACTGGTGTCAAGAGAAAACTGATACCCAGGGCAAGCAGCGCTGCCGCGAAGGGCAGCAAGATGACAAGCCATTTGTAACTCAGCAGAGTCCGGATGAAAGCCGCAGGGTCAACGCTTTCCATTTCGCCCGGTTCGCGGGAATCTTCAGCCATCACTGATTCCTTTCCTCCAAAATCACACCGAAAGAAGCGACGCAAACCAGCTTCGCGAGAATACTTCATCCCGCGCTGGAAAAACAACTGTGAACTACCACATTGATAGGTTTGTCAGGTCTTATTAGATTTGAATGTCCGAGAGGAGAAAATCCAGCCGTATAACACCGCTTGACTGCTACTAAACTAAGAAACCAAGCCAAGCGGTCAAACTGTGCCCACGACCGCCTATTCTCATTTGGAATTCTGGCAGCAGTTTGGCCTGATGCGGACACAAAGAATTCTGCGAAATCGAGTGAATCAGGGATAAACTTCAGACGATAGACCACTGCACGCTTGCCGCGCAGCGGGTCTTCGATAAGCAGGTCGCCGCCGCGGCACCAGGCGCTTACATTCCCGCAGGTCTCAAGACCGGTTACGGTGGCGCCGCCCAAAATTTAGAGCGGCATCAATTCTGCCGATATCATCAAGTGGAATGTTATACTCTCTCGGGGAGACGGGATGCCGAAAAACGAACTCAACGTTCTAGTGACCGCGGCCTCGCGCCGCGTTGCCCTCATAAGGGGCTTCCAGGCGGCGCTCGGCAAGCTCGACCTCAGGGGGAAGGTGGTCACCACCGACATCAATCCCCTCTCCCCCGGCCTCTACTTCAGCGACAACCACTACCGGGCGCCCCTGACGACCGACCCTGGTTACCTCGAGCGGCTGCACCAGATCTGCGAGGCCGAGAATATCGGCGTCATCATCCCGACGATCGACGACGAGCTGGAGATCATGGGTGAGGTCCGCGAGGAGTTCGCGCAAGCGGGCGTCGAGATAATCATCAGCCCGCCGCGGACCTCGCGCATCTGCAACGACAAGATCGAGACCTACCGCTTCTTCAGCAAGCGCGGCCTGCCGACGCCGCGCACCTGGCTGCCCGGCGAGCTTCCCGACCACGGCGAGCTCGAGTTCCCGCTGTTCCTGAAGCCGCGCCGCGGGCGCGGCAGCGTCCACGTCTACCAGATCAGAAACCGCGGGGAGCTGGAGTTCTTCATCGAATATGTCGAGGATCCTATCGTGCAGCAGTTCCTCGAGGGGCGGGAGTACACTCTCGATACCTTCGTCGACCGCGACGGCGATGTGGTGGCCGTTGTTCCGCGGCGCCGCCTCTGGGTGCGCTCCGGAGTCATGGACAAGGGCCGCACCGAAAACCGAAATGAACTAATAGATCTCGGCGTGCAAGTGGCCAAAGAGCTGAGAATCGTGGGGCCGGCCAACATCCAGGTCAAGTACACCGACGGCAAGCCGATGGTCTTCGAGGTCAACCCCCGCTTCTCGGGCGGCATACCGCTCACCCTCGCCGCCGGCGTCGACTTCACGGTTCTGGCCCTGCGCATGGTCCTCGGCGAGAAGCTCGAACCGCGCCTCGGGGACTTCACCGACGGCCTGGTGATGATGAGCTACGAGGAAAGCATCTTCAGGATGATCGACACCAACGGCTATGCCGACATCTTGAAGCTGATAACGTAGCAAGGCGCCTCCTGAATACTTTCTCGCCATCGGGGCCCGACCCCGACATCCGGGAACCTGCCTCGTTTCCTTTCTCGGACGACCGTGGGATATAATATCGGCGAAATGAGCAAGCGTCAGAAGAAACGGCCATGAAAAGGCCAACCCACCAGATCGAGCCCGGCGGATCGAGTCCACGACGAGAGTACGAGACCACGCGGACTATCCACAAGCTGGAACCGGATTACTCGAGGCCCGCTTTCGAGATACCGACAGCGTCGCGCGAGCGGATGCTCGGCCGCTTGCGCCGCCTCTACGGCGAGGCACTGGCGCGGGAGCACATGCCCGAGCTGGAACGGGTCCTCAAGGTCTACTACGCCCACAAGTCGAAGGAGATAATCGATAGGGAAAAGGAAATCGATCCCGCGGAGAGGTTTACGGAAAAGGACGTGATACTGATCACCTACGGAGATCTCCTGCGCGGAGAGGGGAAGTCCCCCCTGGCCACGCTGGCCGCCTTCTGCGACGGCTACCTCGAGGGGACGATAAACACGCTGCACATCCTGCCCTTCTTCCCCTACTCCTCCGACAGGGGCTTCTCCATCATCGACTTCGAGACCGTGGACCCCAACCTCGGCTCCTGGGAGGACATCGAGGACCTGGAGAACCGTTACCAGCTGATGTTCGACGGGGTCATCAACCACGTGTCGTCCAAGAGCCGCTGGTTCCATGAATTCCAGAACCGCACCCCGTACTACAAGGACTTCTTCATCGCCTACAGCTCGCCTGACGAGCTGACCGCCGAGCAGCGCAAGTTGATCTTCCGACCCAGGACCTCCGACATCCTGACGAGCTTCCAGACGCTCAACGGTCCGATCTACGTCTGGACCACCTTCTCCCGAGACCAGGTCGACCTCGACTACACGAACCCCAACGTCCTCCTGCGGGTGATCGAGATCCTGCTTATGTACGTCCGCCGCGGGGCCGACATCCTGCGTCTCGACGCCGTCACCTTCCTCTGGGCCGAACCGGGGACGCCGTGCGCCAACCTGGAAGAGACCCACGAGATC
The DNA here is from genome assembly GCA_964408025.1 of uncultured Acidobacteriota bacterium. Classification (GTDB taxonomy): domain Bacteria; phylum Acidobacteriota; class DATKUA01; order DATKUA01; family DATKUA01; genus CAYOXX01. The sequence goes on along the minus strand of CAYOXX010000005.1, from coordinate 50,632 downwards.
GTCAAGCTCATACGCGACGTCATGGACACGGTAGCACCCGGCGTGGCCCTGGTAACGGAGACCAACATCCCCCACGAGGAGAACGTCTCGTACTTCGGCAACGGCCGCGACGAGGCCCCGATGGTTTACAACTTCGCCCTGCCCCCCCTGGTCCTTTACACGTTTTATAAAGGGGATGCTACGATCCTCTCGCGCTGGGCGGCGGACCTGAAGACGCCGTCCGACACCACGGCTTTCTTCAACTTCCTGGACTCCCACGACGGCATCGGCGTCATGGCGGCCAAGAACATCCTGGCGCCCGAAGAGATCGACTTCATCATCCGCAGGGCGAAGGAGCACGGCGGGCGCATCTCCTACAAGACGGGCGAAAACGGCGCGGAAGAACCCTACGAGATCAACATCACCTGGTTCAGCGCCCTCAACGACGAGGGAGCCGACGAGGACGTAGCCTTCCAGGTCAAGAGGTTCGTCGCCTCCAGGATAGTTGCTCTCGTGCTGCGGGGCGTGCCGGGGATCTACCTGCACAGCCTCATAGGCACGCGCAACGACATCGAGGCGGTGCTGGCCTCCGAGTCTAAGCGTGCCATCAACCGCACGGTCATCGACGGCAGGGCGATATCCGATGCCCTCAAAGATCCCCTCTCGAAAATCTCTCGTATAAACCGGGTGCTTGGCAGGCTGATCACCATCCGGACTCGACAGCGCGCATTCCACCCCAATGGCGAGCAGCATATCCCGATGATCTCGCCCGATATCTTCGCGGTCCTGAGGATCTCGCCGGAGGGCGATCGGCACCTGCTTTGCCTGACCAACGTGAGCAACAGGGTTTGCCACCTCGAGGTGCCGGTAGCCGAACTCGGCACCGGCGAGGCGCACTGCTACGACCTGGTCAGCGGCATGGAGTGGATGGCCGACGACGACAAGTTCAGGATCACCCTGAATCCTTATGACGTCGCATGGCTGACTCCCATCAGCGAGAAGGAGGGAGAGGAGGGCGTCAACCGATAGCGCTGGAGAAGGCGTGGATTTCGTCCTCGAAGCCGCGCAGCTTCTCCTTCACCTCCAGGAGATCCCTTTCTCCTAATTCCAGCAGCTCGATATCGCCTCGGCGAACTCCCGTGAGCGCCACGTCGTCTCTCTCGCCCAGTCCGAGCTCAAGCGGCAGGACGTCCGCGGTGCGGAGCATTGCGACGTCGACGGCGCTCGTCCCTTCCGGGACTTCGTCGCGGTGATGAACGCTGATCGGCCCAACGATCTCCCCGGGAAATTTCCATCGAGCGAGCAGCATGCCACCTACCTCGCCGTGGTCGAAACCGATCACGCGTCGCTCCGCCACGTGGAGCGCTACTCCGCTCGCGTCTCGGGCCTCCTCCAGCGCCCGCCGAAAGAGCTCGCTGAAGAACTGGTCGAGTACGACCTTGCCGATGTCGTGGAGCAGGCCGACGATGAATAGATACCCGTCGGCATCGCGCTTGCCGAGCCTGCCGCCCAGCTCCTTCATCGCCGTGGCCACCGCGAGGCTGTGCACCCATAAGCCCTCGCGCGAGAAGCTGGGGGACCCCTTTCCCGACGGCAGGCCGCGGATGACGCCGATGGAGAGGGCCAGCGACTTGACCATGTTGAAGCCGAGCAGAGCCACCGCCCGCTCGAGACTAGCAATCCTGCGGGAGAAGCCGTAGTAAGCCGAATTGCTGACCCTGAGGATCCTCGAGGCCAGCGCCGGGTCTTGGGAAATCGCCTTGGTGACGTCCGCGGCGCTGCTCCTGCCGCTCTCCATCAGCCGCAGGAGCCTCGGGATCACCACCGGGAGCGTGGGCAGCTCGTCAATCTTCGAATAGATTCTGGTTTTAAGCTCTTCTCTGTCCATGATACGCACCGCTGCCTGGAGATAATTATAGGCTGCCTTCCAAGTGGTCTCCCTGAAATTATAGATAAGGTTCTCAACCCAAACAACTGAATGGGCTACGGAATCAACAGGCGGCGGGCCTTCTCCAGCCGCATCATCTTGACCGCCTGCTGCACGCCGCCCGCCTCGGCCAGCTCGCCGAACGCCCTGAGGAACAGCTTGCCGCCATCCGGGCCGAATTCCAGCAGCTCCGACAGGTCCTGCTCTTCCAGCTTCCGGCGACCCTGCAGCATCCGCAGCAGATTGAACTTGGTGTGCGAATCAAGGTGCTTGAACTTGACAAGCCAGCGCAGCAGCACCGCGTACTCCTCGGCCGAGACCGACTCCTGGCCGCTCAGCTCCCTGACCATCTCGTAGGCCGTCAGCAGCTCGGCGGCGGCCTTCTCGTTGCGGACCCGCCGGCCGCTGAAGAGCATAACCGCCTCCTCGCCCACGATCGTCACCAGGCCGGTGACGAAGTAGCGGCGCGCCGTCTCGATGCCGACGTCGACCAGAACCCGCCTGCCCCAGTGCCACGGGTTGAAGACGTTGACGGCGTCGAAGATTGTGCGCGTCGCCGCGCGCACCCGGGGACTCTTGATGAACTCGGCGACTGGGTTTTTCCAGACGTAATCGTAACCCTTCTTGATGGACATGATCGTCGCCACGTCGAGGCTCCGGAACCTGTTGACGATCGGCTTGTCCAGCAGGTCCTGCAGGCGCCTGACGATGCGCGCGTTGAGGTCGAGAAGGCCGTCCACCGTTGCCTTGTACTGCGGCTCCTCAGCGTCCGGGTAGTAGACCGACGCCACCTTGCGGATTGTCTCGAAGGAGATCTGGTAGAGGCTGCGGGGATTGAGCTGCAGCTCCTCCCCCCACCGCTTCCAGGCCTCGCGACGGAAGCCGCGCAGCAGCTCGTAGGCGCGCTTGTCCTGCTCGGTGGGCCTGTCGACTATAGTAATCGGCATCTTGTCTATCGCCCGCTCCGCGTGGCGCTTGCGCAGCCAGCGCCAAAGCCAGCCCAGCAGGATGACCGCCAGCACAACTGCGCCCGAAATCAGTAACGTTTCAGTCGTCATCGCTTCTCCTCTACAGCGCCGCGAGCTGCCCGCAGGCGGCAGCGGCGCTGCGGCCGCGGCTGCGCCGCACGGTGGCGGTCACCCCGTCGCGGCTCAACGCACTGAGGAAGCGCCCGATTGTCGGCTCGTCGGGTGCCTCGAAGTGTAGCCCCTCGCACGTATTGTACGGTATCAGGTTTACCTTCGCCCTCACCCTCGACTCGCGCAGCAGCGCCGCCAGCTCCCGCGCTTGCTCTCGACCGTCGTTGACGCCGGCCAGTAGAACGTACTCCACGGTAAGCAGCTCCCTGCGTAACGGCAGCTTCCGCATGACCTCCATCAGATCCTCGAGCGGGTGGCGCCGGGCCACCGGCATCAGCTCCTCCCTCAGCGTCTGGTTCGGGGCGTTCAGCGACAGGGCCAGTCGCGGCGGCCCCGGCAGCGCTGCATCGCCGAGCAGCCTCCGCATCCCCTCGGGTATACCCGCCGTGGAGACGACGACGCGGCGCATCGGCACCGCCAGCCCCTCGGGATCGCCCATGATCGCCAGCGCCTCCACCACCGCATCCGTGTTCAGCAGCGGCTCGCCCATACCCATCAGGAGCAGGTTGATGTGGTCTGGGCGGTAGCCCAGATCGCCGAGCATCACCAGCGCCTGGGCGACGATCTCCGCTACGCTCAGATCGCGCCGGAAGCCGACAGCGCCCGTGCGGCAGAAGAGGCAGCCCAGTGGGCAGCCGACCTGGGAAGAGAGGCAGAGGCTGACGCCCCTGCCCTCCCCACGCGGCATCGAGACGCACTCTACCTGCTCGCCGTCGGCCATGCGCAGGCGGTACTTCACCGAGCCGTCGTCCGCCTCGATCCTGGCCGATACCTCAGGCAGATCGAAAAGGAACTCCTCAGCGAGCTTCTCCCGCAGCGAGACCGGCAGGCTGGTCATTCTGGCCGGCTCGACGACACCTCTCTGATAAACCCAAAAGAATACCTGGTCGGCGCGAAAGCGCGGCTCTCCCCACGCGGCCAACCTCGCCGCCAGAGTCTCCCGACGCAGGCCGAAAACTACAACCGATCCCAACATTTGCCACATCGTAGCACAGCGCCCGGCGGGCGGTAACCATGCCGCACCGCCGTCCTGGCGTCGCTCTGTCTGTTGCTCCAACTGCGCTAATCCGGTAGGACAGACATTCCCGTCTGTATCTCATCCCGGACGGCATTCGGCAAAGCACGGCGCTTGACCGGCAGTTGAGCCGGCCGTACGATGAGGCCATGGGCAGGCCGCTGCGGATCGGGGTTGTGGCGCCCCCTTGGGTGCCGGTGCCGCCGCCCTCCTACGGCGGCACGGAGCTGATAGTCGACATCCTCTGCCGCGGCTACCGCGACGCGGGACACCAGCCGGTGCTCTTCGCCTCCGGCGACTCGACCTGCCCCGTCGAGCTGCGCCACCGGATCGAGCGGGGCTCGCTGCCGCCCGACAAGTACCAGGAGCACTCGCACCTGGCGCTGGTTCTGGCCTCGGCCTCGCCGCTTGGGCTGGACATCATCCACTCGCACCTGGAGGCGATCCAGCCCTACGCGCCGAGCCTCGGCGTGCCAGTGGTCTGCACGTTTCATGTCGACGTAACCGAGGAACGCCGCATCTTCCTGCAGACCAACGAGGTGGTCCGCTACGTTGCCGTGAGCGAGAACCAGGGGCGCTCCTTCCCAATCGGCGTCAACGTAATCCACCACGGCATCGAGCTGGACCGCTACCAGCCGCTGCCGGAGAAGCAGCCTTACTTCGCTTTTCTCGGCGAGATCAGTCGCAAGAAGGGCGCCGACCTGGCTGTGCGCGCCGCAGCGGAGCTGGGCGTTCCCGTGCGCATCGCCGGCTACGTGCCTCCGGCCGAGGAGGAGTGGTTTCGCCGAGAGGTGAAGACCAGGATTCGACTCGGCGCCCTGGAGTACCTCGGCGCGCTCGGATTCGAAGAGAAGGTCGAGCTCCTGGGCGGGGCGACGGCGCTGCTCTGCCCCGTCCGCTGGCGCGAGCCGTTCGGGCTCGTCGCCGTCGAGGCGATGGCCTGCGGCACGCCGGTGGTCGCGATGCGGCGCGGCGCGCTGCCCGAAACCGTCGAGGACGGCGTCACCGGCATCCTCTGCGACGACGAGGACGAATTCGCGCAAGCGGCGGCCCAGGTGCACGCGCTCGATCCGCGGGCCTGCCGGCGGCGCGCCGAGGCACTATTCGACTCCCGGCGCATGGTTGCCGACTACCTCAAGCTATTCGAAAAGATACTGAGAAGATAACTTTTCGCAGTATCGAACAAGAAAAAGCCGGGGCTGATCGACCCCGGCTAATATAACATTCCACAGTCAATCAGACCTTGAAGATGGCGCCCTCCCTCTTGAACATCGCGGCGCAGAGCCAGATGGCCAGCCCCGCGATCACCAGCGTGCTGGCAAACGTGAGGCCGAAGTACGGCATGACGTCCATCGCCCTGCCGGCTAGGATCTCCTTGAGCACCAGCGAGACGTTGACAATCGGCACCAGAGAGAGAGTGGTGTTCAGCTCGACGCCCGGTAGGAAGGAAGTGAAGGCGGGGATGATGATCAGGAAGCTCAGCGGGCTGATGTAGCTCTGGGCTTCGCGGAAGCTGCGTGCGAAGACCGAGAGCGTCAACAGAACGCCGGCAAAGAAGATCGCGAGGGGGATCACCAGTAGGCCCGCCAGGGCGATGCTCGCGGCGTCCATATGCAGTTCGAACGACTCCCTCATTCGCTGGCCGATCTCGCCGATCGAGAATGCGTAGTACATGCCTGTCAGGGCAAGGAAAGCGGAGATGATACCGGTGGCCATGATGACCAGGAACTTCCCGGTCACCAGTTCGACCCTGCTTGCGGGGCTGGCGAGCAGCGTCTCGAGCGTCTTCTGCTCCTTCTCGCCCGCCGCCAGGCTGGTGGCGGGGAAGATGCCACCGGTGAACGTCATCAGGATGATAATATAGGGCAGGAACCTTCCGAATACCTCGCCCGCCCTCTCGCGGCTGGTCGCCAGGTCGGCGTCGGCGGTCTCGAAAGGCTCGGTCAGCGCGAAGCTCTCGCCCAGCCGCTGCTTGACCACCTCTTCACGGAACACCGCGAGACTCCTGCGCAGGCGGCTTTGCGCATTCTCGGAACGCTCGTTGGTCGACAGGTAGTCGATGCGCAGGCTGGAGCCGACCTCGTTGGCCGCTAGTACCCCGGCAAAACCTGGGGGAACCACCAAGGCCGCGTCCAGCTCTTTGTTCTTGATCATTTCCTGGGCGGTGGCGACGTCCTCGATATCGGTGCGGACCTCCAGGAAGGCGTTGGTTTCCGACATCCTCTCGACGACAAAGATATCGAATTCGCTGTCGCCCGGCGGTTCGAAGCGGGTTCGTTGTTGGTTCTGCAGGAAGTCGACGAGGTCCCCTGCGTCGGCAGCCCCGACCAGTGCCACTCTACTGTTTTGCTCAGAAATGCTTCTGGCGCTACCGATCATGAAGTTGCTCATCAGGTGGATGAGGATGGGTATCGCCAGCAGCGGCATAACAATCATGAAGATCAGCGTGCGCCGGTCGCGGATGATGTCCAGTATCTCCTTCCTGAAGACTATCCAGATCACTCTCGGACTCATCGCTCTTCCCCCACGATCTTGACGAATGCGTCCTCGAACTCCTCCTCCTCGGCGACCCGCTTCAGCGCCGCTACCGAGCCCTGGGCGAATATCTTCCCCTTGTGGATGATCGCCACCTCGTCGCATAGCCGCTCGGCCTCGCGCATGATATGGGTGGAGAAGACTATGCACTTGCCCTGGCCGCGGCAGAAGTTGATGAAGTCGACGATGCTGCGTGCCGCCAGGATGTCCAGGCCGACGGTCGGCTCGTCGAATACCATCACCGGTGGGTCGTGAATGATGGTGCGGGCGATGTTTACCTTCTGCTCCATGCCGTGGCTGAGCTTGGCGCACTTCGTGTCGAGGAAGTCACCCATGTCCAACCAGCTGCTGATCTCCTCCAGCCGCTCGTTCACCCGGCTCTTTCTCATGCCGTTTAGGCGGCCGAAGTAAGTGATTACCTCCCGCGTCGTCAGCCGCTGGTAGAGTCCGGTGTTGCCGGTCAGGAAGCCGATCTTGCCGCGCACCTCCTGCGCCCGCTTGCGCACGTCGAGGCCGTCGACCTCGACCGTGCCCGCCGTCGCCCGCATGGTTGTCGAGATGATCCGCAGCGTGGTCGTCTTGCCGGCGCCGTTGGGGCCGAGCAGGCCGAAGATGCGGCCCGGTTCGCAGGAGAAGGTGACGTCGTCGACCGCGCGCACCTCGCCCCGCTTCTTGTCCTTGAAGATCTTGATAAGGTTCCGCACTTGAATCATGATTTGTGATCCCCCGCTTACTTTGAGGACGACGGTATCATATAAGCCGCCACCGCCGAAACCATCTTATTTACATCGCTCCCTTACCGGTTTTCAACGTTAAAAGGGAGAACGAAGTTCGCCGTGTCCAAAATTGAAATGTGCCGAAAAAAATCCCCCGGCGAACCGGGGGATCGGAAACAGGTGCATGACTTCATGCAACCTTGTCAAGGTTCGAGCCGGTTTCAGGCCATGCCGACCTCTTTCTTGATCCATTCGGTTGTGACGCTCTTGGGCCTCGTGATGGCGGTGCCCAAGGCGCGGTTGATGACGAGCTGGCTGAGGACGCCCATCGCGCGGCTGACGCCGAAGAGCACTGTATAGTAGCTGAACTCGGTCATGCCGAAGTGGTAGAGCAGCGCGCCGCTGCCGGCGTCGACGTTCGGCCAGGGATTCTTCGCCTTGCCGTGCTCCTTGAGGATGCCCGGGACGTTCTCGAACATCATCGACACCGTCTTGAAGGCCGGGTCCTCTGGGCAGACCCTCGAGCCGAAGGCGTGGAAGGCGGTGAAGCGCGGGTCGGTGGCCCGCAGGACCGCGTGGCCGTAACCTGGGATTACGCGTCCGCTGTTGAGGATATCCCAGGCGAACTCCGTCAGCTGCTCCTTGGTCGGGCTGCCGCCGAACTTCTCATTGATGCTCAGCACGAACTTCAGGCACTCCTGGTTGGCCAGGCCGTGCAGCGGGCCCGCCAGGCCGTTGAGGCCGGCGCTGAGCGCGTAGTAGACATCCGAGAGCGCGGAGCCGACGGTGTGGGTGGCGAAGGCGCTGACGTTGCCGCCCTCGTGGTCGCTGTGCAGAGTCAGGTAGAGGCGCATCAGGTTGGCGAACTCGCCGGTCGGGTCGTCGATGCCGAGCATGTGCGCGTAGTTGCCGCCCAGATCGAGGTCGGGTTTGGGCTGGATCACGTCGCCCTTGTTGAAGCGGATGCGGTACATCCCGGCCGCCGCGCCCGGCAGCTTGGCGATCAGGTTCAGCAGATCCTCGAAGCACGGGTCCCAATACTCGGTCTTCGGGATCCCCTCGTCGTACTTCTGCCGGAAGACGCTCTCGCGCTCCATCACCAGGATGGCGGTGTCGAGCATCGCCATCGGGTGGCTGTCGGGAGGCATCGCCCGCAGAACGTCCCACACGTATTCGGGTACGTTCTGGCGCTTCTGCATGTCGGCCTTCAGATCGTCCAGCTCATCATCGGTCGGCAGCTCGCCGGTGAGCAGCAGGAAGAGGATCTCCTCCGGCAGGCGGTCGGTGAGGTCGCCGATCGGGTAGCCGCGGATGATCAGCCCCTTCTCCGGGTCGACGTACGAGGTGTCGCAGATCATCCCCTTGACTCCGCGCATGCCGCCGTAGGCCTGCGCCACCGTAACATCGGAAATCTTGTCACCGGCGTGGTCCTTGGCGATGGCCTTGAGCTCGTCCCGCAGCCCGGGAATCATCGCCGCGAACTTCTCCTTAAGCTTCATCGAGACAACTCCTTTCCTAAAGGTTTAATTCCTCCACACGGTTATTGTCAGCAGTCACCCGGGACGCTGAGTGCCCCACCCGAGTCGCTCTCAACCATGCAGATCGAACGCTGAAGATGTTGCCAAGTGATCAAGCCTGTGGCATTTCCCCTCACGCCACAGCAGCCCAATAACTAATATACCGACACTGGCGGGAGGATTTCAAGTGTTTTCGGGCTCCATCAGCACATAAACTGCCCAAGAATGGTCGTTTGGGGCGCGGCAGCCTCCGCCACCCAACATCTAGTATTCCCTGATCACCGAGACAAGCCCCTCGCGGAAGAGCACAAGAAGTGTGGTGAAGTCCTCGCGCTCGTAGAGCCACGCCTCGAGCAGGCGGCCGTCGCGCAGCTCCCTTAGGATCTCGGTTGGCTCACCGAGCGTGAGGTAGACGGCCCGGTGGTTCATGCCGGCGGTGACGATGCCGTTGCGAATCGCCTCCCGCATCTCCGGCGGCAGGCCGTCGTCGGAGACCAGGGCGCGGGTGTTGACCGCCACCGAGAGCCCGCGGTTGATCTCGCTTACGAGGCCGTCACCAGGGCTTAGCGTCTCCTCGAACACCAGAGTTATGCGGCTGCCGCCCTGTCCCCAGATCACCTCGCGCATAAGGTCGACGGCGACCCTGCCCGGCGGCATCTCGAAGCCTACGCCGACCAGCTCGAAGGTGATCTCCCGGCGGTCGACCTCGACATTGCTGATTATCGCCACCTCTCCCGGCTCCAGCCCGGCGCCGTCGCGCTCGATCTTGAGGCTGTAGAGGGGGACGTCGAACCTGTTCGCACGCTCGGGGTATATCTGCATCGGGTTGCGGGCGGTCGGCAGCGGAATCTTAATAACCACGTACTTGCCGACGTAGTGATCGCGCAATACCCGCTCGAGGTCCTGCGCCCGCAACGCAACGGCTGAACAGACCAGGACGAGCGCTACAATTAGTAATTTACGAAACATCGGCCTTCTCCCTTGCGTTAATCTTCCCGTACCCCGGCCCCCCCTCCTACCAGCAGCCCAACGACAGGCCCCAAAGCCACAGGGCCAGCAGCGATGCGGTTAAATGGAAAGCCAGCGCTCCCCAG
>CAYOXX010000005.1:0-40700 GCA_964408025.1 uncultured Acidobacteriota bacterium | reverse complement strand
CATCGATAGCCGTGGACACGGCGCAGCCGACAGCGAGGAGTCCGACGACAACCGCCAGCAGCAACCACACTATCTCCATTACCCGTTCCCGCTCTCATTATTCGGCCGAGAGGCAGTCCCCGCCCTGGCGGCCAGCCGGAAGAAGATCAGAGAAGCGAAAGCGAAGACGGCGTGCAGCGCAAACCAGAGCCACAGACTCGGATCGCCGAGCGATTGGAACGCCCCGCTGCCGAAGACCGCCAGGCCGATGGCCACGAAGATGGCTCCCTTGGCCGCGGTGATCAGGCCGAGCCAAAGATGTATATTTCTCACTGCTCACCCTGCACAGTGGAAGTCCCGATCCTGATTTCACCGACCGAAAATTCCGCCAACGCTCAATAACCGACAGCAACGGTTGCTGGCGCGCGATCAGCGGCCTCGTTCTAGTCGCTGGCGCGGCGATGTATGAAAGCTAGGGCGACCGCAGCCAGTATACACGCCGCGGCCGCCCCGGCTGTATCGGCCATAACGTCGGTCAGGTCCGGAATCCGGCCGGGTACGAAGAGCTGGTGCAGCTCGTCACCGACGGCGTAGGCGACCGAGGCCAGGAAGGCGACGGCCAGCGCCGCCGGTCGGGCTCTGCGGCCGAAGCCGCCGTTGGCCCCGCGCAGGAGCAGTAGCGCGAGAACCGCGAATTCGAGGAGATGTACGAGCAAGGAAATCCATTTGGGGGCGACCGGGAGGTCCGCAGTCGGCAGCGAGGAACCTAAAAAGATCAGCGCCATCCAGGCCACGGGTGGCACCCATAGAGACCAGGGGCCCGGCCTGACGCCTACCACCATGGGATGAAGAAGGCGATCCAGCCGGCGACGATGGCGAAGACCAGGAAACCGGCGAACATCTTGAGGCCGAAGATCAACCTCTCCTTGGGCGCCGTGCGCATCAGGAAGGCAAACGCCAGGCTGACGATGGCGGCGAACAGCAGCAGGGCGCCGGTGTGGGTCATCGCTTCACACCGCGGGCGTGGTCGAAGGCGTCCATGACGACCAGCAGGTTGACGAGCGCGGCGACGATAATGAATGTGGTACCGTACTCGTAGGAGCGCAGCGTCACATCACCCAGGGCGAGCCCGAGCAGGTGGAATACGAGATGGATGGCACCCAGGGCTATGTTGCCCAGCGCCGCCAGCGACTGCAGGAATCCCTCGCCGGAGTTGCCGCGCAGCGGCGAGTGCATCTCGCCGCCGATGAGCCAGCCGGCAACGGCCAGCGAGGTGACGGTGGCGAAGAAAACCGCGGCGTGGACGTACTTGCGCAGGTAGAGGTGGCCGGCCCCCGGGACGATCCAAGACAGCAGGCAGGCGAGCCAGACGCCGGCACCCCTCGCAGCCTCGCCCCCGACTGCCCTTTTCGAACCCATTTTCCCCTCCCGCTCGGCCGTCTATCCTATACGCCGGCTGCGTGAGCGTCAATCCCGGTAGCCAACGGGCCGGCACCGTGGTATTTTACTATGAATTGGCCAATCATTAACTGAAGGAGGCAAAAAATGGCAGGAGGCGGATTCAGTAGCATGCCTCAGATTCGCCTGCCGAAACTTAATCCCCGGATCGTTCTGCTTGCCGTCGTGGGCATCGTGCTGCTGCTGGGCGTATTCACGTCCTTCTACACCGTCGCCCCCGACGAGGTCGGCGTCATCCAGCGTTTCGGGAAGTACATCGGCACGGCGGATCAGGGGCTGCACTTCAAGCTGCCCTTTTTCATCGACGTGGTGACGAACGTCAAGATCACGTTCGTCTACACGCAGGAGTTCGGCTTCCGCACCACACGCGCCGGCGTCCAAAGCGAGTTCGTGACCGCCGGCGAGGAGCTGGAGACCGAGCGCCTCAGCCTCACCGGCGATCTCAACGTCGTCGCCGTCGAGTGGGTGATGCAGTACACCATCTCCGATCCCTACAACTACCTGTTCCGCATCAGGGATCCTGAGGGGATAATCCGCACCGCCTCCGAGGCGGCGGTCAAGGAGGTGGTCGGCGACTACACGATCGACGAGGTGATCACCACCGGCAGGGCGGAGATTGCCGACAAGGCTAAGGTCGTCACCCAGCGGCTGCTGGACAGCTACGAGTCCGGCATCAACGTGGTGGCCGTCAGGCTGCGCAACGTCAACCCGCCGACGCAGGCGGTGCAGGACGCCTTCGAGGCGGTCAACCGCGCCGAGCAGCGCCGCGAGGAGCTGATACACCAGGCCGAGGCGGAGTACAACGCCACCATCCCGCGCGAGCGCGGCCTGGCAGAGCAGCGGATCGAGCAGGCGCGGGGCCAGCGTCAGGCGCGCATCCACGTCGCCCAGGGCGAGGCGGAGCAGTTCAACATGGTCCTGGCGCAGTACCGCAACTCGCCGCAGGTGACGCGCCAGCGCCTCTACCTCGAGACCCTGGCCGCCATCCTGCCCGAGCTGGGCCGCAAGATCATCGTCGACGGCAACCTCGAGGGCTTCATCCAGTTGCTGAACTTACAGCAGGGTTCGGCGTCAGGAGGTGAGCGATGAACCGCCTATTCATTATCGTACCCATAGTCGTCGTGGCCCTGCTGGCCATCGTAGTCCTCTCCGGCACCTTCTACATCGTCGACGAGGGCCGGCAGGTGGTCATCACTCAGTTCGGCAGGATCATCGGCGAGCCGATCACCGAGCCCGGCCTGCACACCAAGCTCCCCTTCGTGCAGACCGCCAACTACTTCGAGAAGCGCCTGCTCGACTGGGAGGGCGACCGGACCGTCATCAAGACCGTCGAGCAGAAGTTCATCTCCATCGAGGTCTTCGCCCGCTGGCGGATCACCGATCCGAAGCTCTACCTGCAGACCGTCGCGGGGCGCTTCGAGGTCGCCTCCAGCCGCCTCGACGCGATCATCGACCCGATCGTGCGCGACGTCATGGCCAACTTCGAGTTGCGCGAGCTGGTGCGCTCCGACACCGAAAGGGTGATCTACGAGCGGGTGCTGAGGGGGACGACCGAAGCCGGCGAGGCTCTTCCGGCGGAGATCGATTTCTCGGGCGCCTCCGGCGCCCTGACCGCTGAGCAGCTCGAGGCGATGGCGGTGTCCGCTGCCGAAGAGGCCGAAGGCGAGGCTGAACAGGAAGCTCCGGACATCTTCCAGGATCTCGCCCGGCAGGAGCGAGAGCTGTTCGAGCTGCGCGCCTGGCGGATCGAGAACGGGCGTAATTACATAACCCGGGAGGTCTTCGAGCGCGCCGGGACCCAGGTTGAGCGCTTCGGCATCGAGCTGGTCGACGTGCGCATACTGCGCATCAACTACCTGCCCGAAACCCGCCAGCAGGTCTTCAACCGCATGATCGCCGATCGCCAGCGCGTCACGGCGCGCTACATCTCCGAGGGCCAGCAGCGCTCCGCCGAGCTGCGCGGCACCAAGGACCGCCTGGTGCGCGAGATCCAGTCGCTGGCTCAGGAGCAGGAGCTGCTCATCCTCGGCGAGGGCGAGGCGCGGTCGATCCAGATCTACGCCGACGCCTACAACCAGGACCCGGAGTTCTACCGCTTCTACAAGACCCTCGAGACTCTCAGGGCGACGATGGACGCGGATACCTGGCTCATCCTCTCCACCGACTCCGAGTTCTACAGCGTACTACAGCGCCTGGAGGGGAGGCGCTAGGTCTCGGCTCGTGTCCCGCCGCGAACGTGGCGAGACTGTAGCTGAAAAACCTCGGGGCGGCGTGAGCGCATTCGTTTTCGGCGCACGCCGCCCCATTTTCCCCCAATCGTATCCATGCACAAGCGTTCGCTGAAGGAGACGAAGTACAACATCGCCGACCCCGTCGCCCTGCTCCCCTGCTCCGAATACGATTCCGCGGCGGTGCGGGCGGCGCTGGACGAGGGGTTGAAGCTGCTCGGCGACCACGGGATTATCGGGAGGCCGGGCGAGCGGGTGCTGCTGAAACCGAACCTGTTGCGGGCTGCACCTCCGGAGGCGGCGGTCACCACCCACCCAGTCGTCGTCGAGGCGGCGATCGGAGCGGTACGCTCGGCCGGCGCCGAACCGGTCGTCGGCGACAGCCCCAGCTACGGCAACTTCGAGCGCCTCGCTGAAGTGTCCGGCCTGGCGGAGGTCTGCCGGAAGCACGAGGTGCCGATCTTCGCGCTGGACGATCCGGTGCCACTACAGGTCGACGGCGGGGCCAAGTTCCGTCGCCTTGAGGTGGCCCGCGCCGTCCTCGAGGTCGACCGCATCGTCAACCTGGCCAAGGCGAAGACCCACCAGCAGATGCTGCTGACTCTGGGCGTCAAGAACCTCTTCGGCTGCGTCGTCGGATTCGAAAAGGCGCGCTGGCACTTAAAGGCCGGCACCGACGCCCGCCACTTCGCCCGCATGATCGCCGAGCTGGCCGCGGCCGTCGGCGCTGATCTGACCCTGCTCGACGCCGTGGTCGGCATGGACGGCGACGGACCCGGCGGCGGCAGGGTGAGGCCGATGGGATTCCTCGCCCTCGGACGCAACCCATTCGCTGTCGACGTTGTGGCCGCGGAGCTGTTCGGAGTGCCGCCAAAGCGCGTGCCGGTCCTCACGGCGGGACGTGAGCTGGGCTTGGCGCCAGCTCGGGCTGCGGATGTCGAAATTCTTGGCGTCGGCGACTGGCGGGAACTGGCCATCCCAGACTTCCGCCTCCCCAGCGCCGCCAGTGTCGGCTGGAGCCTCCCAGGCCCGATCTTCCGCTTCGTCAAGCGCCTCTTCACGCCGCAGCCTACGATTGACCGCGAGCGCTGCGCCCTCTGCGGAGCCTGCGTCGACGTCTGCCCCACCGACGCCATGACGAACGCCGGCGGCAGGATCGAAATCAGCTATCGCGACTGCATCTCCTGTTACTGCTGTGCCGAGGTCTGCCCGCACAACTCAATCAACATCCGATGAGAAGGATGCCTTCGCTCATGCGTAAACATCCACTCGTTCCGCCTTATTGGCCGGCGAACCGGGTAATGAGATGACAACACTGTCACGCGCCGTGCTGGAGAAGGCCGAGGACGTAGTAATCTACGCGGACGAGAGGTACTACTGCGCATTCCCCTCCGCCGTCCGCCTTCCCGACAGCGAGCTCCTGGTGGCCTTCCGCCGCGCGCCCGAGCGGCGGCTGCTCGGCGCCGAGAGCGTCTCCCACGGCGATCCCAACAGCCAACTGGTGCTCGTCCGCTCGAGCGACGGCGGCCGCAACTGGAGCGAAGATCCGGAACTGATCTACGCCCACCCACTGGGCGGCTCGCAGGACCCCTGCCTACTGCGGCTCCGCGACGGGACGCTACTCTGCACCGGTTACGGAATGTGCCGCGTCGAGCCCGGCTTCGTGCAGAACGACCCAGCCAGGGCCCGCCACGGTGACTTCCTCTTCCTGGGAGGCTACATCCTGGAGTCGAGCGACGACGGCGCCACTTGGCGAGGACCGATCCTGCCGCCCCCTGTCCCCGGCGACCTGGCCCGCGACCTCTACGGCAATCCCTTCTCCGCCTTCAACCGCGGCGCCATGTGCGAGGCGAGCGACGGCTTGCTCTACTGGGGCGTCACGCGGCGCGACGCCGTCAAGCCGGTCAGATTCTCGATACAGCTCATGGTTTCCCGCAACCGGGGCGAAACCTGGGAACACCGCTGCACGATAGCCGAGGACGAACGCGGCGGTGTCAACTTCAACGAGACCTCCCTTTACGAGACTCCCGCCGGCGACCTGGTCGCCTTCATCCGCACGTTCGGCTTCGGCGACCACGGCGCCGTGGTCCGCTCGACCGATGGCGGCCGCAGCTTCGGGCCCTGGGAGGACGCCGGCTTCCGCGGTCACCCGCACCACCCGCTGCGCCTGCCCGACGACCGCGTCCTGCTGACCTACGGCTACCGCCACGAACCGTACGGAGTCCGCGCCAGGGTGCTCGAGCCGGAGTGCCGCGACTTCGCCTCCGCTCCCGAGATCGTTCTGCGCGACGACGGTAGCAACGAAGACGTGGGCTACCCCTGGGCCGCCCCACTGCCCGATGGCCGCGCCCTGGTCGTCTACTATTTCAACCGCGACGACGGTCCCCGTTACATCGCCGGGACGATCCTTTCTTCCGGCGTCTAGCTCGCCGTTCGACGGTTGTGATAACCTCAACGTCAAGATACTGAAGACACCGGTTAACTACCAGGAGAAGACAAATGACAAGACGCCATCTTGGAGTCATCTGCCTTGTAATACTGTTTGCGGTCGCCGTGCAGCCGCAGTCAAGCCTCATCGCCCAGGAGCGGGCTCCCGACGGGGTATTGATCAACGCAGACGGGACGCCCCACTACGCCACATTCTCGATCTGCGCCATCGACCCCGACTCAGGCGAGTGCGGCGTGGCGGTCACCACGCGCGTGCCGTTCGTCGGGCGAGCGGTGCCGTGGGTACGGGCCGGCGTCGGCGCCGTCGCCACCCAAGCCTGGACGGTGGTCGAGTACGGCAACCGCGGCCTCGACCTGCTCGAGGAGGGGCTTGAGCCGCAGGAGGTCCTCGAGCGCCTGCTGGCCGACGACGACGGCCGCGAGAGCCGCCAGCTCGGAATCATCGACATGCAGGGCCTGACAGCCGCCCACACCGGGGAGGAGAACGGCAATTGGGCCGGCAGCCGCCAGGGTCCGAACTACACCGTCCAGGGCAACATCCTCGTCAACCGCAAGGTGATCGACGCCGTCGCCGACCACCTCGAGGCAACCGCCGAAACCTCCATGCCGCTGGCCGAACGCCTCATCCTCGCCCTCGAGGCCGGGCAGGCTGAGGGCGGCGACAGGCGCTGGGGCTACTTCCAGTCGGCCGCCATCCGCATCGCCAACCCAGAAAGTGAGGGCCGCGGCGGCGACCAGATCAGCCTGGCCATCGACGTCGGCGAGCACCACCGGCCGGTGGCCGAGATGAAGCGGATCTACTACACCACCGCCCGGCGCTTCGGCTACCGCCTCTTCTCCGAGGTGCGCGGCAGCGACGTGCTCGAGCTCAACCGCATGCTGCACGCCCTCGGCTACTGGCGCCCCGAGCTGGAGGAGATCCCCGATCCGCCGCCGTTCGACGTGGACCGCAGCCTCCGGATGACCGACCCGGAGCGCTACGAGGAGCTGGTAGACGAGTACTACGAACGGCGCGATGAGTACTACACTTCCTACGCCACATTCGACGACGATGTCATCGAAGCCGTAGACGCTTTCCGCAGCGACAACAGTCTCGAATTCCAGGGCAACCCGCGCGGCCTCGTTGACGAGCGCTTCGTCGAGGCCCTGCGCCAAGCCTACTACTTCCGCGAAAGGAGTGAGGGCGAAGAGCAGTAGAACTGCTCCAGTCGACTCAACGGTCCCGGACTCTCGGGCAGCAGCACAGCAAGTCCAGGAGACCGGCTACTATCACCAGACGAGAACTTTAAACCTGGGAAACTCAAGGTCGAAGTGGCCTGGCTTTCCGGAAACTTGATTGGCAGATTTGTGTGGATATTTAATCCAATTCAAGCGATTATCAGTCGGTGAAGAGATAAGGGAGTGGGTATGCAAAAGCTATTTGCTTTCGCGGCAGTGCTGGCCCTTGTTCTGGTCGCCTCTCCGGCGGTTGCGCAGCGAGATGGCGATCTGGAGCTGGACTTCGGCATCAAGACAGTCGTCTTCTTCTATAACGAGGTGGAGGGCATCAGATTGTCGGTGGAGCGCGGATGGTCTCTCGGCGGCGAGATAATCTTGTGGTTTCCCCAGGGATTTGGGGTGGGCGCCGAGATCGAGTATTACACCGAGGGCGAGGACATCGACGTTATGCCCGGCGTCGAGATTACTGCCGATTACAGCATGATGCCGATAAACCTGAACGCCTATTACCGCTTCAACAACAGCGGCCGCGGCATGGTGCCCTACTTGGGTGCCGGCCTCTCCTTCGTACATGCCAGAGCCGCCACCAGCACGTCGATCGTCGGATTCGACGTGGACTTCAGCATCAGCGATACTTTCACGGGCTTCAACATATTCGGCGGCCTGGAGTTCGGCTACTTCTACATCGAAGCCCAGTGGCTTTTTCTCGACGTCGACCTCGGCATTGCCGATATGATACCCACCGAGCACAGCGAGGCTGGAGGGCTCAGCTTCTGGATCGGCTTGCGCTTCTGAGTTCCGAACACTGCATAAAAATTTTCAAATATCCCGTCTCGGCGGTTAGGCTCTCTTATCTGTATTCGAGTAAAAGCACCGGCCAACAACCAGATAATTCTCGGCGAGCTTACAAAGATACCGTCAACGTTCCGATCAACTCAAACGCGTCGGCGGATTGACATCGTCAAGAACGAAGCATTAGACTTCACCCGCCCGCGAGCCAGCGTAGCTCAGTGGTAGAGCAACTGATTCGTAATCAGTAGGTCCGGGGTTCGACCCCCCGCGCTGGCTCCATTATTTTGTTTATTATCAGTCAGTTACGGAAGCCCGCTACCTCAATGACTTGCCTTCTGGCCCGCTAAGTAACAAAATAGTCACAATATTTTGCTTGACTCCCGGCCCGTGACTTGTCAAGATTGTTGTAGGTCAATACTCTTGAGGCAACGAAATGAAGCAAAAAACACTGCTACCGGCCGCCACGTCGAGGCGGCTTCGCCACATCGCAGAGGCCGAGCGGCTGCCTCTGGAAGATGTAGTCGCTACCGTCCTCCAGCTGGGGCTAGAGCAACTCCAGGAGAACAAGCGTTTCGTGGAGGTTCTTGATGGTATGCACGAGCATACACGACAATAGGCCGATTCATGCAACACAACGCAACACAAATTTCTTCACCCTGGAGTAATTGAGCGTTATATTGGAATTAAACAAGCGAGTCGAGATCGACAATGAAGCGCAAGGCCCTAAATTTAAATGATTTCATTCAGCCCCCCGAGAGCGAAGAGTGGTCTCCTGAAGAAGAAGCAGCGGCCAGAATGTTACTTGAAAAAATTAACGCCTTGGATAATGGAGAGCTGGTGCGCCAACATGATGCTGCGGCACTTGCTGCCAATATTTCTCCCGTGCTTAATTCAGAAGAGAAATATGATATAGAATTCACGTTAGAAAACGGCACTAAAACGAGGCTGAGCTATCGGAGCTTTGAAAAGTTGACTAGGCAAGTTTTGGAGAATCGTTATCCGGACTTAAGTCCAGAAAGGCAGATAGTATTGAAATATGGGAAACAGATATTAGCGATAGCCAAACAAAGTGAAAAGCTTGAAAGAGAAAAAGAAGAGCTCGAACAGCAGATTGCGCGCGTGAAAAAGGAAAGCGAGCACAAGAGGAAAACGCCTAACGGCGAAACATAGGAGGAAAACATGACTAAAGCTGAGTATGTGAGTATCCCGAGCGGCGGCATGACCAGGGCTGAGGCGGAAGCAGTAGCGGAGAGGATTAGAACTGAGAATGTGCCAGAGCACACGGTGACCGGCCTGCGCGAGATACGGCCGGGTGAGTGGAGAGTGAAGGTGAACTGGTATCACTCTCGCGCAGAGTGGTGCACACCCAAGCTCTTGGGGTTCCTGGACGTAGAAGAGGATGTGGCATAACGAGTGTCAGTATACCGAGAACTGAAAGATAGGATAGAGGCCGGCGAGGAGCCAGAGTCTACAGAGCGGATGTTTGTTGGCGGCTACGCGATACCGGTCAAGACATACCGCAGCCTAATGGACCGCTATGATGTGGACCAGGACGGCCGGAGAATACGCCTAACACCACGGGCGAAATAAGGCGCATCGCCTACACGGGGCGTAACAGATACCATATAGGGCTCCCTGCAAGTCGTTGACAGGCCGATATTTAGCAATATCGCGTTACATTACGATTTCGCTTGACTTTGGCGCCTCAAGTGCTATAATTGTTATAGCTTGCTTGCAAAGTGTAACAATGGAGGCGACAATGAGGTATCTCGGGTATGTGAGAGTCAGCACTGGACGCCAGGCGCGCAACGGCCTATCCCTGGACATGCAGCGGGAGCGGATAGAGGCTATGGCGGCCGCTCAGGGCGCAGAACTGGCCGATATCGTCGTGGAGGCGGGGAAGTCTGCGCGGAGTATGCGCCGCCCGGGTGTAGCGCGCGTCCTACAGGCCGTCAAGCGCCGCGAAGTGGACGGGGTAGTAGTCTACCGCCTGGACCGGATAACGCGCTCGCTGAGGGACTTGACGGGGCTCCTGGACACGTTTCAGCGCGCGGGGGTGGCGCTGGTATCCGTCACTGATAGCCTGGACACGTCGAGTCCTACAGGACGTCTAGTGATACATATACTCGGTGCCGTCGCAGAGATGGAAAGCGAGCGGATAAGGGAGCGTATCACGGAGGCTCATGCGGTGAGGCGGGCGCAAGGGACGCGCATGGGAGCGATAGCCTACGGTCGCCAGCTTGGAGAGAACGGGCGGCACCTGGAAGACTGTCCAGAGGAGCAACGGATCATCCGGGCGATGAAGCGGCTGCGGCGGAAGGGACTCTCGTTCGCCAAGATAGCGGCGCGGCTGAATGAGCGCGGTCTGCTAACGCGCAGCGGTGCCGAGTGGCAGCGTGAATATGTCTTTAACATTCTCAGTAGGAAGTGATTAGCATTGCCTCAATTCGAGGACTTGGAGAAACACTACGATTTAACTCCCCGGCAGTGGCGCGCGGCCTACCTCTTGGCGACTCCTGGGCATGCTCCGTTCGACGATATCGCGGCGCAGTGCGGAGTCAGCAGGAAAACGCTGTGGACCTGGCGAAAGCAGGGAGCGTTCTATGAGGCGGTCAAGGCCGTCGTTCGCCGCATGGTAGGAGTCGAGCAGCACGCGGACATGGTAGAGGTGCTATTGAAGCGCGCTAAGCGCGGAGACGTGCAGGCGCTCAAGACCTACTTTGCTTGGCAGAGAGACCTAGCCGCTTTCGGTGTCAACGTAGACCTGGACGTGAATGTCGAGGCACCGCCAACAGAGATTATCATAAACACCGGGCCTCCCGCTGACCTGCAAGAACGCCTGGCGGCATACTGCGTCAAGCTCTGCGAGCGCGAAATAACGCCAGAGTATTTTATGCTCAAGATGGTAGCGGTGCTCACCGGGAGCGAGCACCTGGAGAAACTCCGGTCGATTATCACCACTAAGAATCGTGACATTCTTCTCCCGCCGGGCGAAGTTGTGGAAGGTGAAATAGTCGAGCCCAAGCCGATGAACTTGGCGCAGTCCGTACGTAAGCGATTTATGGACAACAGGCCATGGCTACCAGAGAACAGGAACAAACGATGATAACGAAAGAACTGCGCTTGCTTTTAGAGCAAGAGTTGGAGCGCGCACTGGCGCGAGCGGAACTACAGCGGGAATTTATGCACGGCCTACTAGACGAATTGATAGGATTGGACAGTTATGACTTAAGCGCAATTGCGGCGGCGATATCTTTACTGCACAACGCATATCGTGAAAATTTTGCTGATAAATACGCTGAGGATTTAGAGCGCAGTCCGCGACACTTGGCGCTCTTGGAGAATAGAAATATAGAGTTTACGCACGGCCAGCGGTGAATGGCCACTCAGTCAGCTCTAGGGGGGGGCGGCTAGTTCCGCCTCCCTCACTTACTATCTGGAGGAATTACAGATGAGCGAAAACGAAGACATCGACACGGCGGAATCCGTGGATACCGACGATGAAGTCGAGGAAGTAGAAGAAGTGCCGGATGAGCCGATTCAATTCCCGAATCGTGAATCATTCAACAAGCGGCTAGAGCGCGCCAAGCGCGCCGTACACCGCGACTACGGGGGCAAGTCCCCGGAAGAGGTTCGCGCGTCCCTACAACGTCTTGAGGAGCTTGAGACGGACTTCTCAGCGCGGACTGAAACACACAAGGCAGAGGTCAAGCGGCTCAAAGCCGAGCTGGCCTCTGCGAAGCAAAGTAACGCTCTGCGGGAGCGCCTGGCGGGATCTTTTCTCGCCCAAGGCGGTCTACCTGAAGCACTAAGCGTTGGAGTCGATAGTCTCCTGTCGCGCGTTGACCAGGATGTTAGCCAAGCGGACCTGGAGGGCATTGTCCAGGGCTTTCTTGTTAACAATCAATATCTTGCAGCCGCGGCCACAGGCCAGGGCAGCGGAGCGCCGAAGGGCCTAGGAGCGCCTGAACTCGGAGCAGCGGAAGACGACTTGAGCACCCCGGAAGGGCGACTCGCAGCAGGGCGAAAACTAAAATGATACCGCCTATAAATGGCGATAAAATAAGGAATAAGGATGTGAATAACTGTGGCAATTTCTACTACCGCCACATTAACGAAAGGCGTAAAAGACCTCTGGTTAGAGGCCGGAATCCACGCGTTCTCTGAGCGCGCTCAATTCTTAAAAGCCGCGCAGATGCGCGAACATCCGCTGGGCGACCAGGCCGGCAGAGGCGACCCGGTACAGTTCACTAAATGGGACGCGCTCACCGGCAGCACCACACCGCTTGGCGAGACCACCGACGGCACACCGTCAACGCTTGCTATTACGCATGTTCCGGTCACATTGAAAGAATATGGCGACCATGTGGAGGTCAGCGGCAAGCTCTCCAAAACGAGCTACGCGCAGCCGGAAGAGAACGCGGCCAAAATCGTAGGTCAGCACGCGGCCGATTCTCTCGACCTGGTAGCGCGCTCTGTGTTCGATGCACAGACCGGAGCCACCTGGGTTGACTATGCAGGCGGCGCTACAAGCGTTGGCGTCATTACAATCGGCAACGAGCTATCCGCGGACGACTTCCGGAACGCTGTTGCGCGACTGCGGACGGCCAAAGCACCTCCGTTCGATACGAGCGGATACTACCTGGCGATTATTCACCCGCACGTACTCAAGGACCTCAAGGACGAGACCGGCGACGGCTCCTGGACGAAAAAGGAGCTTTACGCTGGCGAGACCTTAAAGCCGTTGCGCGATGAGGTCGGCATTTTCGAGAACTGCCGCGTCGTTCAGAGCACGACCTGCAATATTCAGTTGCTCGCTGGCGCCGGAAGCACCGCAAGCGCCGTCAGCGCGGACGTATACGCCACTTACTTCATCGGTGACTCTGCTATGGCCTGGGCGCACGCGGGCAAAGTCCCGCAGGTCCAGAACGTCGGGCCGAGTCCGGCCATTGGCGACGTGTACGGCAGACGTAGCATCGTGAGCTGGTATAGCTTATGCGGATTCGCCGCGCTGCACGACGACGCGCTGTACAAAGTCTACAGCGCCGCTAGTTTAGGCGGCGGCACCTAAGTCGCACCACTGCACCTGGGGCGGCCCCCCCGCGGCCCGCTCCGGGGGCCTCCCTCTGCGCTGGGGGCCGGTATTGTCACCTCCGCCGGTCTCCAGCGCACATACAACGCGCTCAGATGCGTTCTAAGGCGTTATCTCTGCCGGAAAGTCCTGGGGGTAGTACTTTTTCGCGTCAATCCAATGTAGAATTGGCGACGATGTCATCGACAATTTGTCGTGTTGTTCCGTCTTCTTGAAGTTCCATACGATGAATCTCTTGTTCCCCTAGATTTGCATGTTCTGGCGGCTCTAAGTAGCGCTCTGTTATCCAAGCTACAGATTTACCATTAATCGGATTATGCAGCTGTGGATGTTGCCCTTTTAACAATGCTATTTCCAATTCAAAGGCTTTCTCCTTGATACGCGTTACAAAACACGGATTTCTTTTAACGGGCTCTGATACATAAACACGATAAACTATTGCATGGCTCGGGTCCACAATTGGCATAATGCTTCCTCCCTTCGGATTCCTCTATTATTAAACTCTCGAGGGGATGAAAACCGGAAAACTATCTCTTCGGGAGGCGCCTCGGCAATTGCTAATAAAGTCTAGATAAAGTAATTTGTTAAGTTTTTTCGCGGGAATTTTAACATCGTCTCGTTTTTGAAGGCAAAAAAGTTAATATTTTTTTGACCTATATTGCTACTATTTAGCGATATAAATATAAAACACTATGCTTCAATCAGATGCGGCGATGAACGAAAAATGCGCCCAAACCCGAAAATGGACATAACTCGTGAATTTTTCCTGTGGGATATGATATAATAGTAGTAGAATTGAAATATTAGAGAAATTGCTCTGTCGGGATGTTTACAAGCTGGGTAGTGCCGACTGCTAATCTTCACCGCAAGGGGTGCAAAATTTCTTTTCAGAATTAGACATAATTCGACACCCTGAGAGACTCAAGGTATGGTATAATGGTACATATAACATGGACGGCGAGCACATCGCCGTCTTTTCTGTTTGATTTCTAATACCGGGCAGCGGAGCCCGGTTGAACTTCTCCATCGCCAGCACTGCACTGGCATCTTCGCCCGCTCGCTCCGCGTGCTTCATACGAGCGGGCACGAACTTTACCGGGCGCCGGAGGTTCGCTTCCGGCGCTCGTTTCAATAGAAGATAATAACCACAATAACCGAAAGCACCACATCCGCGCCCTGCGGAGGGCGCCTGAATGGAGATGAAGTGCAGTGTCCAGTCAAAGCGCGGCGGAAGGCCGCAACCCGCCCCAGGAATCCAAAATCCGCGATCCGTATCTGCGGGCAACTCTAGCTGTAATCTACCACAGTCCCGATCTTGATCTATCTGCTGATGATCAAGCCGTTCTACATCAACTAATTCGCTTCTCGCGGAAATACCAGCCCCCCAGACAGGTCTACCCCTCTCGAAAAAAGCTTGCCTCTCATGCTGGTATGTCGCCGTATACGGTGCGCGATGTTTCGAAGCGCCTACGAGAAAAGGGACTGATTAGGTGGCGAACTTGTGGCGTTCCCGGCAAGCAAAGCAAAAGATGTGTGTATGATATCACCGGCGTAATGAAGTGGGCCTCTTCCCCCGATGTAGTGGCAGCGGTCAAGAAAGCAATGAAGCGGGCTTACGATAGAAACGGTTCCTCAGAACATACGGCAGATGTCGGTTCTAAGGAAGACGTTCCTTTAGAACATACGACAGCCGTCGGTTCAGAACATACGGGAGACCCCAAGGAAAAGAGGGTAAGTACTAAAAGAGTAACTTCTCTGCTAGCGCAGAGACAAGTTGCGGACGCACCGGGGATACTCCCCAGTGCGCCGCCCCCTTATTGGGAAAAACAAAATGATGAGCGCCTAGAAGCAATGAATACACTACGAGCTATCGAGAGTGCTTAATAATTTTAGGTCAAAGGAAGGATGATGAAGAGTCGCACACAAGAAATAGCTGAAACGAAATGGCGTTTAATGACTTTGGCGGCTCGGGCGCGGGATAACAAAAGGCGTCTGGACGCCGAGCGCCTGCTGGAGAGCTATGAGGCAGATAATGACGGCCCGATTTACACTTGGTATCTGGCGGACCTGACGAAGCTGCTAAGGATGCACAGGGACACCGTGCAAAGGCACTACGGAGACTGCCTGGAAAAGATAGGCGGGCGCTGGGCGATATCCCGAGACGGCTTGCTGGCGGCGCTGAAAAACGCTGCTTGACACACAATCCCCCTCGCCATAAATTCGGGACATGGGAAGACGACGCGGCATTGCCTTGAAGTTACACTACCGGCAGCACACCGGTCGCAGAGAATACCGCGCAGCAATTTATGATCCAGAGGGTAAGCGACATCTCTTATGGCTCGACACAACGCGTCGGGCAGAAGCCGAACGGCGCCTCAAATTCATTCTTGGGAACTTACAAGAGACCTGGGAGCGGCAAGCTGCACCGACTCTCGACGAACGATATCAACAATACTTACGGGAAAAGGATCCTACGTGGTCGCACAACTCGCAGCTATATAATCGTGACGCTCTCCCGCGGCTCTTAGAATACCTGAAAGGCGACGGGGTAGAGAAACTTGAGGACATAGACGTAGAGATATTGCGCGGCTACACAGCGCACTTGTCCGGGAAGGGCCACACAGCAGGAGGCGTGAATGCCTATTTGAGGGCCGCCCGAGCGTTCTTGCGGTATTTCGACTTGGAGCGGATCGCTCGCAAAGGACTCCTGTTCATACCCGCTCCGGCTAAAAAAGGAAGGGTGCTTTCGCGCGGAGAGATACGGCGCTTGCTTGACGCCGCGGACCCGCAATATCGAACCATGATTGCTACATTGGCCCTAACTGGCTTGAGGCGAAGCGAACTCTTAGGTCTGCGCTGGGAGAGCGTTGATTTTGACCGTAAAGAACTTCGCGTCCTCGGGAAGGGCAGCAAGGAACGGATCATACCGCTCGCCCCTCTACTGGAACACATTCTCAAGGCCCAGGAGCGAAGGGGTGAATGGGTGTTCGCTGCGGAAGATGGCAGCAAACTTAAGGGACACGTTTTTGACAGTGCTCTCCGTCGGGTGGCACGCAAAGCAAAGGTCGCCGGGGCGACAGCGCAAGCCTTTCGTCGTTCCACTGCTACTGCCCTGATGGAACGCGGATTACCCGAAGTGGCGGTACAGGAGTTATTGGGGCATGTCTCGGTAGATGTTACTCGGCGGCACTACCTAAAAGTGGGCGACCGCTTGAGGCGGGATGTTATGACTTCCCTTGAGCCGCTGGTGGGCGAGACTGAATAACGTTATCGGCTGCTGAGGATGCAATATTGTGCCGAAAAATGCCCTATTGAGAAAAAGCCTGAGAGGGTCTAAGTCGCTGTAAACTATGATATTTACAGGGATTGCGGGTGTTTAGTTTTGTGATTCGTAATCAGTAGGTCCGGGGTTCGACCCCCCGCGCTGGCTCCAGTCTTCCTATCAACAACTCTCAACGTTTTCAATAGCTTACGGGCGATTTGTGATCTTGTCCGACGCCGGCCTGAAGCGGTAGTAAAAGGCCATAAATCGACATCTTCCAGTCACGACCTGCACGACAATGGTAGAGTATGCTCTACACTATACCTATTCTGGGGCCGATGGAGTGAGTATGACCGGCAGAAACTACAAATCCGCAAGCATAGTGAAATTAAATCACTACTGAACGATATACAGTTTGGCTTGAGTGAAACGATATTGATCAGCGTTTGTTCCCGGAAGGAAGAGTGTAAAGTAATATGAGTAATTCTTGTTGTCTATAATCGCGCTGGCTTGCCTTGGCCGTATTGTACGAGTGAACGTCCGCCAGCCAATTCTCGCACCGTTGGATGCGACCGAGCACACTGTACCCCACCGCGCCTCGTCGTTTACCATTATAATAGATAACCAGATATTGCCTGATGGATTATTATCAAGACATATTAATCTAAGCTTTTCTATTCTCGTTCCGGGTGGAAGAATAATTGGAGCGTGCCAATAATGGGAGCCGGCATTACTGACCAAGCGTTCACCGTTGATATATTGTTGCCAATCATATCTGGGAGAGAACGCGGGTGACGGATAACTCATCCAATATCCATTTTCCTCCGGAGAGGTTTCCTGGCTGACAGTAGTCCACGTCAAGGCCGCAACACCTAATGTCGCCGAGACGCTGAGAATTGCGATGATGACTCTTTTCATGACACTCTCCTCAGAGTTAATTCCTGTCCAATGAAACTATCATGAAAGTTGCCCTCAAGCGAGCGGCGCAACGGGATCTCGACGCTAGATATCCGGCCAGTTCGCCAAGAGCAGGCAAACCAGAACGGCGATGTCTACGCCTATGTATCCCAACTTGTGTGGGAAGAAGAAGATGAGGGCATTCCAAAAGAGCGCAATAGCGACGAGAGAAATCACGGACGACACGACGGCCAGCGTCCGCCACAACTCGTGAGGAACTAACCATCCGTACAACCCTAGCGCCGCGCCGATAAAGCCGACAAGCGCCGCCAGGAAAAGGATGACGCAGATGACGCGCGTGGCGGTGTCGCCCAGGAGGTCGGTCAGCAGCCATGAACGGCTTGACCATCCCCTGAGCCAGTCCGGGCTCGCCCCGTCGGGGTTAAATAGTTTTAAAGCGGGGATGATGCCCATCGCATGCCCCACGCCGTGGAAAAGCAGAACGAAGGTGGTTACGGCGCGCAGCCAAGTAGCCGGCATCTCTTTCCTCCCTGTTAACCTGCCCCGCCACTCTCGTGTGCGGCGCTTCCCATTCTATCGGCAACGCCAGTCTGTTCGCCTCTCACCGGTCCAGCAAAAGGGCCGGCCCTGGGATTCTAACATAGCGCATAGAATTCGCTTGAATCCGTACACACTTGCCTCCTTTGCCTTCTGGACAATCCCGCCCTTCTTCTTGCATGCCCTACAGCCCCCAGGCAGGAAAGGAATCTACAGACGTCGTAAGAGTTGGCTAAGATATCCTCCTCTCGGTTGCCATTACTCAGCAGGCAATAAATGTTTCCGGGAAATTAGATCCTGGTCATCCGCGCCATTGGCAATTGATAACAGCCAAATAACTTATCGCCAATGCCCGAATCCCTGGACTGACTGCTACAACCTTTAATCCCCTCACCCCGTGCAAACGCAAGGCAGGATCTTGAGCTAGGCCGCGGGGAGACGTTGAAACCAAATCGGCTGTAGGGGCTCTGCCCCATCATGCGCGCTGACACTAGCACTCGCGGCTATTTGGTAGCGTTTTCTCTTGACTATTGTGCAGTCAAATTCGATACTTAAGCCATAAGGACAGGGATTCTATGATGCCCCCAAAAGTTGAGGTAGCAGTCGATGTTGTGATCGAACCCGACGAGGGCGGTTATCATGCCTATACGCCAGGGCTCAAAGGCTTGCATGTAGATGGTGCAACCGAGAAGGAGGCACTGCGAAACGCATGTGAAGCCATTGTTGTATATCTTGAATCGTTGGTAAGGCATGGCGAGCCCATCCCGGTCGGACCCGACCTACATATTCGCAAACGAATACCTATTCCGAGAAAAGCGCTTTTACATAGCGTGAGATTACCATGTCCTTCCCTAAGCGCGTCTGGGATCAGATAAAAAACATTACTGCCGGAGAATTGATCGCCGCCCTTGAGAGAGATGGGTGGGAGAGAGATAGCGAATCCAGAAGTGGCGCACCAATTGCATTTCTGAAACCTGGCGGGTCCTCATCGCGCGTCGTAATACACTACCACCCCAGAAAGACATACGGTCCAAACATGCTAAAGGCGCTCCTGCGTGATATCGGCTGGACCGCGGAAGACTTGATTAGGCTCAAACTAGCCAAATAAGAAAATGTTCTCCCTTTGGCAGGTCCGCCATGCGCGCGGATACCCGCGTTTTCTTTGCGCTGTAGTCTCTGTGGTGGAAAAAACGTTTCCCGCAAGAGTACGTGGTCTGAAGGGATCAGTCCTGGGATGCGAGTATGGCGAGTAGTGGTTTTTAAATCCGTGGATCATTGCCTACCTTTCCTTCTGGACAGTCTCGCCCTTCTTCTTGCAGGCCCCCGGCCCCTCAGGCAGGAGATAAACCTACAGACTTCGTAACCGTCGGCTACAATATCCTCCTCTTGATTGCCACTGCTCATCACGCGATAAATGGATTTGAGGAATTCGATTATGGGCATCCGCGCTATGGACAATTGATACCAGTAAAAAACTTATTGCCAATGCCTGAATCCCAGGACTGCCCCCTTTACTTTACCTTTACCATTCAACAACAGTGTTCAATGGTAATCCACTCAGATTAAACGCGAGTAAAAATAATATTGCATTAATCTTAATATTCATAACGTCATCCTCCTTTTATATGTCCTTCGATCTCAGGTAGCTTTATGATCCTGCCGACTTTTCTTTTAGTAACCTTGCTTTCTCCAGCCTCTTTTCAAATTCGTCTAAGGATCGGGAAAGCACATTATAAACCTCTATCGCCCTCTCCAATACTCGAATCTCTTCATCATATTGTTTCTGCCTTCTATATATGATGGCTAATCGGTTGTACGGGTGGCTACCATCAAAACCTTCTTTAGCTAACTTCTCGTAAATCTCTATCGCTTCGTCTACATTACCTTTCTTTTCTAGCTCTATACCTTTTAAGTTTCTCTGACTAAAGTCATCCGTTATTGGTTCCCAGGATTCACCATGTTCGGGCGAAATCAAGCCCTGGCGTAAGACCTCTTGGTTCCGCATTTCCTTGCTAGGTCGTCTTGCTCTTCTGCCGGAGAAGAGCCTTTTTAGAAAGTTCATAACCGTCTCCTCTCTAGGGCGCGGCCTCTGCGACTGAAGATAGCCGCTCCGCTGGCCGTGGCGCCGCCCGCCAAACTTCGGTTATCAACCCCTACTCTACCCCTTCGCCGAGCAAGATCGGCCATTAGAATGGCTCATCATGTCATCAAACTCAAGATGCGAAGTATGGAATCGGAACAATATTGCTAACCAACCAACGTTAACCAAAGAGCGCAAGCTTCGATGAATCTTATTTGTCCACGGCTTCCAGTAGGAATACATTCGTTAAGCTGTTCTGCAACCCACAAAAGGGATACCGTTCTGCCTGTTTCTTCCTGATACAAATTCCAAGCTCTGACTATAGCGTCAGAGATTCCTTGCCTATTCTCCGGGCATTCCCGGTCAAGCCTGTCGAGAATGCGCCGAAATCGTGCTATTATTGGATCGTCATGTGAAACGCGTCTTCCGTGGTGAATACAAGCTAATTTCCACTCCCAAGTTTCCTGCTGGCTACTTTGGACAGAACTCCTTGAGTAATTACCAGAATCCCCTCGTGAGTCGCTTTGCTGCGCCCCGGTCTGGTCGCAACCGCCAGTGATGATGAAAACAACGACGGCCATCACTAGGACAAACTTGTTCACTTCACTATCTGTCATTCTCTCGCCCCCTTTCGCTTTGCTTCCTTTCGTTTTTCCAAATACGCCGAAAATCTCAAGCGTTTCTGGAAAAATGGCGGCCTTAGAGCTAGTATAGATGAAGCTTGTGCGAGAAAGATCCTGAACTTCAAACGCCTATCCAGTTCTGTATTTTTTCTTATGATTTTTTCCATACCCCACGCTGGCAGTTCATCGATTAAATCGTGGATTTCTTTACGTTCGAAATCCATCTCCTCGAAGCTGTGAGCAAATGTATTCCTAATTTCTGCGACATTATTTAGGGCTTGATATTCTAGCTTTTGTATCAAGCCTAGTTGATACGCCAACCTGATTTTGCTCTCAAATGTATGTAACGTCTTGCCCCGTTCGAAAGATTCTTTTGTAATGGCGGATTCGATAAAGTACTGCTCAAGAAGACGTTTAAGCATCTCATCCAAAACAGCAGCTCCAACAAGTGCCAGTGCAATATCAGGTCCTTTATTTATCGTTTCGTAAAAACTCTTCCAGTTGAACTTTCCGATTTGCGGAGTTTGGTCACTCATTTCCCGGCCTTTGTATGTTTAGAAAAGATGGTCAAACATTCTAGTCAATCTTCACCCAACTATTTCTCATTAAATCCTTTAGCGATGTTCGAATACTATTCTTCAGAAATCTGGGAAGACAGATTACGATAACAGATTTTTTAATCCCTTACCACCTCACTTGGCATAGGAGCTGATCTCAAGTCCTCCGAAATAGAATGGCTCCCTATGTCGCTCTCAGCGCGTTAGAGTACTGGCCCTTGACTAACTCCCGAGCGAAATTATACTAGTATACGTATGAGGGTTGAAAAATGGCGCTAATAAAATGTCAGGAATGCGGCAAGGAAATCAGCGATACCGCGGAAGCATGTCCGCATTGCGGCTTTTCTTCTCGGTCTGAGAATAAAAAAAAGGCTCATAGGCTGAAAGACCTTGGCGCAGCTTTAGCAATAGGCGGCGCGGCGGCGGCAAGCGTAGGCGGAGTTGTTCTATCTGAACCAGGGCAGACTAGTATACATAGGGTTTGCGGCGTAATAGGTGGTTTTGGACTCCTGGCGCTTATAGTGGGTCTTCTCGTGTTTATCATGGGCCGCCAGTCGGAATGATCGGATCGATTTTGGATATACCTTCACTGAGTCTGGTTCTCGTTGCTCTAACACTATATTGTATTTGCGGAATAATGTTATACAAAATCACTCTTTTTAAAGAACGATGGATAAATAAATTAAAATAGACTATAGTGGTTAAATAATAAAAGCGTACTGCCTGACGGATTCAGGAGCCTTAAAAAATACTCAGAATTAGTTCTAATTTCTTCCGAGAAGTTTTTTCGCAATTTTTCCTGCAATGTATCCGGGAAGACTTGGATCTCCGTCGTAGACCTTGGGTTTGTTACTTGTAATTTCAGTTCCGATATGCTTCTTCTCGCCGGTGTCAAGGTTGACATAGATATCAGACTCACGCTTTCTTCCTACCTTAACCCAACTACCTTTTTGATCAGCCATGAAAAGACTCCTTTCCAGAGATGGATGTTATTCAAAACCCGTTTAATAGTATATACAAACATCCAGCTAATGTCAAGGTGTCGCCAGGCACATCGCCCCTGTAATAGGTAAGGGGAAGTAATCATGGCTGCCAAACCCTGTCCGAAATGCGGCCTCGTATCCAAACAAGCATGAAGTTCTGCCCTCACTGCAGCGCGTCGCTTGCCCGATCCGACCCATTCGGGCCACCGTCGCCCAAGCCGAGTCGCAATACGCAGGAGACTAAAGGGGCCTCAACGCCTCTTACCAAAGCCTGCAGAAAATGCGGCAGCATTATGGGTGCCAGACTCAAGGTCTGCCCCAACTGCGGCACCAGACAAAAAGGCATCTCGCCTCTCGGATGGGTTATCGCTATAATCTTCGCGCTTCTCATCTTCGGCAGCGTTTGGAACGAGGCCTGGTATGCGAGCATCTTCTCGACTTCTCCGCGCCAGCCGTCGGGTTCGCGCCCTGCTGCCTCAAGCTCCTCTTCACGCCCGCCCGCGCCGTCATTTCGCGTAGTCAGCCTCCGCTATCGAGTTACCGAGCGAAACAACGTTTGGTGGAAATACTCATGGATTCTCACCATTCGTAACAACGTATCCGCACCGCTAAAGCTCTGGGTCACGATTAAGTTCAAGGATGCCGACGGATTTATAGTCGATCAGAACCGCGAATATGATCTGCACGTACCGGCCGGGTCCGAGCAAACGTTCACGGGCTTTGACCTAATCAGCTGCCCCGAGGCCCGCAGTGTTAGAGATGCTGATGCCGAAGTCCGCGCCGCACCCTGGTAGGAAGATCCCAAGGTGCCATTTTTCAAGTGTGTTTTCTGTGGCGCAACTGCGCCGTGTTCGCCTCGACCTGTTTGATTAGAACGGGTGTGAAGGGGTCAGTCCTGGGATTCGAGTATGGCGATTAGTGGTTGTTTGAATCCGTACCTCATTGCCTCCTTTGCCGCCCGGACAATACAGCCCGTCTTATAGCAAGCTCACCGTTCCCCCTTAGAGAACTCCACAGAGCGCTACCCTTTGGTCGCAGTCCTGGAAGAAGTGCGACCAGGTAGAATCACAGCAGAAGGCCCGGCGGGCTGTGCCGAAAATCATTTCCGCTAGAGGTTTATCACGTAACCGACATCACCAGTACTTAGGTGAGTGTACCATCCGGAACTCAATGTATAGTGCCCCACAGAGTTGTACCGGCCTCTTTTAATCCCTTCGGCAACCGTGATTGCAGCCATTTCGGACTCGCAAATGACGTCGAAACCGATGAAGTCGTTAACAGGTGAATGGAGAAAGAATCTTACGGAGTAGTAATCACGTGTATCCAGACTCGGGTGGCCTGGAATCATCCCTAAACTGATAATGATACTTTTTACATCTGATTTCGTAAAGAAAGCTGAACTCGTTTGCGCAAACGTTACTGTGGCGAAAAGCAGTACGAGGACTACAACTCCTCCAATGATTTGTCTCATAGCGACACCTCCAAAGCTGATTTTGAATCCATTATACCATACTTGTTCACAAACCCATCGTTGGGGCGACAAGCTTCTGCTGTCACCGACCGTGCGTGTCAGACTTAAGAATCTGTTAGTACAAGTTTCAGTCCTGGGATTCGAGCTTGGCGAGTTGTGTGCGTTTGAATCGGTGTCTCTTTACTTCCTTTGCCTTCTGGACAAGTCAGCCCGTCTTATAGCAAGCTCACCGTTCCCCCTTAGAGAACTCCATAGGGCGCATTGGGGCTTATCTTTGCGAGAACAGAATATCGTCTACTGACCGAGTAGGAATTTGACGAAGTAGGCGGCGCCGAAGCCCACGTAGTTGCCGATGGCGTAGCCGAGGAGCGCCGCGGCTACGCCGGGTAAGACCAGTTTTCTCCAGCCCATAACATTCGTAAGCGCGAGCACCGTCGGCGGCCCGCATTTGGCGGCGACGGAACCTATGGCCAGCGTTCTTATGTCCAAGCGGAACAGCCTTCCGAGAGCCAGCAGAAAGACCACGTGGAAGCCGATGATAATCATCACGTAAACAAAGAGAACGGGTGCAAGCAGGATAGCTTTTAAGACATTTATCATCGCCCCGACGGCGGCGAAGAAGAAGTAGAACGACAGGTTGCCCAGTTCCCTCGCCCCACCGAGCCTGGCTATGAACTTGAACTGGGCCAGGACGAGGGCGAAGGTCGTCACCAGCAGTATGGTGGGAAAGCGGGGCATATACTCGGCGATGAACTCGGCTTTGATCCAGTCGCTGACGAACATCACCACAAGGGCGGCAAAAGACAGCGAAACCAAATCGATGATCTTCATCACTGCCGGCTTCTCTTCACTTTCCGGTGCGGTTTCGCTCTCTTCCGGATAGTCCCAGGCTTTGGCTACCGGGAAGAAGCGCGTAACACGCTCGGGCACCAGTATCCAGAACAGGAAGATCGGAATCAGCGTTAGGTTGTCCACGGCGTTGGCCGCGGCGAATAGGTCGGGATTCCCTATCTCGAGCCCCGTCCAGAGGGCAAAGAAGTTGAGGCTGCCGCCGATGTAGGTGCCGACGTAGGGCCCGGTGAACTTCCAGCTTTCGGAACCTAGAATCGGCTGCAGCGAAGGATTAAGTATCAAACCCGCGAGTATGGCGCCGGCGACGGTCCCGATGCTCGCCAACGCGAAAGCTACGAGCATGGCAGGACCGGTTCTCTTGAGGTCTGCCAGCCTGACCTGGAACAGGACAAGGCAGACGGCAAAGGGGACGGCGAAGCCGGTAACCTGGTGATAGAAAGGACTGTCATCCACGATGATGCCGGTATTCGACAGCAGGGCTCCCATGAAGAGAATGAGCAGGACCGGAGACAGTTTTTGGGCGACCTTGCTTTTATCTACGAGAACAAGGGCCAGCAGCACGACTCCGCAGAAGATAGTCATCAGTTGCAGGGGATCGGTTATCATCGGACGGCATTCCTCGCGGGCGTCGGCACTCCGGGGTTTTCTGTATACAGTCGGCGGCGCTCACGGCCCTGCGCCAAGATAACACCTGCGGCGGCCGGCCGCGACCGAATGCACCACACGGTTTTCGCAGCACGACGGGGGCACAACTCTCGGCCGGTTACCGTCGGAGCTCACCACTTGCCGCGGTAGTAGACCTTCACTTGGTGCAAGGATATGTAGTTCGACGCAAACATAGTCAATCTCAGATAGTAGAGATAGTTAACATTGTCGATTCGATCATTATTGAAGTCAGTAAAATCAACTGACCTAATCCCAATAGCAGCGCCATAGCTATTGGTATGAAACATTGTTGTCGTTTGATTGCTGTTGGAGACGCGATTAAGGACAATGGTGAAATTGTTGTTTGCGTCGTTGTCGTAATAATATAGCACCAATTTTTTTATGACGGTGCGATTAGGTAGCACCAGAGGTGCGCAGTAATATTCCATGGAGTCATAGGTGGAAAGATTAGAACCCTCTCTATAGAAGTTCGCCTCACTGCTAACTTCCTGGAAAGCGCAGGCGGGGATGCTGAGGATCTTGGTCTTTGCCGGCGGTGATGCATCTCTGTCAAAAGCGGCTAGCGACAGGACGAACACCGAAGCGACCGCCAGAACTCCAAGCACACCGATGCCCCAGGTAAGTTTCCTTTTCATTTTGCCCTCCGTATGATCCAAGTTATATTTGATTCTAGGCAATCTGAGGGCTGCCAACAAGGAGTTCATTGTAGATGGCTTAAGGATTCAGGCTTGTTCACGAAGCTGCAGAATACTTGATAGAATCTGCCAGGGCTCGCGAACCGATAGATACGGGCTGTCTGTAATTGGGAAAGCGAGATGTCCGAAAAATATAGTGTGATTATCGTCGGCGCCGGGGCTATGGGGTGCAGTATCGCTTACCACCTCACACAACTCGGTGCGGAGGGTGTTTGTATCGTCGATAAGGAGGCGACGCCGGGCTGCGGCTCGACCGGCAAAGCCAACGGCGGCATCCGCGCCCAGTTCACCACCCGGGCCAACGTGGCGCTGTCGCTGAAGTCGATGGAGATCCTCGACGAGCTGGCGCCCAAGTTCGGCGAGCCGCCCCTCTACCACAAGATCGGCTACCTGTTCATGACAGCCGACGAGGAAAGCGTGCAGGAGATGGCCGGAGCGGTGAGCTGGCAGCGCAAGATGGGAGCCAGCGTCGAGCTGCTCGACGGCGACGAGGTCCGCCGCCTGGCGACCTACGTCGACGGGGCGGACATCGTGGGCGGCACCTTCGGCGAACGCGACGGCTTGATCGATCCCGGCCGCCTGACCAACTGGTTCTTCAGCGCCGCCAGAAAGATGGGTGCCGAGGCGAAATTTTACACCGAGGTGACCAGTCTCGAGCGCGAGCCATCGGGGGATTTCCGCGTGGGTACCGCGTCCGGCGAGCTGTTCGCCCCGGTTGTCGTCAACGCCGCCGGACCGTACGCGGCGAGTATCGCGGCGAAAATCGGCGTCGAGCTGCCGGTGCTGCCGGTCCGCAGGCACAGCCTGGTCACCGGGCCCTGCGTCGGCCCGCCCGACACGATCCCGATGACGATAGACGCCGACAGCGGCCTGGTGATCCGTCGCGAGGGACCGGCGATCATCATCGCCTACGCCAACCCCGAGGAGCCGCCGGGCTTCAACGAGACCTTCGATCGGGACTTCGTCGAGAAGATCGCCGGTCCGCTGGAGCGCCGCTTCCCGGCCGTCGCCGAGGCGGGAATCGACTTCCGCAAGAGCTGGGTCGGGCACTACGCCGTAAGCCCCGACCACAACGCCATACTAGGCCTCGTCCCCGGAGTCGAGGGCTTCTACCTGGCCAACGGCTTCAGCGGCCACGGCGCCATGCACTCGCCCGCCGTCGGGCTCTGCCTGGCCGAGCTGATCGCACGCGGCCGCAGCGAGAGCGTCGACATCGCACCGTTCGGCCTCGAGAGATTCAAGCTAGGCAGAGCGGCCAAGGAGGCGTACGTGCTTTGACACCCGAGATCTTAGCAATCTTGACACTCTGCATATATCATTACGAGTAGAAGAAGGAGGGACTCATGATCGACGATACGCTGACGATGATTCCGGGTCCGGTGCCGATCCACCGTCGTGTGCTCGACGCCCTCTCGAGGCAGGCGGCGTCGCACCTGTCGCCCGGATTCGTCGAGACTTTTCGCACCTGCCTCGCCAACCTGCGCAGAATTGCGCAGAGCGAATCTGCTCTGCCGTTCGCCTTCGGGGGTAGCGGAACTCTGGCCATGGAGATGGCGCTCGTAAACCTCGTGGCTCCGGGAGAGAGGGTTTTGATCATCTCCCAGGGTTACTTCGGCCACTTCTACGCTGAGCTCGCCGACTCGTTCGGCATCGAGTACGACATGCTGCGATCGGATTGGGGGCACATCGTGCCCCCGGAGGAGCTGGAGAAGCGGCTGAGCCAAGCTTCGTACGCGGCGGTTACCATCACCCACGTCGACACGTCGACCGGCGCCTGCGCCCCGGCCGGGGAATACTGCCGGCTACTGCGCGGGCGCGACGAGCTGGTAATCCTCGACGGAGTATGTGCACTCGGCGGTGTTCCGGAGCCGTTCGACGAGTGGGGGCTCGACGCGCTGCTAGCCGCGCCTCAGAAAGCGCTGGGGGCGCCTCCCGGGCTGGCGATCGTGGTCTTTTCGCAGAGAGCGCTTGCTAAGCGGCGACGGATGAACGGCGTCCCGGCTTTTTACGCCGACGTCATGCGCTGGCTGCCGGTGATGGAGGACCCCAATCGCTACCACTCGACGCCGTGCGTCAACGAGATCGTCGCCTTGCAAGAGGCGACGGAGCTCGTTCTCGAAGAAGGCCTCGAGGAGCGATTCCGGCGGCACGGTGAGCTGGCGGACAGGATTCGGTCGGGCCTGGCCGCCCTCGGGTTAGAACCGTTCACGGCTGCCGACTGCCTGGCCGCTACGCTGTCCGTGCTCCGCTACCCGCCGCAGATCGAGGACGCCGCATTCCGCGAGGAGATGGCGACGCGCGGTGTTGTCGTCGCAGGTGGTCTAGGGCCGGTCGCCGGCAAGGTGTTCCGGATCGGCCACATGGGCAACATCGGCATCGCGGAGATCGCCGCGACGCTGGAGGCGGCCGAGGGCAGCCTGCAGGCGCTCGATCCGAAGCCCTGACGGGAGGCGACCAATCGGCGGGTGTCCGACTCCGCGCCGTGGTGCTAAACTTAATCCGTCAGTACTCTTACCCACACCGAAACCGCAGGAGGTTGTGATGCAGTACGCGATCGAGAACGGCCCTGTCTTCACGACGCTCACGATCCAGTTCGAGCAGGGCGAGTCGTTCAAGGCGGAGGCCGGCGCCATGGTCTCGATGAGCAACACGATCGAGCTCAAGGCCAAGGGCGCAGGCAAGGGGCTCTTCGGCTCGCTCAAGGCGGCCGTCGGCGGCGAGGCGCTCTTCGCCTCGCTCTACACCGCCGAGCGCGGGCCGGGCGAATTGTTACTGGCGCCGGCCACGCCGGGAGACGTTATCCAGTTCGACCTCGCCGGCACGATACTGGCGCAGGGCGGTGCCTACCTGGCTGGCGATCCCGAGCTGGATCTCTCGACCCAGGGTTCGCTGAAGGCGATGATCTCGGGCGAGGGGCTCTTCCTGTCGAAGATCTCGGGGAACGGTAAATTGTTCCTCAACTCCTACGGCGCCGTATACGACAAAACGCTGGCGCCGGGCGAGCAGTACATCGTCGACACCGGCCACATAGTGGCCTTCGAGGATACCGTCACCTACAAGCTGAGGAAGGCCTCGAAGGGCATCTTCTCGACGCTGGCCTCGGGCGAGGGCCTGGTTTGCGACTACACCGGGCCGGGCAAGATCTGGGTGCAGACTCGCAACCTCTCGGCATTCGGGGCCCTCATAGCCCGCCTGATGCCGAAGACATAGAACAGGGGCTCAGCTCCGGCGACCGACAGGAGAGCTTACCCACCGTGACGGGGCTGGCCTGCCAAGGAAGGAAAAGATCAGCTGCCTATTATGCCTGCGGGCGTACGGGAGGGGTTTGGAATGCGGATATCGGGAGTCCTGTTGCCGCTGACTACGCCGTTCGTCGGCGGGGCGGTCGCGGCGGATAAGATCGTCGAGAACATCGAGAGGTACGAGAAGCACGACCCGGCCGGCTACGTCATGCTCGGCTCGAGCGGCGAGGCCGCCTTCCTGAGCGAAGCGGAGAAGATAGAGCTGCTGCGAGCCGCGCGCGCTGCAATCCCGCCGGGCAAGCCGATGGTGGCCGGCGTCGGCCTCGAATCGACCGCCGCGACGGTGAAGCTGGCGCGCACCGCCGCCGACTGCGGAGCCGACATGCTGCTGGTCATCACTCCCCACTTCTTCAAATCGAAGATGACCGACGAGGCGCTGAAGGAGCACTTCCTCGCCGTCGCCGACGCCTCGTCCGTGCCGATCCTGGTTTACAACAATCCTACGGTAACGGGCGTCTCGATCTCCGCCGAAGCGATCGCCGAGATCGCCGCTCACGAGCGCATCGCGGGCGTCAAGGACAGCTCCGGTAATCTCGGCTGGATGCTCGACCTGCTCGCGCGCGTTCCCGACGATTTCATCGTTTTGAGCGGCAGCGCCGATATCCTGGCCGCCGTCATGGCGGCCGGCGCCTCCGGGGGCATACTGGCCGCCGCCGACATACTACCCGAGCCGATGATCCGCATCTGGAAGCTGTGCGAGGCGGGAAAGACCTCCGAGGCGAACGCACTCCAGAAGGCCGTAGTCGTGCCACTGAAGCTTATCCACGGTCGCCATGGCGTAGCCGGCATCAAGGCGGCGATGGACGCCCGCGGCCTCTACGGCGGCCCGCCGCGCAAGCCGCTGTTAGCGGTCCGCGATGAGACCCGAAGAGCGATAGGCGAAGAGATCGATGGGCTCATACGCGATGGGATAATCCCCACGCTCGCGATCTGATTCCACACGTGGATTACTGCAGGTAGCCGAGGTCGCGCAGCTCGCGGCGCTCTTCTTCGCTGAGCTGTGCTTCGGCCGGGCCGGATGACTGCAACCTTTCGTTGGCAGCGATCATAAGCAGGCCGCGCTGGCGCAGGAAAGCGGCGAGCACCAGGCGCTCTGCGACAATGTTGCGGGTCTCTCCGGGATCATTGATCAGGTCGTAAAGCTCCTCGCGGTAGCCGTGGTGCACGTACTTGTAGCGCTCGCCTCGCAGTGTGAAGATCAGTCTGCCGCCGCCAGCGCGCGAGTAGTAGTAGTCGAGCGGCTCCTGATCCCGCCCCTCCAGCAGCGGAGCGATGCTGTGGCCCTGGAAGGAGGCGCGCTCGAGCTCCAGGTCCAGCAGCTCGGCCAGCGTGGGAAAGATGTCTATGAGTCCGACTTGCTGGCGCACCTCACGGTGCTCTTCGACGCCCGGCATACGGACGATCATCGGAACCCTTATCATCTCGTCGTAGACGGTGGAGTTGTGGTCCATGGCGCGATGCTCGCCAAATGCTTCGCCGTGGTCGGAGGTGACGACGATCAGGCTGTCGTCGAATAAGCCGTAGCGCC
Organism: uncultured Acidobacteriota bacterium; assembly: GCA_964408025.1. Lineage (GTDB taxonomy): Bacteria > Acidobacteriota > DATKUA01 > DATKUA01 > DATKUA01 > CAYOXX01. Next base: position 10,011 of record CAYOXX010000005.1, on the reverse strand, counting down.
GCAGAAGCTCCAGATATTGTTCAACCAGGTGATCAGCGTAGAGCAGGTTGTTCTGGTAGCGCAGATGATAGGTACGGATGTCGGGGAAATCGGCGTCGATGAGCCGGTTGCCCAGGAGGCTTTCCAGCATCCAGGTCTGGCCGTAGGCCGGCTCGTGGCCGGACTCGAAGATGGCGTCGAACGGCTGCGGCGGCAGGTACGGCCAGTGGGGCGGCAGGAAGTGGGCGAGGATGAAAACCGGCCGGCCGCTGTCCGCGGCCATCCTCACGCCTTCCTCTATGGCTTCAATGTCCATCGTCGAGCGATACTCCCCCCCACTGCCAGGCTGGCGGATATAGATCACGTCGTCGCAGTCGCGTGTGATGCCGAAGTTGCGGTCGACATACCTGATGCTGGCCAGCGCCTGGGTGTAGTAGCCGCTCCTGTTGAATGTCTTCGCCAGGTTCTCCACGTCGGCGGGCAGGGCGGAGGTGGCGAAGCGCACGCCGTGGCGCTCGGGCTGCAGACCGGTGAAGAGTGTCGCTACCGAGGCGATGGTGTATGGCGCCGAGGCCACGGCATCGCGGAACAGTATCGAGGAGGCAGCGAATTGGTCGATGTTCGGCGTCAAGCCCCTCTCGTCGCCGTAGCATCCGAAGTGGTCCGGTCGCGCGGCGTCGAGGACGATTATCACTACGTTGCGAATCCGATCCGCCATCCGCACCGGCTGCCGAGTTTCAGCGGCATCGTCTTGCCGGTCTCCTTCCGCGGGCGTCTCCAGCCGCAACCGCCGCCACGTGACCCTGGCGCCCGAGAACTTCACGGAGTCGGTGACGCTGAAGCGGAACTCGGCAAGATTTCCGGCAAGCTCGCGCAAAGGCAGATCGGCCTCGAAGGCGAACGAGGTCGATCCGGCGCGGAACGAGAATTCCCTCGTCCAGAGCGGGCGCCAACGGGGTCGGGCGTCGGTCCGGGCCTGCACGGTTATCGTTACGGCGCCTCCATCTCTCCGGGGAGCTTCCACGCTCCCGGTAAAAACGAGGATTGCACCCTCACTGATGCCGAAGGCATATGAGAAGGCGCTGTGCGGGAGCTGGACAAGCCGGCGCCCATCGGCCGCCGCCCTGATGGCAGTGGTCTCGTCGCGAATCCAGTTGGATCGGGGCCCGTCTGCGCTGCCCAGATAGAGCCGGAAATCGCTGAAGTAGCCGGCGATAAGCGGGCAGGGATTCTCGCGGTGCTCCTCGACGCCGGCGAGATAATTCGGATTCTCAACGTACTCAGAGAAACGAAAAATTAGCTCGTTATCACTTGGGCGTTGGACCTCTGCCGGAATACGGACCAGCTTCTCTTCGGTTCGATCCCCGGAAACCTCGAGAGAGTCGAGGCGGCGCTCACCGGCGTAGACCTCGATTCTCTGCTGCTGTGGGCCACCGAACCTGTCGCGCAATCTCACATTGAAGGCCAGCCAGCGCTCGGCGGGCAGCACTACCTGGTACCTCAGTCGGCACTCCCTCGATGCCGCCGCGGCGACGCCGTGGGGCCCGTCCTCGCCCGTCACTCTGAAGACGTACCAGCCGCGCGGCAGGTAGTAGTACTTAAGCGGAGACAACAAATCCAATGAGCCGGTCTCACGCTGCTGGCGGGCGGCGTGGAACATCTGTATCAGATCAATTGTTGAATAATCCTGGGTAGTGGGCCGGCTACCGGGGCAGCCGGCGAGCAGGAGCAGCGCGGCCAGCAGTGCGAAAGCACCGAATAGGATCTGCTTCGCTCCCCACATCCTTTTACCACCGTTCAGTGCCGATTTCATCTACGGCTAACAACGCAAGATCATTGGAGATAACCGAGGTCGCGCAACTCGTTCAGCTCGTCTTCGCTCAGTTGAATCTCGCTTTCGCGGCCGGTGCTCAACGCCTCGCTCGCGGCCAAAAGAAGCAGGCCGCGCTGGCGCAGGTAGGCGGCCAGCACCGGGCGCTCGGCGGAGATGTCGTGGCTCTCGCCCGGGTCGGCCCGGATGTCGTATAGCTCCCCGCGGTCGCCGTGGTGGACGTATTTGAACCTCTCCCCCCTGAGGGCGAAAATCAAGTCACGGTTCGGAGAGCGCCTCACCGGCACCGGCAGGTTCCCGCCCTGGGCGCGGGAGTAGTAGTAAGCGTCCGGCAGCTCGCCGCCGGCCAGCAGCGGCGCGATGCTGCGACCCTGGAACTGGGCTTCCGCCCCGTCGAGTTCGAGGCCCAGCAGCTCGGCAAGCGTCGGGAAGAGGTCGATGAGGCCGACCTGCCGGCGCACCTCCCGCGGCTCGAGGCCGGGGACGCGCACGATCAGCGGAACTAAAATCATCTCGTCGTGGACGGTGGTACAGTGCATGACCTCGCCGTGCTCGCCGAAGGCCTCGCCGTGGTCGGAGGTGACGAAAATCAGGCTGTCGTCGTAGAGGCCGTGGCGCCGCAGCATCTCGAGCAGCAGACCCGTCAGGTGGTCGGCGTAGGACAGGTTGTTCAGGTAGCCCTCGTAGAAGCGGCGCAGGTCGGGATGGTCGGCGCCGACAAGGCCGTAGGCGAGGCGCTTAGCGATCCTCCAGCCCTCATCGAAGCCGCCCGTGGTCTCGGTGGCGAAGGGCCTGTCGAACCCTGCGGGCGGGTTGTAGGGCGTGTGGGGCGGCAGGAAGTGAACGTAGAGAAAAACCGGCTTGCCGCTGGCGGCTGCTTCCGCGACTCCCCGCTCCAGTTCCGCAACGTCCATCGCCGACAGCTCGCTCTCCCTGTCAGCATCACGGTAGATGGAGACCACGTCGTCGCAGTCGCGGGTGAGGCCGAAACTCCGGTTGAGGAATGTGTTGCCGGTGATGGTTACCGTGTAGTAGCCGCTGCGCCTGAAGGCGCGGGGCATGTTTTCGAGTTCTTCGGGAAAGACAGATGTGAAGCGGCGGGCGCCGTGCCCCTCCGGCTGCATGCCACTGAACAGGGTGGCGACGGAGGTGAGAGTGAAGGGGCAGGGGGCGACGACATCGCGAAAGATAACCGCCGAGCGGGCAAAGGCGTCGATATTGGGCGTAAGGCCGCGTTCGTCACCGTAGCAGCCGAGCTGGTCGGCACGCGCCGCGTCGATGACGATGACGACGACGCTGCGCAAGCGATCCGTCAACCGCACCGGCGGCCTGGGGGGAGGATCGGCTTCCGATTCGCTACCGGGTAGGCGAAGCCGCAGCCTCTGCCAGGTGACACTGGCGTTGGAGAATGTTGTACTTCCGGTGACGCGCAGGCGCAGCTCGACCAGCCGGCCGTCCATCTCGTCCAGCGGCAGATCGGCCTCGAAGGCCTGCGCCGTCGCGCCGCGCCGAAAGGAGAACTCCCTAGCCCACAACAGGCTCCACTGGAGCTGCTCGTCAGTGCGGATTAAGGCCGCAACTGTGATCCCGCCCGAGTTCTCGCGCCACGCCTGGACAACTCCCGAGAGGTCCAGGCGAGCCCCACTCTTGACTTCCAGCGCGTAGGATAGCTCGCTGTTGGGACGCTGCTGGATGCGTCTTCCGTTCGCCACCAACCGAAAGACGTTTCGGTCGTCGCGGATCCACCGCATTCGAGGGGCGGCGTGGCGTCCGAGATAGATCTTAAATCCGCTGAAATAGGCTGAGATACCGGGATAGGGATTCGCCTCCTGCCTCGCCCTGGTGGTCAGGAAGCCGGGATTCTCGTCGATGGAGCCAAAGCGGAACAGTATCTCGTTGTCGCCGACCCGCTGCAGAGCGGCGGGAATGTGCACAAGCCCTTCCAGAACCTCCTCGCCGGCGATCTCGAACGATTCCAGAAGCTCACCGCCGGTAACCAGTTCCATGCGTTGACTCTGCGGCCCCCCGAGCCTGCCCTGAAGGCGGACGCTGAACGAGAGCCAGCGTTCGGCCGGCTGCAGAACGCGGTAGTGCAGCGCGCTCTCGCGCGAGACGGCGGCGACCCACGCCAACTCTCCCTCGCCTTCGCGCTGGAGGGAGGACCAGCCCCGGTCGAGGTAAAAGTACTTCCGCGGGGAAGCGAGGCTGATCTCGCCGGTCTCGACGATCTGGCGCGCGGCGTCGAAGATGGCTATCAGGTCGACTTCCCGGGTGCCCGTCTCGACGGCAGGTCCGTCCGCACAGGAAGAGAGGAGTGCCACCACGGCCGCCAGCGCAGCCACCACAACGCTCGCACGTTTCGCTACTACGGACACTATTCCCACAGGCAATCGCCAAACCGCCAGCTGCTATCGCAGGTAACCGACCTCCTGCAGCCGGCGGGCCTCCTCATCGGTGAATTCTATCCGCTGGAACTCGTCGGGAAGCTGCGCCACCATCTCCAGGTACGACCTCAGCACCTCCTGCAGCCGCTCCGCCTGGCGGCGGAGGTCGTCCGAGGCTCCCGCACCCGCACCTGCTCCCATGCTCAGCTGCCGGTCGCTCGCCGCGTCGAAGAACCTGAAGCGCTCATTCGAGTAGTTGTAGATCAGCCGGTACTCGCCTTGCTGCACGGCGATCCGCTCGCGGCCGTGAAGCATGTACTCGCTGATGAAATCGCGCCGTTCCGGTAATGGGAGCCCCGCGGCATACCGCCTGAGTGAGATGCCCTGGGCGTACCTGGGATCGTCGGCCGGTATCCCGGCCTCCTCCAAAATCGTCGCGAAGATGTCCAGGAGCTGCACGTACTGATCGACCCGCGCGCCGGCGTACTGGGAATTCGGAAATTTCACGATCAGCGGCACCTCGAGCAGGATGTTGCTCAGCGAGTTGCCGTGCCCCTTTAGGTTCCAGTTCTCCTCCCAGAGGTGCTCCCCGTGGTCGGAGTAGAGGACGATAAGCGCCGAGTCGTAGATGCCGAGCTCGACCAGCCTGTCGAGCAGGCGGCCGACGTAGACGTCGGCCATGTGGACCAGGTCGTCGTAGACCTCCCTGGCTGCCACCCGATCGAATGCTTCCGGCCTGCCGTAGCGCGCGCTGTAGTAGCTGCCCCACTCGTGCGGCTCGAGGTAGTGCGCGTATAGAAAGAAAAGCTTGTCTTTGTTGGCGGCCGCCCAGTCGGCGGCCCGCCGGGTCACCATGCGGCCGTGCGGGGCGCCGTCGACGAAGGAGTGGAAACGGTTGACGACGTCGGTGCTGGGCGAGAGGATGCCGTTGCTGTTGACCATGTGGGTGATGTACCTCCCGCCCAGAAGCTCCGGGAGAGTCCTGACGGACGAATCGAGCCTGGCCAGCATGAAGCGGCTGCGGCCGATGATCATCCCCTGTCTTCTCTCCTCTTCGCTCAGATCCTCGCCCGACCGCTCCGTTTCGAAGAAGATCCGTCTGCCTGCGCGGTGCAGCGAGGGGTTGAGACCTGTGAGCACCGTCGCCACCGAGGGCAGCGTCCAGGGGGACTGCGAGATGGCGTGCTCGAAGACGACGCCGTCCTCGGCCAGCCGTTGCAGCGCCGGCGTCGGGAAATCGGGATTGTAACACTCAACGCGGTCGCGGCGCAGCGTGTCGATGCAGATCAGGACTATGTTAGGCAGGCCGGTGCGCTCTTCGACGAACAGAGACGGGTTGCCCCAGACGATTTGCACGCCCCCGAGGTCGCTCTCCTCCGTCGAGCTTTGGAAGGTCAGTATTACGCTCCGGCCCGCGTAGCGCTCCAGGGGAATCTCTTCCGAGTAGAATACGAACTGCCGGTCCGGGAAGCGGACCAGGAAATCCCGCTCGTAGAGCATCTCCTCTGCTCCGTTGGCCTCGGCCGTTACCCTGACGCACACGCAGCTCAGAGGCGTCTCCTCGGCGCAGAGGAAGCCGACGGTGAACTCCAGGGCCGACCTACCGCTCGGAATGTCGAGCGGCCACTCGATCGTTCCGGGAACCGGTTGTCTGACGGAATTGATGAAATAGTGTGAGCCGCCGTAGCGCAGCGGCACCGGGTAGCCGAAGCGCGATCTGCGTACTTGAAGATCGGAATCAGTTTCGTCGAGATATTCCGCCAGCGTGGCGCGGAGCACAAACAGCGTGCGGGTCTCCTCGACCGAGCAGGCGGGAAAGAGCAGATAGCCGATAGCCAGCGCAAATAGCAAAACAGCTTTCAAGGCCTGCTTGAGCGTTCGACTCACTGGACAACCGGAACCGCTCCCTCGATTCCCCGTTCTATCGTCCATTCTTTGCCTTCTCACATCAGCATCAATCTAAACGCGCCCCGGCCGGGGGGCAAGTACAACTATCGCGTATGGAGAACCGGAAATAAGTAAGACAGGAGTCGAAACGGTGTATTGGAGGCTCGCGGTTATAGAAGGATGTCAACGATGCGGCCGGGCAGACCCATCGCCTCTTTGAGGGCGAAGGCTGAGACCTCTTGGTTGACGTTCTCCCTGGCGGCTTCCGTCGAGGCACCAACCGGGTTTTCCTGCATCTCCTCGATCTGCGCTTCCAGGCTCTTGCCCGCTGTGCCCGCGAGGACCGCTTCGTGGACAACCAATTCCATTACATCCCCCGTTGCCGGCGCGCATCTACAGATGCTTTTCAGACCCTGTCAGCTCCCTGCCGCAGCCGGCCGGCTAAATAGTTGGCAGGGCTACGGGGATTCGAACCCCGGTCTGATGGCTGAGAACCACCTGTCCTAGTCCCCTAGACGATAGCCCCGCCGTCCCGTCGGCATAATTTATGGAAAGCGGGCTCCGCTGTCAAGCCTCCGTATGATGACAAGGTTTACACGGGGCGAACTGTTCCCTAGAATCGGTTAGCCGTTTAGGAGGTAGACCGTGGACGAATTAACGATTCCATTCGACCGCGACGAGGCTCTGGCGAAGCTGAGGGAGAAGGTCGAAACGGACTGGCTGGTGAAGCACTGCATCGCCGCCGGCGCCGTCATGCGCGCCGCTGCCGAGCGCCTGGGCGGCGACCCGGACGCCTGGGAGGTGCTCGGACTGCTGCACGACGTCGACTTCGAGATCACCAAAGACGATCCGGCGCGCCACACCGTCCCGGCCGGCGAGTGGCTGCGCGAGTGGGGCTTCGGCGAGACGTCGGTCAGGGCCGTGCTAGCCCACAACGAGATGGCCGAGCACGGCGTCAAGCGCGAGTCGACGCTCGACTTCGCCCTCTCCGCCTGCGAGTCGATCACCGGCCTGGTGGTCGCCACCGCCCTGGTGATGCCCGACAAGAAATTAGCTAGCGTCAAGCCCAAGAGCGTCAAGAAGCGGATGAAGGAGAAGGCGTTCGCACGCAAAGTCAGCCGCGAGGAAATACTGCAGTGCGAGCGCATCGGCATCCCGATAGCCGAGTTCTGCGAGCTCACCGTGGTCGCCATGCAGGGAGTCAGCGAAGAGCTGGGACTGTAGCGCCGATAATAAGCGTGACAGGCACTCTATTCCCAGCAAGTGCTTTGTTTTGAGATACTTACAGAAGAAATGTCTGTGCCTATTGTTGAATCAGCTCAGCTTCTCTGAATAAGAAGGCTATTTCGCGGGCGGCGTCTGCGTGTGTGGCGGCGCCGTGGATGGCGTTGCGCTCGATCGACTCGCCGAAGCGCCGGCGTATCGTGCCTTCGGCAGCTTCGGCCGGGTCGGTGGCGCCCATGACCTCGCGTAATCCGGCCACGGCGTCTTCTCTCTCGAGGGCGGCGAGAACGACCGGCCCGCTGATCATGTAGGCCACGAGGCTGCCGTAGAACGGTTTTCCCCTGTGCTCGGCGTAGAACTCCCTGGCCTGCTCGGCGGTCAGTAGGGCCTGGCGCATGGCCAGGATCTTGAATCCGTTGTCCTCGAGGTCGGCCAGGATCTTGCCGGTGTTCCCCTTGCCGGTGGAGTCGGGCTTGATGATTGCGAGTGTGCGTTCCAGCGCCATAAGTAATCTTCTCCCCTTAACGGATTTTGTCAGCCTCCAGCCGCTTCGGCGGCCCTGAAGCCGACCTCGAGGGCTTTGGCGTTGAGCTGCTCGGTTCCCCTGGGGACGCGTGCCAGGACCGCCTTGCGCACCGCCTCCTCGCTGACGACGCCGGTGAGCTTGACCAGTGCGCCGAGAGCGACGATGTTGGCTACAACCCGCTTACCGACTGTCTCCGTGGCCAGGCGGACGATCGGCAGGCGCACCGCCCTGCCCTCCACCTCCGGCATTTCGGCCACCATGTCCTCGTCGGCTATCAGGAGGCCGCCGGGCCGCAGGTCGGGGCAGTACTTGTCGGCGCTCTCCTGCGTCATCGCCAGCAGCACGTCAACCTTCGTCGCCTTCGGGTACTCGATGAAGCCCTCGCTGATGACCACGTCGCTCTTGGAGGAGCCGCCGCGTGCCTCGGGCCCGTAGCTCTGGCTCTGGGTGGCGTTCTTGCCGTCGTATATGGCGGCAGCCTCGGCCAGGATAATGGCGCCCAGCACCATCCCCTGCCCGCCGGAACCGCTCAGACGTATCTCGATCCGGTCGCTCATCCCCTACGCCTCTCTCACGCGCTCGATCAGCTCGAGGTAACTCTCGACGTACTCGGGCCGCTCTCGGTGCTGAATGACGCCGCGCAGGAGTCTCCCCTCCAGCTCCTGCGGGGACTTCTTCTTCCGCTCCGCCGCTGTGTAGGTGTGCTCCTTCTGCCAGCGCAGCATGTCCACCGGATCGGGCATGCGATTCCTGCGGCCGAAATAGGTTGGGCACTGGCTGAGGATCTCGACGACCGAGAACCCTGTATTTGTGATGGCATCCCTGATCAGTTTATCCATCTGCAACGCATGGTAGCAGGTGGCGCGGGCGACGTAGCTGGCCCCCGCGGCGGCAGCCAGGCCGCTAATGTCGAACTCCGGCTCGAGGTGCCCGTAGGGGGCGGTCGAGGAGCGGGCGCCGACGAATGTTGTCGGGCTGGACTGCCCGCCCGTCATGCCGTAGATGTTGTTGTTGAGCACCAGCAGCGTGAGGTCGATGTTACGGCGGCAGGCGTGGATGAAGTGGTTGCCGCCGATGGCGGTGGCGTCGCCGTCGCCGGAGATCACGAGCACGTTGAGGTCGGGGCGGGCCATCTTGATGCCGGTGGCGAATGGAATGGCGCGGCCGTGGGTGGTGTGCAGCGTGTTGAAGTCGAGGTATCCGGGGATGCGGCTCGAGCAGCCGATGCCGCTGACAACGACCACCTCGTCCTTCTCCAGCTCGAGCTTGTCGATGGCGCGCAGTATGGCCTGCATGGCGATGCCGTGACCGCAGCCCGGGCAGAAGATGTGCGGCATCCTGTCCATCCGCAGGTAGAACGTGAGCCCGTGTTTCACCGCTGCACCCCCAGGATCCGCTCCTCAACCTCGTCGGGAGTAATCGGCTCGCCGTCGGCCTTGTGCAGCCCGAAGACCGGCGCGCGACCGCAGACGTAGCGCTCGATCTCCAGGCTCAGCTGGCCCATGTTCATCTCCGCCACCAGGATCCTCTTGACCTTCCCTCCCTCCAGAATCCGCTCGAGCGGCTCCAGGGGGAAGGGAAAGAGTGTAAGCGGCCGCAGGGTGCCCAGGGGCAGCCCCCGCGAACGCAGCCTGCCGACGGCGTGGTTGACCGCCCGGGCGGTCGAGCCGAAGCTGATGACGACGGTCTCGGCATCGTCGAGGAAGCGCTCCCTGAACTGCGCGATCTCCCCGGCGCTTGCATCGATCTTGCGCAGCAGGCGCTCCTGGCACTCCTGCACCAGCTTCGGGTCGCCCGTGGGAAAGCCGGTCGCGTCGTGCATCAACCCGGTGACGTGGAAGCGGTAGCCCTCGCCGTAGTTGGCCATCGGCGGGATGTCCCCGTAGCTGGCGTCGTACGGCTTGTACTCCTCCGGCCCAACTTCCGGCTTGCGGCGCTCGATCAGCTCGAGGTCAGCGGGAACCTCAACCTTCTCTCGCATGTGGGCGTTGATCTCGTCTAGCAACAACACCACCGGCACCCGGTACTGCTCGCTGAGGTTGAAGGCCCGCACGGTCTGCTCGTAGATCTCGCTTACGTATGTGGGCGCCAGGACGACGATCGGGTGGTCGCCGTGGGTGCCCCAGCGGGCCTGCAGCACGTCAGCCTGCGCGGGGCTGGTAGGCAGCCCGGTGCTCGGC